>JAUZNZ010000039.1 GCA_030706735.1 Bacteroidota bacterium | reverse complement strand
CCCCCGCCAAAACCTCCGCGGCCACCGTAGCCAAGGCCACGGCCGTCAAGCCCGCAAAGAGTCAGCTCGTCTATAAGGCGGCGACCCAGCCCCTCAAACCCCTCACCGGCAAGATGACCATCCTCGCGTACGCCAGCCCCGACGACGGCTTCACCGTATTGCAGGACTTCCTGAGCCAGACCCAATCGCACCTCAATATCGCCCTTTACGACTTCACGTCCGGCGACCTGCTGAAAACGGTCGAAGGCGTGGTCAAACCGGGCAAGGTGGCCTTCAAAATGGTGCTCGACCATCCGCCAAGGAACCCCACCGCCAATCAACCGGACGATGAGACCCGCGCGGATATTTTGAAATCCGGCAATGGCAGGGCGGCGATCAATTGGGCATTGACCCGCAACGATCCGGTCGTCACGGAATGGATCTATCCGACCGCCTATCATATCAAGGTCGCTGTGCGCGACAAAAACGCCTTCTGGCTTTCCAGCGGAAATTTCAATGTCAGCAATCAACCCAACCTGAAGGCGAAGGATCCGGCGAGAGGCAGCCTAAAAAATGCCGACCGCGACTGGCATGTCATCATATTCCAGCAGGACCTGGCCGGTTTGTTCGAGGCCTACATCCTGAACGACTTTGCCATCGCGCAGGGTGGACAGGATGACGGCGATACGGCCGTGCGAAAAACCATCCAAAAGGCGATGAAGAGCCTGAAGACGGAAACAAACAAGTCCTCCCTGCATTCCGGCGCCTTCAATTTCAATCCCAGTGCACCCCTGGGCCTGGGACAAAAAAGACTGTTTAGCGATGTGAACGCCACGGTACACCCCCTGTTGACCCCCGACCCGGGACAGCATACGAGCATGTATGTGGACAACGTGCTCGCGCTTATCCAGTCCGCCCAACGCAGCGTCTTCATGCAGACCCAATACGTGCATCCATCCGACAAGCCGGAAGATAAAGATTTCATGCTGCTGGTGAAGGCCCTCAGCGATGCGCACAAAAAAGGTCTCGACGTCCGCCTGATCACCAGCGAGTTCGAGAATACGAGCCAGTGGATTGAGAAGCTTAAGGAGTTCGACCTCGACCAGGTGCTGCGCGTGCAGCGGGGCGTGCACAACAAGGGCATCGTGGTGGATTCCAAAGTGGTGATGATCAGTAGCCAGAACTGGTCGGCAGATGGGTGCCTCCGCAATCGGGATGCCGGCGTCATCATCGAGCAACCGGATATCGCCGCCTATTTCGAAAAAATATTCATGGACGACTGGGTTCACCGTGCCAACGAAAAGATCGTCGACGCTTCGCACTAGCTACCTATTCATCCGCGGCCGCGCCGACCCAAACCGCGGCGGCCAGGCTAAGTAAAAAATATGCTTGTTCATGGGTTAGGCGTAAATTTGCATCCATTAAATTTCCAATTTTATGAACACGCGTAACAGAATGTTGCTTTGCCTGCTCGCCCTACTCTATGCCGGCAGCAGTTTTGCTCAAATTGATTCCGCCGGCCTCGACAAAGTATTCGGCAAAAAGGGCGCTGTACAAGGGCAGGTCTACCGGATCACCTTTCCCCGCGCCGACCTGACCGTGAAGATCGGTGATTTCCCCGTCTCGCCCGGTTTGGCGCTCACCTCCTGGATCGGCTTGATCGGAATGGGAGACCAGGCCATGGCGATGGGTGACCTGGTCTTGCTCGACACCGAAGTGGGACGCGTCGTCGGCCTCCTCGTCAAGGCCCACCTTTCTCTTACCGCCATGCATAATCATCTGCTGAACGAGCGGCCCAACATTAAATTCATCCATATCTCGGGCAGCGGAAATGCCATGACGCTGGCCGCCTCGATCGTATCGGTACTGAAGGCAACGGGTACGCCCATGGGGCCAACCGCGGCTCCGGCGTCTCCGGCGGCCGCCAACAGCCCGGATTGGTCGAAGGTGGAGGCGGTCTTGGGAAGATCGGGGAAGCATAACGGGATGCTATTGCAATATTCATTCCCGCGAAAAGAAAAATTGACGGAGGGAGGGATGGAAATGCCCGCGCCCATGGGTATGGCAACCGGGATCAATTTCCAGATGGACGGCGGAAGGGCGGGGACAACCGGCGATTTTGTGTTGCTGGCCAGTGAGGTGAACCCGGTGGTGCAGGCATTGACGGAGAATGGGATTTCCGTGACGGCGATCCACAACCACATGCTCTTTGACGAACCGCGCCTGTTCATGATGCACTTCTGGGCAGTAGGCGACCCGGAAAAATTGGCAAAAGGCCTGAAGGCCGCGCTGCAACAAACGAATTCCAGGCTATGAACCGGGCGCATATACGACTCTTCGTGCCGACAGTGCCGGCAGTGCCGGCAGCGCTCATGTCGCTCGTGTCACTCCTGTCGCTGTTTTTTTTCTCCCGTTGTCAGGGACAGCCTTCATTCGGCAAGGATCAACTCAAACTGACCCGGACGATCCCGATGCCTGAAGTGAAGGGTCGGATTGACCATATGGACGTGAACCTGAAGGAGGGGTTCGTCTATGTGGCCGCGCTCGGCAACAATACACTCGAAGTAGTTGATCTGGCTAATGGCCGGGTGCTGCACAGCATTACCGGGCTGGACGAACCCCAGGGGATCGGATATATTCCGCAGACCAGGGAATTGTTTGTTGCCAACGGAGGCAGCGGCGATGGCTGTTTTTACAACGCAAGAACCTATGAAAAGCTGGCCACCATTCACCTGGGGTCTGACGCCGATGACGTGCGCGTTGATTCCGCCTCCCGGAAGATCTATGTGGGATACGGGAGTGGCGGCATTGCGGTCATCGACCCGGTGACACACCGGCAGGTAGGGGACATTAAGCTGCCCGCCCATCCGGAGTCGTTCCAACTGGATAAGAGCTTGTCCTTGTTATTCGTTAACCTGCCTGACGTCCATCAGGTGGGTGTGGTGGATCTGAAGCGTGGGCTGTTAGTTGGCAGATGGGAGGATCCCGCCGCCAGTGCGAATTTTCCCATGGCGGTGGACACCATACGTCACCGGGTCTTTGTCGGCTACCGGCGGCCGGCCAGGTTGGTTGTATTCGATGGCCGTACGGGCAGCATACTAAATTCCGAAGACATGACGGGTGACGCGGATGATCTGTATTATTACTCAGGGGCCGGGAAGCTATTCGTAAGCGGCGGTGCCGGAGCAATCAGCATTTTCCGGGAGGAAGGCGGCACATGGCAGCGGACGGCCAATATTCCGACCCGAACCGGGGCACGTACCTCGCTGCTCATACCTGCGCTGAATAGTCTGGTGGTTGCAGCGCGTGCCGCATCCGGTCAGCCGGCGAGCTTGTTGGTTTATACCTTCGCTCCATAAGGATCCGTTCTTCGAGTTTTCATCGAGTGAGGAATGAATCAAGGTATATGGCCAGGCCGTCTGTCTCCAGACGGCTGCTGCGATAGGCAATATATAGGTCGGGCCGTATGAGGAAGAATCCTTCCTTTTTTATTCCCAGTCGCTGAAACAACGGAGCTGATCCTTTTGCTAAAGGAATGGAGCGTACAGAAATGATGTCGGGGTATTTCCCGGCAAGGTCTGTTAACCCATGCGCCCTATCTCCCTTGGCCTCTTCAAGCAGGATGAGAAGATGGAACGTAACGGTATTTACTACATGCTGGACATTGACGAGCCGTCCCGCGCTGTCCTCAAACCCGATAAGAGGCAGCCTCTGTCCGGGCTTGGGCGCGGCAGGCGGAAAGGATCCTTCCGAAGCTTTTTCAAAGGCGCTATTCCTGTACGTTATGCCGATTTGAGAGATATTCTTGAATACGAAGCGGGCAATGAATTTGATCTTTACGACAAGGGCCAGCAGGTGCGGCGCGACGTGCATGCGCATGACTTTCACAAAAGGACTTCGGCTGACCGTAAAGCCAAATGCCCTGTCCGTTGTTCGCACCAGTTGCCGGGCAAAAGGAAGTCTCTCGTCCTGGTAAGAGGAAAGCAGCGTTTCCTTTGCTTTGCCCTGCATGACAAGGGCCAGTTTCCACGCCAGGTTATAGGCATCATGCAAACCGGTATTCATTCCCTGGGCGCCCACGGGAGAGTGTACATGCGCGGCGTCTCCCGCGAGAAAACAGCGGCCCTTCCTGAACTCGGAAACATAGCGATGATGAGCCCGATAGGTCGAGATCCAGCTGGGATCATAGAGTCGGGCGTCCATCTGCATTCGGTCTGCAAAACCTGCCTGCACATCCTCAAATCGGAGATCCGTCTTACCTGCAAATTCGTCTGGTACAAAACCGACCACGCGACACCTGTCTTCAGGCAAAGGGAAGAAGCCGGCAAAGGAATGATCGGAAAAGGCAATCGACAATTCATTATTCTTTAATGGCCAGTCTATCTTGCAATCAAGCACAAATAGGTCCATGGGATAGGTTTCCCCTCCAAAGGGAATGTTCAGGAGGTGTCTGACCTTGCTTTTTGCTCCATCCGCGCCGACGAGCCACGTGGCCGCCGCTCCCTCTTCCTTTACTCCATCTTTTCTGAGAACGGCCTGGACTTGTTCCGTGGTCTGGGTCAGGGAGATCAATTCGGTATTCCAATCCACGGTATGACCGCGCTTCTCAAGATAATCCGATAGCAGCTTTTCTGTTTTCGATTGTTCCAGCGCCAGGAAGAACGGAAATTCCGTCAGACTCTTTCCGAATTCGGAAAACAGCGCAATATGCTCGGCAACTTTTCCTTTTACGATAAAATTAATGGCCTGGACAGGTTTTCCAAGCTCCAAAAAACGGTCGGCAACGCCCATTTGCGCAAATAGTTCCATGGAGGCGGCATGAATGACAATGGCGCGCGATTGAGTGGTATGATCTCTGTTGGTGTCGATGATCCGGAAGGGGATTCCGCGTAAGGCAAGTTGACAGGCCAGCATCAATCCTGTTGGACCTGCACCGACGATCAACACTTCGCCTGTATCTTGCATAGCTTTCATACTCCTTTACGCAGACTTTCCGCATACGCATCCGGCAAGGGGCTTTTCTCCACCGCCCTCGCCGCCTTTTCGACATCGTAGTCGAAACGGACAAACTCCACCCGGATACTGTCCTTTTTACCGATGCTGCTCTCCGCGTCGATGTGTAAGAGAACATATCCTCCCTTCGGATTGCCGTCCTTTGGCTTGCCCACGGAGCCGATATTGATCGCATGACGAAAACGTTCCTGTCCGCCCGCATTCAACACGCGGTGGTAGGGTTTATGCGTATGCCCGAAGCACATGACGTCTGCGTCGGCATCCTCCATGATACGCAACAGGCTTTTTTCCTCTCTGTCCTCGAAAAGGTATTCATTGATCCGCCGGGGACTGCCATGCACCAGAAGCAGATTCAATTTGTCCTGGTTAAGCTGGAATTCGATCTTCAGATGAGCGGGCAGGGTACGCAGATAATTTCGTTCATCATCCCCGACGACCTCGTTGGTGAAGGAGATGGAGATCGCGCCATTCGCTTTTTCATCATCCGTCTTATACGCGCAGCCGCAATCATCGCTGCTGCGCCCGATTCCGAAATCATAATTGCCCGCAATCGTAGGGATGCCCCGGCGGCGGATCTCTCGAATGACTTCATTCGGCCAGATATTATAGCCCACCAGATCCCCCAGGCAATAGAGGGCATCGGGCTTACTCGCACCGACCTGTTCAAAGAAGGCTTCCAGCGCCGGCAGGTTGGCATGTATATCGGAGAACAATGCGATTTTCATATGCTTGACTTTTTATCGGTCAGGTATTTCCAGGTCGGTATCGCCAGAGCGGCCCCTCCCACGGGGGCGACCAGGTATAGCCAAAGGCTCTCAAAATGACCCGATACCAACGCAGGGGCAAGCGATCGGGCCGGGTTCATGGATGCGCCGCAGATCGGTCCGGCGAACATCGCCTCCAGCAAAATGACGGAACCTACGGCGATGCCGGCAAATAGTCCCTGCTCCTTCGGCCCCGTGGAAACATGCATGATGACGAGCATCAGGAAGTAGGTCAGGATAAATTCCAGCACGAAGGACTGAAGATCCGAGCCGGCGGGAAGGGTAGTCCCCAGCAGATCGTTGGCAGGAAACAACATTTTAAGCACGATACTCGCCACCAGGGCCCCGGCGACCTGGCTTGTGATATAGTAGGGCAACGCCCGCCCAGGAAGTCTGCCCGATAGCGCGAACGCAATACTGACTGCCGGATTGATATGTGCGCCGGAGATTTCTCCGAGTGCATAGATCATAGCCATGACAATGAGGCCGAACGTGATGGCAACGCCCACATGCGAGACGCCGCCTCCCGTTTCCTTGTCGATGATGACGGCGCCTGTTCCGCAAAAGACGAGGGCAAACGTTCCGAGCAGTTCCGAAACGGATTTCTTGATCATGACTCGTCAGCTTTCTCGGCATAAACGGTGATGCTGTAAATGCCGGCGCCCGATTGCCTGAATGCCCTCACATCGTCTTCGGATAGATATTGGCTCAAAATATCGTCGGGCAGGGAAATCAGTTTCTCTTTCTGCACGGCAACCTGCTTGAATCCCGTCCGATCAATGAGTTCCAGGTAGGCTTCCTTTTGGATGGCGCCCGACACGCAGCCGGCATACATTTCCGCGGCTTCCCGGATCTTTTGCGGCAATGCGCCGGCAAGGACGATATCGGAGATGCAGAAATGGCCGCCGGGTTTGAGTACACGGTACATTTCCCGAAATACGCCCAATTTATTCGGAACCAGGTTCAGGACACAATTGCTGACGATGACGTCGGCCGTGCCGGAGGTCACCGGCATTTTCTCGATGTCCCCTTGCCGGAATTCGACGTTGTGAAAGCCGAGTTTGTCGGCATTGGCCCTTGCTTTCTCGATCATGGCCGGCGTGAAGTCGATGCCAATGACCTTCCCGGTTTCGCCGGTTTCAGACCTTGCGATGAAGCAGTCATTACCTGCTCCGGATCCCAGGTCGATGACGACGTCGCCCTTTTTGATCCTTGCGAATTGCGTGGGGAGACCGCATCCGAGTCCAAGGTCGGCGTCGGGGTTGTAGCCCTCGAGGGTGCTGTAGTCGTCGGTCATGATATTCGTCGTTTCCAGGGAGCAGCAACCGGAACCGCAGCAGGAGGATTGATTGTCATCCTTGTCCTGCAGTGCGATCTGGCTGTACTTCTGCCTGACCATGTCTTTGATTTGTTCGGTAGTTTCCATTGTAAATGTTTTTATTTGCAACAATTCGTTGCCGCTTGATAGGTGACAAAAAAGGCGGCAAATTCTTTTTGATACATTTTCCAGGTCTTCTCGTCGATGCAGTAGCATACGCTGGTTCCTTCGATGGTTCCTTTGATCAGCCCGGCGTTCTTCAGTTCTTTCAAATGCTGGGATATCGTGGGCTGGGCCAGGCCGAGTTCATCTACCAGGTCGCCGCAGATACAGGCATTTGTCTTGATCAGATGCTGGACAATGGCGATCCGGGCCGGGTGAGCCAGGGCCTTCATCATGGACGAGAGTCTGTTCTGCCTTTCGGTGAAAATTTCGGATTTGGTGAGCCCCATATTACATCATTACATTGCAATATTACGATAAATATGGGAAAATCCAAATTCAATCCTGCACCATCTGGAACTGGCGGTTGACGAATGCATAGACCCCAATGATGAATTCTTCCAATTCCTGGTTCGTGGCGGGCTTGGTAAAATAGCGCGCGGCGCCCAGTTGCATGCACTCGGAAATATCTTTTTCACGTGTCGACGTGCTCCAGACAATTTTAGGAATGTGGTTGAATCTCCGGCAGACGGCAAGATATCGCAGCACGTCGGCGCCGGTCAGATGCGGCATTTCGTAATCCAGTACCATGATAAGCGGAAGGAGCGGATCAGGACACCCATCGAGAAAATCCAGGAGTTCATCGCCATCCTGGACGATCTTCAATGAAACAGAGGAGTTTAGCTTTGAAAAAGCCTCCGAAAAGGTGAGCTGGTCGTCCGGATCGTCCTCAGCAAGAAGAATATATGGTAGTTCTACTTTCAAAAATAGTCCATTCAAGGTTAGCTGCGGGAGGGCCGGGGATATACATAAAACAAAGTCCGTGCCAGTCCTTTTTAGACTCCTGGGTTGCATTTTTATATTAGTGATATTATCTTCGGACAAATGAAGATTTTTTTTCGCTTCCCGGAATTATGGCTACTCCTCGCCATGTTGCTGCCGCCGTTCATTGTCGGCAACAGGACCATTGATATTCAGCTGCATGACACGTTTTATGTTTTTGGTAGCTATTCCTATGGACTGAACGTATTTTTTCTGCCCGTGATCCTTATTTTGTCCGTTACCTGGCTAGCACATATCCTTAGCCGAAAATATTATTTGGTATCGATAAAATGGCGATGGCTCCAGGTCGGGGTCACCTTGATTTGCCTGTCGGTGATGACCATCGCGATCTGCTCACTGGCGCATAGGACCGGCGCCTTCAATTGGGGCATGCTGACCCTGCTCTTTGTTCAGCTGGTCTTTTGGGTGGCTGTGGTCATTTCGGCCGTACGAAAGGCGTTGAAACAAACTAAAAAAGGCGCCGTATAAGAAATGAGATCCTTCCCACTTTCAAAAGTCTATGGTCTGCTTGAGCCCGGGCCCGTCGTCATGCTGACGACGGCAAGAGGCGACAAAAGAAATGTCATGACCATGTCCTGGCATACCATGCTGGAATTCGAACCCCCGCTCATCGGCTGCGTCATCAGTAATCGGGATTATACCTTCAGTATCCTGAAGGCAACGAAGGAATGCGTGATTGCCATTCCAACGGTTGAACTTTCGAAGGAAGTCGTGCAGGTCGGCAATTCATCGGGAAGGGATACGGATAAATTTGCGGCTTTCTCCCTGAGCTGGAAACCGGCTTCTCTTGTCAAGGCGCCCCTCCTCCCGCACTGTTATGCCAATTTGGAATGCAAGGTCGTCGATACCACCCTGGTCAATAAATACAATTTCTTCGTGCTCGAAGTCAAAAAGGCCTGGATCAACCCGAAGATCAAACATCCCAAGACCCTCCACCATCTTGGGAGTGGCTCATTCATGGTGGCAGGCGACACCATCCGGCTGCCCTCAAAAATGAAATAAAAAAGACCCCGATCTCTCGGGGTCTTCTTCGTGGGAGTTGACGGTCTCGAACCGCCGACCCTCTGCTTGTAAGGCAGATGCTCTGAACCAACTGAGCTAAACTCCCTTGACTTTACCTGGCAGAAAACCCGGTAAAGGACGGCAAAGATAAGGTCTGTAGGTCTTTTGGCAAAAATTTTTCGGAGTCTATTTAGACCCCGCCTTCCACATATTATTCCCCCGATTCTCATCCGGCAGCAGGTGGTCCGGGTCGACGCTGACCTGAGCCAGCGCCTGCCCAGACGGCACGGCCACCACATGAACGCCCGATTGCAGCCAGGTCTCCACGGGCAGCCTGATCCGCTCCTTGTGCCCGTCCTTCCAGGTCAGTTCCAGATCGGCAGGCATAGCCATCCTGTCTAGGTTGGCAATCGTTATACGAGCCCCTTTCTGCGGATCGCCATCCACGTAGCTGACGTCCTGTACTGCCAGGTCGAGAGTCCAGTTGTTATAGTACCACTCCCGCCAGAACCAACTCAAATCTTCGCCCGCCTCATTGTCCATCGTGCGGAAGAAATCGACAGGCGAGGGGTGACGGAATGCCCAGTTCCGGATATACTGCCGGAAAGCGTAATCAAAACGCTCCTTGCCGAGTATCGCATCCCGCAGCAGCACCAGGCCGAATGCAGGCTTGAAATAGGTCATCGCATGCCGGTACTTCTCCGGTATGGCGTCGGCCCGCGTCATCATCATCGGGGCGGCTGGATCCTTCAGCCAGGGAAGGATCTCGTCTGCGGGGTTGCCGCCACCGGGAGCGTATTCATCATCCCGCTTCGGAGCATATTCGCCTCCATGGAAATGGTCTGAGGCTAACACATCGATGAACGTATTAAAACCCTCGTCCATCCAGCCATACCGTCGTTCGTCGGAACCGACGATCATAGGGAACCAGTTATGCCCGATCTCATGCGCCGTCACCCAGTACAAGACCTTCCCCTTATCGGTCATGCCGTCGAATACGATGCCGGGATATTCCATGCCTCCCGCGATGCCTGCCTCGTTGATCGCTACCGGATAGGGATATTCGAACCAGGTCGAGGAAAATTCTTCCATCGAGGCTTTAAGGTATTCCGTGGCGCGTCCCCAGGCGCTGTCACCGGCGCTTTCTACCGGATAGACCGACATCGCCAGTGCCTGCCGCGATTTCCCAACTTTAACCCTTGCCGCATCCCACAAATAGGCGCGCGACGCCCCGAACGCGACATCCCGCGTATTCTTCATCTTAAAATGCCAGCTTCGCAGCTTGCCCGAACTCATGCGGCCCCCCACGCCGGCCCCCGCGCCCACGCCGGCCTCGGAGCCGATATCCGCCGCGTCCCGGATCATCACGGTCTGATCGCTGTTCTTCGCCTGCGCCAATCGAGTCTGCTCCTTCTTCGTCAACACCTCCCCAGGGTTTTGCAACTCCCCGGATCCCGCTACGATCATGCCCGCCGGCACGGTAACCGTATAGTCAAAGTCTCCATATTCGCAGTAAAATTCTCCGCTGCCCAGGAAGGGTAGGGTGTTCCAACCTTCGCGGTCGTCATAGACGCACATACGGGGATACCACTGTGCGATCTCATAGATCTTGCCGTTCCGCGTAGCCACCCAATCTGTGCGGCTGCCAAAGGCGCCAGGAATAGTATAGTGGTAATGGATCGAAATGCTCAGGCTCCCGCTCTTGGGCGCCAACGGATGTCTTAACCGGATCTGCATTCGCGTATCGGTTATCACCACTTCCGCATCCTGCCCGTTGACCTTCGTGGATTCAATGGAATACCCTTTCGTAAACTCCGTGGGCGCCGGTTCGGTATAGAAGTTAGCGCGCGCATCGGCGCGATAGGTATTCTGATCCAGCTGCAGCCATAGCGTTCGTAGCGTATCGGGGCTGTTATTGGTATAGCTGATGACCTCGTTGGCGCTCAGTTCGTTCTTCACGGTATCCAGGCTTGCCTTGATCGTATAATCGGCCCGGTTCTGCCAGTAATTTGCAGCGGGCGCGCCATTCGCCGAATGAAACGGCTGGGCTTTGTCGGTATAGAAGCCGGGGGCAAACAGGCCGGCGGGATCATATACGCTTTGCGTTTTTTGCGCGAGGCAGCTCGGACCCGCAGCAAGTACCCAAATGGCAAGCGCCATGGGCCTCATCAGGAATTTCATCATGGCCTGCAAGATACCATTTTCACCGATTTCTTTACTTTCGCATAAACGTACACAATCTCAGCTCATGCCGAAAGCCAAACGTCTCGCCGCCCCCAAACCCAAGACCTATTGCGCCGCGGTCCTCGGCATGGAAAGAAATAACGTCCACGTCCACTATCACGACCACGAATACGGCTTCCCGATCGACGACGACAACCACTTATTCGCCCGGCTCATCCTGGAGATCAATCAGGCCGGTCTGTCCTGGACGACCATCCTGAACAAGAAGGACAACTTCTTTGCCGCCTACGACCAATTCGACATCGCCACCGTCGCCGCCTACGGACAACGCGACATTGACCGCCTCCTGAACGATCCCGGCATCATCCGCAATCGCCTAAAGGTTGCCGCCGCCATAGAGAACGCCCGCCGCATCAAACAGATCCAGAAGGATTTCGGCTCATTTAAAAAATGGTTGGATAAACAGCACCCCAGGAGCAAGGAGGAGTGGGTGAAACTATTCAAACAGGAATTTCGCTTTACGGGCGGAGAGATCGTTGGAGAATTTCTGATGAGTTGCGGCTACCTGCCCGGCGCGCATGTACCCGAATGTCCGGTGTACCCGCGCCTGATGAAACACAAACCCGCCTGGTCGGTCAAATCCTAGCGACCCCTTAATTCATCTGCATCGCAGGCAGGCGATAGTGCAGCCCGTCCACGACGAACAGTTCATTGATGGTATAGGTCCAATAGGGGAAGAGGGGAGACTTCGAAAGATATTTTTCCACCGACTCCTTGTCTTCGGCCGTCATCGTGATCCAGACCTGCTGCGTTTCCATCGTCACCACATAATGATCGATGACGCCTTGCTTGATCAAACGGTTGACAAAAGTGCGGTGCGGCGGGATCAGTGCGCTGAACTCCTCATTCATCTCGAATTGTATGGTAACCTGGAATTTTTTCATGTGTTGTACTTGATTAGATTAACAAACCCAGCACCCTTTTGTTCGACCCCCGCCCTCCGCCGCGTCAAAGCCTCCAATCCACGATCCGGTTCACCCACTCCGCGCGATAGGCCGTCGTCACCTTGATGTAGTTGTCGGTATAGCCCTCCATGACCGGCCCTTTCACATGCCCCTCGAAAAGCACCGGCCGGGTCTGTCCCTCATGCAAACGCGTGAAGGACTGCATTTTGTCCCAGGATAAGTTACGTAATTGTTTATTTCGCAGATTGCGGACGCCCACCGGCACGACGGGTCGGATCTCCAGCGCCCTCGTGTCGGCTCGTTCAGAATAGGTGAAGACATGAAGGTAGGAAATATCCAGCCCCTGCAAAAATTCGACGGTTTCCTGAAAATCGGCTTCCGTCTCTCCGGGAAAGCCCACGATGACGTCGACGCCGATGGCGCAGTGAGGCATCAGCGACTTGATCAGCTGCACCCGGTCTGCATAGAGCTCTCGCTTGTACCGGCGGCGCATGAGGCCAAGGATCTTATTGCTGCCGCTTTGTAAAGGAATATGAAAATGCGGCATGAACCGCCGGCTTCCCGCCACCCATTCGATCATTTCCGGCGTCAGCAGGTTCGGCTCGATCGACGAGATCCGGAATCGCTCGATCCCATCCACGCCCTCCAGTTCCCGCATCAACCCGAAAAAATCTTCCTGTTTAACCGCCCCTTCCCGGCCTCCAACGCCCACCTTCCCAAAATCCCCCAAATTCACGCCCGTCAGCACGACCTCCCGAACCTGCCCGCCCTCCGCCAGCTGCCGCACATGGCGGACCGTGGCATCGATGGATTCACTCCGGCTCCTGCCCCTCGCCATTGGGATCGTACAAAACGAGCAATTATAGTCACATCCGTCCTGCACTTTTACAAAGCTTCTCGTTCGATCGCTCATAGAATGCGAAGCATGGAATACCTCCACCTCCCCGATATCGCAGCTGCAGATCCGCGCGGCATCCCCCGGAGCCCCCTTGGACAACTCCTTCAAATGTTCTACGAGATTGAACTTTTCGGCCGCCCCCAGGACCAGGTCTACGCCCGGGATCGCCGCGATCTCCGCCGGCTTCAACTGGGCATAGCAACCCGTCACCACCACCAGGCTCTCCGGCGACTGGCGCTGGATGCGCCGCACCAGGTGGCGGCATTCCTTATCGGCATTGTCCGTGACGGAACAGGTATTGATCACATATACGTCGGCGCTCTCCTCGAATTCCCGCTTCTCGAATCCTTCTTTTTCCAATAGTCGCGAAAGGGTGGAGGTCTCCGAATAGTTGAGCTTGCAACCCAGCGTGTGAAAGGCTACCGTCTTGTTTTTGTCCTCTTGCATTCAGCCCTCAAAGGTAGCTTTATTTGCCTAATTTTGCCCCCCATGTCCGCCACGTCGCCCATGTACGCCGAAGTCATCATTCCGCTCGCACTCCCGAGAAATTATACCTGGTCCGTGCCGGTCGCCATCCGGTCGCAGATCGGGGAGGGCTGCCGCGTCGAAGTGGAACTGAAGAATAAGAAGTACGCGGGTATCGTAAAACGCCTCCACGCCGACAAACCGCAGGCCTTCGAGCCCAAGGAGATCCTCAACCTGCTCGACACCGAACCCATCCTCTACCCGGCGCAATTACAGCTCTGGGAATGGATCGCGAACTACTACCTCTGCAGCGAAGGGGAGGTCATGGCCGCTGCCCTCCCAGCACACTTCAAGCTCAGCAGCGAAACCATCCTGGTCTACAATGAGGAGGCCGGCGACGATTTTGCCCACCTGGATAACAATGAATTCGTCGTCGCCGAGGCCCTCCACATAAAAAAGGAACTGAAGCTCACCGAAGTGCAGCAACTGCTCGAGTCATCCCACGTCTATCCCGTTATCAAGAGACTGATCGAAAAGCGCATCTGCTTCGTGTGGGAAGCCTTAAAACAGACCTACTCTCCCAAAAAGGAGTCCTACGTTTTACTCGATCCGGCCTACCATAACGAGGAACGCCTCGAAGAGCTCATCAACGAATGGGCCGGCGCTCCCTCCTCCAAACCCCGCGCGCCTAAACAAATGGAGCTCCTCCTGGCCTACCTCCACATCTCGAAGACCCAGGGCGACGTCACCCGCGCCGATCTGCTGAAAAAATCCGGCGCCTCGGACGCGCAGCTCAAAGGCCTGGTGGACAAAGGCATCCTCCGCATCGAAAAACGCAACATCGATCGCATACAGTACGCGCCGCAGGATATCAGCATCGACTTCGACATGAGCGCCGCACAGACCGAAGCCTTCGACCAGGTCAATGCCGTTTGGCAGGACAAATCCGTCTGCCTGCTCCATGGCATCACCTCCAGCGGCAAGACCCAGGTCTACATCCGCCAGATCGAACAGACGATCATCCAAAATAAACAGGTACTCTACCTGCTGCCCGAGATCGCCCTCACCTCCCAGATCATCCGCCGCTTGCAAAAACATTTCGGGGGGAACATCGGGATTTATCATAGTAAGTTCAGCCAGAATGAACGCCTCGAGGTCTGGAACAAGATCCGCAGCGGAGAGCTCCGCATCATCCTCGGCGCCAGGTCATCCCTCTTCCTGCCCTTCCGCGACCTCGGCCTCATCGTCGTGGACGAGGAGCACGATCCATCATACAAGCAGCAGGAGCCCGCACCGAGGTACAATGCCCGCGACGCGGCGATCTATTACGCCAACTTGTTCAAAGCAAGGGTACTGTTGGGAAGCGCCACGCCTTCATTAGAGAGCAGCTTCAACGCCTCCACCTCCAAGTACGGTCTCGTCGAACTCAACGAGCGCTACGGCAACTTCCGCCTCCCCGTCATCGAGATCGTCGACACCAAGAAATTCATCAGCAAGGATAAAAATAAGATCATCATCACCCCCGTCCTCCAGGAGGCCATCGCCCGCGCCCTCGGGCTCGGAACCCAGGTCATCCTCTTCCAGAACCGTCGCGGGTACTCGCCCTACCAGGTCTGCGAGGTCTGCGGCTGGATCCCCCAATGCCAGAACTGCGACGTTTCCCTCAGCTACCATAAGCTGACCAATAAATTGCATTGCCATTATTGCGGTACCGTCTATCCGCCGGTTCAAACCTGCGCCGCCTGCGGCAACCACCGATTCATACAGCGTAACTTCGGCACCGAACGCATCGAAGAACACCTCGAAGAGATCTTCCCGAAGGCCCGCATCGCCCGCATGGACATCGACAGCGTGCGCGGCAAGACGGCCCACGATACGCTGATCCGCCAGTTCGAAGAACGGCGCATCGATATCCTCGTCGGCACGCAGATGGTGGTGAAAGGACTGGATTTCGATCATGTCAACCTCGTGGGCATCCTCGACGCGGACAGCATCCTGAGCTTTGCCGATTTTCGGGTGAATGAGCGCGCTTTTCAGTTGATGGAGCAGGTCAGCGGCCGGGCCGGCCGCAAGCAGGACGTAGGGGAGGTGCTCATCCAGGTGGCCAACACGCAGCACCCGTTGCTGCCGCTGGTCAAGGCCCATGACTATGGCGCCTTTTACCGCCAGGAGCTGGAAGGGCGGCGCCAGTTCTTCTATCCTCCTTTTTCACGGATCATCCTGGTGACCTTCCGGCACAAGGACAAGGAGGTGGTGGATTCGGCGGCTCATCTCTTCGCCAATAACCTGAAAGGGGACTTCGGGCCCTACCTCGTCGGACCGGCCGAACCCGTCGTCGCCCGCGTCCGCAATCAATACCTGATGGAGTTATTGATGAAGCTGCCCAAGGACGGGCACATCAATGCCCTGGCGAAACACGCCATCCAGCAGCAGACCACGATCCTCCATCATCACAAAAAATTTCGGGGTGTCGTCATCATTCCCGACGTGGACGCGGTCTGACTTTAAATAGCTATTTTTGATCCACTGATGAACATCGCCGAAAACATCCCGCTGAGATCCTGCAATACGTTTGGAATTAACGCCGTCGCCCGATATTTCACCTCATTTTCCAGCACCGACGAACTCGCCGAAGGCCTCGCCTTCGCCGCCCGTGCCGACGCGCCCTCCGCCCGCCCCCCCATGCCCACCCTGATCCTCGGCGGCGGCAGCAACATCCTCCTGACCAAAGACTTCGACGGCCTCGTCCTCGTCAACGCCATCAAAGGGATCGACCTCGTGACGGAGACCGAACACCATGTTTTCGTAAAAGCCGGCGCCGGCGAGAACTGGCATGGCTTCGTCCAATACTGTCTCAAGCGCAACTGGGCCGGCGTCGAAAACCTCTCCCTGATCCCCGGCAGCGTCGGCGCCTCGCCCATGCAGAATATCGGCGCCTATGGCGTCGAGATCAAAGAGGTCTTTCATGAACTGGAGGCTTGGGACCTCCACTCCGGCAAGGTGCGGATGTTCACGCTCAACGATTGCCGCTTCGGCTATCGGGATAGCATATTCAAACAGGAGTACAGGGGCCGGTTCGTCATTCTCAACGTCACCTATCGCCTCAGCAAGGTCCCGAAATTCCATATCGAATACGGCGCCATCCGAGAAGCGCTCGACGAAATGGGCGTCAGGCAATTGAGCATACAGGCCATTTCCAGGGCCGTCGTCCGGATCCGCCAGGCTAAATTACCCGACCCGGCCCAGACCGGCAATGCGGGCAGTTTTTTTAAAAATCCGGTCGTAAGCGCGGAACAATTTTCCGCCTTGCAGGTCGAATCGCCCGGCATCGTGGGCTTTAAGAACCCCGATGGGGCCGTCAAGCTGGCGGCGGGTTGGCTCATCGAGGCGGCGGGCTGGAAGGGATACCGCAAGGGCGACGCCGGCTGCCATGCCAAACAGGCGCTTGTCCTCGTCAACTACGGCCAGGCCACCGGAGCCGAGATCTATGCACTCAGCGAAGAAATCCTGCAAAGCGTCAAGCGGAAATTCGGCGTCACGCTCGAACGCGAGGTGAATATTATTTAACAAATCTAAATGACATATGAAAAAATCAACCTCTATCATCCTATGCCTTGCCCTCACCGGCGCGGCCGCATTTTCCTTCTTCGGCGCCTACAGCCAGGACGATACGATCCATCTTCGCAAGCAGTCACTTAGCGACCATCTCGTCACCGACCGCCCGCCGCACGCCCTCTTTATGGAATTGGGGGGAACCGGACTGGCCCTTTCCATGAACTATGATACCCGCTTCTCCAAGAGGGTGGATGGCCTGGGGATCAGGATGGGCCTGGGATTCAGCTTTACCAAAGACCCTGCCTTCATCACCGTCCCGGTGGCGCTCAACTACCTGGTCGGACGTAATGGGAATTATTTCGAAGTGGGAGCGGGGCTGACCTACCTGGATATCACGAACACCAAGGGGTTCAATGACATATCGATTGGCGGCAGCTCAGGTCTGCTCAACGACCAATACCTCTTTGTGACCACCTGCTTTGGTTATCGGAGACAGCCTATTCATGGCGGTTTCAATTTCCGCGGCGGGGTGACGCCCGTTTTCGTCAGCGGCGAGATGGGTATCCTGCCCTATATCAGCCTGGGATTTAATTTTTAGTTGAACTCGTCCCCGTCGAAATCCTCATCGCTGCTATAGCTGCCGGTCCCGGAGGAGCCGAGGTTCACCATCGAGCCGATCAGGTCCTTGAACTCGATCCGGCCTTCGACGACCTTCTTGCTGATCAGCGAATAAGCCGCCAGCCCATGCAGCACGAATTCCATGAGTAAGGCCGATTCCTTCTCATTGGCCAGCTTGAAGAACTTCTTCACCAGCGCATGCAGGCCATCGACTTTATAGAGCTGCGCGATCTTCTCGTCATCGCGCGTATTGAAGAAAAGGTTCAGTTGGTTGCCCTTGTCGAACCAGTGCGTGATCGACTTGAATGGGTTCTCGTCCCTGGCCTCCGTCTTACGCTTCTTCAGCTGGTCGGGATTCGGGAAGTAATTCACGAACTGCGTCCGGAATGCTTTTTCCAGCAGATTGAACGCCACCTGGTAGGGGCCTTCCTGCTCGCCCTCATACACCAGCTCGATCTTGCCCGTGATCGAAGGCACGATGCCGACCAGGTCGCTCATCCATACCTGCGTCTCTTTCTCTTTATTTAATATGGCCCGGCGCTCGGCCGCGCTGATCGCATTTTCGAAGGCTGCAATGGTCAGACGCGCCGACACCCCGCTCTTCTTATCGACATATTCGCTCGTGCGGGCTTCGAAGCTCACCTGTTCGATCAACCTCTTGACGAGATCGCTCACCTTGACCCGATCCGTCTGTTCTTCCAGCACATCCGCCTCCTGCTCCGTAATCGCCAGGGCGGTATCGATGGTCTTGGGATAATGCGTCAGGATCTGGCTCTCGATCCGGTCTTTCAACGGGGTGACGATGGAGCCGCGGTTCGTATAGTCCTCCGGGTTGGCCGTGAACACGAACAGCATGTCCAGCGGCATGCGCAGCTTGAAACCGCGTATCTGGATATCTCCTTCTTCGAGGATATTGAACAGGGACACCTGGATCCTCGCCTGCAAGTCGGGGATCTCGTTGATCACGAAGATGCCTCGATTGCTCTTAGGGATGATGCCGAAGTGGATCACCTGCTCGTCAGCAAAGTTCAGGCGCAAGTTGGCCGCCTTGATCGGATCGATGTCGCCGATCAGGTCCGCCACGCTCACGTCCGGGGTGGCCAGCTTCTCGCCATAGCGGTCGCTGCGGTGCAGCCAGCTGATCGGGGTATCGTCGCCCCTGGCGATCACCAGGTCCCGCGCAAACTTGGAGATCGGCCGCGTCGGATCGTCATTGATCTCGCTGCCGGTAATGTAGGGGATGTATTCATCCATGAGCTCGACCATCTGCCGCGCCATGCGCGTCTTCGCCTGTCCGCGCAATCCTAAAAAAAGGATATTGTGGCGGGACAGCAAGGCCCGCTCCGTATCGGGGATCACGGAATCTTCGTAACCGATGATGCCGGGAAAGGTCGTTTCTTGGTTCTGCAGTTTTCTGATAAGGTTTTCTCGGATCTCTTCCTTGACCGTTCGATGCTTGAACCCGGCCTTCTTCAGGTCGCCAAGCGTCTTTATTTTACTGATGTCCATTTTCTCGTTTTAGTGTTCAATATACAGTCTTCCGTTTGCCGCTCTCGAAATCGCGGAAGATGAAGGCCCCGAGGTGATCCAGCGACGCGAAGAATGCCTTCCCGTTATTAGTCTCGGTAAATTCGTTGACGAAGCGTTGTAAGTACGGATCGCTCGCGATCATAAACGTCGTGATCGGGATCTTCAGTTTTTTGCATTGCGCCGCCAGGTTGAGGCACCGGCTCGTGATCTTTCGGTCCAACCCGAAGCTGTTCTTGTAATAGCGCTTGCCCAGCTTCAGGCAGGTCGGCTTCCCGTCCGTGATCATGAAGATCTGCTTGTTGGCATTCCGCCTCCGCCGCAAAATGTCCAGGGCCAGCTCCAAACCCGCCACCGTATTGGTATGGTAGGGGCCGACCTGCAAATAGGGGAGGTCCTTGATCTCCACCGGCCACGCGTCATTGCCGAAGACGACGATATCCAGCGTATCCTTCGGATACTTGGTCACGATCAGTTCGCTCAGCGCCATCGCCACCTTCTTCGCCGGCGTGATCCGGTCCTCACCATAGAGGATCATCGAGTGCGAAATATCGATCATCAGCACCGTCGAGGTCTGTGCCTTATAATCCGTTTCCCGGATCTCCAGGTCGTCTTCCTGCATGGAAAAGCTGTCGATGCCGTGGTTGATCTGTGCATTGCGGATGGACTCGGTAAAATCGATCTGCTCGAGCTGGTCGCCGAAGCGGAAGGGCCTCGTTTCGGGATTGAACTCATCGCCCTGTCCGGGCCGGAAGGTATTGTGATTGCCCTGCTTGGTCTTCTTCAGTTTGCCGAAGATCTCGTCGAGGCTGCGCTTGCGGATGCCCTGTTCCGTCTTCGGGGTGATCTTGATCTCGCCGGTCTGCTTGTTCTCGTCGATATAGCCCTTGTCTTTCAGGTCTTCCACAAAATCCCCCATCCCGTATTCGTCGTCGGTCAGCTTATATTCCCGGTCCAGCTGGTTCATCCATTGCAGGGCTTCACCCACATCTCCATTGGTATAGCTCAGGAGTTGAAGGAACACATCGAGTAGTTGGTCGAACTTGGTCTTGCCCTGTTCGTTCGGATCGAACCGGGAAAAATGAAAACCGATCATAGTTTCAAGTTACACATATTTTTTTGCCCTTTCAGCCATGGGAAAATTGAGGGCAATATCCCTTCAGGATTTAGCTCTTAAGAGCAGAATGGTTGACTTACAGGGGTTTGTCAGTTCCTGTCTTCGGCGGCGCGTTGAATTCCTTATCCCATTGTGCCAGGTTCATCAGCATCTGGTACGTGGACAGGATATCGTCGACGAAGGGCATCTGCTTGTCCGACAGGTTCCCGGCCTTTTGCTGCCGCACCATCTGGGCGTTGATCGCCAGTTGTTCGTCCGGCATGTTTTCCCCCAGGGCATTATAGTACCGCATTTGTTGTTGCAGATCCTTTTTGATGGACGCCGCGACCTTCTTGGCCAGGTTCATATCGCCGGCCTGGTAACACGCCAGGAGAAAGGACATCGATATCCGGTTATGCTGGTTGCTACGGTTCGACGTCATCCCATACGGGAAGTTCGACTCCAGCACGTGCTGGTCGAAATGCTCCAGGATTTTGCGCGCGGAGTCCTTCTTGCCCGCATCGATCAGGCTCAGGGCCAGCTGTGCATGGGTGGCGCGTAAGGTATTCAGGTGACGGCGGTTCTCCTCATCGTAATAGACGCCCGGTTTGTCGGCATTGCCATATCCGAATTGGTTCATGATCACTTTATAGGACGCGTCATTATCGTAGCTGCCATACGCGTTATTCTTGTTTTCCACCGGCACCAACCGGCCCACCAACCCGTTCTGCCGGATATACTTACCCAGCCCCAGGCTCTCGATCTCATAGGTCGAGTTGAAACAAATGGGGCGTTTCCACTTATTACCCGCGATCACCGCCAGCACGCCCAGCTCGTTCTTAAGCAGGTAATTCTTGTCCTTGGCGATATCCAGGTGCAATTCGCTGACCACGCTGTCCCCGGGGTTTACCGTTCCATTGCTGTGAACCAGGGCGCTGTCGACGGGTATGCTGGCCTTATGCACGGGGAAGAAATTGAGCGTATCCCCCTCCTCGGACAGCCGCGTAAAGTTGGGATCGTCGCTGGCCGTCACCTTCTTCAGCATCGTATACAGATCATGGTATTTGTTTTGATCGAAGCCCGGCAGCTCATTGAGCAACACGGCGTCGCGCACATTCCCCTGGATTTGTTCCGGCGTAAAGATGACGTCGGTCGGCGCGCTTTGGTTGACCTTGTAGCGTAGATTGTTGATATACCAGTCCGTCCCGAACAGGCTATAGTTCATGACGCGTACGTCCGGGCGGATGCCTTCCACCTCCTGTGCATACCAGAGCGGATAGGTGTCGTTGTCGCCGAAGGAGAAGAGGATGGCGTTTTGCGGGCAGCTTTCTAAATAATCCTTGCCGATATCCCGCGCCAGGGTCTTATGGCTCCGGTCATGGTCATCCCATTCCTGCGCGGCCATATTGATCGGGACGACTAATAGGCAGAGTGCGGCCGCGGCATAGTTGCCCGTAACGCCTCTTTTTAGGAAGGCGGTGAACTGCTCGGCAACCCAGATATAACCCAGTCCGATCCAGATCGCAAAAGCGTATTCGGCCCCCGCATAGGCATAGTCCCGTTCGCGCGGCTGGTAGCCCGCCTGGTTTAGGTAGATGACGATGGCGAAACCCGTAAAGAAGAATAGCAAGCCTGTGACGATGAAATCGCCCTTGCTTCGGGACAGCTGGAAGAACAGCCCGATCAGCCCCAGGATCAGGGGCAGCATGAACAGCTTGTTATAGGACTTATTGTTCTTGTGGATCGTATCGGGTAGTTTGCTCTGGTCGCCCAGGAAATAATTGTCGATGAACGAAATGCCGGTGACGCAATTCCCGTCGCGCGCATTCCCGAATCCCTGCAGGTCGTTTTGTTTGCCCGCATAGCTCCACATGAAATACCGGAGGAACATCCAGCCGTTCTGGTAGCTCATGTAATACTTGATATTGTCGGCCATCGTCGGGTTATCCCCCTCGGCCAGGTGGGCAAAGCTCCGGTAGCAGTCGATCTGCCCGCGATCGTTATTGCCGTCCCACATCCTTGGGAAGAAATGGGAGGATTCCGTGCTGTCCCACTTGTCGTAATACAGCTTGCCGGCGACCTCGTACTTCTCTTTGCCCTTGACGTAGAGATTCCCGGACGTTCCGCGCGGCGCGCGATCCTGGAAGTCGGGTCCGTATAAGATCGGCCAGTCGCCGTACTGGTCGCGGCTCAGATAGCCCACCAGGCTCACGGGATTGTCGACATTGTACATGTCCACGGCCGGGTCGGCATTCGACCGGATCATCGTGGTGAAATAGGTGGAATAGCCCAGCAGCATAAAGGAGCTGCACCAGAGGGCCAACTTGACATAATAATAGCCCTTGCGCGTGGACCAGCGTATGCCGATGAACAGCAGGGCGGCCAGGAGCACGAAAAAGGCGCCGAAGCCGACGAAGAACGGCGTTCCAAGGCTGTTGACGAAGAAGATATCGAACCAGGCGGCTCCCTTGATGCTGTATTGGATCACGAACTTCTGCACGAACCCGGTGATGACGCAGCCGATCCCGAAGGCCAGTATCGTTCCCCAGAAGGTCGGCTTGTACCGCTTGAAATAATAGACCATCACGATGGCCGGAATGGTCAATAAGTTCAGCAGGTGGACGCCGATGGACAGGCCCATCGTATAGAAGATGAAGATGATCCATTTATCCGAGCCTGGCTGGTCGGCCTGGTGCTCCCACTTGAGGATGGCCCAGAAGACCAGGGCGGTGAAGAAGGCCGAGCTGGCGTACACTTCCCCCTCGACCGCGCTGTACCAGAACGAGTCGCAGAAGCAATAGGCCAGGGCGCCGATCACGCCGGCGCTCATGATGGTAAAGATCTGGTCGTTGGTCAGGGCGTCCAACGGGGTAGGCATCGAGGCCTTCCCGGCAGCCTTGGGGCTGGAACCCGCCTGTACGATCTTCCGCGCGAAATGGGTGATCGTCCAGAACAGGAACAGGATGGAGAGGCCGGAGGCGATGGCGCTCATGAAGTTGACGGCGCGGGCCGCGGTATGGGGGCTATCCCCGAAAAGGATGATGAAGAATCGTCCCATCAATACGAACAACGGGGCGCCCGGAGGGTGAGGGATCTGCACCTTATATGCGCTCGAGACGAACTCGCCGCAATCCCAGAAGCTGCCTGAAGCTTCCATGGTCATCACATAAACGGTACAAGCGATCACACCCACGATCCAACCCACCATGTTGTTCACTCGGGTAAACTTCATATTGCCTTGATTTTAAAGGAAGAGCAAAGGACGCGATTTTTCCTGAATTTATGAAGGATTAACCACTAATTAACCCCACGGCGCGGGGCCCGGCGTCACCGCCCGCGCCTACTCAAAAAACACCTTAATGGTCTGATAAAACAACCTGCTCTGCAAATACTGATTCTGCGCCTGTTCGCTGAACCCCTGGAGCCCGAAGAGCCCCGCCGCATTGCCTTTTTGGATGGCGATCTCCAGGTACCCTGCGGAGTTGAACAGCGCCAGCTTTTCCCCTTCGGCGACGTCCGCATAGCTCTCGCTGATCCGGTCGATCGTTTCATCGCGTTTGAAGACGATGCGGAAGCTCCGGCCCTTGCGTTGTTCCTCGAACTCGTCGCGGGTGATATTGACGATCACGTTCTCGAAATTGTCGATGAAGATGATCTGGCCCTCCATCCAGTTGTCGCCGGTCAGGGCGCGCAGGTGGTTCTTTTCGATAAAGGGCGGGTCGGGCACGCCGAGTTCCGTCAGGCTGGTTCCGGCGCAGATCGCCTGGATGGCCTGCCCCATGACGCGGGTGCAGTACAGGGTGTTCCGGATCGACGTCTTGTCCAGCGGGAGGCCGATCAGCATTTCGGGCCTTCCTTCCAGGATCATGGACAGCAGGCCGTTGTCGGCGCAGAGGAGGTATTGGCCGTTATGGTAGGCCAGGAGCAGTTGTTCCGGGCGTCTTTCGAAGAGATTGACGAGGATGATATGATAGGTCTGGGGCGGGAAGCTTTTTAGCGCGTTCCGGCATACGTAGGCGGCTTGTGGATAATTAAAGGGGGGGATGCCATGCGTTACGTCGAGAAGCCGGAACTCCGGGTCGATCTGAATAAGTTGCCCCTTGACTGCGCCAACGAGATAATCCTGCTCGCCGATGTCGGAGGTGAGGGTGATGATCGCCATTATTTGACAAGTTCTCCTTGCTTGAAGAAATAGCGGTGGGTCATCCGGTCGGCCAGGCGTGGTAGGAAGCGGGCGATGAAGACCTGGGCCTTTCCGCCGAAGGTCAGTACCGTGCTGCGCCGGCGTTTTTCGATGGCCCGGAGGATATGCTCCGCGCATTCCTCGGCCGTCATCAGGCTATGTTCCTCCAGCGGGCTCTGTCCCTGGGGTTTGCCGCTGGCCGTCAGGGCGGCGTTGCGGATATTGGAGGCGGTGAAGCCGGGGGACACCCACATCACCTGGACGCCGGTTTGCAGCAGTTCGGTGCGCAGGGACTCCAGCCAGCCCTGGAGGGCGAACTTGGACGCGGAATAGCCGCTGCGGCCGGGCAGGCCGCGGTATCCGGCGATCGACGACACGCCCACGATGCTTCCCTTGCGTTCCAGGATGGAGGGGAGGGCATAGCGCGTGCAGTAGATGGATCCGAAGAAATTGATGTCCATGATCCGGCGCATGACGCTCAGTTCCACGTCCTTGAACAGGCTGCGCATGCTGATGCCGGCATTGTTGATGAGGATATCGATCCCGCCGTAGGTCTCGATCGTCGATTCGATGAAGCGTTGGCATTCCTGTTCGTTGCTGACGTCGCAGGCGACGGCGTGCAGCAGGACGTTGGAATACTGCATCTGGAGGGTATAGATCTTATCGTGGCTGCGTCCGCAGGTCGCCACCTTAGCGCCGAGGGGGATGAGCTTTGCGATCAGTGCCTTGCCGATTCCGTCGCTGCCTCCGGTGATGACGACCACTTTATTCTCGAAAAATGACATCTTCTATAGGTTATGGCTGTAAGTTAATGAGAAACAGGACGGCTGCAAAAAGGCAGAAAAAATTTGTGACCTGCTTGCATTCACTTATTTTTGCACTCCCAAAAATGGGATACCTTTGGCTCCTTCGGCCCGCGCGCGTTGCGCGGCCAGACCGGCCGATTCCGTAGCTCAGTTGGTAGAGCAATACACTTTTAATGTATGGGTCCTGGGTTCGAGTCCCAGCGGGATCACGAAGCCGTCCTGGCGAAATCCAGGGCGGCTTTTTTGTTTGGCTTCGGGAAGGCTTGAGGGTTGCAAACAGGCTTTGTGCCCAACTGGCAGTTATTTCCAAGACGTCCTAGTTGCCTAGTTCACGGCGACATCTTGCAAACAAAAACGTCAAATAGTATTCATCACTTCTTTGAAGAATTCACCCGCTGCCCGGCTTTATTGATATAAAACCACTCATCGCTATCCCATGTGGAATGCTCCCCGTCCGATCGCGTTTTGCAGTCCAGCGCCACCCTTGCCACCCCATGCTCAAATGGATATGAACGCTTCCCTCAGCTTGTAGCGGTTAAGAACATAGTTTCCCAGTTGTTTTCTTCGTCCTGTTGGAATGTGGGAAATGCGAAGGTGGGGTCTTGTGCGTTAGGGCATTTACCATATTTCAACAGGAACCCCCGTGGGGTCATATATCCCAAAGAGCTGTGAGGCCTCTCGTTGTTGTAGACCCAGATCCAGGCCTGCGTCATCATTCTGGCCTGAGCCAGGCTTTCAAAGGCATAGTTGCCCAGGATCTCTTCCCGGTAGGTTCGATTGAATCGTTCGATATAGCCATTCTGGTGAGGCTTTCCCTTTTGGATAAACTTCAGGTGGATTTGATTTTCTTCTGCCCACTGCTCCATTGCTGCAGACACAAACTCAGGGCCATTGTCTACCCTTAGTTTCGCCGGTTTCCCTCTCCACTCGATCAGCCTGTTCAGCTCGCGGATGACGCGCTGGCTGGTGAGACTGGTATCGAGGGTAATAACCAGGGATTCCCGGTTAAAATCATCGATGATATTGAATGACCGGAACGGCTTACCGCCGATCAGACCATCATGCATGAAGTCCATCGACCACGTCAGATTGGGAGCAATGGGGTGAGCTAAAGGCTCCAGAATCCTTGCCGGAAGCCGCTTTTTATGCTTACGTCTCAGGTTTAGCTTCATCGCGGTGTAAATCCGGTACATGCGCTTGTGATTGTCGGTATAATTAAGATTTCTAAGTCGTCGGAACATCATCCAGAAGCCCCAGCGATTGTGCCGGACGGCCAATTGGGAAAAAGCCTCCCGGATGGCCCTATAGCTTTTTTTCAATTACGTCTTTCAGTATCGTGATATGCAGGGTCTGTTCCGCCACGATCTTTTTGTATTGGCTTAGCTCTGACTCCAACTCCTTCATTCGCTTGACCTGATTGACCTCCAAGCCTGAATACTTGCTCTTCCATCCATAAAAGGTCGGCTGGCTGATCCCATGAGCCCGGCAAATCTCGGCGACCTTCTTGCCGGCTTCCTGTTCCTTTAAAATGCCAATAATTTGGCTCTCGGTGAATTTTGTCTTTTTCATTGCATCCCAATTTTAGCGATTTTTTCTAATTTAGATCGCTACAAATTCCAGGGAAGCTTTCACTATGGCTTATGTTCGTCTTGTTAGGACGGACATTTCTTTCTGTCGTTCGCAAGCTCTTATGGGAAAGCATTTTCCCGATTGCTTTTAAAGGCGCCGATTTTTGTTTGAAAATAGACCCTTTGCAACATTTGGGAAATATGCGTGTCATTATTACAGTAAATTTCAAGGATGCGAATATTGTTATTATCCATCGTTTTATCAGTTTGTGTCAATTGGATTAAAGCTCAACCTGGCAATCCTCTCTTACTGGGACATATTGACAGTATCGATTCCAAAATGTTGCATGAGAAAAGAACGATCTGGATCCACGTGCCTGAATCAGCTAGGAACGATCCGAAAAAAAAATATCCCGTTTGTTATTTATTCGATGCTGAATCCAATTTTGGCAATGTGGTATCAACGATCAGCTATTTGAGCTCAGTGCATGGCAATAATTTCTGGCCGGAGATGATCGTTGTTGGCATCGTTAACACGAACCGCATGAGGGACCTTACCCCAACACATGTGGCCAGGGGGTTATGGGTCGATAGCGCGACAGGGAGTATTTCCGGTGGTGGGGAAGCTTTTATGGCGTTTATGGAAAAAGAATTGATCCCGCATACTGATTCCATATATCCGACGACCCGGTATCGAATGTTGGTGGGCCATTCAATCGGGGGTTTGATGGTAATAGATGCACTGCTGCATCATACAAATCTTTTCCGGGGATATGTTGCCATCGACCCCAGTATGTGGTGGGATAACCGGGCTTTATTGCAGGAGACTGAAGGGGCCTTGAAGGCAAGGTCTTTTCGGGGGGTATCCTTATTCTTAGCTATGGCACATACGCAGCCAGGCGAGATGGATACAACGACACTTCAGAAGGATTCCACGACGGGCACTTTGCATTCCCGTTCTATACTTAGACTGGCTCACTACATGGCGGCTAATCAAAACAATTTGGAAGCGGGCTTTAAATACTACGACGAGGACAGCCATGGTTCGATCCCTCTTATTGCGACATATGATGCGCTGCATTTTATTTTCAAGGATTATCCATTGGTAATAAGGGATCGTTATTATCAAGATTCCATGTTCAATTTTGCGTCATTTCTTACAGCACACTTTGAAAACCTTACGGCTAAGTATTGTATCACAGATGAAGATGGAAAGACCCTGTTGCCGCCGGAGGGTGTAGTTAATAATTTGGCTTATTTTCTTTTTAATGAGAAGAAACAATTTGAGAGGTCTAAAAACCTTTTTGTGATGAACCTAAAAAATTATCCGGGGAGTTTTTCCGCGTATGAATTTCTCGGTGACATGTACAAGGCAAAGGGTGATAAGTCAAGCGCCGTTGCGAGTTACAAAAAATCACTTTTGATAAAGGAATCACCATGGCTAAGAAAGAAATTGGAAAGCCTGGAGCAAACGGTAACGAAGTAGGTTCGTTTGGTGCAGGGAAAAACCCCTGTAATGAAAAAAGGCGATGTAGGTCATATCACTTACCCAAAGCTGCTCGGGCCGGTCAATAACCAGTTGGCAGGTCAGGTTGGTATACTTTCGCATCCAGTGCCGGGAGTCGGTGGTAAACGCTTTTCTTTTGCGTTGCCGGATCAGCAGCTTGTGGCGGGCCAGGAGATCAAATAAATAATCTCGACCCACTTCGATGCCATGGGCTGCCAGCTCAGGGGCTATGAGTTCATGTAATTTTCGTGTTCCTGCACGAGGTAACTGCTGCCTCATTTTTTGGACGGTTTGTAAAATAATCTCATCGCTAAAAATATCCTGCTGCTCTCGCCATTGCCGGTCATACCAGGCATGGCGGGTTTTGCCAAACAGTCCGCACAGTACTCTCATACCCAGGTCGGGATAGTCCTGTTTCAGGGTTTTGACTGCCTGGCACCAGGCTTTTTTCGGATGGGTATCTTAAACTGATCCTCGGCTACATCAATGAGGGTATTGAGTGCCTTGATCTTCAAATGCGCCTCCTGCAGTGCTTTTTCCAGGGCCTTGTTTTCAGGGTCTTCCTGCGGGGGAACAAAATGAGCTTCTTTGTTCATATCGGCGCTAAGATCGCCATTTTCCTGATAGGCCAACTTGGCCTCCTGCAGTGTCATGCGCCCTTCCCGGATAGCCCGGATCATGGACCGCTTCTGCGCCTGAGTAAGCTGCCCGCGATGGCTTGCCTGGTAAGATGGCGACCCGTATTCCCGCATCCAGCCACAAACCGTGCTGCGGGATAGACCATAAATCAAATAAATTTCACTACGGGGCATACCCCCTTCGATGGCCTCTACAATCTTCTGAACCGCCAGGCGGTCATAATGACCTCCTGTCTTTTTGAGGGCAGGTAACTCATTTTGGCTCTTTTCCAATGACATACACTAATTTTTAGTGTATAGTTAATTTAGGACGGGTCAATCATCTCTCCTCTCGGAGTTGAGGTTTTTTTTGCTAATTTGTCCCAATATTAGCAATGACCCAACCTAAGCCTAAGACCTCTTTTTTGCGCAAACTTCTCTTCGGTCGCCCCGAAGACAATCTCCGTTCTGCGTATTCGGTCATCCGGCGCCAGCGGTTGAACCTGTACAAGGTCTGGAACAATGAAACGCACAATGACATAGGGCTGGAGAAGATCTTCCGGCTTTTTCTGATCGTGCAGCAGTTTCTTTATCCGGGGATTTACATCCGGAATAGCTTTGGCAGGCAGGGTTCCACGTATAAAAAGCTGGCTATCGAATTCTATGTCTTGTTGAAGCTCCTCTTTCCCTTCCTGTCCCTGCTGTTGGGATGGTATTCGAATAGGTTCATCCAGGCGATAACCGGCTACCTGCTGTCGGAAACGATTTTTTATATTGCGACCCTGTTCTTTGCCTCGGAGATTTTCGATGAACCCCGGTCGTCCAAGCGTTCGATCCTGCTCCTGTTCCTCAACTACATCGAGATTACCTTCGATTTTGCTGTCATATACGGGGGACTTAACCTGCTGGAGGGAACGGCTCACTCCCGGCTCGATTTCGTCTATTTCAGCTTCATGACCTCCTCGACGATCGGTTTCGGGGACATCTTTCCAACGACCGCTGCGGGGAAATACGTGGTCATCCTGCATTCGATCATATTCTTATTCTTCATCGTGCTCTTCCTCAACTTTTTCACCCGGGTCGACACCAGGCATCATAAATGATGGTCGCCAGGTAACACCAAAATGGTTCGAATTGTGTACCGCGTCACAAATTTTGCATGCAATTCATTGCAATGCAGAAATGTTACAAGTGTCTTTTTACTTAATAAAACATAGGAATAACGAGCCTGGAAACCATACTCATGTTACGGCCCGAAAGTAAAGATTACCAGTCAACGGCCACCGGATCACCGCGACATTGAGGCCTTTGAATTATCAGAGGGCGTCAGTCTATATTCTACTTTGGCTTTCATTAAGTAGTATTTTTATTTTTCTGAACCCTCAACTATCATTTCGTGGCTAACATGCGAGATTAGAAACTCAAAAGAAGCATTTGAAATGTCTTGTTCATCCACAGAATAGTAGCTAGCAAATATTTCCTTCATCCCTTCTTCAATTTGAGTCCTGCGAAAAATTTTCTTTGGATTGGTAGTAAATGGTGCTGTAAAACACAAATTATGCGTTTCCATGTCCTTTAATGATTGCTCAGGATAGCCCCAAAGCAAATAAGGTAGATCAAGTTCATGATACCAATCAATTAGGAATATCAGTTCATATATTTCTGCTGCGTTTGCCTTTTGTCTTATCCATTTTTTTGCAAGTATTAAAATTTCATTCATTCCGTTTTTCGGATGAAACTCCGAATTATAAGTAACATTATATGGTAGACGATACGAACTCTGCAATTCAAATCTCTTTTTGTCAGCAAGCAAGTCATCCCATTCGTCACCTTCAAAAACATCATCAGAAGTGAACCAGTTATAATATGCTTCTTGAAAATATATCAGGTTTTTTATTCGCGCTTCTGTGTCTATAATATATTTATTCCTTTCATCTTCAGTACAATTTCTTAAATAATCAATTTGTTCTAAAATCGTCTCACGTGGGATAATTTCCAAATTTGTTGCAGAAAGAATTTGAGCGATTACCTTGTCTATTTCATTTGGTTTGACAGAAATAGATACTTTGTCTGCCAGCAATGGAGAAAAAGATAAAACGTCATCCACTTCAATATCGAGCCATACCGGCAATATTACCTTGCTATTTGTAATAATTTCTTTATTAATTAGCCCATTCAGTTCCTTCTTAGCCCATGCTTTTTTCAAAAAACTTTTACTTATAACGACAATCCCAAAATTTGAGTTTTTTATTCCGTTGGAGATTTCTTCAAAAAGGGAATCGCCTAATTTAAGCGTCATCTCATCATACCAGACTTTAAATCCAAGCCTTTTTAATTCTTTTACTAAAGGTTTGACAAACCTCTCTTTATCTTCGGATGCATGACTGATAAAAAAGTCAAATTCTTTTTGAGTATATTCCATCATAATCCTTGCTTTGTATTCAACGGGCTGATCTTGTCGTAAAGTTACCATGTTCCAAGTTGATTAGCTGAAGTGACTTTTGATAAGGGCTTTGTCAAATAGAATTACTTGAAAATGATAAGAGCATTATTGGTATCTTCGAGATATCTTATTTAGAGCTTTTTTTTGAGATGGAGGTAATTTGAATTTATGTATATGCACATTGTATAAAATATGCGGTAGTACCAAAAGTGTTCCGACGAATAAAGTTGTGATCTTTATTTATTTAGAATGATATAGCGAACAAATGACGAGCAGAAAATGAGATAGGTTTTAATGATCAAGCTTTTTATTCTCTACCAATCACTACTTTCTCAACTGAACTACTTTAAAATCAAAACCGTACTTTCTTACCTCTTGACTCAAATTCAATAGGGAATATTTCGCCATATTTGACTCAAATCGATCTAGGTCGGTCTTTATATGTCGTGGGTGGTCGCTAAGATCTGCAAAGGCTAAGCAGAATGTTATTTTGTTTAGCTTTCGACCTTTGAAAAGTCCGACCAACCCCTCTGCTGGGAATGTCTGCGCGGCAATCCGCTGCCGACGAAGATTTGGACTTTTCCGGCCTGCTCGGGCTTGGTTTTCTATCCCTTTAATAAATGCAAAGTCGCTTAAGCTGTCCTGCGCGATCCGCCGTGCTGCAAGCGATACTTGCGCCGCGAGCTCGCGCATTGAGTTGTTGAATCCACGCTTTATGTGGACGATATACAAGGACTCGGTATCAAATATTAGCAAGTCACAAGCTTCGATGTGGTCTTGTATTATGGTGTCGAGCACGATGCAGCCGGATTGGCCGAGATATTTGTCGGTAAAGCATCTCTCGTCTCTTCGGGTATCGAAGGGCAAGACGAGGAGATGTTCATCCAAGTACTGATCTATAACCGCCTGACATTGAATATTAAGTGCCTTTACAAATCCGCTATCGATCCGATACCATTGGCGATCTAAGTAGAAGTATCTTCGTCCTTCCCAGCTTATCTCTCCGTGCAGATGTTCTAGGATGGTGCCCGATGTTTCTTCGTTTCCTACATCATCGAATGAGATCAATTTTCTACGTAAAATGTCAACGTCAAACTCTTCAGGAGTGTCTGCGGTCCAGCGACCTTTCTCCTTAAAATGCCTCATCATTTCAGCAAATTCTATTGGTTCATCGGAAGTCATATTGTCTTTCCCTTCAATATCAATCATATAAGAAGAGGCAGTAAGGTAAGATTCGAAGTCTGAGTGACAAAAGTCGAAATCAGGGACACGCTCGTTTAGACAATCTTCGTAGAGTACCAATTTCAATTGAGTAGATAGATTTTCCAACAGCTGCCGATTTCTTTCACCACGATTCCGGATCAAGATGACGCTGTTGAGGGAGAAATTTGGCGGTTTGGCGAGGATTCTATTAAGCTGATCAACAAGGTTGAGCATCTTTTCAAATCCAATACTTTTGCTTAGAAGAAATGAGGACTTTGCCCAGCAGCCGGCGGTCTTCCGCTTCACTTCTAGTGATGAAAAACCTAGTTCTTTGAGCAGGGTTTGGTTATTCAGAACTGCGTTGATCTCTTTATATATTTTGCCAAACTGGTCCTCATCTGTAAGACGTTGTCGACCTCTAAAAAAACGGTTCTCACCTAGTACGGTTCCTGTCACTCCGCGGTCTTGCAAGGATCGCACACTAGGGGCATCCTTTTTTATTAGGCGGACAAGGATGTCCATTCCGAAATTCGGATCTAGGTAGTCTTGAACGAGGAATTTTCCGAGTCCTCCAGTAAGTACAAAACTACGCCTTCCGGCGCCAACAAAACAGACAAATGAGGCGACGCGATTTTGTGCTTTAAGCATGGGCTGGTCCGGTGCAAGAGCTGGCCTAAAAAAGGCGACCCATCGGGCTGGCTTGGCTTGACGCGCGTAGAAAAGCCTAACTTGGCGGCCGCGAGTATGAAGTGGACGCAGGCGTTGCTCCTCAAATATACTATCCCCAGTAATAGAGTCGACAATATGATTGAAGTCTTCTTCTTCGAATAAGGTGCTTTCTAAGAGAGAAATACTAACTGGAAGCTTATCTCGTTCGGGGTTTTGCGAAGTATTTCGACTCATATGCGGATTGAAGATAATTGCTTGGTTGAAATGGGTCAACCGTGTAAACACCCTAATTTGAAGTTTCAACGTCTAAGGTCAATCATCACAATCCGCTACAAATCAAGATCGAATATTCATTAGAACACTCTTTTCAATTAGCCTGCAATTAATAATCACAACAAAGTCGAAATTCATTGTTTCCCAATGATCATATTTTTAGATATGTGCTGCAATTTATTTGGGAGAGCACTCTAAGGTGTTAAAGCTTTTTCATTGAATGATATCTGTCCCACTTTTATCATCATCCCCCTTCCTCCATTTTTTTCCCCGGCCTCCACCGCTAGCCTTTCCGTTTTACCGATGGTGAATGGCCTGAACCCAATGACCACCTTTGCCTCGCGCATAATAATCTCCGGCAGCCTTCCATAAACCGGCTCCAGGGTAACCTCCTGCACCGCCGCCCGCTTTCCCCGCTTCCGGTCTGCAATGAATACCCGGAGATATCCCGGCCGGTAGGGGATAGGGCTGTGATTCTGAAAGGAGAGAGCCAACCATACGAGGCCGTCAACATAGTAGATGCCTTTCAGCCGCATCGTAACCCCTCCATTTCGGACCGATTTGCGCAGATACCCCTTCAGGCTAGCCAGACTATCCGCATCTCGCTGCAACCTCACTTCATCGGCCGGCAAGCCAGACAGCATTACCTCACCGGTTCGGCGTACCCTACCAGCATCCCACGCCTCCTTCGCAGGTACAGCAGAGGCCCCCCGCCCCCGATCCACAACAGCAAAGCTCAGAACCCGCGGCTTCTCTATATAATACAACTCAAAGCTGTATAATTTCCCATCCGCCCCAAATACAGCCAGGTTAGTCGGCGCAAAGTCCCTTCGCATAGCCTTCAGCTCGAGTACATTGTCCACTCCGGCCACTTTCTGTATGGCCACATCCCGGCTCACTCGGATCCCGGCGCGCACCGCGACGGGGAAGACCAGGCTCGTCATCTTATTGATTGTCAGTGGGACGGAATCGCAGGGTAAGGCCGTCAAGCCGAAGTCCGAAATGCTTTGGCCTAGGACCCCACTCCCTACAAGAATAAGTACGATTAATACCATCAATTTTGCACTCTTCATGAGAATTAAAATTTAATGATTTTGAACTCTTGTATTCTTCAACAACACCTGATACCCAGCCCCAACGGATACCCTGACCTGCCTGATCTTTCGGCCCAAAAACGTTTTAGCAGCTTGGATGCCGGCCGAGGCGGCCTGTGCACCCAGCGACGGGTCGATGACCCCGATGCCCACCGATCCGATGCCCTGCTGGGCGCTTTCTTTTGCGACCTCCCTTCCCAGGCCGTCCGGTATCCGTATCCCCGGCAACCCGTCCAGGTCATACACCTGCAACGACACCGGGTAGATCGCGGCGCCACAGCGTATCGAAGGGATCGACACATTCATCCGCTCTCCATTCAGCGACACGATACCATAGATCAGCGTGTTCCGGGGGATCGCAACTCCATTCACTGTCTCTTCTTCCGTGATCCGCAACACTAGCGTCGAACCCGCCGTCAATTCCTGGTCCTCTTCCACAACCGCTGGTATCGTGTTCGTCGCCAGCGTATCTGAGACTACCTGCTTATCGTCCAGGGTGATAAAGACGTTTCCGTCTGAAACAGGCAAAACCCTAGCTTCCTCCGCGCTGCCTGCGAACTCCCTCATCGGCGCTTCTTCCTTCTTTTCGCTGACCTCGAATATCAGTCTGCCTGCACCTCCGATGACCGGCGCGACTGTATCCGGCATCTTGGACGCTTCGGGGTGCTGTATCCGCATGATCTTATCCAACAGCTCATTCCATTTTTCGACCTGTTTGTCCTCGCTGGGGTCGCTTTCCGCCCTCAGTGCCTCCAGGGCTCTCTGCATCGGCATTAATGCTGTCCTTGGTCTTTCCGCCATAACTCCTTCCTCCCTTGTCGGCGCCAATGCTATCTGAGGTCTTTCGCCCATAACTCCTTCCT
>JAUZNZ010000038.1 GCA_030706735.1 Bacteroidota bacterium | reverse complement strand
GTGGGCGTATTTTTGCTCGTCTTATATCTTACCCGATTCATATCCCTAAGCTCTATCCTGGCCAGCGTGGCATTCGCGGTCTTCATTCTGTACATCTTCGATGAAAAGCAAACCCTTTATCGCGGCTTCGCCATCGCCGTTGCCCTGCTTGTGGTACTGACCCACCAGAAGAACATCACCCGTCTGCTGCGGGGCAGCGAGAACAAAGTGCCTATCCTCAAGTATCGTGACCGGCGCCGTCAGCGCAAACATGATGAGCATGAGATCCATGAGCCCAAGGTGAACCAGTAGGTTCGAACCTTTTGCAACACGGCATTTAGTTAACCATCTAAATAAAAATCCAGATAATGTCCCAAACATTAGTGGAAAAACTGCAGCTGAATGAGGAAAAGAACCTGTTGATCCAGGGCTTGCCCTCTTCCATAGAAAAGCAATTCGCCAAACTGACTTTTGCCAAGAGCCTGACCCCCTTGCTAAAGGCAAAAAAGATCGACTTCGCCCTCGTGTTTGCCGTTAACGAACGACAATTGACGGGCATCGTGAGCGAAGTGGTGCCGGCTTTGCGCGAGTCGGCGACATTCTGGGTCGCCTATCCCAAAGCAGCCTCTAAAATTGCAACCACCCTGAACCGGGATTGTACCTGGGAATGCATGGTCGACGCGGGGTATGATTCGGTGCGAGAGATGGAATTGGACCATGTATGGACCGCCCAACGCTTTCAGAAAGGCCAGCGTATCTCTCCCTTGAAGAGGGTGCCCGTCCGTAAAAAGGCAGTTGCTGCGAAATGATTGCAGCGAGATTCGCTGGTGCAATCGTTTGCAATCGGGTGAAAGAAAATGGCTGAAAAATCGGCTCATGGTTCTGGGTATTTTTACCCGGAAACCTTCAATCGATCCGGGCCTTCGTGTATCTTTATGCTCTCCTCCGCAACCAGTTAGATCAATCCCATCGACAGGCCATATGAGACTAGAGAGGAGACAGAACACCCCTATTTCTTACACGATGCTTTTAAGTAACCCTGATGGCAGTCTTTAACAAGCAAGGTCTTATAACCGAATTATTGGACAGGACGGAGCTTATTAAAGCAAGCACTCAACCTTTTCTCCGCCTGACCAATGAGCAGCTCAATTTTAAGCCCGGCGACGACCGATGGAGCATCGCCCAGGTATTCGAGCACCTCAACCTGTCCCTGGCCTTCTATATTCGAACCATATTGTCACTGATCAGCAGCGCCCCGGACGTGAAGGGAGAGAAATATACGTCCGGCTGGCTGGGGGATTGGTTTTATGCGAGGATCATGCCCCGGCCCGACGGCACGGTATTCAGGCTCAGGACCCGGGGGTTCACGGTTCCGCCGGAAGGCACCCTTGACGGCAAGGAGGTGATCCATCACTTCCTGCAGCAGTGCGACAATATTGACGATATTCTCCGTCACTCGGCCACCAAGGATCTTCGGGGGATACGGGTGCCCTTTACCTTTACCCGCATCGTGTCGCTTCGGTTGGGAGATAATCTGCGCTTCCAGATCGCCCACTGCGAACGCCATCTGCTGCAAGCGCACCGCATGATGCAGTTCGTCCCCGAACCCGCGGCGACCTGACCCCGAGCGCGCGGCGCCTTGCACCGAACCCGCTGCGCCGTCATTTCACGATCACCGTCCCCACATGCTGCAGGAGTTCCATTTCCATATTCTTCAGGTGCATATGCGTCTGGATCAGCATGAGCTGCTCCGCATCGCTATGGGGCTGGTCCAGGTCCTTTTGATTCTCGTCCATCAGCCGCTTGATCTTGCGCAGCTTCAGGTAACTCATCGTGGACAGGACGTCTTCCTTATACAGGTCCTCCGCCGTGGCGATCTTCCCCTCATAATGATCCTTCCAGTTCAGGCTGAGCTGATGCCGGAAATCCATGATCGAGACGGCCAAGGTACTTAATTCCTGATCCTCGTGGTAGAGGAAGCTCTTGGTGCTGGGCTCAATACCCTCCTCATACCATTCTTTATAGGTCTCCAGGATGCGCAGCAGACGCTTGTTGTCGATCATCTCATAATAGTCGCGGGCCTGCTCCAGGATATAGTCGGCCACGAGCTTGTCTTCGTTCCAGGGTTTCAGTCCGAATTCGAGCAGGCTGCGGATCATGCCCCGCTCGTTCTGCTCGTGCCTGAACAACAGGCTGATCGAATCTTCCTCTTCGGCGGACGGGGCGCCCGCGGCAAAGCCCGCGCTGTCGGATGCACGGCTGGCGTGGTCGGATGCCAGACCGCCGGCTTCGGATACGCCCATGCCGGTGGCAAATTGGCCGCCGCTCGCCGACGCCTCGCGGTTCTCCCGCCTGCCCAAACCCTCCCGGATGAATTTATTGACCAGCGCATGCAATCCCCCCTCGTCGATCCGCAGCAATTCCGCACACTGCCGTATATAATCCTGCTGACGCGTAAAATCCTGCGCCTTATTGATCCGGGAGATCGTTTCGGCGACCTGGTTGACAACCGCCGCTTTTTTGTTCGAATCGCCGCCGGCATCTCTCAGCGAGACCTCAAGCTGGAACAGGATGAAATCCTTCTTATTGGCCGCTATGAAATCACGGAAGGCGCTTGCCCCCAGCTTGCGCACGTAGCTGTCCGGATCCTCCTTGTCCGGTATCAGCACCAGCTTTACGTCGAGGCTCTCTTCCAACGCCATGTCCAGGCCGCGCAATGCCGCCTTGATCCCCGCCGAATCGCCGTCATAGATGATCGTGAGCCGGTTGGTGTATTTGCGGATCAACCGCAGCTGATCGATGGTCAGTGACGTGCCCCCGCTGGCCACCACATTCTCGATGCCCGCCTGGTGCAGCGAGACTACGTCGGTATACCCTTCGACCAGCAGACACTCGTCCTGCTTATCGATCGCCTGCCGCGCGTGCCAGGAGCCGTACAGGATCCTGCTCTTGACATAGAGTTCATTCTCCGGCGTGTTGATGTATTTCGGAGCGCGGTCATTACTCTTGATGATGCGTGCCCCGAACCCGATCACCTTTCCCGATTGGTTATGCACCGGGAAGATGATGCGTCCCCGGTAATTGTCCACCAGCCGGTCTTCGCGCAGGACGGCCAGCCCGCACCTTTGTAAATACTCGGGATTGTACTGGGCCGCCAGGGCCGCTTTTGAAAAGGCATCCCGGGAATCCAGCGCATATCCCAACTGAAATTTCCGGATGATCTCGTCCCCGAACCCACGTTCCCGCAGATAGCTCAGGCCGATATCCTGCCCCTCCTCATGCTCCCACAAAATGTGGCTGAAATATTTTTGCGCAAAGCCGTTGATGATATGGAGACTGTCCGCCACCTGCTGCTTTTGCCGCAGTTCCGGGCTGACCTCCGTTTCCTCGATCTCGACATTGTATTTCGCCGCGAGCCACCGCAAGGCATCGGCATAGGAATACTTCTCATGCTCCATGAGGAAGCTGATCGTGTTCCCGCTCCGGCCGCATCCGAAACATTTATAGATCTCCTTGGCCGGCGACACGGTAAAAGAGGGCGTTTTTTCATTGTGGAAGGGACAAAGGCCGAGGTAATTGGCACCCCGCTTCTTCAGCCTGACAAAGCCGCCGACGACCTCGATGATGTCGGTCCTGCTGAGAATCTGCTGTATGGTCTGCTGGGCGATCATTGCTAACGTAAAAATAGGATTATCAGGCCAGAACGGGACTTTCCCTCACGTAATTTATGTATAAAACCGAGTACTTTTACCAATAATAAAAGACCCTGTTTCAACGCTTTATAAGAAACTATCCATCCTGTGAAGACGGGTCCTTATTATGTCTGGTACTCACTGATGGCCAACATGGCCATCCTCCTGTGTTTTGTCCCCTTCCTATTTCTCGCCTGGAAGAAGATGCGCAGGGACAAAGCCTATTGGATGGTAGGGATCTACTGGCTCGTCAATGGGCTCATCAATCTACCCAATCTCAATACCGGCCTTTTCGGCGGGTCCGGCAACAGCCCGGTCCAGGAAAAATTGAATCTCATTTATAACATGCTGGATACGCCGCTGGTGCTCCTGCTCTTCTTTCACGCCACGCCTTCGAAACGGAGGAAGAACCGGATCCTGCTCAGCCTCGTCGTATTTACCGCGCTCGAGATCGTGCTCGTCTCCTGGAAAGGATATACCTTTTCCACCAGCACCATGATCATCGGGGCAGGGCTTTGCCTGACCCTGGTCTGCACGGTCACGGGCCTGATGGAATACATGCGGCAGATGGAACATACGGCCTTCGAGAATTCGATGGTATTCGTCTATGCCGCCCTGCTGTTCGCGTATGGCAGCTTTACCATCATTTATATTTTCATGCATACCCATTCGGGCAACCTGATCAATATCAGGGACAGCTTCCTGCTGTATTATATCAGCCTCCTGCTGGCTGCGGCGATCACCTGCATGGGGCTTTGGAGCTATGGCTTCAGAAGACGCTATTCTTCGTCCTCTTCATAATTGACGTTATCATTGTAGATCGACTCCCAGGCCTTCACTTTGTCGTCCCCAAGCAACTCAAGGATGTCGAAGATCGGATCCGACTTCTTCTTCCATTCCACCAGGGTCTCATCCGCATACCTCGATACATACATGCACTGGTCGGTCTCCATGTTGACCTTGATCAGTCCGATCGGCCCTTCCTCTTTCTCCTGTATCAGGTAGTAACATCCTTTTTCCAACAACGCATACGAATACATACGACACTTTTTTTAAAAAGATAAATAATACAGAATCTAAAGGCAGTAAAAGAAATATAATGGGGTCGTAGTTATTGGGTCGCCCGATCCGGAGTGGCTTGGCTGGATACGCTCATTGGATTGTTCCGTTCGATAAGCGACAGGACAAATTTACGTGATTTTGACCTTTTGCAAGGTTGCCATTCCTGTATTTTCATGAATTGCCGCGTGCATTGATTTAAAACACTGGCGTTCAATTAATTGAAAAGTATTAATTAAAATTAAAATAATGTTGACCTACCCTTCCCGGCGACCGTCCCTGGTCATCCTCCTGGTCTCCGGCATCGCAAAGCGTCTTCCCCCTTTTTCCCTTTCCCTCATCGTCAAGTGCCTTTTTGGAAAACAAAATTAAACTGGCGTGCAGAGTGAATCCGGAAAATCGGTACGGCGCATGGCTGACAGGCCGGCCATTGAATTGGGCCGAGAGGCCCGGCTGGTTCAGACCGATCGTGTTGCCGAGTGGCATGTTATGTTTACCGCCGCCGTCGTCCTGCACCAGGAGGATACCGGCCTCTTCATAAAAAGGGATGTTGTAGCCGAGAGACAATTCCCAGCCCACATGATGGAGGTAAGGATTACTCATGACCGAGATCTCAGGCATCAGGGCCCATTCACCCTGCTGATAGTCTATTTCAAGGAACCTGGCCGGATAGGTCGTGTTGGTAGTGTATTCTAGTCCATCCGAATAGGAATAGGTGGGTGCGGCAATATGGCCAAACACCCGGATGGTCTTGTCGGTATTGTCGATATTCCCAAGCCTTGCCGGATCATTGTCGCCTTTGTCATGGGTGTAGGAGACCTGGAAGCCCGGCCTGATCAGCAAAGCCCTTTCATTGGCTGCGCTGCGGTGATCTCCCGGTCCATTCACAAACAGGTTCCGGCCATAGCCGAGGGAGAGACGATAACCATCTGTCCAATTCCCGATCGTTTCAAAGGCAAAACCGGCCTTCAGGTATTGCTCCGGGTCGCCCATCTCCAGGGCTATCGGGAACAAGAACCATTTGGGATAGTGATAGGGGCGTATCGTTACCGATTGAAAAACGGTATCCGACGTATTGCCCGCTTTGTCTGTAATGGAATAGGGAAAGCTCACCTGCATCGTATTGTTCGTTCGGAAGAGCATGAACCCCGCGCCACTGAGGAGCGTCACCGTCGCGTAGGCATGCGCATGGCGGGAAGCGGTCGAATCGGGGGTCTGGGCGTCACCAGGTGTCCATGCAAGGTTGCTGGCAAGGCAGAACACCAAAGAAAAAAATTTTCCGGCGCGCATAGGAAGGCATTGATTGGTCATCCAAAGTTGAACATTTTTGGCGACCAATCCGCTCGCAACGCACCCGGAGGCATTTAAATCCCATTAAAAATGAAAGGGAGGTCCTATGAACCTCCCTTTCCCCAATCTACCCAATCTACCCTACTTTTCCAGCCTGATCTCGCCGGCGTCGGCCGATTGACCATCAGCTACGCTGACTCCATCCTTGGCCGCGTTCTTGTACGGCGGCTTCGCCTCGATGATCACTTTGTACGTGCCGGGCTTTACGTCGGTGATCTCATAGGATCCATTTATGACGAGAGCCTTTACCGTATCCGTCGAGGATTCGGCCCAGGCCCGTGTTGCACCGTCTGCCGGCGACACCGTACCTCTGATCGTGCCGGAAAAAAACGAGTGGAAAGAAAACAGTCCTGTTGCGGCAATACCAATCGCCGCCAACTTGATTTTGGTGATGTTCATAACCTGCTATTTTAAAATTAACGAATACGCTGACCGCATCTACTTGTCGGGGGCAACTCCGGGGCAACTCTATTTTTTTCGGGGGGGCATCCGGTTTCGGGGGGGGCATTCAGTTTCAGGGGCTGTATGACAAGGACTGTGCCAAGCATTTTTTGCGCGCATAGGCGCAGGTGTTAAAGAAATTTGAAAATCAGACGACCCTTCCTTTCTCCACGCGCAGCCACCGATCCACGCAGGAAGGGAACTCATCGGGGTAGTGGCTTACATAAATGAGCGTTCGCCGGTCCTTCAGCGTTCGCCGGTCCTTCATCGTGCATCCGTCCTTCGTCGGCGCGGCGCAAAGCTGATCGATCAGGTCTTTGAACCGGGCGGCCTGCGCCTCATCCAAACCCTGGCAGGGCTCGTCGAGGATCAATAGGGAAGGGTCCTTGACCAGCGCACGGCCAAGCAGGACCATGCGTTGCTGGCCCGCGGACAATTGGTTCAACCGTTTAGTACGCCATGCATTCAACGACAGCCAGTCCATCCACCGATCCACGCGATCCCGTTGATCCGCGTCCAGTACCCGGAACAGACCGATCGTATCGAAGAGACCGGAAGCGACCACCTCCTCACAGGTGGCGCCATATTCAAAATAAAGATGCAGCTCCGGTGAAATGAAGCCGATCCGGCGTTTGATATCCCAGATGCTCTCGCCCGTTCCGCGTTTGCGGTCAAACAGCCACACCTCGTTGGCATAGGCCTGCGGATTGTCGGCCGTGATCAGGCTGAGGATCGTGGACTTGCCCGCTCCATTGGGCCCGGACAATCCCCATTGTTCTCCCTTTCGCACTTCCCAGTCGATACCGTCCAGGATGGTCGTCTCGCCATAACGCACCGTGACCCCGGCCATCCTCACGGCGAAATCAAATTCCGCACCCGACCCGCCCGCACCCATCCCGCTCGCGCCGGCCCTTCGCGCACCGTCCATCCCGCTTTCGCCCGCACCTGCCATCCCCGCGCCGGCTGCCATCGGCGTCCCGACAGAAGGTTCACGCGCGGTATCCCGCAATAGGAAGGCCTCCCTCGTCCCCTGCCAAACCACCCGGCCCCTGTCCATTTCGGCAACATGGGTGATCGTCCCGGAGACCTCCCGGGAGGAGGTGATCAACAAAATGGTCACGCCTTTCTCCGTCAGCCCGTCGATGATCCTGTGCAGGGTTTGCCTGCCCTCCGCGTCGAGGCCGAGGAATGGATTGTCAAGGATCAGCAGGGCAGGCTCGCCGGAAAGCGCGATGGCTAGCTGTACGCGCCGGTTCTCGCCGTTAGACAGTTGGATCAATGGCTTGTCCAGCAAATGCCGGATCTGCAACTCGTCGATCCACCGGCTGCCGCCCGCACCCTCGCCCGCATCGACTTCGCCGCGCCCGTCCACGATCCCACAATCCCGAAATTCCTCGCGCACCGTGATCGTCTGCTCGGCGTCATAGGAGTTGAAGCGTTGCTGGTAATACAGATCGCTCGTGCCGTACAAATTCCTGAACCGGTGCTGCTGCTCCACGATAGCGATGCCAAGGTCGCCGCTCCCGATCCCAGGGCCGCCGGTCGCGATCCGACCCTGATGCGCATGCCTGCCAAGCAGGGTATGGGCCAGCACCGTCTTGCCGCTGCCTGATGGGCCGACGATCGCCCATTGTTGGCCAGGCTGAATGGTCAGGTCGACGGCATCCAGCCATTTTTCATTCCCGGACCCGACCGTCACCTTTTCAAAGACGACCAGGGGGCCCTCCGTCTTTCGGATCCCGGTTCGTTCCATCCTGGGGGTGTCGCCTGCCATCCTGCGAATGTAAGGACGGCGGCAATCTGCCGCCCCAGCTTCTTTATTCACCTCTGTGTATAAGTCAACGGGCGGGCTGCTGACCGCGTTTGGTATATTTGAATCTTGATCTATAAGGTCTTACGGTCGGTTTTGGAGCTTTTCCCACAGCCCTCGTATAACAAATAATTGATTTTCAATGATTTTTGCATAAAGATGCAAAAACGGCGTTATTTGCGTTTATAGTTACACCAAAAGCGGCATCCGGCGACCCCCGGAACAAAGCATCCTATGGCAGAAAAACAGAATTTGTTCGAGTATAATGAAGAGAGCATAAAGAGCCTCGACTGGCGCGAGCATATCCGCATGCGACCCGGTATGTATATCGGCAAGCTCGGCGACGGCAGCAGTCCCGACGACGGGATCTACGTCCTGATCAAGGAGGTTCTGGACAATTGCATCGACGAACACACCATGGGTTATGGGAAACAGGTGGACGTCACCATCAACCAGCGCACGGTTACGATCCGCGACTATGGGCGCGGCATTCCGCTGGGCAAGGTGGTCGACGTCGTCAGCAAGATCAATACCGGCGCGAAGTACGATAGCAAGGCGTTCCAGAAATCCGTCGGCCTCAATGGGGTGGGCACCAAGGCCGTCAACGCGCTCAGCCAATCCTTCAAGGTATCGGCTTTCCGAGAAGGGAAAGAGAAGACCGCGGAATTTGCCAGGGGCATCCTCACCAAAGAATATAAGGAGACGAAGACCACGGAACCCAACGGCACCCTCGTTGTGTTCGTACCCGACGAAAGCGTGTTTAAGAATTTCCACTTCATACAGGAATACCTGGACAACCAGTTCTGGAATTACTGCTACCTGAACGCAGGTCTCATTATTAATTTCAACGGAAAGAAATACGTCTCCAAGAATGGCCTGCTCGACCTGCTCCAGCGCCGCACTAACGAAGACGAGTTGAATTACCCGATCATTCACCTCAAAGGCGACGATATCGAGGTGGCCATTACCCATAACAGCGACTACGGCGAAGAGATCTTCAGTTTCGTCAACGGACAATATACGACCCAGGGAGGCACGCACCAGGCTGCTTTCAGGGAAGCCTTTGTACGGGTGGTGCGCGACTTCTACAAGAAGGATTATGATGCCGCCGACGTCCGCCAAAGCATTGCGGCGGCCGTATCGGTCCGCGTGGTCGAGCCGGTCTTCGAGTCACAGACCAAGACCAAGCTCGGCAGCCAGTACATGTCCGAGGGCGGCCCCACGATGAAGAATTTCGTGTATGACTTCCTCGCCAAAGAGCTCGACAATTATCTCCACAAGACGCCCGGCACCGCCGAGGCGCTCAAGCGCCGCATCGAGCAGAGCGAAAAGGAACGTAAGGAGCTCTCCGGCATCAGAAAGCTGGCAAACGAACGCGCGAAAAAGGCGAACCTGCACAACAAGAAACTCCGCGATTGCCGCTATCACCTGAATGAAGAGCCGAGCGGAAAGGACAAGGACGCCTACATGGAAAAGCAAAAGGAGACCACCATCTTCATTACGGAGGGCGATTCGGCGAGCGGCAGCATCACCAAGGCCCGCGACGTGGAGACCCAGGCGGTCTTCAGTCTCCGCGGCAAGCCCCTGAACTGCTTCGGGCTGACCAAGAAGATCGTCTATGAGAACGAGGAATTCAATCTTCTGCAGCATGCGCTGAATATCGAGGACGGCATCGAAGGCCTGCGTTACAATAAGGTCATCTTTGCCACCGACGCCGACGTCGACGGGATGCATATCCGCCTGCTGCTCATGACCTTCTTCCTCCAGTTCTTTCCCGACCTCGTCAAGAATGGCCACGTGTATATTCTCGACACGCCCTTATTCCGGGTGCGGAACAAACAAGAGACGATCTACTGTTACGACGAATCGGAAAAGCACGCGGCTTCCAAAAAATTGGGCAGCAAGCCGGAGATCACCCGTTTCAAAGGGCTCGGGGAAATATCACCGGACGAGTTCGCCCGTTTCATCGGCCCGGACATACGCGTGCAGCCGGTGCTGATCAAGCCCGAAACGCATATCCAGAAAATATTGGAATACTATATGGGGAAGAATACCCCCGACCGGCAGGACTTTATCATCAGGAACCTGAAAGTGGAACTGGACCTGGTAGAGAACGCAACGAACGCATCGAACGCGTAGAACGCATCGAACGCATAACGAACAACCAAACTAAACCGTGACGAATGATCCACATCGTTTTTCAACAAAGTGACATAGAGGCATTGCGATCTGCCTTTGCGCTCGACCCCTCTTTCAAAGGGGAGTTGATCCAGATCGAGGATGACTATGCGGTGGGCCCCCTCGCCGGCATCTACAGCCCGGAAGGCATCGAGGCGCGCAGGCAGTGGTGGCGTGGGATCCTGGCCGGCGGCGATTACGACGGGCTCGTCGACAAGGGTAGGACCGCTGGCAGGGACCCTGGCGCTCCGGCGGACGATAACGCCACGGTGGCGGCGCTGACGGAAAGGCTGCGCGAGGATCCGGACGAGAAGGTTTGGATCTGGGCCGCCCAGAACCAGCACGACGTCTGCGGATATTATTGGCTCATGAGCCAGCTCAGGGAATTCCAGGGCAGGATCTTCATCCTGTACTTAAATAATCTTCCCTTCATCAATGAGAAGGGGCAGCTATTCTATCCGGTCAACCTCTTCAATATCCCGCCGCGTGAATTCCTGAAGGCACGCAAGCTGGCCCGTCCGATCACGGCCGCCGAATTCGAAGTGGACCCGGATGAATGGAACAAGCTATGCCAGGAGAACAAAGGGGTACGTCAACTCGAGGGCGGGAAGAAGCTTAGCCAACACGACTACGATTACTACGACGCCGAATTGAAGAAGTTCCTGACCGGCGACTGGGTGAAGGCGAGCAAGCTGATCCACGCCTGTCTGTCAAAGGCGAAACAGATTACCGGCGACGCCTACCTGCTCTGGCGCATCAAGACCCTGGTCGCGGCCGGGGAGATCGATGCCCAGGGCGAGCTCCGGGGGATGAAGGATTTTGAGATCAAGGCCAAAATCTCCGAGTTGCAAGCATGAAAAAGCTGATCCGGATAGAAGAGGCGGCCATGTTTGTGCTGAGCATCTACCTCATCGGCTATCTGCCTTTTGCCTGGTGGTGGTGGCTGGTCTGGATACTTGCTCCCGACCTGAGCGCGCTGGGCTATCTCGGCGGCAACAAAACGGGGGCGATCTGTTACAACCTGGTGCATCATAAAGGGGTGGCCATCGCGATCTATCTGATTGGCGTATACAGCCCGAACCTGTACCTGCAATATGCCGGTTTGATCCTGTTTGGTCATTCCTGTATGGATCGCGGAATGGGCTATGGCTTAAAATACTTTAGCGGATTTGGGGACACTCACCTGGGCAAGATCGGGAAGGCGGCAAAGGAGGGGGCGGCATGAACATCCGGGGCATACACCATATTGCGATCCTGACAGACGATTACCCGGCCAGCAAGCGTTTCTACACCGAAGTACTGGGATTCGAGGTGATCCGCGAGACGTACAGGAAGGAACGCGACTCGTACAAACTGGACCTGGCCATCGCGGGTCGTTATCAGGTAGAGCTCTTTTCCTTCCCTGAATACCGGGAAAGGGGCAGCTACCCGGAAGCCAAGGGACTTCGCCACCTGGCCTTCGCCGTGCCGGACCTCGAGGTCGCCGTGCGGGAACTGCGGCAAAAGGGCGTGACGGTACAGGAGATCCGGACCGATGAACTGACGGGCAGCAAATTCGCCTTCTTCAACGATCCGAACGGGCAGCCCCTGGAGCTGTACGAGATCGGGTAGGGGCGCGAACGAATCGAAAAACAAGCAGCAGCATAAACAAAAGGCAATGGCCAAAAGCAAGACATCAGAGGATTTTTTAGGCAACGAATCGGGATTGACCGGACAGTACAAGACCTGGTTCCTGGACTATGCCTCCTATGTGATCCTGGAAAGGGCCGTGCCCGCCGTAGAGGACGGGCTGAAGCCCGTACAGCGTCGCATCCTCCATGCCATGAAGGAAATGGACGACGGCCGGTTCAATAAGGTGGCCAATATCATCGGCCAGAGCATGCAGTATCATCCCCATGGCGACGCCAGCATCGGCGAGGCCCTGGTCAACATGGGACAAAAAGAGCTGCTCGTCGAGACCCAGGGTAACTGGGGCGATACGCGCACCGGGGATGAAGCGGCCGCGGCGCGCTATATCGAAGCCCGCCCGAGCAAGTTCGCCCTGGAAGTCGCCTTTAATCCGAAGACCACCGAATGGCAGCTGAGCTATGACGGGCGCCGCAATGAACCCGTTACCCTGCCGATGAAATTCCCGCTCCTGCTCGCCCAGGGCGCCGAAGGCATCGCGGTCGGCCTGGCCACGAAAATATTGCCGCATAACTTCTGCGAACTCTGCGAAGCGGCCATGAAATACCTGCGCGGCAAGAAATTCGAACTATACCCCGACTTCCTGACCGGGGGCATGATCGACACGACGAATTACAACGACGGCAAGCGCGGAGGAAAGGTCAGGGTACGTTCCCGTATTGAAGAGGCTGATAAAAAGACCCTCCTTATCCGCAACGTTCCCTACGGCGTCACCACCACCGCCCTCATCGATTCCATCATCAAGGCCAATGACCAGGGCAAGATCAAGATCAGGAAGGTCACCGACAATACCGCCGCGGAAGTCGAGATCCAGGTGGACCTGGCGCCGGGCATTTCCCCCGACATCACGATCGACGCCCTTTACGCTTTTACGGACTGCGAAGTGAGCATTTCGCCGAATGCCTGCGTCATCACCGAACAAAAGCCACAGTTCCTTGGCGCGCGCGAACTGCTTACGCTCTCCGTCGACCATACGAAGAACCTCCTCAAAAGCGAGCTGGAGATCAAGCTCGCGGACCTGCAGGAAAAATGGCACTTCACCTCACTGGAAAAGATCTTCTTCGAGAAGAAGATCTACAAGGAATTGGAAAAGAAGCACGCCAATTGGGACAAGGTGCTCGAAGCCATCGCCATCGCCTTCGAACCCTATCGGAAACAATTGAAACGCGCCATAAGCCGGGAAGACATCATCAAGCTGACGGAAAAGCCCGTTCGCCGTATCTATCGTCTCGACATCGACGAGCTCAACGATCAGATCAAGGCCCTCGAGGCTGAGATCAAGCAGGTCAAACACGACCTGAACAACCTGGTGGACTATGCCGTCGCCTATTACGAAAATCTGCTCAAAAAATATGGCAAGGGCCGCGAGCGCAAGACCGAGATCAAGCTCTTCGAGGCGATCCAGGCCCAGCAGGTGGCCATCGCCAATGTCAAGCTATACGCCAATCGCGAGGAGGGCTTCATCGGCACGGGCCTGAAAAAGGATGAGTTCATCGTCGATTGTTCCGACCTCGACGACATCATCGCCTTCACCAAGAGCGGCAAAATGAAGGTGGTCAAGGTGGCCGAAAAGGCCTTTATCGGCAAGGACATCATCTATGTCGCTGTATTCCGCAAGAATGACGAACGCACGACCTATAATATGATCTATGCCGACGGCAAGACAGGCGTCAGCTATGCGAAGCGCTTCAACGTCACCGGCGTGACCCGCGAAAAGGAATATGACCTGACGAAGGGCGAAGAGCGCAGCCGGGTGCATTATTTCTCGGCCAATCCGAACGGCGAGGCCGAAGTCGTCAAGATCATCCTCAGTCCGGGCAGCTCGGCCCGCATCAAGGAATTCGACTTCGCTTTCGAGACCCAGGAGATCAAGGGCCGGGCCAGCATGGGCAACCAGGTGACCAAGCATGCGATCCGCGCCGTCAAGCTGAAAGAGGCCGGCAAGCCCACCCTGAGCGGCCGCAAACTTTGGTTTGACGACCAGTTCGGTCGCCTCAATACGGAGGAAAAGGGACAATTCCTGGGCAGCTTCGCAGGCGACGATCGCCTCCTCGTCATCTATGGGGACGGCAACTATGAGATCGTCGACACGGAATTGACGCAACGCTTCGATGCGGAGAAGATCATCGAGATCCGGAAATTCGATCCCGAGCGGATCATTACCGCCATCTACCTGGACAATGAAAAGCAGCAGTTCAACGTCAAACGCTTCAAGATCGAGACCACCACGCTTCGCAATAAATTCCTGTTCATCAAGGAGGGAGAGGGCAATCGCCTGGAGGCCGTCACCACGCACCCGGAACCCGTCGCGGTGATCAAATCCGGCCGCGGGTCCGCCGCCAAGACCCAAAAGGTCAAGATCGCCGCGCTGGTCGAGGTCATGGGCTGGAAAGCCGTCGGTAGCAAGCTTTTCGATTATGGAAAGACGGTCGAGATCAGCTGGGGCCAAAAAGAGGAGAAGCCGGAGCAGGGGGAATTATTTCAGTAGGGGCGCGGCGTCTCAGACCTTCTTCTTCCGCCTCAGCCGGATCGTCGCATTGGAGGAATAGTTGCTGCTCATGAACACCTCGTAGCGGTGTTTGCCGTCGGTGACGACCATGAGGGCCGTATTGGGCGGATATTTGCCGAGGTTTTCTGCGAACATGCTGATCTCATTGGTCTCCAGCGCGCTGTCGAGGCGCAGGAAGAGAACCAGCGCCCTGGACTCCAGCATCTGGTGTTTCAGCACCAATTGCTGGTTCACGAAGACGGAAATGCTGTCCCCGTCTATTTCCCCATTATCGTAGAAGCTGACGCGGACCGAATCGGACTCGACCTCCAGCACCTTATTATTGACGGGCGCGCGCTTGACGAAGGACTCGGCGATCTTCCTGCTGTCTTCTTTGTCCAGCTTTTCCGGATCGGGCGGAGGGGCGGCGACGGTGGCCACGGAATCATGCCCCGGCAGCACGGCCGCAACGCGCTGAGAGACGTCCGCCATATGTTGCGCGGTATCGGACAGTGTGGTATCGGCGATCTTTGCGGAGGTATCCCCAGCCTGGATCGTGGCGGCCACCATGCTGTCCAGCTTCTTCATGGCTGAATCGTTCTTCTTGGCATCCTCCTTTGCCGCGTCGAAGACATTATCGTCCACCTGCGGTTTCCAGATCCGCGCGACGGCATTCGAGGCCTTGAGCACGCTGTCCTGTTTTTCATTGCGGTCGAGCGTATAGGCGACCTTCAGATCCGGGCACATATGCGCATATCGGGCATCGTGGTAAAAATAGCCCTTGAGGGTGCTCTTGAATTTCGAATTGATCAGGATCGCCCGGAAGTTCATATTGCAGTCGATGCTGTTCACCGTGGAATTCGAACCGAAGTAGATCACGGGGATATTCAGGATCGTAACCTCCCGGGTTTGGGGGTTATAGCGACCGTGAACGAAGAAGCTTTGGTATTTGTCCCGGAAGTAGTACCCGAATACGCCATCCACCCGGTTGCCCCGCTGCTTGATGACCAATTCGGTCAGGTAATTATCATGGATGCCGGACACATCCGCTTCGGCCTTTCCGTACCAGGACCCCGTGGCCGTTCCCGTCGCCGTTGCGGCGGGCGCCTGGGAGCCGGCTCCGCCAACCTTCCCGCCTGGCGCCTGGGCGTGCAGACGAGAGGCTCCGGCCAGGGCCATCAACAGTACGATCGAAAAGGGTCTTAACATATTATATTTACCTCGAACGATTCAGATGTCTTTTTATTTCTTTTTCGGTATCCCGCTGCTTGATCGTTTCCCGCTTGTCGTAGGTCTTCTTCCCCCGGCCCAGCCCGATCTCGAGCTTGGCGAAGCCTTTTTCGGAGAAGAAGATGCGCAGGGGAACGATCGTGTACCCCTTGTCGCGGAGCTTGCCTTCCAGCTTGCGCAGTTCCCTTTTGGTCAGCAGCAGCTTCCGGTCATGCACCACCAGGTGGTTATTCGTGGTCCCCATCCGGTATTCGGCGATGTGCATATTCTTGACCCAAAGCTCTCCTCCCTCGAAGGCGCAGAAACTGTCGACGAAGTTCACCTTGCCTTCCCGGATCGATTTCACCTCGGTACCAGCTAATACCATGCCCGCCTCGTATTTGTCCTCGATGAAATAGTCGTGATAGGCCGATCTGTTCTTTATTTCGCTCATTTGGGAGGACGTCAATTTTTGAACAGCGTGAGCAGGGTGGCCATTTTCTCTTTCAGATCCTTTCGATTGACGATGAAATCCAGGAAGCCATGCTCGAGAAGAAATTCGCTGCGTTGAAAGCCCGGCGGCAGGTCCTTCTTGATGGTCTCTTTGATGACGCGCGGGCCGGCAAAGCCGATCAGGGCTCCCGGTTCGGCGATATTCAGATCGCCCAGCATGCCGAAGCTGGCGGAGATCCCTCCGAAGGAGGGATCGGTCAATAGCGAGATATAGGGTATGCGGGCATCCGTCAGCTGGGAAAGCTTGCCGGATACCTTCGCCAGCTGCATCAGGGAAAAGGCGCTTTCCATCATCCGGGCGCCCCCCGATTTGCAGATGATCAGCAGCGGGATCCGGTGCTCGAGGCAATGGTCGACGGCCCTGGTGATCCGTTCTCCCATCACGCTCCCCAGCGAGCCGCCGATGAACTCGAAGTCCATGCAGCCGACTACCAGTTGGTGCTCCTTGATCCCCCCGACGCCGATCCGGATCGAATCGGTGATGTCGGTCTTGGCCCAGGTCTCTTCCAGCCTTTTTTCGTAGGACTTCAGGTCCGTGAAATGCAAAAAGTCCTTGGAGCGGATATTCTCGAACAGGATCTCGTACCGGTTGTCATTGAAAAGGATCTCGAAGTATTCGGCGCTGCCGATGCGGTGATGATGATTGCATTTGGGACAAACGAAGAGGCTTTCCCTCAGTTCGGTGACCGTACATATATAATTGCAGTTCGGGCATTTCATCCAAAGCCCTTCCGGTGTCTCTTTCTTTTCGGCCGTACTTGTCAGGATCCCTTTCTTGATGCGTTTGAACCAGCTCGCCTTGCTTTCGTCGCCGGCTCCGTCATCTCCCGCCAGGTTCGCTTCAAAATCATCTTCTTGCTTCATGCGGATAGTTGTTGTTTCTGGGGGCTAATATACTAAACAACGGGGATTTGCCATGTTTTTTGGGCGGCTCGCCATCCTGTGCTAACTTTGCGCGCGGGATGGAAAAATTATAAATTATGAAATGGTCTGAACTCTTCACTTCCTCCGTAGGCAAGAAATTCGTGATGGGCCTGACGGGGGTGTTCCTCATCAGCTTCCTAATCGTGCATGTCGGCATAAATTCCTGTATCTGGGCGATGGATGGCGGTGAAATGTTCAACAAGGCCGCGCATTTCATGGGATCGACGGTCGTCATCCGGATCATCGAGGTCGGCCTCTTTGTCGGCTTTTTTCTCCACATCATTCAGGGGCTGGTATTGACCTTTCAGAACCAGAAAAAACGAAAGATCGGCTATCAGGTCCCGATGGGCAACTCGGGCAGCAAATGGTACTCCCGTTCGATGGGTTTGCTGGGCACCATCATCCTGATCTTCCTGCTCATTCACTGGAAACATTTCTGGATCCCTTCCCGGTTCGGGGACGTGGACGAGGTCACGATCAACGGGGTGGCGATGCATGACCTTTTCAGTCTCATGAAGGCGACATTCACCGAACCCTGGGTGGTGGCCCTCTACGTGCTTGCCTGCCTTTCCCTGGCCTACCACCTGCTCCATGGATTTCAAAGCGCCTTCCGCTCCCTGGGCGTACACAATAACCGATACCTGCACATGCTGAATGCCATCGGGGTCGGCTTCTCGATCATCGTGCCGCTCGCATTTGCCATGATGCCGGTCTCGATGTATTTCAAATGGGTGCAATAAACGAACCGATCATATGCTCAAGTCAAACATTCCTGAAGGCCCGCTCGCACAGAAATGGAACGAATACAAGGGACATGTCAAGCTGGTAAACCCCGCCAACAAGCGCAGCCTGGAGGTGATCATCATCGGCACGGGACTGGCCGGCGCTTCGGCGGCGGCATCGTTGGGCGAGCTCGGCTATAAGGTAAAGGCTTTCTGTTTTCAGGATTCTCCGCGCCGCGCCCATAGCATTGCCGCGCAGGGAGGCATCAATGCGGCAAAGAATTACCAGAATGACGGGGACAGCGTATTTCGCCTGTTCTATGACACCATCAAGGGCGGCGACTATCGGTCCCGCGAGGCCAACGTACACCGGCTGGCGGAAGTGAGCGCCAATATCATCGACCAATGCGTGGCGCAGGGCGTGCCCTTCGCGCGCGAATACGGCGGCATGCTCAGCAACCGTTCTTTCGGGGGCGTTCAGGTGCAGCGGACTTTCTATGCCGCCGGCCAGACCGGCCAGCAATTGCTGATCGGCGCCTACCAGGCCCTCGAGCGGCAGGTGGCCCTTGGGAATGTAGACATGTACACCCGGCACGAAATGTTGGACGTCGTCGTCATCGATGGCAAGGCGCGCGGGATCATCGCCCGCAACCTGATCACCGGGGAACTGGAACGCCACTTCGGCCATGCGGTACTGATCTGTTCCGGCGGATACGGGAATGTGTTCTATTTGTCCACCAATGCCATGGGCAGCAACGTGACCGCTGCCTGGAAGGCGCATAAGAAGGGGGCCTGGTTCGGCAACCCCTGCTTCACCCAGATCCATCCGACCTGTATTCCGGTCACTGGCGACCACCAATCCAAGCTTACCCTGATGTCGGAATCGTTACGCAATGACGGCCGCATCTGGGTCCCCAGGAAACAAAACGATACCCGCAAGCCTTCCGATATTCCCGAGGACGAGCGCGACTACTACCTGGAGAGAAGATATCCCGCCTTCGGGAACCTGGTACCCCGCGACGTGGCCTCCCGGGCCGCCAAGGAACGCTGCGACGCAGGCTATGGCGTGGGTTCCTCGAAGCAGGCCGTGTATCTCGACTATGCCTCCGCGATCGAGCGCTATGGTAAGACGGAATGCCGCAAGCACGGCATCGACAACCCCGGCGCGGAAGACATCCGCCGGCATGGCGTCGAAGTGGTCAAAGAGAAATACGGCAACCTCTTCGACATGTACAATAAGATCACCGGAGAGGATCCCTATACCCAGCCCATGCGCATCTATCCCGCCGTCCACTATACGATGGGCGGGCTCTGGGTGGACTATGAGCTGATGACGACGGTGCCCGGCCTCTATGCGCTGGGTGAGGCGAATTTCAGCGACCACGGGGCTAACCGCCTCGGCGCTTCGGCGCTGATGCAGGGCCTGGCCGACGGCTACTTCGTGATCCCTTACACCCTTGGCAACTACCTGTCCGGCGAGATCCGCGTCGCTCCGATACCCACCAGCCACCCTGCCTTCGAAGCGGCCGAAAAAGAGGTGTCCGACCGGATCGTGCAACTGAAACATATTAACGGCACCCAGTCGGTAGAGAGCTTCCACAAACGCCTTGGCAAGATCATGTGGGATAAATGCGGGATGGCCCGCAACGAGGCGGGCCTCAAGGAGGCCATTGCCGAGATCCGCGCCCTCAAGGCCGAATTCTGGCGGGATGTGCGCATTCCCGGCGGCGTCCATGAAATGAATACGGAACTGGACAAGGCCGGCCGGGTGGCCGACTTCATCGAGCTCGGCGAACTGATGTGCATCGACGCCCTGAACCGCCGGGAAAGCTGCGGCGGCCATTTCCGCGAGGAGATGCAGACCGAGGATGGAGAGGCCCGGCGGGACGACGACAATTTCTGCTTCGTATCGGCCTGGGAATTCAAGAATGACGGCGGCAGCAGCAGTGGTGGCGCCCCCGGGGGGAGTGCCGGCAGCGCGCCCGGCGGCGGATGGGAACTGCACAAGGAGAACCTCGAATTCGAGGTCGCCCACCCGAGTCAGCGGAGTTATAAGTGATTGTAAATGAATTTAATATAATGCTTGGTTGTAATATCGGACATTGGTGAGGAGGTATCAATTGCCGGGGAAAGACGGGATTGAAAGTGGATTGCGGTATATTAGTAGAGGGCCTGAAATGGGGGTGATGTATGATTCGGGCAAATATCCCGGCGCTTTCTGCGCCGAACGAAATTTTGGGAGATGTCGATGAAGTTCTCGATACCGTTATTGTATTTGGAGTCCTTGACGAATATGAAGTGTATTCAACGCTGATTCCGGGGGAATCAGCGTTGAATAGAAAAATGAGCAAAGTGTGTCTCAACCAAGAGGAAAATATGGACATGTAGATATACTTGGTATATTGGTTCCATTAAGAATAAAATAATTAGAAAAAGCGATGACTATAGCCTGTACGTTGTGGCTGAAGAGACGGTAAGATTCAATTTAGATAATTTAAAAGCATTCATTGAAGGAAATATTAGTCATAAAGAATTTTGGGCCGATAAAAAGCATTAAACTTGAATTTGGCAGATTTAATATTCTAATTGGTAAGAATGCTACTGGTAAAAGTACTGTTGCGAAAATCCTTTCAATATGTCGTTATTTTTCATACATAGTCCAAGAACATCAGTATGAGCAGTCTTTCATGAGGGGTTTGATGTCTTGGGGGTTACTCGAGTTTGTCAATAGAGAAACGTACATATCTTATGATTGTCCGAATTACCTTATACAGGCTACCTGTGCTGTTGTTCCTGAAGAAATTAGTCGAGAGCTAGATTATTTGCCGATTAACTTGTACTTGGAACCTAAATCAGAAGACTTTAAGATTCTTTTGGCGGAAGCGAGCAAACTGAGATTACCATCGGACCCGACCTCTGCTACCGATTATGGATCTCGATTAATACCTGCTACTTTCTATCAAAATGAGGTTGGTAGAGTCATGGATAATCCATTTTATCTGCCAGCTGAAAGAGGTTTGCAGTCTATTTTTTCAATAGGGAAGGGGGGCATTCAAAATATATCTGATTCACTTTTTGTTCAATTAGGTTCCCTCGATCAAATATTGAAAACTTTCAATAAGGATACTGATATTGGGCCTCTTGATGTTACTTACCGAAATGAAAGGGGAAAAGGATTGGTTAGAAAGAATGACGAAAGTTCTTTTTATAGCATGTATAATGCGGCAACTGGATATCAGTCGACTATACCGATAATCCTGACGCTAAAGTACTATACCGAAATCAGAAAGAAGAGGAAAACCTTTATAATTGAAGAGCCGGAAGAGAATTTGTTTCCCGACGCGCAAAACAAGCTTATTGAATTCTTGGTAGATAATGTTGCTAATTTTAAGCATTCGATTTTGCTGACAACTCACAGTCCCTATGTTCTGACCTCTATCAATAACTCATTGTTCGCATACAAAGTGGGCCAAACAAATAGTATTAAAGTAGAGAATGTAGTTGATAAAAAGTATTGGCTTGATCCTCAAGAAGTTTCTGCTTATATTCTCAAGCCAAACGGATATTGCGAAGACATTTTCGATACCAGCGAAAATCTAATCAAGGCTGACAGAATTGATGAGATTTCCGGGATAATAAATGAAAGATTTAATACCCTTTTGAATATAGAATATTCTCAAAAATGACTTTAGTACTACCAGATTGTCTTGAGTATTTTGATAAGAGACAGGTTTGTGTTGCAGAAGAAAATGGCAAATGCTACAGACTTGTCAATACCTCAAAGGTTAATATCGCGAAAATTAAAGTTGATAAATGTTTACCTCAGAAGGACAATGAAAGGCGTTGTGATTATCTGATGAAGGTAGATGATAAGGGTATTCAAAGAGCGATATTTATAGAACTTAAGGGGACGAGACTAATTGATGCGGTTAGGCAAATTCAAGGCACAATCGACTATTTAAGGAAAGAATTTCAAGACTTTCAACTGGATGCAAGAATTGTCGGAAGCGGAGACGTTCCAAGGATTTCAAATCTTCCTGAATATGTAAGATTGGGTAGGATAGTTCATGCGACCAATGGCTCATTAATTAGGGCTACGAATAAAATATATATAGAAAATATATAATATATAATGGAACACTATACGATGAACCTCACCCTGAAAGTCTGGAGGCAGAAGAACAAGGACGACAGGGGCGCTTTCGAGACCTACACCGTCAATGATATCTCCTCGGAAATGTCCTTTCTGGAGATGTTCGACGTGCTCAACGAGCGCCTGGTGCATGAGGGCAAGGAACCGATCGCCTTCGACCATGACTGTCGGGAGGGGATCTGCGGCATGTGCTCCATGTATATCAATGGCCGCCCCCATGGACCCTGGCAGGGGACGACGACCTGTCAGCTGCATATGCGGGCCTTCAAGAACGGCGACACGATCGTGGTCGAGCCCTGGCGGGCCAATGCCTTCCCGGTGATCCGGGACCTGGTCGTCGACCGGAGTGCCTTCGACCGCATCATCCAGGCAGGGGGGTATATTTCCGTCAATACCGGCAACCCCGTCGATGCGAATGCCATTCCCATCGAAAAAGATAAGGCAGATACCTCATTTGCGGCCGCCACCTGTATCGGCTGCGGCGCCTGCGTGGCCGCCTGCAAGAACAGCTCGGCCCTTCTCTTCGTCTCAGCCAAGGTAAGTCACCTGGCCCTGCTGCCGCAGGGCGGCCCTGAGCGCAAGTCCCGTGTCCGGGATATGGTCGCCCAGATGGATAAGGAGGGCTTTGGCAGCTGCACCGCCACCGGCGCCTGCGAGGCCGTCTGCCCTAAAGAGATCTCCATTACCAATATCGCCCGGCTGAATGCCGAGTATGCGATTTCCGGGCTTACGGCGGACAAATAGGGAAAAATAAAGGTAATTTTATACTTACTTACTAGTAAGTAAGTGCCCCGTGCGGGCTCCTCAACGCCCTGCCGCCTGCTACCGCCCCCTCACTGCCTCCATGCCGCGCCCTCATCGCGCCCGCGCCCCCTTTTCGCCGCCGCTCCGCCCCGCCTGTCCACCGCCCCCCCTCTGCGCCCGCCCCTCAATGCCCTTAAAACGCATCCTGATTACGCCCAAAAAAGCGTACCTTTGCGCCTTCAATAAATTGTACTCATGCTCAGCGTCCGTAATCTGACCCTGTCCTTTGGAAAGAGGGTATTATTCGATGAGGTCAACCTGACCTTCAATAAAGGGAATTGCTATGGAGTGATCGGCGCCAATGGGGCGGGAAAATCCACCTTCCTGAAAATCCTGGCCGGCGAGATCGAACCGACCAAGGGCTCTATCGAGATGGCCCCCGGCCAGCGCATGGCCGTCCTCAACCAGAACCACTTTGCCTTCGACGAACATACCGTTTTGCATACCGTCCTGATGGGCCACCAGAAAATGTGGACGACCATGCAGGAGCGCGACGCCATTTATACCAAGGCCGACTTCACCGAGGCCGACGGCATCCGGGCCGGGGAACTGGAGGCGGAATTCGGGGAAATGGGGGGCTATACGGCAGAGAGCGACGCGGCGGCGCTGCTAAGCGACCTGGGCGTCAAGGAATCCCTGCATAACCTCCTGATGAAGGAGCTTCCGGGCGCCCTGAAGGTGCGCGTGCTCCTGGCACAGGCCCTGTTCGGCAATCCGGACATCCTGATCCTCGACGAACCGACCAATGACCTGGACGTGGAAACGATCAATTGGCTGGAAAACTTCCTGGCCGATTACGAGAATATTGTGATCGTCGTCAGTCACGACCGTCACTTCCTGGACGGCGTCTGCACCCATGTCGCCGACGTCGACCGCCAGAAGATCAAGATCTTTACGGGCAACTATACGTTCTGGTACGAGTCCTCCCAGCTGATGGCCCGACAGATCAACGACAAGAACAAGAAGACCGAGGACAAACGCGCGGCCCTGCTGGAGTTCATTGCCCGCTTCTCCGCCAACGCCAGCAAATCCAAGCAGGCGACCTCTCGCAAAAAAGCCCTCGAGAAGCTTACCATCGAAGACATCCAGCCTTCAAACAGGCGCTACCCGGGCATCATCTTCAAGCAGCTTCGCGAAGTCGGCAACCAGATCCTCAACGTCGAGAAGCTGTCCAAGACCGCCGAGGATGGACGCCTCCTGTTCACCGACGTGTCCTTCAGCATCAACAAGGGGGATAAGATCGCCTTCGTCAGCAAGGATCATCTCGCGCTTGACAGTTTCTTCGATATCATCAATGGCGAATTGAAGGCCGACAAGGGCAAGTTCGAATGGGGCACCACGGTGACCAAAGCGTATCTGCCGAACGATAACAGCGAATTCTTCCAGGGCAAGGACGAGAACCTCATGGACTGGCTGCGCAAATTTGTGCCTCCGCATGTGACCGACGTGGATGAACCGTTCCTGCGGGGCTTCCTTGGCAAAATGCTCTTCAGCGGCGACGAGGTGCTGAAGAAGACCTCCGTGCTCAGCGGCGGAGAGAAGGTGCGCTGTATGATCAGCCGCATGATGCTGCAGGACCCCAATGTGGTCATCCTGGACGAACCGACCAACCACCTCGACCTGGAATCCATTCAGGCCTTCAACGAAAGCATGAGCAACTTCAAGGGGATCGTGCTGATTACGTCACATGACCACACCTTCCTCCAGACGGTCGCCAATCGCGTCATTGAGCTCACGCCTTCGGGCATCATCGACCGGCTCATGTCCTTCGACGAATACCTCGAAGACACGCGTGTGAAGCAACTGCGCGAGGACATGTACCGCGTGCCGGCCTTGTCGCGGGTCTGAGCCGCATCCTTCCGCGGCCTAAAGCCGGATATTAAAACCCAGATGAAATGCGTTGGCCTTCGTCGCCGTATTGATCAGGAAAAAGCCGGTATACCGGTGCAGTGTCCAGTGAAAGGCGAAGTCAATATAGCCGTACCCTCCGACATGCGTGCCGTTGTCTGCGATATTCAGGAAATTGTAATTCCGGCCCATGGCCCAACCAACCCCCCACCTCCAACCAAACTGTCCCGTGTTAGTCTTTCTTACCAGTTCCGTCGTCAGCCCGAGCGTGCCGAAGAAGTCACTCCGCACATCCAGCGTCGCCACCGTGTCGGGCATATTCTGTCGCACCGTCAGGTAGTTGCCGATCTCGTGGTTGAGAGAGGTCTCGAAACCGATAAATCGCCACTCGCCGCCATCAAAGGGCATGACCGCATTCATTCCGCCGTTGAATCCTTCCCCGCCGAAATAATAGGTGCCGACAAGGGAATTGAGGTAGTTGACCGCTTTGACCGGGTGGGGTCCGAAGTTGATGCCGGAGCTATTGTTAGATGCGCCGGTGGTATCCCAATGGCCGAGCGTAAAGCCGCCCCAGGTCACGGTCGCTCCATACCAGGCCTGGATGACGCCGAGGTTATGGCTCCTCGAGATACCCATATGAAAGGCATTATAGTAGTCGTGACCGTGCGTGTTGGCGTTCCCGGACCAGAGAGCGATTGACGCGTAGGTGGCGGACCTGACGCTGTCTGACACCAGGGGAATGGTCTGGTAATCCCCGTTATTGCCGTTGAAGGGGCTGCTATAGAAAGCCTGCGGGGTGGTGCAGGCGGCGACAAGGAAAAAAGGCAGGGTGGGGACGATGAGGCGATGCAGGGTAACTCTGTTCATAGGCGTGTTTAGATCAATTCATGACAGGTACCCGAAAGATAGCGTTGCAGCCTTGCAAGCCAAAATTTTTGTTATTGTGCGGACGCAGCCATAACTTCCTGATTTTGTCTTATTTGATACAATAAATACCCGTTTTCGGCATTTTAATAAAAACTGATGGTTGTTGATCCTGAAACTGCTTATACTTATCCTGGTATGCTGCGGTACCTGCTGCATGGCAGTGGCTCAACAGAACCCTATTCCGCCCCCTCCGCCTGACACCGCTCATGCCCGACCCGATTCTGCACGCAAGGACAGCGCGCACCCACGCCTTGATTCCTCTCGCGCACGGCCCGATTCGACGAAGCCCGAAGCCAACTATGATTCGCTGTATAACAGTCCCGGCGGCGTTCCATTCACACCCATTACCCTGGGGAGCCTTCCCGGATCCCGTGACGCGTTGCGGGCCGACTCCCTCAGGCGATCCCGCGATGGGTTGCTTGCGCCCTCCACGCGGCCGGGTGACGCCGGACACCTCAGCGATACCGCCCGTCCCGCCGGCTTCCCCACCTCCAAAGCGCCGCCGCATCCCCCGACGACGGCCAGGCGCACGGGCCCGACGGCACCGTTGTCAAATCTCCATCGCAGGTACATTCCTGTCAGGGCCGGCCTCTTTCGGATCGACTCGACCAGTCTCATCCCCGGCGCGTTTTCCATTTCAGGCATTCCCGACAGTGCGTATACCCTGGATTGGGTGAACGGCACCCTGGCCTGGAAACGTTCTCCCAACCTGGACAGCGTGCTGGTGCAGTACCGAACCTTTCCTTACCGGCTGAACTCGACCTCGAGGCGCTTCAACCATGACAGTATCGCCAACTATTTCCTGGTGCAGCCCTATGTATTCAATAACGGATCGCGGCAGGGCGAGGACAACTTCTTCAATTTCGGCAATATCACCTACAACGGCAGTTTCGGGCGATCCATCTCATTCGGCAACAGCCAGGACGCCGTGGTCACATCGAACCTCAACCTGCAGATCAGCGGATACCTCGCCGATAGCATCCGGATCTCGGCGGCCATCACGGACAACAATATTCCGATCCAGCCGGATGGCACCACCGCCAACCTGAATGAATTCGACAAGATCTTCCTTCAATTCTCCAAACGGACCTGGGCGCTCTCGATGGGCGATATCGACCTGCGCCAGAACCAAAATTATTTCCTGAATTTCTATAAACGGCTGCAGGGCGCCAGCTTCGAAACGACGAATTCCATCGGGCCTCATGTCAGTAACCACAGCCTGGCCAGCGCCGCGATCGCCAAGGGCAAGTTCACGCGCAATATCTTCCAGGGCCAGGAGGGCAACCAGGGGCCCTACAAACTCCAGGGCGCCAGCAATGAACTGTATTTCATCGTGCTGGCCGGCACCGAAAAGGTCTATATCGATGGCAGACTAATGCAGCGCGGGGAGGATCAGGACTATGTCATCAACTACAACACCGGGGAAGTCACGTTCACGGCCAACCGCATGATCACCCAGGACGCCAGGATACAGGTCGAATTCGAGTATGCGGACCGGAACTATCTCAACGTGAACCTCTACTTCGCCAATGAGGCCACCATCGACAACCGGCTTAAGCTGCGCGTCGGCCTGTTCAGCAATAGCGACTCCCGCAATTCACCCATCAACCAGACGCTCGACCCGGACCAGCAAAAGTTCCTGAGCAGGCTGGGGGACAGCATCGCGCATGCCTACTTTCCCGTCGCCACGCTGGATACTCCGTCGACCGGCAAGATCCTGTACCGGCGGGCCGATACGACCTATAAGAATGCGTCGGGCGTCCTCGTGCACGATTCGATCTATATTTTTTCCGCCGATCCGTCGGCCAGGCTCTATAACCTGGCCTTCGCCAATGTGGGCGCCGGCTATGGCAACTATGTGCCCGACCTGAACGGCGTCAACGGAAACGTATTTGTCTGGGTGGCGCCGGTCAATGGGGTCATGCAGGGTTCTTATGAGGCCGCTCAGTTCCTGGTCACTCCCAAGACACAAACCGTCATGACCGTCGGCGCCGACTATAAGATCGATAAGAACACGGCGTTCAGCGCCGAACTGGCCAAGAGCCGGTACGACGTCAACACGCTGTCTTCGATCGACAAGGGCAATGACAAGGGCTATGCAGCCAAGTTCCAGTTCACCCATACCCATCCGCTCGGCGCAGCGGCGAGAGGCCTGAACCTGACCTCCAACCTCGGCTACGAATATGTGCAGGCCAGTTTCATCCCCCTGGAGCCTTTGCGACCCGTGGAGTTCACCAGGGATTGGGGGCTGGGCCTCTCTGTGCAACCAGCCGACGAACGCATCTACACGGCCGCCTTCTTGCTGAGCGATAAAAAGCAAAATTCCGTCAAGTATGAGATCGACAGGTATGACCGGGGCAACAGCTTCGTGGGGATCCGCAATATCCTCAGCCATACCCATACGATCGGCACCTTCCATATCGCCGACCAGGTCAGCCTCACCACCAGCGACAGCTCGAGCTACAAGGGCTCCTTCCTCCGCCCGTCGATCGACATCTCCAAACGGCTCCCGTTCCTGAAGAATTATACGATCGGGGCCGGCTATTCGCTCGAGGATAATGAGAAACGCGACAAGGCCACCGACACGCTGTCTCCCGGCAGCTATGCCTTTCAAAACGTCCAGGCCTATCTGAGATCGCCCGACAAGGATCCCAATCGCTGGGGGATCACGTTCTCGACCCGCGCGAACTCTTACGCCTACGGGCATTCGCTCATCCAGGGGGATCGGAGCAAGACCTTCAATTTCTTCGCCGACCTGACTAAGAACCCGCATGACCAGTTCCACATCACGGCGACCTATCGCAACCTGCAGATATTGCGTTCGGACCTGACCACGCAGACGGCCGACAACAGCGTATTGGGGCGCGCCGAATATATCGTCAACGAATGGAAAGGCTTTTTGAAAGGGAACATGCTCTATGAAGTGGGCGCGGGCCAGGAGCAGAAAAAGAATTATACCTATCTGCAGGTGCCGGCCGGTACAGGGCAATATGCCTGGATCGACGTGAACCATGACGGCATCCAGCAGCTTAGTGAATTCGTGCTGGCGCAATTCTCCGACCAGGCGCAGTACATCAAGGTGTTCACGCCGACCAATGAGTATGTAAAGGCGAACTACAATACCTTCAACTATGGCTTTACGGTGACGCCCAAGGCGCTGATCAACCCGATGAAGGCCGGATCCTTCGGCAGGTTCCTGGCCCGGGTCACCCTCCAGGCTTCCATGCAGCTCACCCAAAAGCAGCAGGCCAGTGGATTCCTGGAGCTGAACCCCTTCAAGGCGCCGCTGGATGATACCTCCCTGATCACGCGGAACCTGATCGTGGTGAACACCGTATCGTTCAACCGGTCGGACCCGCACTGGGGCTTTGACGTCAGCAATACCCGGAATGGGGCGAAGACCCTGCTGACCTATGGGTATGAAAGCAAGCAGCTGAACGAATGGATGCTGCGCACGCGGGTGAACATGTCCCGCGCGATTGCCCTGAATGCGACCTTCAGGCAGGGCTCCAATCAATTGTTCGAATCCAGCTCCAATTTCGATAGTAGCAACTATAACCTGCGCCAATTCTCGTTGGAGCCGGCATTGTCCTATACCCGCGGCGCCAACTTCCGGATCGGCCTGGGCTATAAACTAAGCTATAAGATGAATGCGCCGGAACTGGGCGATCAGCACTATACCTCCGGCGCCTTTAATTCGGACTTCAAATACAATATCGTGCAGAGCACCTCTGTTCAGGCGAAATTCACGGTCAGCAGCATTTCCTATATGGTCAAGGATGCCAATGCGGTGACGACCTCGTCCGTCGCCTACACGATGCTGGAAGGGCTGTTGCCCGGCAAGAACTATCTCTGGAGCCTCGATTTCACCAAGCGGCTGGGCAGCAACCTGGAACTGAACCTGCAGTATGAAGGCCGCAAGGCCGGCACGACCAGAGTCATCCACACGGGGCGGGCTTCGCTCAGGGCGCTGTTATGAGGTCACAATTTGTGACCTCAAGTTGGGGCGGGTCAAGGTATAAATCCATTGTGATAGATCTCGACCTTGTAAACGCCTCTCTGGAATTGGCTGTTTGTAATCACCTCACCCATATCGTGTCTACGGTCTTTAACTTATTGGCGTACTGTAGATAGTATTCTTCGGTACCGCCGACGATGCTAAATTTAGGCTGTTTATTTCCCATTTGTTTGACCATTGTATTAACAGAGGTGACGCTTGCAGAGATAAATGTTAGCTGAAAATCGCAAGGGCTTGTCCAACGTAAACTATATCGAAATGTATCTACAATAGGGGAGTTAGTCATTTCTGTCTCAACTGAATCTGCCTGTCAATATAAATAATCGCGCTGTGCCAGTGTCCGAGACCTGAATTGTTATACAGATAGTGAACAAATTTCCCTTCTTTATATTGAATGCATGCATTGTCTGCTGGCTTCGCAGTCCTGCAGGCAAATAGGACTGCGATAGAAAAACTGGCAATTATCTTATCTGCGATATTCAAATCTTCAATTTGAGCGGCATTCACCGTTGACAAAGTAGCTGAATTCCCAACGAAGAAGGGCCTCATCGCTGAGGCCCTTCGGGTGTCTTTCAAGTGTATTATTTATTTCTGATGGGTTCTTCGACTAACCGAAGATTCCGCCTTTCTTCAATTCTGCATTGCCTTCTCCGATCTTGAATCCATTGTGATAGATCTCGATCTTGTAAACGCCTCTCTGGAACTGGCTATTCTGCTTCCAGGCGAACTGTACTGACTTGGTCTTGCCTTGTTCGAAATCAACGGGAACCTTGGCGGTATATACCTTGTCGCCATCTTCGCGGCTGGTGAATGTACCCGAACCAAGGGCAGGAACGGAGATCGGCTTGCCATCGGGGCCGGTGATGCAGACATATACGTCCGTCTGGCCGGTCTGTGCGATACGGTTGGCCACATCGAAACCGATAACCAGTTTATTTACTTTACGGGCAGTGGTCGTTTCCTTGTCCTTGCCATCGCTTTTTTCGTGCATGGGGGTGATGGAGATGTTCGAAGCATTGAGCGTCGAAGCAACGTCAACCTTCTTTTCCAGGTCCTGCTTGGCAGAAGTGGTCGTAGACAGGTCCGTGGTCAGCTTTTCCTTGTCGGCAGTCAGCTGCGTCTTATCGGCGTTCAACTGCTGGTTTTCCTGGGTAAGCTGTGCGACTTGCTGCTCCAGATTGCTGATCTTGTCATTCAAATCCTTGATCAGTTCTTCGGCTTTCTTCTTTTCAGCTTCCGTGATATGCTGTTTGCTCAGGATGCCGCGGATATTCGATTTCAATTTCGCGATCTGGGTCTGTCCTTCGGACAACTGGCCTTGCAGCTTGTTGTTCGTGCCGGTCAGTGAATCCAGTCTTACCAGTGCATCGTCGAAATTCTTCTGCAACTGGCCTTTTTCGTCGCTTACCTTAGTGATCTGCGCTTGTTGTTGGGTCTGAACTTGCTCTTGTTTGTTGTTGTTCCAGAGCAAATAACCCCAGGTGCCTAAGAAGCCTGCTGCCAGCAATCCGATGACGAGATTCTTATAATCTCTTCTGGGTGGCTGGCTTTGGGGGGTTGCTGATGGGTAGTTGGTTGTCGTGCTCATAGCTTATTGTTTTTCAAAAGTTTTAAAATTTTAACCTCTGGGAGCTGGTTTTTAGCCCTATCCTCCCATTTGTCTAAAACCGTGCCAAATTCATTTTATTGTGTTGGGGGCTTGATTGGCACAGATTTATGTAATATTGCGGCAAAAAGCCTGGTGTCTGTAGAAAAAATCCTCGGAGATTGGAGAAATAAACGATTTAAGCCCGTCTACTGGCTGGAAGGAGAGGAGGACTATTATATAGACAAGCTCGTCCAATACGCCGAACACGAGATCCTGACCGAGGCGGAGGCGGGGTTCAATTTAACGGTTTTTTATGGAAAGGATGCGGATTGGGCCGCCGTCATCAATGCCTGCCGGCGCTACCCGATGTTCGCCGAGCGACAGGTCGTCCTGCTCAAAGAGGCGCAGCAAATGCGCGATATCGACAAGCTCGAGCCCTACATTGAAAAGCCGCTTACTTCAACCGTGCTCGTCGTCTCTTACAAAGAGAAAAAAGTGGACGGGCGCAGCCGCCTGGCGAAATTGCTGAAAGAGAAGGCCGAGCTCTTCACCAGCAAGAAGAAATACGACAATGAACTGCCCGGCTGGACCAGTGAGCTCATCCGTTCCAAGGGGTATGACATCACCCAAAAAGCCCTTCTCCTCCTGGTCGACCATATCGGCAACGACCTCAACCGCATCGACAACGAGATCGACAAGCTCCTCGTGAACCTCTCCGGCCGCGAACGCATCACCGAGGACGATATCGAGAAATACGTCGGGATCAGTAAGGAATATAATGTGTTCGAGTTGCAGGACGCCTTCGCCAAAAAGGATAAGGCCAAGGCGATCCGGATCATCCAGTATTTTGAAAGCAACCCCAAGGCAGGCCCCATCCAGCTGATCCTGCCTTCGCTCTACAACTTCTTCAGCAAGGTCTACCTGGTGCATAGCCAGGGCACCCGGGACGAAAAGACGGTCGCCGCAGCCATCGGGGTAAACTCGTTCTTCGTCAAGGACTACCTCAGTGCTGCCCGGAACTATGACTACCCCGGCGTCGAGAGCACGCTGCTCCTGTTGCATGCCTATAACCTCCGTAGCGTAGGGGTGAATAGCGCTCCGGCGGAGGATGCCTCCCTGTTGAAGGAAATGACTGTAAAAATTATGGGTTAGCGCGCCTGGGGCTCCGCTCCGAGCAAGGCCCTGGCCTGCGCCTCGTCCCTGGCCAATTGTTCCTTTAGGGCGTCCAGTCCCGCGAACTTCTGCTCTCCCCGAAGGTATTGCCGGGGAATGATCTGCAATTCCCTGCCGTAGATCGTCGTATGGAAATCGAATAGATGCACTTCGATCAGGCGCCTGACGCCGCCAACGGTCGGCCGGAACCCGATATTCATCATGCCCTTGAGCCTTGCCCCCGCGTCCCCCGAGCCGCCCCCCGAACCGGCCGCCGCCACGTCCCCCGAACCGGCCGCTCCCACGTCTCCCGAACCAGCCGACTCCGCGCCTGACCCCCCTGCGTCTCCATCCCAGATTTCCGCCTCCACCGCATAAACTCCATCGCAAGGGGTGAGTTTTTCCGGGTCTGCGATTTGCAGATTGGCCGTCGGATAACCCAGCGTCCGGCCCAACTTGTCCCCCTCAATCACCTTGCCGGAAAAAAACCAGGGATAGCCCAGCAGCTCATTAGCCAGATCCATGTCGCCGTTCAGAATCGCTTCGCGGATCCGCGTAGAGCTGACGGAGAGGGAATGGGAGAGGTGGGCAGGGATCTCCTGCAGCTCGAACCCCTCGGAGAGGGCCATCTTTTCCAGCAAGAGATAATTGCCCTGGCGGCCCTTCCCGAATTGGTGGTCGTAGCCGATGATGATGGTATGCGGATGGAATCGCCCGATCAAAAAATCTTTCACGTATTGCTCCGCCGACAGTTGTGAGAAAGGTTCCGTGAAATCCACCACGACCAAATGGTCCACCCCCTGCTCCGCCAGCAACCCGATCTTTTCATCGAGCGTATTGATGAGTTGCAAGGCGCCCGGATTGCCCCGGATGATCTTGCGCGGATGGGGATGGAAGGTGATGATCACCGTTTCGCCGTCGATGCGCGCCGCCTCCTCTTTCAACTGGCGGATCAGCAGTTGGTGCCCGGTATGCACGCCGTCGAAAGTCCCGATGGTAATGACGGCACGGCGAAAAGAAGGTAAGCGGTCGATGTTTCGGTGTACGTGCATAATGACGGCAAATATCATTAATTTCGCGCATTATGTCACTTTACTCGCAACGCGGGGTCTCCGCGCAGAAGGAAGAAGTTCATAAGGCGACGGAGAAGCTGGATAAGGGACTTTACCCGAATGCATTTTGTAGAATATATCCCGATTTCCTGGGAGGCGACGAGGGTTGGGTGAACCTGATGCATGCCGACGGCGCGGGGACGAAGAGCATCCTGGCCTATCTATATTGGAAGGAAACGGGCGACATCTCCGTTTGGAAAGGCATCGCGCGCGACTCCATTGCGATGAACCTCGACGACCTGCTTTGCGTCGGCATCTACGATAATTTTCTCTTCTCGTCCACCATCGATCGCAACAAAAGAAATATCCCCGGTGACGTATTGGGCGCCATCATCGACGGCACGCAGGAATTCTTCGACGAACTGTCCGGCTTCGGCGTTCGTATCCGATACCTGGGCGGAGAGACGGCCGATACCGGCGACCTGCTCCGCACGATTTCCGTCAACGGCACCATGGCGGCCCGCTGGCCGAAGAAAAAGCTGATCACCAATGATCGGATCGGACCCGGCGACGTGATCGTCGGACTGGCTAGTTCCGGGCAGGCAGTGTACGAGGCGGCCTATAACAGCGGGATCGGCAGCAATGGCCTCACCAGCGCCCGGCACGACACGCTCAGCAAGGAGTACGGCCTTCGTTATCCTGAGTCCTTTGATGGCTCGCTCGACGAATCGGTCACCTATATCGGCCCGTACCGCCTGACCGACCAGGCAGAGTGGGGGGGCAGTATCGGGGAGTTGCTCCTCAGCCCGACCCGTACCTACGCGCCCGTGCTGAAGACGCTGCTGGAAGAGCAATTCGATCGCATCCACGGTCTCATCCATTGCAGCGGCGGCGGCCAGACGAAGTGCATGAAGTACCTGCCGGGCAATTTCCGCGTCGTGAAAGATGGATTGTTCGAACCGCCCATTATCTTCCGGCTGATCCAGCAGGCGTCAGGTTCAGACAACCGCGAAATGTACCAGGTCTTCAATATGGGCCACCGCCTGGAAGTCTTTACCGACGAGTCATCTGCCGGCCGCGTCATCGCCGCGGCCGAACGGTTCGGTATCGAAGGAAAAATAATCGGCCGCGTGGAAGCGGCCGACAGCAAGAGTCTCCTGCTCAAGGCGGGGGACGAAGAGATCATTTATTGAGCCATGCTCCCGCCCGCCGCAGCAATCAATTTTTATTCAGGAGGAATAGGATCGGCTGTATTTTATAGGCAACGACCGGCTTTCCCCCTTTGACGGCGGGAAGCCATTTGCCGCTGGCCTTTACCAGGCGTATCGCCTCGGCGCCCAATCCGTGGCCCGGATCTTCTCCTATTTCACGGATATCGCTGACCGAGCCGTCGGCGTCGACGCGGAAACGCAGCATCACCTTCCCTTCGACCTTTTTGTCCACCGCGTCCTGCGGATACCTGGCATTTGCGATGAGGTATTTGATCCAGGCAGCCTGGCCGCCGGGATATTCCGGTTCATCTTGCTCCGTGGTCTGATCCCCTGCGGCTGGAGCCACCTCACTTGGACCAGCAGCCACCGGAACCAGATCGATCGAGGCCGCCGAGGAAGGCTGTGCGGGGATGCCTACCCTGGGCGAAGCCGGAGCGAGAGGCGTAACCGGAGCAACGGTCGAAGCCGCAGCAGGCGCGATATGCGGTGCAGCCGGATGCGCACCCTTCACGGCGGGCGCAGGTACGGAAGGTACGGGCGCGATCGGGGCGGGGGCGCCCGTGTCGCCGGCATTCATGCTCTCTTCATAGTGCACAATGCCCTGCAAGATGCTCCGGGCAACCATCTCCTGGCCCTGCCCACTCACGATAAATGCGCGGTCTTTGGCGCTGAGGATGTTCCCGCACTCCAGCAGGACCGCAGGCATCGACGCGGCCTTCAGCACCCAGAGGCCCTGGCCTCCTTGTTTGATCTCGTCGTCCGTCGGATAGGTCTTTTTCATTTCATCGATCAACGCCGATCCCAACGCAACGCTTTTTTGCGCCGCCGCATTTTGCGTCGACGTCCAGACCTGGATCCCTTCAGGTTTCCCGTCCGGGGTGCCTCCGTTATTGACGTGGATGGAAATGAACAGGTCGGCCTTGTGTTCGTTCGCAAAGTCCGTGCGATAGTGAAGGCCATCCGGGATCGTGGTCTTGTTGCCGGCCATTTCGTCCCGGTCGCGGGTCATCAACACCTGCACGCTATAAGCGGGGCTAAGCTGCCGGATCTTTTTGGCGATGTCCAGCGCGATGTTTTTTTCCGCATCTCCGCTGGGACTGACGGTGCCCGCGTCGAAGCCACCGTGTCCGGCGTCGATGACAACGGTCAGTGCGGTCGGAGGATGCAGCACGTGCGATCCGGCGGCCCTTGTGAGCTTGGTGAGCCTGGTCGCAAAGGCGCAGAATAAAAGGAAGACGAGCGGCAGGACCATGATCCGGCTGAAATATCCGGAACGGGTGTTCCTTAAGTGGGTAAGCATAATGATACGACGTTTAAGATGAGTATTAAAAAATGAGTGCACAAAGGCGGGAGAAGGATTGCCTGCCGCCTGCCAGACCAGGAGTTCCGCATAAGCGTGACCGTCATACCCAGCCGGCTCGTCATCCGCCGCCCGTTCACCCCGCGCCGATGTGGCATACCGGTCGGCCAGGAATTCATGGATCGCCTTGATCTCTTTGCGGATCAGGTGGAAAAAGGGATTGCACCAGAACAGGATGCGCAGCGTCTCCAGCCACAGGATGTCCAGGGTATGGAGTTGCCTGACATGATATAGCTCGTGCCGGAAGATCTGCCGGCCATGCCGGGTGTTCATTACCAGCCGGTCGTCCCAGAAGATGCTCCGTAGAAAGGAGAATGGCGTTCCGGGCTCCCGGGTGAAGAAGATGCGTATGCCATCGACCCGTTGGGCGGGGTATCGCCTGCAAATTCGTAAGATCGTAAAGAGGGATGCCAGGGTGGCCGCCAGGAAGACCCCCATACCCAGCGCATAGACGCTATAGCTGGCCGTCCTGCCGTTTAAAAAGCCGTCCAGCCATCCGCCGTGGCGTCCAGGCGTGATCGCTTCATCCCAGGCCCCTGCAGTGATCCTATGCAGCGCCGCAATGGCCGAAGGGCTGGCTCCGGCCGCCACCGCGTCCAGGATCGGGATGCTAACGAAGGGTAGGACCAGGGAGACCACCGTGATCCCCAGCAGGAAGAACCGGTTGTACCCATGATAGGACCGGTTGCGCAGGCAGCACCAATAGTAGGCGTACATCAGGCCGGAGACCAGCGTCATCCGGAGCAGGTAGGCGAGGATCAGGCTCATTGAGGGCTGTTTTTGGATGATTTGATCTGTTGGAGCAGCTCTTCCAACTCTTTAAGACTTAACTTGTTATCACTTACGAACTGAGAGACCAGCTTGGCCG
>JAUZNZ010000037.1 GCA_030706735.1 Bacteroidota bacterium | reverse complement strand
GGATGGTAGCTTCGATCTGCCGATGCGGGCTAAACGATAGGCATCGTCGACGGATTGGCGGATGATCATTTGACGAGGAATGGCTTTGTCATATAGCCCTCCGATGCACGCTGTTTGCCGATCGCATCGTAAACGGAGGCATCATCCGGGGCCCAAGTGGCGAGGCCATCCACGTATCGGTTGAACATGCAGAAGGCCGCGGTGATGAGCACCGTGTCGTGAATTTCTTTGTCCGTTGCGCCTTCGTCACGTGCACGGGCGATATCCTGTTCCGTAACTTTTTTTCCGCCCTGCTGGACCTTTGCGGCAATATGCAATAGGGCCTTCATTTTTTCGCTCACGAGCGCGCTGTCCACGTTCTTTGCCAGCAGATCCTTCACCGCGTGGTCATCTCCGTTTAGTTGGTATTTCGCAATGGCCCCGTGCGTGTTGGCGCAATAGGTACAATCGTTGAGGCTGGAGGTGTAGGTGGCGATCAGTTCCCGCTCGCCGGGCGTCAGCGTCGAGGTTGCCGGGTCATGGAGCAGGGTCTGCACGAGATTGTTCAAGGGCAGGGCCGTGTCCGGGCTGTACATAAACAAGCTGCGGATGCCCGGGTATCCTTCGGGTAAATTGATGTGTGGCATATTTGATGATTAACGGCAGGAAATTAGCAATAAAACCCCGAATTCCGGGATATCGGTAAGTGCATACACTTAAAAATTTCAGAAATTTCCTACGATCGTTAAAAAGCTCTGATATTGCAAGGTGCTGAAGGAATAAAACCATTGTCTATGAAAATGTTCATTGCCGCCCTCTGCCTGTATGTTCCCGTTCTTTGCATCGGTCAATCTGGTCCCGCAGGTATCGGCAAGACGGATGGAACCTCCTCTCTGATCTATTGGGTCGATGCGAGCCAGGGTGTGACGGGCACATCGCCGATCACCGCATGGTCCGATCTGTCCGGGCATAATGTCACCAACACGATCGTGGGCGCGCCACAATGGATCGCCGCCGCTTTGAATGGCCGTCCGGTCATACGATTCGCCGGTCCGGACCTGGTCAATACCAATCTCAGCATCAATTCCAGCACCTACCCCAACCTGACCATTATTGCCGTGTACAGCCCGCTGATCGCCAATTCGGGTGGAGTATGGGGAGAGGACAATGGCGGATGGGACCGCTTCCTACTAGACGCCAGCGGACTTCCGAGCCTGGTATCGAATGGAAGTGGGCCGACTTCCAACATACCCGGTATTTATCCCGTGGGCGGGAGCGTCATTACGTCCATCATTTACCAGGTAGGCGTCGCCAATGGCACCACCGTCAACGCGAATGGAACCACGGAGGCCACGATCACGACGCCCAACAATCCCCAATCGTCCAATAACCTGGGACTGGCCTCCATTGGAGACGGCAGTGCCAACTATCATTTTCATGGCGATATCGCCGAGCTCATGATCTTCGGGACCAACCTGAATGCCGCAGAGCGGATCATCATCGACAATTACCTGTCTGCAAAATATGGCATCCCGCTCAGTACGGGGACCGTCTATACCCAGGGCGCAGTCGCCAATGGCGGTTATGCCTTCGATGTGGCAGGGATCGGGCGCATCGATGCCAGTAATATGAGTACCGATGCCAAAGGCACCGGCATGGTAGAAATATTGAACCCTTCGACACTAACGGACAATGAATTTCTGTTCTGGGGGAATGATGGCGCGGCGGCAACGGCCAACAATACCACCGACGTGCCCGCGGGAATTCAAGCCCGGTTTGCGAGGGTGTGGCGTGTCAGCGAACGGAATGCCGCCAATACCGCGGATGTGGATGTGGGCAATGTCGACATGCGCTTCGACCTGACCGGCCTGGGCACCGTCAATGCCAGCGATCTGCGATTGCTGATCGACGCCAATAATAACGGCCTGTTCAATGACGACGCCGCGATCAGCGGCGCCACGTCTGTCGGCGGTAATGTGTATCAATTTTCGGCCGTACCCGGAACCACGTTGACCAATAACAGCCGGTTTACGATCGGGACGATCAATTCAGCGACCACGCCCTTACCCATCCGGCTCCTCTTCTTCGCCGCCGAGGCCGGCAATGGTTCCGTCATGCTCCGTTGGGCCACTGCCAGCGAAAGCAACAGCGATTATTTCGAGGTGCAACGCTCCGCGGATGGCACTGGGTGGCAATCGCTGAGCAAGGTGAAAGCGGCGGGCAACTCGAACGGCGTTATCAATTACCATGCGACCGATCCGATCCCCGGCGTTGCCGGCGACCTCTATTACCGGCTGAAGCAGGTCGATCTCGACGGGCGTGCGACCTATTCCGAGATCCAGAAAGTGAATGCCGGCAATAGAAGGGTGCTGCAGGTTTTCCCAAGCCCGGCGAAAAATATTCTCTATGTGCAGACCGCAGGTCCGGGAGAAAAAATTACAGGGCTCTATAGCATTACGGGGCAAAATGTGTTAGCCGGATCGAGCCTGATTGCCCTTGGCAATGACTTTTACTCCATCGATATTACGGGCCTGCCAAAAGGAACCTATATCGTCAAGACCAATCAAGCCTCGGTGCAAGTTATTAAGAACTAGGTCGTTCAAGTGATAAGAAGCGGGCAGTTTGGGAGGATCAAAAAATAATTTAAAAAAAAGCGGAAAAAATTTGCGTAACCCAGAAGTTACTCTTAGGTTTGTGTAACCTAAAAGTTACTAATTATGGCAGACCGCATCAAACACCAATTATTCTTTCCCCACCCGCCCGAGCAGGTCTGGGAATATCTGACCCGGGCCGATCTAATGCAGCTCTGGCTCATGCCGAACGACTTCAAGCCCACCATCGGCCACGAATTTCAATTTAAAACCAAGCCCATGCCGCAGCTGGATTTCGACGGCATCGTCTATTGCAAGGTGTTGGAGATCGCGCCGCATCACACGCTAAGCTATTCATGGAAGTCCGGACCCGGCAACGGCAAGATCGAGCTGGATTCGATCGTGACCTGGAAGCTGGTGCCGAAGGATAATGGAACGGAGCTCTTGCTGGAACATGGCGCCTTCAAAGGATTCGACCATTTGGGCATGTTCTCGGCGCTGGACGGCGGATGGTTCAAAAATATGCATAAGATCGCTGAACTCTTAAATGTGGCAAACCGTGAAACAACAACCCTTTGACGTATTCCAGGTGGTGGCGGATCCCAGCCGGAGAGAAATCCTGCGGCTGCTGTCCAAAGACAGCCTGACGATCAACAGCCTGGCCGAACATTTTGACATGAGCCGGCCAGCCGTATCCAAACATATAAAAATCCTGCATGGGGCCGGGTTCATTTCGATCCAGGATATCGGCAGGGAACGGCATTGCCTGCTCAAGCAGGAGGGGTTTGAAAAGCTGCAGGAATGGATCAATTATTTCGATCATTTCTGGCAATCCAGACTCGGGAAATTAAAATCATTATTAGATAATAAAATCAAAAACTAAACTCATGAAACAGCCAGATTATACGGCCAGCATCCTGGTCAAGGCTTCCACCGACAAGGCTTTCCATTGTATTAACGACATTGCCGCCTGGTGGACGGAAAATATCGAAGGCCCTACGAAGGCGCAGGGCGATGAGTTCACCATCCATTGGGGAACGGACTTCGTTACGATCAAGATCGTCGAATCCGTACCCGAGAAGAAGGTCGTATGGTATGTGACCGACTGCCACCTGCATTGGCTTGCCGACGTCAAGGAATGGAAGGATACGCAGATGATCTTTGTACTGTCAGCAGAGGGAAATTGTACCCGGATCGACTTCACGCATGGCGGGCTCGCGCCTCAGGTGGAGTGTTACGAGATGTGTGTGAAAGGTTGGGACCAGTACTTTACAGACAGCCTGGCCAAACTCATCAATGAAGGCAAAGGGATGCCGCAAAAGAAGGCGGTTGCGGCGGCGGAGGCATGACCAGAGGTAGGTCATGCGGGAAAAAGGGAGTAAATTGAGGCATGCGGCACCTGACAAAGAATAAGGCATTCAGCTTCATCAATATCTTCGGCTTGTCCGTCGGATTGGCCTGTTGCCTGCTGATCGTATTGTATCTCTACAATGAATTAGCGTACGATTCCTATCACCGGAATGTCAAACGGCTTTACCAGGTAGGCGGACTATTCGTCACCGACGGAAAACAGGAGCGATATCCCGCGTCGCCGGCTGTGATGGCCCGGAACATGAAGCAAGACTTTCCGGAGATCGAGGAGACGGCAAGGATGATGACCTTCAGTTTCTTTGGCGAAAGCCAGACCCTTCTTCAAATTACCCAACCCGATGGCCGCGTACGTTCGTTCTATGAACCCAGGGGCAGTGCGGCCGATCATTCCCTTTTTTCGCTGTTCACCTATCAGTTCACGGAGGGGGACTCTTCCCGTGCGTTGAGCGGACCCAACGAGGTGGTGATCTCCAGCGAGCTGGCCGCAAAGATCTTCGGCGGGGAGCCGGCGGTGGGCAAGACCATCCGTATCAGCAGCAGCCTGAATGGCGTTCACGACTGCCGCGTGACGGGGGTGTTCAAACCGAATGACAGGCCATCCCATATCGATGCCCAGTTCATGATCTCCTTTTATGGCGGCTCGATCGAAGACCGGATGCGGAGCGACGGCAACAATATGGCGTTCGACAATTTGTACACGACCTACCTGCTGCTGAAGCCCGGAGCGGACCCCGGAAAGCTGGAAGCGAAATTCCCGGCCTTCATCGACAAATATGCCGGCAAGGACTTCAAGGAAGCCGGCCTGGGCAGGATAGATTTTTTACTGCCTGTCAAAGACATTCATTTACATGCGGACATGATGGAAATGACCCCATCGGGAAGCGTGACCTACCTGTATATCCTGGGCTCCATTGCGGCATTCGTCCTGTTGATCGCCTGCATCAATTTCATGAACCTCTCCACCGCACGTTCTTCCAGGCGCTCTTCGGAAGTGGGTGTACGGAAGGTACTGGGAGCGGGAAGAGGCGGGCTGATCAGACAGTTCCTGGGCGAGTCCCTGCTGATGGCGGGGATTGCCTTCGTCGTCGCCCTGGTCCTCGTCATCCTGCTATTGCCTGCCTTTGATCTGTTGACAGGGCGAAGCATCGCGTTGTCTCCGAGCCTGTGCGGCAGCCTGCTCCTGTTCTTTTTTGGCTTATCTGTAGGGGCCGGCCTGCTGGCCGGCAGCTATCCGGCGTTCTACTTATCCAGCTTCCTGCCCGTGGAGGTACTGAAGGGCAGGTTCTCCAATAGCCTGGCGGCCGTCTCGCTGCGCAAGGGCCTGGTGATTTTCCAGTTTGTGATCGCCGTCACGCTGATCGTCATGACCTTCGTCATTTCGGGCCAGATGCGATTTCTCCGGGGGGCCGACCTGGGCTTTGCAAAAGACCGTCAGCTCGTCATTCCCCTGCGGAGCGAGGTAGCCAAGCGGATTTATCCGTCGCTGAAGAAAGAGCTGGCCAGGGATCCCCGGGTGTTATCCGTGGGCGCCTCCGCCTACTATCCGGGCATCGCCAATGCCGGGTCCGATAACTTCCACAAAGAAGGCCAGGGCGTGAGCGCCGGGCAAATGGTCCGGATCAACCATGTGGATGAGGACTGGTTGAACACCCTGGGGATCAAACCGGTGGCCGGAAGGTTGTTCGCCAAAGAATATGTTGCCTCCGATACGGGCGCCCATGTGATCATCAATGAAGACGCTGTCCGGAAGATCGGCTTTGCCTCTCCACAGGACGCCATTGGGAAGAAACTACTCAGCGTCTATAAGGGAATATACCATGCGGATGAGATCGTGGGGGTCGTGAAGGATTTTCATTATGAAGACCTGCATATGCCCATCACGCCATATGCCTTCTATTTGAATGCCGAGGCGCACTATAACTATGCCGTCGCCCATGTCGGCGCGGGGGACGTCCGGTCGATCCTGCATTCGATAGAAAGCAGCTGGCATGCGCTGAACCCGGGGGAGCCGTTCACGTACAGCTGGTTGGACCAGGACTTTCAGCGTAATTATGCGTCCGAGGAGCGGCTATCCCGCATCGTCAACTATTTTACCCTGGTTGCCATCCTGATCTCGTGCCTGGGCCTATTCGGCCTGTCCTCCTTCAGCGCGGAACAGCGCAGCAAGGAGATCAGCATCCGCAAGGTGCTGGGCGCTGGGGTGCCCGGCCTGGTGGCGCTGCTGACCAAAGACTTTTTGAAGCTGGTCGCCCTGGCCGTGCTGATCGCCTGTCCCATTGCGTGGATGGCCATGAATACCTGGCTGCAGGGATTTACCGCCCGCATCCCCATCGGCTGGGGGGTATTCGCCTTTACTGCCGCGATGGTTTTGGTCATCGCCTTTGCCACGATCAGTATCCAGGTGATCAGGGTGGCCCTGGCGAACCCGGTTAAGAATCTAAAGAACGAATGAACCGTCAGCGGACGGTCAGCGAAGGGTTATTTTTATTTGGGTGAACGAATGTGGAGGGAAGCTGTACGACAGTGCATTGTCTTTGACGTCCACCGCCTTCTTTTCGGGCACATATTCATTCTGTTTATCAAATGTGAACGGTTCCTGAAGGTCTTTTGCGGCAATAACACTGACTTCGGCCTTGCCTGTTGCCGTTCCCGACGTATTCGTGATATCGGCCGTAATGGCCTTCTCCTTATGCCTGTTCACTACATTGATAAATACGGCATGGTCTTGCTTTGAATAGGTAGCGCTTACGTCCAAATACGGGATCCCCCTGTATTTTTCCGTACCGAAGGTGTCGCAGGACACATAGGTGTCTATTGCCGTTCCACGACAATTGTTGGAATAGGCCTTATAGACGTAGAATAGCGGCGATTTGAACGTTCCCTTCTTCGGGTCGTTGGACAACAAGGAAGTCAGCGTGGTGAAATTGGCCATTTTTACCACATCCGCATGCCTGATAAACGCATTGAAGGATTGCGCTACCGGCAATACGCTCATGAAGTTGCGTCCAAAGGCGCCCCATTCGTCCACTGAAAGGTAGATGGGATTCTTGAATCCCTGGGTTTTGGATACGGCGTCGATTTCCCCGGCGGTGATCCTGATCCGGTCATCAAATGTTTTCGCCCCTGCTCCCATGTGCGTGTAATAATCCGGCGAACTTTCCCAGTAGCTGTGAATGGACAGATATTTAATCTTGTCTCCTATCCCGGTCAATATTTTGCGATTCCAGTTGTCCCATTCATTCAGACTGTACCAGGAAGAGCCGCAACCCACCAGTTCGATGCTATTATCGACCGCCTGCATGGCTTTAGCGGCCTCCCTGGCCACTTCGACATAATCTTCGGCATTCTTATGACCCAATTCCCAGGGCTTGCCGTCCACCTCATTGCCCAGGTCCCATATCTTCACCTTGTATGGCGCGGGATGGCCGTTCTTTGCCCGAAGTTCCGAATAATAGGTGCCCTTGGGGTAATTGCAATACTCCACCCAGTACACCGCGTCCTGAATACTGCCCAATCCAAGGTTTACTGCCACCACGTTCTCCGTGCCCATCGATCTGTTCAACGCAAACCATTCGTCCGTTCCGACCTGGTTGCTATCGATCCCACCCCAGGCCATGTTGATGCGTGCCGGACGTTTGTCTTTCGGGCCGATGCCATCCTGCCAGTTATAGCCCATTAAAAAATTGCCGCCCGGCCATCTCATGTTGGTCACTTTCAATTCTTTCATCGCCTCGATGAAATCTTTTCTGAAGCCATTTTCGTCGGCCAGCGGGGAAGCCGGATTATACAGGGTTCCATAGAGCGTATTCAGGCGGGGCGAATCGGGAAGACCCCGGCGTCCGCTGATCTGAATCGGCTCCATAAAAACCCCGTAGATCTTAGGGTCAATCTCGCCGATGCTCCTCTCGGCATCGATCTTGATCTTTGCATTTTGTGCGTTGACAACCCAAGGGAAAAGAAGAACTAAGGCTAATGCTATTTTTTTCATTACGGCTATTTTTAATGTTGTGGCGGCGGCGCTACGGCAATGCTACGGAAAAGAGGTCAAAACGGGAACCAAAATCGTTCTACCCCTTTTACGTTCATTTTTGTCGAAGTAATCCTATCCGTCGGCCCCGTCATGAACAGCAATTTATTATTTTCCCCGGCAAAAACGTTATTGCTGCCGCCACCGGTGTTAATCGTGAGGATATTATTGCCCTGGGGGTCAAAGACGTTCACCCCTACCCCGCCGCTGACGTAGATGTTGCCCAGTTCATCCATCGACATGCCGTCGCAGAAGTTCACGTTGTTTACAAAGGGCCTGATATGGGAGAGTGTCCCATCGGGATTGATATCAAAAAGCTGAATCTTGCCGGTGCCGTCATAGGTCCAATTGTTCACATAGAGCCTCTTGCCATCAGGCGTTCCTACGATGCCGTTCGGCCAGGTGTCGGCATTCCATTCCGGCATTGTTGTTACCCTAACCAATTTGTGTTTGCCGGGAGCCAGGTAATAGACATGCCCCCCTTTGCCCGTGGCGGCCTGTTCAGAGTGGGTCGGCTCCCAGGCTTGCTTGCGCGGATCGGAGTCGTCCCAATAATCCCTGGGAAATATCGGGTCGGTGATATAGATCCCGCCGGTGCAGGGGTTGATCCATACGTCATTGGGCCCATTCAATAGCTTGCCATTATAATTATTCACCATTACGGTATGACTGCCGTCGGGACGTATCTTCCAGAGTTCCCCGTGCATGTCAGCGCATGCGATGAGATTGCCCTCCCTGTCGAATTCCATTCCATTGGCGCGACCGGTACCCTGCAAGAACAACGATACCTTACCGGTTGCTGCGTTCCATTTGTAGATCCTGTCATTGGGCTGGTCGGTAAAGAACACATTGCCGTGTCTGTCAACGGCGGGGCCCTCCGTGAAACCAAAGCCTTTTTGAATGGTGTCGATCGACCCATTCGTCAGGCTTTTGGGGTGATTGTTTGGAAACCCATCCCTTCCGTTGTGCGAAAGGAATTCCGCGGAGCCGTCTCCGCCCGAATCCCTCATATTTTTTTGGCAGGAATAGCATCCGATGGAGCAAATAAGCCCCAGGAGAAAGAAATTTTTCGTTCTCATGACAAGCAAATTTAAGTTAATGATGTGTTTAGGTCAGCGGGATAAATGTCTTTTACACGCTTATACAAAGTAATACGGGTTCCCACAGAAAAACTTCCAATTATCTGCGCGGATGGATATTGAACAAATGGGCTATATTTGCCCCCTTCGAAGCTTACATCTTATGAGCAAAAGCACTCTCACCGCGGTTATCCTACTAGTAACCATCCTGCAGGCCCATGCGCAAATAGGGGTCATGAAACTGGTTGGAAAGAATACCAGCAACTATTCAATGGGTTTTGGAGGCTTTGTAAAAACGGGGTTCCCTGTTTCGGACGGCAGCGACCTGACCTTTGAACTGGGCGCCGATATCTTCTTTCTGAATGATGGCTATGGGACCGCCGACGGCACCATCATGTGCCCGTTGAAAGCCGGATACCGGTATACCCTGGACGGAAGCGGCGAAGGGTTCTATGTGGAGCCGCAGGCCGGGTTCAACCTGGTGGGCATCACCTCCTTGCATGACGTTAACGGGCAGCAGGTCAATTTGCATTACCATGGAGTCGTCTTTGCCGCGGGGGGCGGCTATCTGTTCAACTGGTGGAACGCCCCCTTCGATCTAAACCTCCGTTATGAAACGGTCATCGATCATGGCGGCTCCAACAATTTTATCAGCCTGGGTATCTCGCGGTTCATACGCTTCGGAAAGCGGAGCGCAGGATATTAGGCGCGTTGGTCTCTTAAAATCGTCGATCATGAAATGGTATTTACTAGCCGGCGCCCTGACCTTATTCTCCTCCTGCTTAAAGCAGTCGATCCCAGATGCCATGCTCGGTTCAAAGAATTCCGGGGGACAAAACGGCGGCGGTCTCACGGCCACGTTAAGCTATACCCTGAATGGGAATGCGGTCAATATATCCGTCCCCAATGCCGATGGCCAGAACCCGAATTACTATACCCTGGGCTGCACGAAATCGACCGGTTATAACCTGGACGGGATCAGCAATTCGGGAGAAATTACGTTCACTTTTTATACCGATAGCTTAACCTTGGGGCGATATACCTACACAGGGATCTACGGCGAAATGTACTTTTTGACCTACAACGGACAGAGTGAATATGTATATGCCGCGACCGACAGTATGAGCTTTACGGTGACCTCCTACCAGCATGGCCATATCAGCGGAACTTTTTCGGGGCGCCTGACGCCCCTGGTCTCGGCCGGTAATCCGACTAATACGTATGGCGCTGTGGGTTCGATATCGATCAGCCATGGCAGTTTCCAGAACGTTCCCGTGTTTTATTGAACTTTTGACAGGGTCAATTTCCTGAACAGGATGTTGTCGGGCGTCGTCAGGGTGCCGTCAATATGGCTTTGTTTCCGTTTTAGCACCCAGGTGCCGGATGGGATAGCACAGGTGAGCGTTTGCGTTGCCTTGTCAAAGAGGAAATCCAACTCTCCCATGAAGTCCGGCTGGCCGTTTACGATCTTGTCGGCCTTAACCCGATAATGGTCGGCCACGTTGGCGGGCGAAAAGTGAAAAACCACGTTCTCATCGTGGCAAGGCGAATTCTTTAGTTGGCAGATCGAGGTACCGATCCAGTCGCCGATGAGCGGATCTTGCCGGGTGGCTGATCGTTGATCAGTAGGAGAAGTCCTGGTGATACACGGGGCCAGTGCAAGGAGGCCGGCGATCAGGAGAGCATTAAGGTGGATGAGGGGTTGCATTGGAAAATACCGTGTTTTTACGGTAGACTAAAATAGGAGAATTAATTAACTTTTGGCAAATCTCGTATGACGAAAAAAAGTAAAGGCCCCGCCAGAACCAGCAGCTCCGGCAAGTTCAAACCGGATTTTCGGGTTGCCGGGCTGTCACTCGCGGGATTTGCGGGGCTGCTTATCGGCCTGATAGCCATGTCCTATGGCGGACTGCGGTTTCCCCTTCGTTCGTCTGTTTCAGCCTTTCATGAGGTGGACTATTCGGGGAAGAACGTTGCCGCCGAAGCAGTGGGTTTCCTCGACGATTCCATGCACCACGTGTTGGCGAACCTTAAGGCACGACTCGAGAATAAGGCCGCTGCCGACTCTTTAACCATACTGAATTCGTCAATCGAGGATGCTAAAAAGACGATCGTCCTGCTTGATGGCTATCTAGCCGAAATAGCGGATGCCGGGCTGGCGGATACCGTGGTAAACAAGAAACTCAATGGCTGGCTGCACTTTGCGATTGGCCCTGATGATCCAAGACGCTGGGAAGATGAATTCAGCACCGCGAAATATGGTTGGCTAACCAAGGTGAACGGTTGGATCAGGGTTCCCGGATCGGGATCTACACTATTAATACATCCTCTTTCAGCAAATCTAAAGATCTCCAACTTTCCGACCAATGCGCAGTTCATGGCCAAGTATCCGCAGGTGGGAGCCTGGGTACTGCTGATCGCCGTTTTTTGCAGCTTTTGCGGGATTGCGCTGGTCACGGCGTTCCTGATCAGACAAGAGGTCTATCAGCTATTCGAGCAATATATCGAAGGGGCTTCTAAATACAAATTCCTTCTGTCGTGGTTTGGAATTGTTTTTGGGTTGATCATCCTAAACGTGATCCTAAAATACAGTTTTGACGATGAGATCCCCGTAAAGAGTTTGTATTTCATGCAGACTTTTACCTGGTCGATGCGCATCGTAAATTTCATCGGTTATTTCACGGGGGCGTGCTGCCTGGCAGGCTTTATCCATACGGCGTCCATGCTACCCCATTTTGTAAAAAGCATAAAGATCCGGGAGCAAAATATTGAGAAGCAGCGCGACGCCGTGGCGAAATTGGGCCTTGACCTAAAGACCGTTGCGGCATCGGGAACTCATGCGGAACAAACGAAGCTAAAAACCATGGAGGATGAGCAAGAGGATATTCGGGGCCATTTTGACCGGCTGGTGGGCTATTTCAACAAGTATTTTGTTCTTTCGGCGGTGATCTTGTCCTTGATGGTGCTCTGTACCGGAGCATTATATGGCACGGTCAATAGTCTTGGCTTTGTCAGACTATTGTCAGTCACCTGGGGATATAGCCCCGCCGGAACCGATTCCGTCTATCTCTATGGGGGTTTGTATACGGTTGTACTCTTGCTGATCTATTTACCGGTTAAAATGCGATTCAGTGAAATACAGCTGGAACTGCCCGCGCCATCCACCGGGGGTGGCGGAGCTTCTGCCGATAACAAGTCGGGCGGATTGACCGACCTGGTAAAGGACCCCTTCAGCAAACTTCAGGGTACCCTGGTTGCCGCGTCGCCGCTGCTTGTCAGCGTCGTGCAATCGTTGCTTAAGCTTGTGTTCGGCAACTAATCGAACAGATGTTGCATTAGCTAAGTAAAAACGATCCCTTTGCCCATCGTAAAACAAAATACGACGAACAGGATCAACGCGGCCGTTATATAAGAAACCCTGAATGGCCGGGGATGAGCCCCTGAAGTGGTACCTGGTTTAAATCGAATGAACAAAAGAGGCAATGAGGAGACCAACTCCAAAACGCCGCCAATGGCGGTATTCCATCTATCGCCGGCAAAGAAAAGGCCTGCAAAAAAGGAAGCTACGACGGCAAACAGATAAGGGTATAGAAGGAGCTGATTTTTCGAATAGGGAGAGGTTTGAAATTGTTGAACCAGGCAGGATCTGGTCATCCTAAAGAAGACCATGTAGCTTAAGACCGATACGAGAAGCAATAGCCAATGGGTAATATGACTGCTGAGGTTCAGTTCATTTGCCGCGTGCGACCAATCGCCGTCTGACTTGATGATGGACTCCAGCATGGTGCCGGAAAACCAGCATAGGTTGTATACCATGGCATGAAGCAGCAACCATTTTGCAAAGAATGACAGGTTCCGCATTTTTTGCAGCAGGGCATAGATCAAAACGCCTGCCATCAGGTTGGCGATGGGGCCGCCGATATCGACCCGGTAGTTCCCCGTATTGCTTCTGAAATAGACTGAATTGAGCAAGCTGATCTTATGGCCTAAGAGCAGGCAGGTCCCGCCGTGGCCCAGACATTCGTGGATGGTGTCGGCCATCATATAGGCCAGGCTGCCGATCACGGCAGCACTTATGATAGGTAATTGGACTGTCTTTTTCATTTGGACCTCATTTATAGCGCTGAAAATAGAAATCGATGAGACTGATCAGTGCATTCTGATCAGCCTCCGGTAATGAACGTGCAGGGTATTTGTCCCAAGACTCTATAAGCACGTGGTCGGGGTGGATCCCGGATGCTTCTACGATCTGCATGTGTGTACGGGCCTGCTGCATCCATTGAGCATCTGAGTTGGGACCGCCGGCGCCATCGTATATCACCCCGGTCTGTAATCCATTGCTCCGCGCTGTAAATGCCGCCTTTTTCGCCAGATCCTGAATGACAGCCGGATTGAGATCGTTGTGCGGCGGTCCGGTGGTCAGATGCGGGTCGCCCCAGTTGAAATCCAGGTGCAAAAATGACAGCGCAGTACCTGTCGCCTTGTGGAATTCCCTCACCCAAGCCGCATAGTCCGTCTCCCAGTTCGGTTGGTTGCTTACCGCAGGAAAAGGTTCCGTATCGCCCACTACCACGCCGGGAAATGCGGCGGTATAGATCTTTATGATAACTGCCACACGCGCCGCCAGGTTCTGAAGCGTGCTTTTGCAGGCGTTCTTACCAATATAATAATGCCCGAACCATAATGGTTCATCCATTTCAATATAGTCAAGAGAACCACCCACCTTCAACAGCTTTGAAACGATCGTGTTGGCGGATCCCGGATCGGAATAGCCTTCGATTCCGCCGCCACAGGGAGTTTCGTGGAACCAGTTCGTCGCCAGGCTCTCCAATCCCAGTCCCATGTGTTTTTGGTGCAGATCCTGTACGATATTCGACAATACAGAGTCGGGGACGGCAACCAGGTACTGTGTACTAAATTTAATGACCTGGATATGAGGCGCTGCACTATTCCATTCTTTTACCCCTTCGTCCCATGCCCTTTCATTGTTAAAGAATGGAAGGAAGTCGGGGCGCGGACCAAAAAATACAAGGGGTTTTTCTTCAGCAGGCGACGGGAAAATTGGCCGAAAAGGGATCAACGCGGGCATCCTTGCCTCATCATCCCCAGATGAGAGGGGTAGGAAGGCCATCGACGGCCGCCATTCCCGGTTGCCTCCAAAAGAAGCACGGAGGTCAGGATGGGCGGCCATAACCGTTGGAGAGAGTTCCAGGTTGAAGCGGCCGTCCGCATCCGTTATCAGGCTGTCGAGCCTGACGGAGGAAGGGGTAAACCAGAGGTTGTACCGTTGGATGCCCTTGCCGGAGCTGTCCTGGAAAACGATCATGACATATCCCGCATGGTCGCCATCAGCCGTGGCCATTATCGGAGCCTCGAGCGTGAATGCTTTGCCTGCTGTCACCGGAAATTGTTTGAGATTGGGCGCGAAGGTTTTGTCCTTCGTGAGGGAGAAGCTGCGGATAGCCGGAGGGGCGTCAGGTATCGGCAAAGTCACCGGAGAAATATCCACCTGGCGCCCCGTGCCTTGTTCGCGGTAGCGGATGCGGCCGACGGCCGCGCCTGCGTCTCCGGAGCATACGCAACTTCCCTCCGTATTGGCCCGGATGCCGACAATGGCGGAAGCTGCGTTGATGGGAACGACGGCTGCCAATTGTCTTGGGGTAAGTCCCATGCGGGCGGCTGCGTCGATGGCATCGATGGTCACTCCGGTACGGGGTAACGGGTTTCCCTGTAAATCGGTGAGCCTACCCTTGATGGAATTGCCGTTTCGTGTCAGCGTGAGGGATGATCGCTTGTGGATATACTGAAAAGGGATATTCATGAAGGCTCCGGGCTGGTCTTCCGGCAGCATATGGCTGGGTAAAGGCGTCCAGGTCTCAAAAATCACGTCATCGGGCTGTATCCCCAGGGCGGTTTCAATCTCCGTAAAATGACTGATCGCATTTTGGGTCCATTCCTTGTCTGTCCGCGCATTTTCGTCGGCGTTGTAGGTGATCCCGAAAGGCACTCCTCTCTGCTTCAGTTGGGTTGCCAGGTGTACCAGGTTCGACATGGCCGGACCGGACCAAACCACGTCTGCGTGTAGAAAGGCCAGCGGCTCACCTACCACCGAACGATAGGTGTCCACCCAACCGACCAACTGGCTCATCCAGTCGCCCGAACCATCGGTCACCTCGATATCGCCAACCTTCACGTTGGGGAATATGCTCCTGACCATCTTCAGGTTCTCTGCAATCTCGCGGGCAATCTCCACCGCAGAATCATGACATGCCCCCGGTCCCGAATACCTGTGCCCAAAGAAGAATGGTTCGTCCATAGCAATATATTGCAAGTGGCCGCCATTGCGCTGAATCTTTTTGAGCACTCTCTCCAGGTCTTCCGGCCTGCCGTAGGCTTCTGTGTTTGATGCACAACGATCCGATCTGACCAACAGCGAGGTTCCCAGGGCCAGGGCCATATGCCGGCGCGCCAGATCGTTGAATGCCTTTTGCAGGGCTGCATCCCTGGCCCGCTCGATATTGCCCGGAGGAAATTGGACGATTTGTGTGTGGCCGGATACTGCTTCCCAGAGCGTGTCTGCACTTAATATATCCCGCGCGTCGGCGCGGATCCCCCGCCACTGCGGGGGCTGATCACTCTCTTCCACGCGCGCCCCTGCGCCTATCCATACCCGGTATTTAGTAGATGCCTCCTTCCCCGGACCGAGTGTTTGCCCGTATCCACTGCCAGATAGCAGCAGGGATATCCCGCAAAAGAGAGAAACGGCACATGACCAACGCATATTTTCCTAATTTTTGAAAGATTAATGATCCTGACCTCCGTATCGAATAGCCGCCTCCAGTATATCGATGTTAATGTCCTTTAGCGTTTTGAACTTGATGCAATACCCCGTCACGCTCGCCTTGCCGAGCTTTTCCCCATAGGTTTTGGCCAGGTATGTCTTGTCCTTGAGACCCAGGATGTAAACGGAGATCCCGGTTGTGTTTGCGCTCAAGCCGATTTGAAAGAAATCTCTGGTCTTTCCGTCCGCATATTTTATGGTGTAAAACCCATAGCCAATGGTGGGGTTGCTCACCGTTTTGTTTTCGCTGTTCTTGCCGTTGTCGAACCATAATCTACAACCGGGTAAGACCCGGAGTATGCGCTGGTGCAGCTCTTGCAACTCGCTGCGCTTTGGTTCGGGTTGGTCGGCGATATAGTCTGTGATCTGTTCTTGTACGTTCATGCGATTCGCTTATAGCGGTGAATGATCCACGAAAATAGGAACAAACTTAATGCAATAATGAGTTAGCCGGAGAATTCGGGGTCGCTAGCCAGGCGGGAGATGATGCCTTTCATCAGGTCGCGGACCTCCTGGCGGATACGGTGGAAATTGGCCGTCACGTCTTCGGGCGTGGCCCTGTTTACCAGCGGGAGGGGGATGGAGGCCGCGTCTTCTTTTTTTAACGCCTTTTCGTCGCCAATGATATGGCCGTGAAAGGCTTTGAGGTCGATGGGGCAATCGGGGTCGTCCGCGACGATGCCGACAAATTCACCGGAAGACAGGTTGGAGAGGGTGGCCGGCAGGATGGTCGTACCGGGACGCTCTGATTCATTGACCGAGGTCTCACGGCTATGGTAAGTCGTCGATATGTGCTTTTGCAGGGTCTGCAGGAAGCGGTCGCTGAGGCGTTTGGCCGTTTCACCATGGGCCTGTCCGCAAATGATATTACCCGCCATGTTGACCAGGGTGTCGGCCTCCTGCGTAGAATAGCTCATCTTCAGCTGGCTGATGTCCTGGAAGGCGATGGTGGTGGCGATATTATTGGACCGGCCGGTAGCCAGGGTGGTGATCAGGGCCGGCGACCTGACCGTAGCGAACTCGTCGCAGATCACCGCAGAGGGATGGCCGCCCGGCTTATTGATCGACCGGCATAACCTGTCGATATAGAGCGAAAGCACCGGCGCCAGGGCCTCCTGCTTTTCGGCGTTCCCTCCCAGACAGAAAATGGCGGGGGCGGCGGGGTTGTTGATATCCAGCTGAACGTCGTTGCCGGACAAAATATAATAGAAATCGGGAGAAGCCAGGCGCGCCAATGGCGTCCGGACCGAAGCCGCCTGGCTGTCGAGCAGTTCGAAATTCTTGCTGTCCAGGGCCTGCCTGAACTGGTTCAGGGCCCCTTCGACCTCCGGTTGGGTGCCGAGAACGGCAAAGAGCTGTTCATAGGGTGCGTTCGCGATTTCTATGGCGTGTGGCAGGGTGCAGTAACGGCCGTCTTCCACTTTCCGAAGGAACCAAATGATGGACGCCAGGAAATTCATCGGCGACTCGACCCAAAAATCGCCCTGCCTGTTCACCCAGGTGCGGTTCATGCTGAGGAGGAGTGTGCGACTGACGTCGAGCGCGGCAGTCATGCTGTCCAGGTTGCGGGGATCGATCGCATTGCAGCGGTGCGTCCGGGATAGGTCACTGAAATTGATGATCCAAAAGCGGGTTCCTGGCGGAAACTTGTGCTTATGCGCCATGAACTGATCATGGGCCAGGCGGGTCAGTTCGGGATATTTGAAATCGTAGACAAACATGGGGAACCCTTTGCGGATCAGCTGACGGATGACGCCCCGGATGACAAAGCGGGTCTTGCCTGACCCGGGGGACCCCATGACCAGGAGGCCGCGGCGCATGTTGATGAAATTGATCCACCCGGCTCTTGTGCGCCCCTGCCAGAAAAAGCGGGTTGGAAGGTTGACGGAATAGGACGTGGGTATCAGGCGCCGCTCCTGTGGGAAACTAGAACCCTCCCGGTTGAACACATCGCGGTTGATCAAGCGGCTCCAGGCGAGAACGACCCAGTTCTCCAACGCGTACCAGGAAATGAAGAAGCCAGCCATGCAAAGGGCGATATAGGTCCATTGGGTTTCGGTATCGGCAGGAGCGGCGCCATCGAAAATCCAACCCGATGCAAAGAATAAGAACGAACCGACGAGGCTGGAGTACATGGGGTGGCCGCGTTCAGGCCCGGGGTCGCGGTTGCGCTTGCTGAGTGCGAGGTGGAGGAGCAGGAGGCCGAGAACGAGGAGCTTGGTAACCAATATTTTGGTAAATAAAGGCCCTTTGGCAAAGCGCGTGAGTATGCCATCGAGCATGCTCAATGCTTTGTCGGCCCGGGCATAGTCATGTAAGACGGGGCAGCAGCGGTAGAAATGGAAGAACAGGAGAGAAAGCGCCCCGGCGAGGGCGATCGTGGAATAATTTTGCGTTGCGGATTGATCCGGGTGCTGCTCGTTCATTGAATCCCTGATTTAAGTCCTTGCCGAAGATGTTGTGTTTGCGACTGCTCGAGGTTAAGCTGCTGGTTCTGGTCAAGACGGGCCCTGATCGCGTCGAGCGTATAGCGATCGCCGAGGCTTTCGCCGCTAACCGCGAGGCGTGACCGGGTGTCTACGTAATTCAAGCCTTGCCAGACCCCTCGCCTACCCTTCTCAGGCACCGCATGGATCTTTTCTTTGGCCAGGGCCTTGTTGAATGCCTCCCAGTCCGCGGGTTTGCCGGCCAGGGCCCAGTCAACGGAGGCCTTTAATTGGTTCAGCTGGTCCTGCTGCCCCTGCGCATGGAGGGCAAATTGCTGCTGCAGACGCTTAATGGTGGGCTGTGAAGGAAATGAGCTGGCCTTGAAGGGAAGGCCAATATACTGCCCTTTTTCATCGAGGGAATGGTAGACCAGGCCTTGCGCCTGGGTGAGGTCATGCCGGGCGCCGACCGGTTTGGCCTTTACGTTGTACAGGCCGAGGACGGCATTAAATTCGGAGAGGGAGGTAAACTTGTATTTTTCGATGACGTGGTCTACTACGTTTTTGATGGCCTCCTTTCTGTGGGGTTCGCCGTAGATCACCTTATGCGGAGCGGTGGGCTGCAGCTTTTGAGCTTGGGGGTCATCCCGATTGTGAAATCTGGACAGGGAGAACTCCTGTTCCAGTTCCTTTGCGCATTGCCTGGAACGATAGTGGAGGATTGGGCCCAGGTCGATACGCGTGCCATCCGGCTGGATCAGGTTGCTGACGATGTGCATGTGGGGGTGGCCGGTGTCCAGGTGACGGTAGACGAGGAAGGGCTGTTTATCCAGGTTAAGCCGCTGCATGTAGGCGCGGGCGATATCAGTCATGCGCCGGTCGTCGAGCTGGTCGGAGGGATGAAAGCTGAGGGAGATATGGAGGGTATTGGTCTTTGCGACGCTATGCAGGCCATTCAAGCGCTGAAAGCGCCGGAGCATGTCTTTCTGCGTGAGGTTGTTCGTGTCTTTGAGAAAATTAGCTGCCAGCAGGCGTTGGGCCTGGCCCTGCCGGAGCTTGCGTTCGTTGTACCCGAGTGTATGGCGAATGCTGCGGTTATAGTTTACTCTTGCAAACACGGTCTGCTATTTGGTCGATCTTGTTTTGGATGAGGGCGAGGGTGTTGTTCAGGTGAACCTTCTCCTGCGGGGAAAGTGCGGGGTTGCCGGCGAGGGTGGCGAGTTCGCGGCGGAGGGCGACGAGCTCTTCGATCAGGATGTCGAGGGAGGCATTGTAGACGCGTCCCCTGACGGGTTTGCCTAAAATCAATTTACGAGCGTATTCGGCATTGGTTCGGCAGGTGGATGCGGCTACGCACTCTTTGAATTTTTGGAATTGCGCGGGCGTTAGCCTAACGGAAATACCCGTGTAAGACGGTATCATTGTTTATCCTTTTAGCATCATTTCAATCACACAAACAAATGGGCCGTGGGACCGAGGGGGCGGCTGCCGGGCGGGCTCGGGAGGTGGCGCGAGCCCGGGTAAGATGCAAGTTAGGGCAAGATGTTGAGGATGGAAACGCCAAATGGCGGGAAATGAAATATTGATACCCTGCTAATTAGGATTATGATAGTTTGATGGCAGTATTGTTTTTATAATCAGTTTTGCATACTTTTTATGCCATAAGGTGAGATTCTTAAACATCTCCTCTTCAAAAGATTTATAACAAAAATCAGGTAGATACATATAATCAAATTGTATGTATTTTTTCTTGGCCATTTGGTTAGGCATCAATATTCGAAACTCAATTACTTGTCTTGGCAGAATTGGCTCTCCTTCATAATTGTCGTTTGTATTCTCATAGTCATTCATGGTGTCTCTAGCAGTATAAAGCAAACTAAATAATTCAGTATTGGTATCCTTTTTGAATACCGCCAGTCTTTGGGGTGGATTATCGAACAAACTGATGTAGGCTGAATGCAATATGCATATTGGTGTCTCTGAGACATTCAACATATAAACTTGATATAATAAGAGTTTTGTATCCTTCGTTTTCATTCTTGAAATCCTAACGAGCAAAGAATCCTTTGTCTGGGCGATGCACGATAAGCAAAGATGCAATAGTACGATTGCTAAAATAAGTGATCTCATAAAATATTAATTATCAGGATCATCAGGATATGGCGTTGTTGGTTTCGGATGAGGTTCATCGTACGCTCTTTTTTCAAAAGAATTCGCATTTCTAATCAGATTTTCAAAGTCTACAGTGTGCCCACCTTGTTCCTTGTCAGACAAACTAAGTACTGACTTCATATAACCATGTCCAATCTCATGGTACATTGCCAACCACATAGGGTTCTCCTTTATTGGCTGGCCGGATTCGTTCAACGGCGCCTCATTTGTGCTTCCCTTTTCAAAATACTCGGCATTAATCCAATGCGTAATAGTATTCCCGTCTTTGCTGTATCTTGTTGTGGCTCCGCGATCCCCCATTTTCTGATCGCCCTGTTTGACGAATATCCGGCTCCTTGACGGGTTATTTATTTTCAGCCACAAGGCATGTGAGCCTCGAATACATATTAAGGAGACACCCGGCTTATCCTGCGATTCAGGCGTCACTTTGCAAGACTCAACCAGAAATAAAACAACCAAAGAAACAATTAAAAATCTCATATTCGAAGTTTGCCTTCCGAAGTCTGATTCAAGATGCAGTCAAGCTCACTCAAAGTTATTCTCTTCAGCCTTAATCAATTCACACTTTTCTCTAAAAGTATCTCTTATAAATGCCTTATTGTTCATTGGAAAAAGATAGTCAACCCATTTATTATATTAATTCCACAAATGCCCAACGCAATCGCCCATTTCATCTTACTCTCGTAATAGCAATTCTAGTCTTTCAAATTCAGTTTTATAAACGGGGTTTGCATTCCTCAATTTTTCTTCATAGATAATTGCCAACTCCGGATATTGGGGATTGTTCACAAGTTTGGCGGCAATGAGTCCCATAATCGCCTTCATAGGATACAACCAAAAATGCACGGACAACTGCCCGGGATTTGAATTAAGCAATTTATCAACCTTCTCTACCGAATTATTAGCGCTAAAGTACGGCAAAACATATTCTTGAAATCTTGCTGGAATGACATTTGTCAAAATATCGATATCCTTATCGTTTTCAATCAAATACTGCATGGATTTGCTCCCTCCACTCTCAATTCCATTATCAGTAAATTCGATTAACCTACCTAGACTATTTTCTAAGACGGGGGTATCCTTAAAATATTTCTTTTCTTTAGTAGATACTTTGTGGTATATATCCAGTATTTCCCCAAACTTAATAGACCACCATGGTTCGACATATACCCCATCAGGTTTTTTGAAAATAAGAAGATGGAAAGTCTGAATACAACTTCCTTCTCTCCTCTCAAAAGCCTGCGCATTCGCTTTTAATTCAAAGCCCATTTGCATGAAAGCATGTTGCATGCTCTTCAAAAGTTTGCTCCGACATTCATTTATGAGCATCTAAATAAGATTATTATTATAACTCTCCTTTATACCAATACGCGCCATTCACTGATCTTTGAACTTATAATGAATTATTTTGAACTATTTTAGTACTCCCAGGAGGGAATTAATATATGAGCCCAAAAGGAATTCTGCTTCTGCTAGGAGATCTAGCAATACTAGCCCTGCTTTGCAGATTACTGTTTAAGACTTTTAAGGAATTATTAAGAGCTTTGCGTTACTTCTTCACCCCTGACATTGCTTCTATACTTGCAAAGGATTATAGTAACAATATTAAATATACACACAGAATTCTACTTCTAATAGGTATTATGTTTATCATCGTCGTGATTGAGATCAAGCTCTTCTGCTGAAAAGCGATGGCTTTGCTGTCATAGAATCTAGTAAATACTGCATTTGTCAAAAGCGTCGTCCTCGTGAAGGCATGGAGATATAATTGCCTACGCCTTGAGGCACATAAGAATGTCAGGAAAATTTTGGAATCGCTCATAAATTTACTCAAAAGTCAAATCTCCACCAGCATTGCCTTCTTTGCAAAAAATTCAAATTTATCGCCCGTTTCAAATTCGATATAAAAATAGGACGCCCCTTCTGAAGACTTTTCATAGAGCTTACCATCCATCTCAAATCTCCCGCGATAAAAATTATTTATAGTCGCAGAATCTTCTGAGCGAATAAGAGAAAGTTCAAATTTACAAAAACTGACGCCCTTAAACATTATGCAGATTTTGTCACTCTCCAAAGACTTACTATTACGTTCCTTAAAAGCCATATTGACAGTCTCACTTTCTTGATCATACATAAAACTAAAACACTCAAATTCGTTATGAAGGTCATAGTTCTCGCCGCCCTCCTCTATAAAGGTCAAATCCTTAAACAGTTCTACGTCCGTTAATTCAATCATTCTATTTCTTATTTCTTTTGCAAGTACTGAATATCCTTCCTCACCAAGCGTATTGGAATACCAATGGCGTGAAATGGAGTGGAAGACGCTTCGGTCGCTTAGAACCATATCAATAGCCAAAATTCCTGACATTTTGTACGCTAAAATCGCCAATTTTCTCCGGGGGAAACTCTGAATCTCCAAGTACGTCGAAGAAAGTGCCTTCCCTGACAATTATTTCGAAATTGTGGCCATTGAACAGTTCGAGATCGAGTTCTATTATCTGACCTTGTTCAGTAATCAAAGTCAGCAATTCTTCTTTACTTACAGAAAATGGACCTCTTCTCAAACTAGCTTTTTCACTCAACTGATCACCCATCTCACCAAATGCTTCAATGTCAGAAATTAGAAATGTATATTCTTGCGGTCCCGCAGTAAGCAGGCCAAATATGTCCTTAAAACGAGATTCTATTGTCTCATTTGCACCAATAACCAAGGTAATCGCCCATTTCATTTTGACCATATTGTTATGCTCATAGTTGCACCTCAACGTTCATTAAAATAATATAAGATTATGCCTTCCAAGTCGTCATCTTTGTACGTTTTACCCGAATGATCTCTTATAACAATGCCATTATAAATAGTGTAAACAACTTCTATCTCATACTCGGATCGGTCTTTGCCAATTATGAACATGTCATAAAAGCCAGACATGGTCTTGAGGTTATCGATCTTACTGTCCTTTAAATGACTTAACTCGGCTAGAATCGACTGGATTCTGCTGCCTCTTATCACGAGGCTATCAGCAATATATCTATTGCTGGTTTTATTATATATTTTGATACGGTCTATATTCTTAATGAAATCGCTCGAAAATAGTTTTTCTTTAATGGGTCGAGCGCAGCCGTAGAACGATAACAAAAATAAAACTAAGACTACATGTCTCATTGCAAATATTTTAGCGGGAAAATCATCTCTGTTCAACTAGTTGGCGACGTCAAAACAGAATAAAAGTTAAGAAATAATAGGTTCCACCTTGATTTGACAAGATCCAAGATGCAACCTTCTTAGATTTGGAATCAAATAGAATGTAGCCCAAGTCGTTATTGAGGTTAATCCATATGCCTCCACTCTTGGCGTGTCCATTTGAGATAACCTTCTCCGTCGTAAGCTCTAACAAATCAAAAAAGGTTGAAGGTCAAAAAAAAACGGGCACCTCCTTGATTCAGAAGAATCCAAGACACAACTTTCCCAGATTCTGGGTCAAACAGTATGTAACCAAGCGGACTCTTCCGATTGTCCTTTCTAAAGTATGCAAAAATATATGGGATAGATTTTTTTAAGTCAGGCTCAAATACGCTGTCAATTTTCGGATTTTTAATATAATATTTTAAAGGCGCAGCGTCGAGATTGGGCAGACCCACCGAGTCGATATAACGTCCAAAATTGACAAGTAGGCCCTTTATTTTGACCATCCTGTCGGAAATTCTCGCTTTAGACGTGTCATTCAACACATAATCCAACAGGATAAATTTTCGCATGACTGAATCATCCAAATACCTATTATCATGTAGGGCGTTACAGAGCCCTTTCAATTTGGAGTAGTATGCCTTTTCATCTGGATTCAATGCATTCTTGGTCTGACCATTTGCAAGGCCAAACAAATTTACAAGTGCTGCGATGAAAATAAATTTTAACATAAATCCTTGAACATTTTCTTTCATAAAACAAGTTTAGTATTTACTGACAATTGCCGGCATTTCGTGGAGCATCTAGACCCGTAACATATCGCTTTATTCCTGAGGAAAGAGGCATATTTCTTATATCCTCACCCAAGTCTCCCGGATCGTCTCCACTTCCTAATAGCCATTGTCCCTGGATGGTGCTAATGTTCATCCCGCCGGCGTTAAGGCAAGCAAGCGCCCACGTGGTACAATTATATGAATTTAGATTGTAACTGTAATCAGCACTACCTATGGCATAGGATATCATATTCATAAACTGTTGGGCTGACAGGGTTATGGTCAACCCGATATTTGAGTATTGTCCTTCGTCGTCATTGAGCATTCCCGGCCCATTTGGACTTGTGGGAGTAACGGCTTGTTTTGGGTAAAAGCCGATCGAGCGGATTGTAATTACACCATTTGCGGCAGTCTGTTGAAATATCAGAAAAGTATGGCCGATGGTAAAGCCTCCTCCAAATTGAATAGGGGGAAAGTATATGGGGATACGCGATCCAGCCACCGGTTGCTCCACAGATAAAGTGACCTGATAAATCGATCCCGCGGAATTCTGAAAGCATTTCATGTAAGCGCGAATATCTGCGATTGGATCGTCCCCGCTTACGACGGTAAACATGCCTGCCGGGCTGGGGGGTGGGGCTTCTGCCCCACCCCCGATGTCGAGATAGCTTTTTGCCGTAAGGCCGATGGAGGAGGAAGGGGTGCCGAAATAGTAGTTCGCGTTGCAACCAGCGTCTTCGGTCCAGGATTCGCCGTTGGTGGGGTCGTCGGCCGCATAGTTGTAGCCGACGATCTCATAACAGGTCTCGGTGATCAGGCCGGCGGCGATGGTGGACGGTTGCTGAGCGGGGTTGCTGATTAGGAGGTTGCGACCGTCGGAATGAAGGCGGTAAAGGAGAGTTCCGCTCCAGTTTTCTATGAGCAATAACCCGTGGAATGGCAACGGGGCATCCTGGGAAAAAGAGCTATCTGGCAGGGCGGTGACTACCTCGGCCCGGAAATTTTGAAGGCTGTCCCGGTAGATGACCAACCGGGCGACCTGGTCAATGACGAAAAGGGGCGAGTTGGCCGCATGGTTCATTAGATAGATGGGAGCCTTATAGTGCAGCGGAACAATGACAACAGAACGGTCAGAAAGTTCCAAGGTGCGGGCCTGATCCCAAACCGGCGATTTCGGACTGTTAATCCTGGGGTTGGCTTGAATGCCAGGTGCCGGAACCTCCGCGGCAACGCTAAGCTGGAACCATTTGTGTGCTTCCGCGATGAGGCGGGCGGAGTCGTTGCATAGGGGAAGGGACGAAAATGACTTTTTGCATCCCGGCGTTATGGCAATAATCAACATGCCAGCGGCAAGTAAGTGGATAAGGCGTTTCATGCCCTGATAAAGTTTAAGGTTTGCTAATCTTCGGACAAGTCAAAGTAAGTAAGGATTTTGGGAAGATTTAGCGCCAAATGGCGGAATTTATTCCGAGGACGATTGTTATATTAGTCTATCTCCCAAGGGTAGCCGTTTTAATGTTGCCGCCGGGCCGGGATTGCCAGAATGGAAAGCTCATTACCCGCCAAATGGCTAATTCGGAAAAGCGATAAGTATTTACCTGTACTGGTTTTTAGGGGATTTTTCCAAAGTGAGGAAGGAAAGATTTTGAGGTTTCGGCCGATGGGTTAATTTCCTTTTCGGACGTTCAAACGACTATTAAACCTTAAATCTTTAGTACATGGAACAATTGCTTGGTTTCCTGCATTCGCTAAAACCGCTGTCCCCCGAACTCGATGCGCATCTACGGTCCATCCTGGTATGCAAAAAATACCGGAGGGGGGACCTTCTGCTTCGCGCGGGCGATGTCGCAAAGCGAATCTTTTTTATTGAGAAAGGCCTGGTGCGCAGTTTTTACCTGCATAGGGCCAAGGAAGCGTCAAACTGGTTCATGAAGGAGGGGGACGTATGTATCTCCATTGTAAGCTTCCTGGAGCAAGAGCCTTCGGAAGATTCCCTGGTCGCCCTCGAGGATTGCGAAACCTGGGGGATCAGCCATGAACAACTTAATGCCATTTATAATCGCTTTCCCGAGTTCAAGGATCATGGCCTGCAGATCACCAATAAATATTATGTATGGAGTGAGAAAAGGTATCGGTCTATCCTCCGTACAACGCCAGAATTCAAGTATGACCATCTCCTTAAAACTGCGCCTGACATTGCCAGGCGGGTGACGGTGAAGGATCTTGCCTCCTACCTAAACATCAGCGAGCGGACATTTAACCGGGTGAGACGGGAGTATGCGACGAACCAGTCGAAGAAAAAATGATCGCGCTGCCATTTCCTGCCAAATGGCGTTGTAGGTTCCGATAACCCGCGCTAATTTCGATCTACTTATTCTTTAGGTATGCAATCGTTTTTCCTGGAATTGGAGGAAAGGTTGAAGCGGGAGTTGGACGGGCTGGCGATGGAAACGGACCCTATTATCCGCTTCGACCGGAGTCGCCGGCAATGCAATGCGGTCATCGACGAACTGAAGGATTTTGTGCTGGGGCATCATTTCGCGGACAAAGTGGATGAGATCGTTTATTTCCGGGACCTGGCCCCACCCTTTTACAGTCGGTTCTTTTACTATAACCGGCTATTCCATGTAGAGCTGCACACGTTCGGCATGGACAGGGAGAAACACGCCGCCTTTCTGGCCGCCGAGCTGGAGGAAACAGAGAAGTTCTTTCGGGCAAATGCCGCCTTTATTGAATACCACTATGCGGGGAATGGAAACCATGACGAACAATGGTTCGTCCGGAATGCCGTGGGATACCACATTCCCGGCGAGATGACCGCGATATTGGATCCCAACTTCCCCCTGGGATGCTACCTGGTATCCAAGCTGTTCTCCATGCGGCACTCGCGGCAATGGCTGGAGAAACGAGCGCAGCAACTACAGGACGAAGGGGTGCCCGGCCGGAGTTCGTTTGCGGGCCTTCGGCTTGAGTTCGAGGGATCGAATGCCGACGCGGGGGAGCTGATCGATGCCTTCAGCACGCGAAAGCTAATCAAAATGGATGGAAAACCCCTGGACACGAAGTCTTTGGCGAACTTGTTCGAACTGGTATTCGGACGGAAGCTTGGCAATATTTACGACGTCCTCCACAGCAATCGGAACCGGAAGAAAGATCCGACGCCGTTCCTGCATTCACTCGCAGAGGATGTCCAAAAGCACTCGGGATAGGGTTATGGTTTGGAAAATGGGCGGCTCGGGAGCATCGGGTCGCCCTTACTTAAAAATTTATTTTATGCAATTGATTAATCGGTTGAACGCGATCCAACCTCTTTCGACGGAAGTAAGAGACAAAATGATAAGCTTTGTCAGAACAATCAACCTGGATACCGGGGAGGATTGGCAACAAAACGGCTACGAAAGCGGCGTCGCTCTGATCACAAAAGGAATTCTCAAGCGTATTCAAAATGGACCCGCCGGTAGCACCAGGATAGTGCGGTTCTTTAGAGAGCGTCGACTATTCATAACTTTTGGTTGCTCGGATCCTGATTCGCCAGATCTTAGACCAATGATTGCGATTGAGCCGACCCACCTGGAATTCATCGCAGAAGAGGACCTGAAATGGTTGTATCGATGCGATCCCGCCTATAACAGGATCGGCCTGATCATTACACTGCGGGGAATTGCAGATAGTGATATGGCATACAACCTTTGGCGGATGTCGCCAAAGTACCGGCTGCCCGAGATCTTGAAGCACCATTCCTGGATGCTGGGACGCGTGCCGCGGGAAGTGCTGGCGGAGTATCTGCAGATCAGTATGGAGGAGCTTAATTCGGTCGTACCTGCGCCAGCCTGAGCGCGTAAATCCTCAAATGGACAGCGATCCCAAAACATTCATTTGTAAATAATACTATCAAAAGGCAACCCCACACTAATGCCAACAGACGCCTTGTCCCAGGTCTTTTGCCCAGGGAAAACTGTATTATTGATGTCTTTAAACGACAACTGGATTTCCAGATTGACAGGATTTGACGCCGACTGGCCCGAGAGTTTTAATGGCATTCCGGCAACCAGATTTAGGGGACGATATGTGCCAAAGTTCTGCTCCGCCGACAAGCTTAGACCAATCGAATTGTTCAACCAAGGGAAAAAATAGACTGCTTTCCCCTTTAAGGCAAAGGTCCAAAAATTGGAGTAGGCTCCAATATATGCATCGTTTGACGCAATATTCAGATAATTCAAGGTATCGGTGCCTCCATAGTTCTTGTACTGATCCAGTGTCGATTTGGTGAGCTGTCCGCTCATTATTGAGTTATTGTAGAATAAATGCGGCTCGAAGGTAAAGAACCACACGCCCCTCTTCCTATTTTCTATCAAATTCGAATAAAGTACCGTAAGATCAAAAGGGAAATTTGATTTGTCATTAAATACCAATGAATTGCTATCCGCCACAGAATAAGAATTTGTTACCGCAGGCACTAAAAAACTGAACGTTACCCAGGACGCATGCATACCATTGTGAGATTGATTACCAGTGCTATCTAAGAGACTTGCCTCGTTGGAGGTAAATTGATCCAGATATGCACTTGATAAATTTTTAAATCCCGCCGCGCGTATTTCGTGTAATGCGTTGCGACTAAAACTTGAGTCAATGTGCCGAATCAGTTTAACCTGGCGTATTATTTCAGTAGAATCCTTTGCCATTTGTCCTTCAAGAATGGCCCTCTCTATAACCCTTTGACGATGCATATATTCCTTTTGTGAAGCCGCAATAATGAAATCGGAGATCCTTGACTGCACTTGTTTGTTCGTGTCGAAGTAAACGCCACCACGGAAGAAATGGGTCCATTTTGCGCTTAGGCTTAAATTCCCCTGAAACTTCTTTTGGCTAAATATTGTAGCCATGGCGTTAGCGTAGTTTAGGTTCGCGCCAACCGTAGTCAACGATCGGACACGATTGTCTTCACCCATACAGGGAATGTTGTACGCTGCATATGCCGAATTATCAGAAGGGGTAAAGATGGCATACATTTTATAAAGGGATAAATCGCCGGAGCTAGCCAGATAATAGGCCACCTTTGCGCCCATATATTTGTTCAAGGACTGATTTGCTACAATCATGCCCTTTCTGTTCATAATAGTGGTGTCCATTCTCCATAAAGAATCCCTAACGGAATTGAAGTCCTGCGCCACCAGCATAGCAGGAATAGAGATGAGGATCAGCATCAAGACATTTCTCATAAATGATAAATTTTAGGGAATTCGCGATTAGCGGCAATATAAGCAAGCCCTTGATTGCCAAAATGGGTTAAAACACCCATTTTCGTCCGCGAGATGAGACAAAAAAGCCCGCAGAAAGACTAGCTTACTGCGGGCGTGAATAGATGGGTTTTGACTACTTTTTGTTCATGAGTTCTTTAGGAAAGCCAACCCTTTTAATGACAGCTCTTGCTCGCTCATTCTTTTTTATAATATAAGGATCGTTCCCAAAGTCAATATTTGGAATACCATCAGGAAGACTCGTTTCGACTTTTTGAGCCCTTTTCCTCTTATTACTATTTGTTGCCATAATTATCCTCCTTATTTAACGAAATTACTAATCATTTTCGTTTTACAAAAAATGCCGAATAGGTGATATTCTTGCGAAATGGTTCCCATACCTCACCGAGCAACCCAAATACATGAAGATATCTCTTGATCTGACTCAAGTTAGCCGATATCGCCATTTGGTATAATCTCGTCCTAGATTCGGTACTCCCTTCAGCGTAGACAATTGCATCAGGAAAATAGGCTGTAAATTCCAAAACGCTCGACGCAATCGTGGCAAGTATCATGTCAAGATCCCGATTGTTCGTCCGGCTAGAGTCATTTAAATTCCCAGTTACCGGATCGTAATCTCCAAATGCCAGGTTGAAATAGGTCGTTCCTTGCTCATTGTCTGGTGAATAACGGATGAGTTTTGAGACCTTGCCATTTGGTCCTTCACTTTCAAAATGAAAATCAAGGTTGTTTCCACTGATTCTGTAAGGATATCTTTTTAGGTTCATAGCTAAGGTCTTTGTAGTGATTGAAATGGTTTCCGGTTCCTTGCATTCGTTTTTCCATGTTTGTGAGTTTAATAGTTGAAGAAATAATGATCACGCGGAAAACATGGATAAGGCCGGACATGGGCCAAGGAGGAACGGAATAAAGGATGGGGCTGTGCGCGAGGGCTGCGTTTATGCCGTAGTTCCTTGTGCACATTCCGGCCCGCGTCCATAACTTTGTGCGATCAATATTTTCATCCCACCTTTATTTCGGACGCACTTTCCTGATATATTCTCCGAGTCGGAGTGCGATCGGAGGATATAGATTTGCAAACCGCTTTCGATTGACCCCATATTTGTATTATAAATCGCGTGGGTATGTTGAAGACGGTGACGTGGAGAGTGTTCCTAACGTGGATGAGCATCGCTACGGCGATCTATTATCTGGCTCTGCTGTTCGTGTTTTACAAGTGGTCTTTTATTCGGGGCGGAGCTAGCGCCGAGGGAGCACTAGCAGCAGGAACGCAAGGAGTAGAGCCGCAGACGGTAGAACTAGCCTGGGAAATAGGCGATCCAAACAAGAAATCCGAGTTATTTAATGGCACAGAAAAGGCCCTGGCAGCGCTTGGGGAAGGGCTACAGGCGTGCGTGGCTAATGGAGTGCCACGCGACGGAACGATCGCTGCGATCAGCGAGATACTGAAAAAGTTTAGGTATTTGAAAGACACGCCGAAGAAGGCAGTGATCGATCATTACCTGGAGAGGGAGACCCATGAGTCCGTCCGTCTGACCGAGGGCGAGGTGAAGGGGATGTGGGACGGCCTCCAGTAGGGCGGGCGGCCTTTTGGGTGTGTTGCTGGAATTGAATTGTTCATTAAAAGCAAAGTGAGAATGAAAAAGTGGAGAGTGACCTGCTTAGGCGTGCTGGCAGCAGCATTCGCCGGGTTGCCTGCGAGAGCGCAGGACGGGAATACAGGCATCAACCAGGCCAATACGATGGTGCGATCGTATTTCGACAGCGGGACGAACCTGATGTATGCCGTCGGGGCAATCATCGGACTGATCGGGGCCGTAAGAGTATATATCAAATGGAGCCATGGAGACCCGGACACCGGACGGGTGGCGGCGCAGTGGTTCGGCGCGTGCATCTTCCTCGTTGTGGTGGCCACGGTTATCCGATCCTTCTTCGGACTTTAAACCATCTGTCATGAAAGCGACCAGCTACACGATCCACAAGGGGGTCAACCGAAGCGTGGAGTTCAAAGGACTTAAAGCCCAGTATATCTGGTGGCTTGGAGGCGGCGTGCTGGCCGTACTGGTACTCTTCGCGATCCTGTATATCGCAGGCCTGAGCCCCTGGCTGTGTATCGTTGTCGCGCTAGGGTCATTAGGGGGTCTGGTGAGTACAGTGATGCGCATGAGCAAACGCTATGGAGAGTTCGGATTGATGAAAAGACAGGCCCAGCGGAAGGTGCCGCGTGCCATCCGAAGCCGGTCGAGACGTGTATTCGTGAAAAAGATCGATAAAATCTAAAATGAGGGTTATGGAATTCCTTTTGAAAGAAGTGTTTCCCATTTGGGCGATAGAGCAGGATACGATCCTGTCGAAATTCGGCGATTACACGGTTGTCTATGAAGTGACCAAGCCTGAGATCTTCACTTTGTCGGTGGAGAACTATGAGGCCATGCACCAGGGCATTCTAAAGGCGATCCGGGTTTTGCCCGACCATAGCGTTCTGCATATGCAGGATTGGTTTGTCGAGGCGTCCTACAAAGCACATGCGGGAGGGAAAACGAAAAGTGCGCTCGCGCGGGCCAGCGACCGCTATTTCCATGAACGGCCCTACCTGGAACACCGATCCTACCTGTACCTTACCCGAAGGCTGCCCCACCGGAAATGGGAAAATTCGGCCTGGTCGGGGCTCTTCCGAAGATCGCTGTTACCGCGGGAAACTTTTCAGCAGTCCGTCGTGCAGGAATTCCTCGATGCAGCAGGCGTGTTCGAGCGAATCCTTGCGGATGCAGGGTCGATGAGACTACGGAGGTTGAGGGCGGAGGAGCTTTGGAGCCAGGCCGACAAAGCAGGTCTCCTGGAACAATACTGCTGGCTCAATGCGCCAGATGAACGGGCTTGCATCCGGGATATCGAGGCAGGCAGGGAGTTACGGGTCGGGGATAAGATCTGTCAGCTATTTACGGTGGCCGATGCGGAGAAATTGCCCGGCCAATGCGGGAACTGGCGAAACTATGCAAGGTATTCGACGGAGCGGGGAGATTTTCCTCTCGGATTTGGAGCTGGGTTGGGGCAGTTACTGGGCTGCAACCATATTTATAACCAGTACCTGTTCCTCGGGAATGTACAGGCGACCCTGAAAAGAATGGAATCAAAGCGGCTGAAGATGCAGTCCCTTAGCCGGACGTCGAGGGCCAATGGGGTGGCGAAAATGGCCATCGATGCGTACCTGAATGAGGTCGCCACCGAACAACGACTGCCCATACGGGCGCACTTCAACGTGCTGGCCTGGACCGACAAACCGGGGCTATTACCTGATATCAAGAATAAGGTTGCCTCTGCCCTGGCGCAGATGGGCGTAAGCCCTCACCATGAAACGGTGGGCGCCGCCCAGATCTGGTATGCCGGCATCCCGGGAAATGCGGGGGAAATGCCGGAAAATGAGACGTTCGACGTCTTCGCGGAACAGGCGGTCTGCTTTTTACACCTGGAAACGAATTACCGGAGCTCGCCAAGCCCGGTGGGGCTGCGGTTGGGCGACAGGTTGACCGGCAGGCCGCTGAATGTTGACCTCTCGGACGAACCGATGAAAAATGCGGTGATCACGAACCGGAACAAGGTCATCATCGGGCCATCCGGTTCCGGCAAGTCATTCTTCTGCAATGCGATGGTGCGAACCTACTTTGAACAGGGAACCCATGTCGTGCTGGTGGATGTGGGGCATTCGTACAAGGGGCTTTGCGAGCTGGCGGGTGGGTACTATTTCACCTACTCGGAAAGCGATCCCGTGCGATTCAACCCGTTCCACCTCTCGTCGGGCGACGTGCTGGACACGGAGAAGAAGGAAAGCATCAAGACCTTGCTCCTGGCCTTATGGAAGAAAGACTCTGAAACCTTCCGAAGGAGCGAATATGTGGCTCTGTCCAAGGCCCTACAACTGTACTATGAAAAGTTGGAGGCCAATCCGGAACTCTTCCCTTGCTTCAACAGCTTCTATGAGTTCCTGGACGCGGACTTCTGCCAGGTGCTGGCGGGGGAGCGGGTCAAGGAGAAGGACTTCGATATCGACAACTTTCTGTTCGTTCTGAAGCCGTTTTATAAAGGTGGCGAATTCGACTACTTATTAAACGCCAGCGAACAGCTGGACCTGCTGGAACAGCCCTTCATCGTCTTCGAACTGGACAATATCAAGGATCATCCGGTATTGTTCCCCGTCGTCACCATCATCATCATGGAAGTGTTCGTGTCCAAAATGCGGAAACTGCAGGGCGTCCGGAAGATGATCCTGATCGAAGAGGCCTGGAAGGCCCTGATGAAGGAGGGATTCAGTGAATACATTAAATACCTGTTCAAGACGGTGCGCAAGTTCTTCGGTGAGGCGGTCGTGGTGACCCAAGAGATCGAAGACATCATCTCCTCCCCTATTGTCAAGCAGGCGATCATCAATAACTCCGATTGCAAGATCCTGCTGGACCAGAGCAAATATGTCAACAAATTCGACGACATACAGCAATTGTTGGGCTTGACGGACAAGGAAAAGGCGCTGGTGCTTTCGCTCAATAAAGCCAATGACCCGACCAGGAGATACAAGGAAGTATTCATCGGGCTGGGCGGCGTCCTATCGAAGGTCTATCGGACGGAGGTTTCTCAAGAAGAGTATTTGGCATATACCACCGAAGAATCGGAAAAAGTAAAGGTCGCCGATTACGCGAAGCGATTTGGTAGCATGCAGGCGGGAATCGAGGTATTGGCGGCGGAAGGAAGGAATGAGGGATAAAGAGCAAATAGAGGAGGTAGGGTATGTTGGCGAGGTATATTTTACGCAAGATTGGGGACTGCTGGATCATTTTCAATCTGGAATCAGGGCTTGGTCGGACGCTGACTGAAGACGAAGTCGAGGCGCTGAGCAAGGTGTACCCGGGACTGACCGATCCGAACCGGCGACTGTATTACCTCTGGACAGCGAGATTCCTGCAAGATGCGCCGTGAGGCGCGGGAGGGTTGAAGGAGGATTGGGGGAATGCGATATGAGCAATAAAAGCGTGGTTATGAAGAAGGCAATGATGATTGCGATGCTGATCCTGTTGGGAATGGTGGTACCGGGGGCGCGGGCCTCCGCGCAGATCGAGGTCATCGAGGAGGTGATCAAGGAGATCATCATGGCGATCGACCTGGGCATCCAGAAGGTACAGACCGAGACCATCGCCCTGCAGGACGCGCAGAAAATGGTGGAGAATGCCATGCAGCAAACGCACCTGAACGATATCACGGACTGGGTGCAGAAACAAAAGGATTTGTACCAGGGCTATTACCGTGAACTCTGGGAGATCAAGGAAGCCATTGCGGGGTATAAGCGGGTAAAGGACCTGATCGCCAAGCAGGTGCAGTTGGTGAGTGACTACCGGCAAGCGTATTCCCTGGTCGGGAGGGACAAGCACTTCAGTGCGGATGAACTGGCACATATCTATCATGTGTATGACGGGATATTGGCGCAAAGCGTCGAAAATGTGGGGGCTTTGGAAAAGGTGATCAATGCCTTTCTGACGCAGATGGACGATGCCGACCGATTGCGGATCATCGACGAGACGGGCCGTCGGATCGACAAGAATTCGACAGACTTACGGCAGTTCACGCAAGAGAATATAATGCTGAGCCTGCAGCGGAGCCGGGATCAGAGCGATTTGCAGACCGTGAGGAGCTTGTATGGACTACAATAGGCAGAAACTGAAAAAGCGGGCTATGAAAAAGTGGATCATGCTGGGATGGCTGTTGGCCGTGGGGATGGCGGCGAACGCGCAGTATGCGCAGATACTGGAAAATATCGCGCAACAGGTGGCGCTGTTCCAGGAATATATATCCGAGGCGGAAAAGGGGTATAAGATCGTCGAGGATGGATTGCATACCATACGGGACATCAAGAATGGGGAATTCAACCTGCACTCGACCTTTTTCGGTTCATTGAAAGCGATCAACCCCCAGGTGGCGGGTCTGGCAGAGGTCGGCGAGATCATCGCCTTCCAGGCAACATTGGCGCAGCAGGTGGCAAAGGCCATGGAGGAGGCGAGATCGATGCGCTGGCTGTTACCTGCGGAACGAGACTATGCGGGGAAATTCTACCAGGTCTTGCTGAATGCCTGCAATGCGGAAGTGTATGCGCTGGGCGAGTTGGTGACGGCAGACAAACTGACCATGACGGATGGGGAACGAATCCGCAGCATTGGAAGCCTCCGCGAAAGGGTCGGCGAGGAGTACGGCGCGTTGCGGGTTTTCCGGGACCGGGTCGAATTGCTGGAAATGCAAAGAGAACGAGAAGCAGCAACCATTGGGGTACCATGAAAAAGTGTAAAAGAATATTGTGGATGGTTGGGCTTGGGCTGATCCTATCGGTCACGGAGGGGCGGGCGCAGTCGATCGGGCAACTGATCACGCAGCTGAGCTATGACATTCAAAAGTTGAAAGACTTGAAGAAGATCCTCCAGGACATGTACCAGAGCTATGAGATCATTGACAAGGGGTACACGGATATCCGGAACATCGTCGAAGGGAACTTTGATTTGCATAAAGCCTTCCTTGACGCGTTGTTGGCGATTTCGCCGACGGTGGCCGGGTATACGCGAATCGGGGAGATCATCGATACCGAGGTCACCCTGGTAAAGGAATACCAGGCAGGGATCGGACGATTCCGGGCGGACGGTCATTTTTCCGCGGCGGAGCTAGACTACATGAGCAACCTGTATGGCGTGCTGTTGGATCGAGGGGAGCGGGCGCTGGACGAACTGGCGATGGTCACGACGGCGGGGCAATTACGCATGACGGACGCTGAACGATTGGGCGCTATCGACCGGATCTATGGCGACCTGACCGGGGATCTGACCTTGCTGCGACGATTCAACAATGCGACCTCGATTCAGGCGATACAGCGAGCCAGAGCGGCGGGAGACATCGGGACGCTGCGGAAACTCTATGAGATCATCGAATAAACGCATTTCTATGAGAACGGGATTGGGGAAGGTGGGCATTCTGTTGGCGGTTCTGTTGTTTCCGCATTGGGTCCGGGCGCAGGATTCGGGGCTGGCGGGCGATATCGGCGGGTTGCAGACCACGTTGAACACGGTTTATAATACGATGATCGTGCATTGCGCGGAATTGATCGGGATCGGACGGGCCATCGCGGGCTTTGCGACCATCTGGTATATCGGCTACCGGGTGTGGGGGCATCTCGCCCGGGCGGAAGCCATCGACTTCTATCCCTTACTGCGACCCTTTGCTATCGGTATCGCCATCGGCCTGTTCCCTGGGGTGATCGCGATGATGAACGGCGTACTGCAGCCCACGGTGGCAGGCACGGCCGCGCTGGTGAATGACTCGAACCAGGCCTTGAGCACTCTGCTCCAGCAAAAAGAGGATGCCTTGAAGCAGTCAAACGACTGGCAGATGTATGTCGGCCCGGACGGCAGCGGCAGTTTGGAGAAATGGGAGCAATTGAGTGGTGAGGCTGATGACGGCTTTTTATCGGGGGTCTCCAACCGCGTAAAATTCGAGATCGCGAAATGGTCATACAACTTCAAGAACTCGATCAAGCTTTGGCTATCGGAGATCCTGCAGGTGTTGTTCGAGGCGGCGGCGCTATGCATCAATACGGTGCGAACCTTTTACCTGATCATACTCGCGATCCTGGGGCCGCTGGTATTCGGATTGTCGGTCTTCGACGGGCTGCATCATATTTTACGCAGCTGGCTGGTGCGGTATGTCAGCATTTTCCTATGGCTGCCGATCGCCAATATCTTCGGCAGCCTGATCGGGCAGGTGCAGCAGGAAATGGTCAAGCTGGACATCGCGCAAATCCAGGCGACGGGGAATACGACCTTTTCGCCTACGGATACGGCCTATCTGATCTTTCTGCTTATGGCGATAGTTGGCTACTTCACCGTGCCGAGCATTGCCAACCAAATCATCCATACCGGCCATCACGAAGCGCATCTTCGAAGGCTAACCAATATGACAATAGGGACGGCCGGAAATACGAGTCCCTGGAGATAAAAAATCAACCCATGTTTACGAAACCTAAACAAATCGAAGCCGCGTTTCAGCAGATCAGGTTGATTTGTCTTGTGACGATAGTGGGAGCCTGGCTATTTGCGGCCTTTGTCGCCTTGCATTTTACGCGGAAAATGACGGAGGCTCAAAACCGGATTTATATCCTTTCGGAGGGAAGGGCGATGGAAGCCAGGGCGGGAGACCGGGAAGAGAATATCCCGGTGGAGGCGAGAGACCATGTGAAGAACTTCGAAGCCGCCTTCTTCACTCTCGATCCCGACGATAAAGCCATTGCCGCCACTATCGGCCGGGCCCTGTACCTGGCGGACGGTTCGGTGAAGCGGCTATATGATAACCTGAAAGAAAGCGGCTATTACAATGGGATCATTGCCGGGAATATCAGCCAGCGCGTAGGCGTGGACTCCATTTCGTTGGATACCCGCTCCTACCCTTACTACTTCCGGTGCTTTGCCACCCAGAAGATCATCCGGGCGACGAGCATTGTGACCAGGAACCTGGTGACGGAAGGCTGGCTGCGGAATGTGGCTAAGAGCGATAATAATCCGCATGGATTTCTGATCGAACGATTCAATACGATTGAAAACAAAGACCTGAAAGTGGAAGTTCGCTGAGGGGCGCAAAAAGAGATGGCTATGTGGAAGAGAATATGTCGGGTTGGAATGCGATTGAGTGGGTATTTGCAGGAACGGACGAAGCGGATACCGGTAAGCCGGATGAAGGTGTCCCTGGTGCTGTTTTGTGTGGGTGGGTGCGCCTGGTTCGTCTGGCTGGCGATGCATGCAGAATTTCCTCTCCCGAAGATGCCGCTGCCAGTAGTGGCGGCGCCGGTGCCGCCTCAGGTGAATAAGCCGGCCGCCGTTGTGCCGATGAAGATGCGGCCGCGGAGAGTGGGCCGTCGGGCGAACTGGAGACTGGACTCGGCCCTGTTCCGGCGCTATTTGGACAGCTTGCGGGCGGACAGTGTATTCATGGACAAATTGCGACGCGAGAGACCGGGATTGGAGGACAGCTTGTTGGAGCTTGAACAACATTATTATCACCATTAAATGAAAGGGTATGGAAGAGACGATCAAGGTGGAAAACCCGCGGAGGGCCCGGGTGCGGAAGGCCCTGCTGATGCTGCCGTTGATGGGCTGGTTGGTCATGGCGGCGGCGTTTCATTCGCTGGGCGGAGGCAAGGTAACGAAGGTCGATGCGGACTCGACCCAGGCCGGGAGTGCATTCAATAAGAACCTGCCGGGGGTTCGGCTCGATAAGAATAAGGAAGTCAAGGACAAGATGGCCGCTTATGACCGGGCGAGTGCGGACTCGGCGAAATGGCGGGATCAACTCAGGAAGGACCCGTACCAGCCGCGGGAAGATAGTTTTGTCGAGGTATCCAGGGGTTTGTCGGAGACCGGACCGATGGCGCTGGGTTCGAGAGAGCAGGCGGGACAAGGGTTTAAGAGGGCGCGACCGGTTGGAGGGATCTCGGGATTGCCTGTTGCGGAAAATCCGAAAGTCGTGGAAATATTGGCGAGGCTGGAACGGATGAAGGAGACGATTGGGAGGGCTACGGCGGAGCGGGAAGAACAAGGGATGCCGCCGGTTAGGAAGGAAGCAACTGTGGCGGAAAGACCGCGGCCGGAGCTTACGCCGAAAAGGAAGGAAGGAGTTATG
>JAUZNZ010000036.1 GCA_030706735.1 Bacteroidota bacterium | reverse complement strand
TTCAGCTGTTCGAAGTTTTCAGTCGTACTGATGCCGAGAGGGGAAATGATATTGTCTGCTACTACAAAAACCCTGGTCATTTTGCTAAATTAGTTCAATCTGCGGATAAAGGGAATTCAGCCGATGAGCACGATGGTCATGGTACATTGCACGATGATTCGGCCATGGCACCAGATCTTCCCGGAAATAAGGTTAATTCCTGCCACCTGTCCGGAAGTCGCCGTCTCTGTGACGAGATCATCGGACACAGAAGGCAATAGGTCTACCTGAAGATTTTTTATAGCTCCTATAAAGCCGATCCGCACCGGTCTCCTGTCTTTTCGGGCCATATATCCTTCCCCGGCCGCGGCGGTTTGGGCTATATTCTCTATCAAACCGGATTCATGCAGGTGACCTCGCGAAACGAAAATATTTTTCCCGTCCACCCGGAAGGCGGTACGGGTATTGACCCCATCGCAATCAATAAGCCTGTCGATCATGACGAACGGCGGACGTTGAGGGATCAGGTGCAGAATATCTTCTTCGGGGATCATAACGGAAATTTAGTGCCGTTGACCGGCGCCGGAGGAACAGCTTAATACAGACCTCCATTGACTGATACAACCTCCGCGGTGATGTAAGAGGCGTCGGGAGAGGCCAGGAATCCGACTGCATGAGCAACTTCGCCTGGCAGGCCGAATCGTTTTACCGGAATAAGAGCCTTCATCTTGTCCTCGTCCATGCCTTCCGTCATATCTGTCCGTATAAGACCGGGAGCCACAGCATTTACGGTGATCCCATGCCTGCCCACCTCCTGGGCCAGGGCCTTAGTGGCTCCGATCAAGCCGGCCTTTGCCGCAGAATAGTTTGTCTGGCCGGCCAGCCCTTTTTGCCCCGAAAGCGAAACCACATTGATGATCCGACCATACCTGTTATGAAGCATTCCGTTCAGGACGAGACGTGTAACATAAAAGAAGCTATCCAGGTTATTATGGATGACTTTCTCCCATTGCTCATCTTTCATATAGAGCATGAGGGCGTCGTCCTTGATCCCTGCATTATTCACAAGTACTTCGATAGGGATCTTATTCGCTTCCATCCAGTTTCCAAGCACGCGCTGGACATTGTCTTTGTCGGATACGTCGAAAGGTAATAATTCGCCGTCGCCACCACCCGCTCTGACCAATGCAAGCGTTTCCTCCGCGGCGGTCGCATTCGACCGGTAATTGACCAGGACATAATAACCCATCTCTGCCAACTTGATGCAAATGGCCCGTCCGATGCCTCTGGATCCCCCCGTGACTAATGAACATTTCATATGCATGTGTTGATTGATCCGGCATGCTCCTAGGCGAATGCCAGTGCCTTGAACAGAACGGCCGGGTCGGTCGACTCAAGAAATCCTTTCATTTTCTCCAATTCCTTATATTTTGGCGCGTCCTCTACGAATTTGGGAAATACCTTTCTGGCGCGGTCATATAAGGAACGGGTATGAGGCGCCAGCCTTGGCGCGCATTCCAGGTAATCTACTGCCTGAAGGATGGTCATGATCTGGACACTCAATACCTCGAAGGAGTTGCCGATCACCCTTCTCGTCATCAAAGCGGCATTACAACCCATGCTTACAATATCCTGGTTGTCATTATTGTTCGGAATACTGTGCACATACATGGGGAAGGAAAGGGTCTGGTTCTCCGCCACGGTAGACGTAGCGGTGAACTGCATCCCCTGCATGCCAAAGTTCAATCCCAGCACACCCAGATTCACAAAGGGAGGCAATTTCTTATTTAATTTATCATTCAGCAGGTAATTCAGCTGCCGTTCCGACAGCATCGACAACTTGGTGATCGCGATCTTCAGTTTGTCCATTTCCAGCGCCACGTAATCTCCGTGAAAATTCCCGCCGTGAAAGATATTCCGGTTGATATGATCGATCACAGGGTTGTCGTTGACGGAATTGAGCTCATCGGTCAATACCTGTTCTGCCTGGCGGATCGTATCGTAAATGGGTCCGAGCACCTGGGTAATGCAACGCAAGGAATAGTACTCCTGGACCTTGTCCTCGAAGACGACCTCTTCCAGCCTTCCGGGATGGTACAGATGCTCCGAGCGGCTGCGGATCATTTTACTGTCCTTGAGCATCGCCCGCAACATAGCAGCCACCTTATTTTGTCCTTTGTGATGTTTGATTATATTAAGCTCATGGGAATAATGGTCGTCGAATGCCTCGACAATCTCATTAGTCATCGCCGACAGGACCACCGACCAGCCCAGGAGCTTCCTGGCACGAATAAGGTTCATCATGCCGATCCCTGTCATGGCGGAGGTGCCATTCAATATGGCCAGTCCTTCACGAATGCGGATCTCCAGTGGTTTGAGTCCGGATTTCCGGAAAACCTCCGCCGCGGGTTGAATGCTGCCTTCAAAGATCACTTCCCCCTCCCCGATCAAGGATAGACCGAGGTGGGCGAGCTGCACCAGGTCACCGCTTGCCCCGACCCCCCCATGCTCAAAGATGCAGGGAATGATGTTCCGATTGATCATCTCCTTGAGGAGCTCCACCACGTCTGTATGCACTCCTGAATACCCTTGCATCAGACTGTTGAGCCGTGCGATCATAATGGCTCTCACCAAATGTGCAGGGAGAAGCGCGCCGCTGCCCGAACTATGGCTTCGGACCAGGTTATATTGGAGTTGCAATAGACTTTCGTCCTGTACCCGGTACTGCGCCATGGGACCGAAACCGGTATTTATGCCATAGATAAGCTTGTCTGACGAGAACTCCTTCAGAAACCGGAAATTGAGGTCAATGCGTTCCAATGCGGCGCTGTCCAGCGTGAGAGCCTTTCGCTCCATCATCAAGTCCGAAAATTCCTGTAAACCAAGGACTGCTTGTCCGACAACTACCATGTGCGAATATTATTTGGTATTTAACAAATCGACCGCCAAAATACGTCCTTTTTACGTCAGTTGCGCTTGTCTACGAATTTGACGGCCTTCCTGCCTGAGCCGGAAAAGTGCATTTTATGTATCTCTTCAGCGGAAACATAGACGATATGAGGACTTACACGAAGCCTCGCCTGCAGATAGGCACGCACGCGGTGATCGGAAGCCTCGGTTAGCCCGGCAGGTTGCAGGTATAACTGGACCTCGTCCAGACCCACCTCATTGGAATACACTTCGACCACGTAGTCGAGGATGTCCTCCATCTCATTCAACAGATCGAAAAGGGCGGGGGGGTAGAGTGTCGTGCCCTTGAATTTGATCATCTGTCTTTTCCGTCCGATGACCGGAGACAATCGCATGCTGGTACGACCACAGGCGCAAGGCTCATCGAAGTACATACAAATATCCCCCGTTTTATATCGGAGCAAGGGCATTCCTTCAACACCGAGTGTTGTTATGGTTACCTCTCCCGGCGTGCCCGGTCCGACCTGCCGGTCCTCGTCGTCAAGCAATTCTACGATCAACAGATCGGGCTGGAGATGTCCTCCCCGCCCGGCGTGACATGACGTGAAGGCTGTTTGCATTTCCGTGGACGCATAGGTCGAATACAGCCTGATATTCCAGGCGTCCCGTATCCGTTTGCCCAGAGTATTCAGGGTAAAATCGGCGTTGTGAATATTCTCGCCGATACAGATAGCCTTTTTTACCGAAGAAGAGGCCATATCGATATGGTTCTCCCTGGCGAATTGGGTAAGCTTGAGAATAAACGAAGGGACGGCCACTATCGCGGTCGGCTTGAGGCGATGGATCGTCTCCCATTGCAGGGAAGGTACGCCCGGCCCGAGACGGATTATCCCCGCGCCCAATCTGCGAAGACCGGAATAATATGCTATTCCGGCCATAAATTGCCTGTCCAAGGTGAGCATCAATTGATATATATCTTCCGGCGATCCGTCTGCACAAATGAAGGAATTGTACTCATTATAGGCGAGGCGGTCCAGGTCCTTTTCCGTCATCGCAATGGTGACCGGACTGCCCAAAGTGCCCGACGTAGAGGCGTATTCCAGGATACGCTCCCTGGGAACGCAAAGAAAATCCTCATTGCGGAGCTGGAGGTCGTCTTTTAAGGTGGGAGGAATAAGAGCGAGATCGCGGGACGACCTGATCGCGCGGATATCGATCCCTTCGCGAACAAAGAGGTCTTTATAAAAGGGCGAATGTCGTTGGAGGTAGGTCAATAGCTCTTGCAACAGCTGCCCCTGGGTGATCTGCACGGTTTCGGCCGGTTGGTATGCTGCCTGCATAAAGCTCAAGATTGCATTTCGATGATCACTACCGCAGTAGCGATGGATTTAAGGTGGGAAAGGGAAACCCAAAAATTGAATGTACCCCTGGCGGCGACTGATGCCTTCGTTCCACCTTGCAGAAACAACACCGGTCGTCCGAGTTCGTCGTGTCCGATCTCTACCTCATGGAACGCCGTCCCTTCAGCCCAGCCCGTGCCGAGCGCTTTAAAAAACGCCTCTTTTGCGGCAAAGCATGCGGCGTAATGCATGAACTTGTCCGCCTTCCTCTCGCAATATTCGATCTCCCCGGGAGAAAATATCAGTTCCCTGAAGCCGCCTTCCCGGTTAACCCTGGCGGCTACCCGTTCAATTTCTATGCAATCGATCCCAAGCCCTGCGATCATGGTCAATCATTTAAGATAGCGGAGAATCTTTTCCTGGGCAGCTTTCAATTGTTCGGGGGCGAGCCTGAGCTTGCCCCTGGTGAAGTTCAGGTCGTCCGCATGGTCTATTGGAACCAGGTGCAGGTGCGCATGGGGAACTTCCAAACCGATTACGGCCAGCCCGCAACGGTTGCAATGGAATGCCTGCTCGATCGCCCTTGCGATCGGAGCGGCAAACAGGAGCATATTGCCCAGGCAGGATTCCGGCATATCGAAGAACTTATCCACTTCAATCCTGGGGACGACGAGTGTATGGCCCTCACGCAAGGGAAAAATATCGAGGAAGGCAAAGAACTGATCGTTCTCCGCAATCTTATAGCCCGGGATCTCCCCGGCGATGATCTTCGAGAAAAGGGTCATGCGGGAAAAACTTATACGGTAATATTCTCCACCTTGAATTTGAGGACGCCGGCAGGTACTTTGACCTCCGCGACCTCGCCCACTTTTTTACCCAGGAGGCCTTTGCCGATCGGAGAAGTCACGGAAATCTTCCCCAACTTGAGATCGGCCTCTTTTTCAGAAACCAGGTAATAGGTCACCTGTTTTTCACTATTCAGATTGGTAACAGTCACTTTTGTGAGAATGGAGGCCTTGCTGGTATCGATAGAGCCCTGGTCCATAACGCGCGCGTTGGCCAGTTCACCTTCGAGTTTCTGGATCCTTGCCTCGAGAAGCCCCTGCGCTTCTTTTGCTGCATCATATTCCGCATTTTCCTTCAGATCTCCCTTCTCGCGGGCCTCGGCAATGGCCTTTGAGGCGGCCGGCCTTTCGACCGCCTTCAGTCGCTGAAGCTCAGCCTTCAGTTGATCGAGCACATTTTTGGTATAGTAAGTAAACCCGCTCATGGTTCCCTCCTTTCAGTTTACAGTAAAGAAAAAAAATACAACGCCTCAGGAAATCTCCAAAGCGTTGCACTACGAATTTTGCGACACAATAACCTTCAGTGGTACGTACGACAGTGATCAGGTACTATGCCGACCGATATGGCAAAGATAGGCTATTTTAGAAAAAAAGCCTAAATCCCCAATTTTTCCAGCATGACCATGGCCATTTTAAGAAAAGCTTCGTGACTATATCCTGCAATATGTGGGGTGACAAGTACATCAGGACGGGCCAGCAGCCATTCCAGCTGTTCTCTTTCAGGTGGTGTATACGTCTCCAGGCGTTCATTTTCAAGCACATCCAGGCCCGCTCCGGCGATTTTTCCACTTTCCAGCGCGTGGATCAGTGCCTTCGTATCATGAACCTTGCCCCTTGATGCGTTGATAAAATAAGGCCGCCTTTCCAGGGAGGCAAAGAAGTCGTCTCCGGCCATATGGAATGTTTCCCCGGTAAGTGGCACATGGAAACTGACCACGTCTGCATAACGGGCGATTTGCTCCAGGGAAGCCTCCCGGATGTGCCCCTTTGCAAAGCCGAACTGGTACTTGTCATAAGCCAGTATGGTTGTGTCGAAAGCGGAAAGCAATTTGGCAAAGGCTGAGCCGGTATTGCCAAATCCGACGATCCCCACGGTCTTGCCCGTTAGCTCCGTACCCCGGTTCGCATCTCTGATCCATTTCCCTTCCTTTACTTCGTTGTTGCTGACGACGATCTTATTCATCAGGGCAAGCAGCATACCCAGGGCATGTTCGCCGACGGCATTCCGGTTACCCTCCGGACTACTTACGCAACGGATGCCACGGGTTGTCGCATAGTCCGTGTCGATCAATTCCATGCCGCTGCCCAGCCGTCCGATCCATTGCAAGGCCAGGGCCTTGTCCAGGATATTCCGGTCCACTTTCAGCCTGGTCGTAACTACCAGTCCCTCTATGTCGCCAATGGCCGACCCAAGCTCCTCATAAGTGATCTCGGGCGAGTATTGAACGGTGTATCCCCTTTGAACCAATCTGTCTGAAAGCCAGGGATGTGTTTTTGCCGTAATGAGCGCCTTCTTTGTCGAGTCCATACAATATCTTGAAATAAGGATTAACGCATTTTCCAGGTCAGTTCGACAAAATCGTTCACAGACAACTGCTCGGCCCGGCGGTCGAATATCGGCTGGGCAAGGTCAGCCGGATCGAACAACGCCTTTATGGCATTGCGCAGGGTCTTCCTTCGTTGGTTAAAGGCCGTCTTCACCAACTGGAAAAAAGCCTTCTCCCCTTTCATGGCCAGAGGCATCTCCCTGGGACGAAGTCGTATCACGGCGCTTTTTACCTTCGGTGGCGGATTGAAGGACTGCTCGTGGACCTCAAACAAATACTCCACGTTGAAAAAGGCCTGGATCAGCACGCTCAGAACGCCGTATGTCTTGCTGCCCTCGGGAGCCACAACCCGTTGCGCTACCTCCTTCTGGAACATACCGGTCATCGTTTCCAAAGAGGAGCGCCAGTCCAGCATCTTAAATAGGATCTGTGAGGAGATATTGTAGGGAAAGTTACCTACCACCGTAAACCTCTCGACGAAGGGTTTCTCCATCTCCAGTATGCTCCCCTGAATGATCCTGCCCTCCAACACGGGCCAGGTCTTGTGGAGGTATCGCACCTTTTCTTCGTCCAGTTCCACCGCCCTGAGATCGACCTCGCTCAGTTCCAGAAGATATTTGGTGAGGGCCCCTGCGCCCGGGCCCACCTCCAGCAAGCGGGAAAAGGGGTATTCCTGTATCGTCGTAACGATCTTGCGGGCAATATTTTCGTCCCGGAGAAAGTGTTGACCCAATGATTTCCTCAGAGTATACATAAAAGTAGCTGCAAGCTACAAGCTACAAGCCACATATCTATAGGTTTCCGGAAAATCGCCGTACCTTCATGGCCGAAAAAAAAGAGCATGAACCAGCAAAGACCCGTTATTGGAATCTCGGTCGGAGACCTGAATGGCATTGGAACGGAATTGATCATCAAGACCTTTGCTGACCATCGTCTGCTGGAATTATGCACGCCGCTCATTTTCTCCTCTCCAAAGCTGATCAATTTCTACCGAAAGTCGATACCGGAGATCAATTTCAACTATCAAACCACAAGGGATTTTTCGCGCGTAGCGCCCAAACAGGTGAACATATATACCTGCTGGGAAGAAGAGATCGCGATCCTGCCCGGTCAACTCACCGAAATAGGGGGCAGCTATGCTATTAAGTCCCTGGTGGCCGCTGCCGAAGCGCTCCGGGATAAGAAGGTGCAAGGATTGGTCACCGGCCCGATCCATAAGAAGAACACGCATTCCTCATCCTTCAACTTTACGGGGCATACCCCTTACCTGAAGCATGTCTTCGGCTCAAACGACGTGCTGATGCTGATGACATCGGAAAACCTCCGGGTAGGCCTTGTCACCGAGCATGTGCCGCTTCGGGATGTGGCGCAACTTATTACCAGGGAGGCCATCCAATCCAAGCTGAATATATTAAGGGATAGTCTGATCAGGGACTTCGGGATCGACAAACCAAAGATCGCCGTGCTGGGATTGAACCCTCATGCCGGTGATGAAGGCCTGATCGGAAAGGAAGATGAGGAGATCATCAAGCCTGCCATCAAGGACGCCAAGCATAGCATGCTTGTGTTTGGACCCTTCAGCGCTGATGCCTTTTTCGCCCGCGGCCAGCAATCCCGATTCGATGCCGTCCTGGCGATGTACCATGACCAGGGATTGATCCCTTTCAAATCCTTTGCCATAGGAGAAGGCGTAAACTATACAGCCGGACTGCCCGCGGTCCGCACTTCGCCTGACCACGGAACGGCGTTCGATATCGCGGGAAAGAATAAAGCCGATGCCTCCTCCTTTCTGGCGGCCGTCTATTCCTGCATCGATATCATCCGAAATCGCCAGGAATTCGACGAGAACCGCAGGAACCCGCTAAAGAAAGTAGGTTCAGCAGCCCTGGCTAATGTGGAAGACGAAAAGATCGAGGGTAACCTGGGATAGGTCAAAATCTGGAATAGATATACATAAATCCGCCGGACCCGCCCTGGTCCGGAGCGTAAAGCTGCAATTGCTGCATATCGAGATAGCGTATCTTGAAGATATCGCCTGAATTATTTGCCATATACAGTGAAGTATGTCCTGTTACATGAATGGTGGAATCATCCAAAAAAGTGTAGGATGCCGAATCAACGGTTCGAACCCATACCACCTGATCGGTCGTCGTGTCAAAGCTTTGCACATAATAGGCGGCATTGAGTTTACCGCCAGAGGTAAACTGGAGGGTGTCCGGGCGTACAGTCAATAGCACCGTATCGGCGTGGCCGTTGCTTGTGTTAATGAAAACCCGGGTGGCCCAGTTGCCCGGTATTTGGCCCTGGTTGGGCTGGGAACCGGGCCCTGCGTTATTGTTCTTGTTACAGGACGGCAAAAGAAGGGCTCCTAACCCTATTAATAACAGCGGAGAAAATGAACGGAATTGTTTCATATTGGTCTCTGGTTTTGAATTTATTGGAATACGCTGTCCGGCACGCCCCGGTTAATGACATAAGAGCTATAGCTAATTTCCACCCGGCCCTGTGTCTTAGTCGCCGTCTCTGCCTTCCCGGACGTCCCGTCGTCATAGTCGAAAGTCACCCCCTTGGGCAGCTTATAGTCTTTAATATTAAACGTAAAGATCACGTTGTCCGGCAGCGCAAATGCACTGTACTTACCATATGTCATCGCCACCTCGTAGCTGCCGTTCTCCCTGGTTGTGGTCCGGGCCTTCAGGATGAGCAACCTGCTTTCGTCTATGTATAGGGTGGTCAAGACCAGGTCGGCGTTTTCATCTTTTGGCAATAACTTGATTACCCGCACATTATGTCCGTCCAGCCTTACTTTGCCGGCATCAAGGACCAAGTACTCGCCCTTCAACAGATTGTTCAGGCTAATAGTAACCGCTCCTTTAGGAACCAGGGAAATGCCTTTCTCATTCCGGATCTTGAGTTTGTCAGGCCTTTTAAACCAAACGACGACATTGGCGTCGGGCACCTTGAGAAAGCTCACATCGGTCTTCATCCGACCGCTGGCACGATAGTCGTTCACCAGTTCAAGCCGGGCCCTTGCCTTTTGCAGGAGGTCTGCGGCAGCCGCATCCTGAGCCCGGCACAGGGCGGGGAGGGATAAATACAAAGGAAAGAACAAGAAAATAATCTTCTGCATGGTATGAGGATTAGCTCAATATGTCCTTTTTATTAAAAGCCACGATCGCCGAGGTAAGAAAGAGTGCTATATACCCCAACAAGATGCCCAAACTCCGCCAGATCGCCGGCAGATTCTCTATCGACCCGGGAATGGCTGCCCCTTTACCATTGGAGCCGGAATAAAAGAAGCCTTTCCATGCCAGCATATGGGAGGTGAACAGCCACGGCTTGACCGTATTGTCATACAAAGGTATCTTCATTTCAGATAAAAGGGTCAGTACGATAACAATGCTGATCGTTGCCACGATCGGTCCAATGGAATTATCGGAAAAAACAGACAACAGAAAGGCAAGGGCAGCGACCGTACTCAGGGCGACTGTCGCAAAGGCAAAGGCACAGACATAGCGCCAGAATACGTCCGTACTCCCGATCTGTTCCAGCACCGCATTCCGCGGGATCATCATGTCATTGGTACCGAAGAGCAGCATGCTAAGGAACAGGGCCAACAGTGCCATCCACAGCAGTAACATCATGGTGTACAGCACTGAAGCGGTAAACTTTACCAGCATGAGCCGGGTACGGCTGACCGGCTTGGTGATCAGCAATCGCAAGGTGCCCATATCGGCTTCTCCCGATACGATGTCCCCTGCCACCAGGGCCACCAGCAGAGGGATCTGGATGAGCAACAGGTTGAGTATAATGAACGCGACGAAGTACCCATTGAGGATCATGCTATACGGAACATAGAACGAGTCAGAAAGACTGCTCATCATCAGCTGAACGTAGGACTTGCCGTCGAACCGGAGCCCCAGCTGGATGACCAGGATCATCGCGGCGATGGCGGCAAACGGGATATACGTCCGGGGTCGCTTGAATATCTTGAACAGTTCAATTCGTAAAAGCGTCCACATGCTGATTGGCAGTTGTAAGTGAAAGAAAATAATCCTCCAGGGAATGACGTGGGCGTATCGCCAGTATTTGGACGCCGTGCTGCACCAGATCGCTTGCGAACCCAGGGATCAATGCTTTGTCCATCAGAAAGATCAACCGTTGCCCCTGCCGTTCCCGGAAGAAGGATTGCCATTGGCCGTCCATGACGACCCTTGCGGCATGATCCGGATCGATACTATCCAATTCCACAATGGTCCGGGCAGGATCGAACAGTTCTTTTACCACCCCTTCCACGACCTTCTTTCCCTTATCGATGATCAACATGCGGTTAGCTATCAACTCCACCTCGGTCAATAAATGAGAGGAGACTAAAACGGTCTTCTTCTCATGGTTGCTGAGATGAAGGATCAGGTGCCGGATATCGGCGATCCCTTGCGGGTCAAGGCCGTTGGTCGGTTCGTCGAGAATGATGAGATCGGGATCGTGAACGAGGGCAATGGCGATGCCCAGGCGCTGCCGCATCCCTTGTGAATAAGCACCCACTTTACTGTGTGCCCTGTCGGCCAGTCCTACCTGCTCCAACTGATCCATCAATCGCTGCCGGGAGCATCGCACGCCACTCATTCGGGCGAAGATCTCGATGTTTTGGTACGCAGAAAGGAATTTGTAGAGATCCGGGCGTTCGACAACAGCACCTACTCTCCTGAGTATCTCCTTGCGATGCGTCCGCAGGTCCATGCCGAACAATCTGATCTCTCCCGAACTGGGGGCGATCAGCGTCAGCAGCATCCGGATCGTCGTAGATTTTCCAGCCCCGTTTTGACCGAGGAATCCATAGACATCAGATTGACGCACAATGAATGATAAGGAATCGACCGCGGGAAGTCCACTAAAATGTTTGGACAAGGCGGTTACTTCGATGATTGATGACATCCTATTGGTTATCAGGGTGATTTGAAATCCAATCTATGTTAATATTTTGATAATCAAGCATGTACAACTTCGTTACGGAAAATATCCATTGAGTTTTTTTAAGAACGGCTATTGCATAAACAGATTGTCTTCTCTATCTTTGAGCCATCATCCTTTGTAATGCCGAATCTGTAAGGTTCATTCATTCCTTCAGTCCCCCAATCTCCGAAGACTTTAGAATCAATCATTCGCAAATCCCGACATCCTTTTCATCCAATCGCTATGCAAATTACCATCCTCCTGGAAAATCGGTGATAACTATTACATTTTAACTTTTTCTATAGTTCCTTCCTTTGAATAATCACCCTGGGTTTACCAACAATTATTCACCTTCTGAAACTAGACAAAGATGAAAAGGAACTTATTAAACATTCTGCTGATCCTCGCCCTCTCGTTCGCCAGCTCCTACGTTCTGGCTGAGACCTCCGACAATTTCAATTCCCGCACCGGTGTATCTCTTCGTGCAGTCAAAGGTTACCTGCAGGGGAACTGCTGGTTCTTCTCCGATTTTGACGTCAATCGCGATGGATGGGCTCCCCGTATGGAGGGGGATGGCGCTATGGTGTCGGGCACCGGCGCAAACGCAACGGCAAGAACAGGGATTTATACGCCGCTTCTGGACATAAAAGGCGTTACGTCTGTTTCGTTCTCTTATACCTTCAACCGTCCGGTAAATGACCGGAGATGGATCAAGCTTTACGCTGCAGATGCCGACGACAAGTCGATACGCTTACTGGATAGCCTGGAGTTGACCGGGCTCGCCGACCAAATCATTTATACTTATCGCAAATCGTTCACTACGATCCCGGCCGGCCAATATAAGTTGTTCATCAACTACCAGGGAATCGGCGGCGAAGAGCGCATCGCCATTGACCAGCTTACCGTCAGCGCCACCCGCCATTACGCATCCACCTGCAATACGGCTCCCGTAGCCGGTAAGGACAGATTTACCGGTACAGCCTTTCATACCGCCATCGGAAACGTCCTGAATAATGACTTCGATGCGAACAAGGAGAACCTGACCGCTTATCTTATCAATGATTCCCAGGACGGACGGGTCGAGCTCGCCCGGGACGGCAGCTTCACTTTTACTCCCAATCCCGGATTCGGCGGTTCATCCACGCATTTCTCTTACAAGGTGTGCGATAATGGATATCCCGCACTATGTTCTTTGACGACCATGGCAACCATTCACTTTCCATACAAGAGCAGCCTGCTGAATTTTCAGGCTTTGTACAGGAAGCATGCCGTGGATATCAATTGGAACACCACGGCGGCGAATACGAGCGATCGCTTCGAAGTGGAAAGGAGCTTCGACGGGATCGGATTCGAAAAGGTGGGCGAAGTAAGGGCTTCGGAAACCACGGCTGCTCAAGGATATGCCTTTACGGACAAGGTGAGCGGGGGTACAGTACGCAAGAATGACCTCTACTACCGCTTGCGCCAGGTGGATGCCGAAAACCGGGTAAATTATTCCAAGGTGCTCATCGTTCGGATGTATGAAAGCCATACCGTTACCGCAGTCAGCGTCACTCCCGACCCGGGCGTCAATAATATTCAGGTGAACGTTCAGCTTAAGGAAAAGTCCTTTGTTGTCATGCGTGTGACCAACGACAACGGCAGCGAGATCATCAAAAAGACCGCCTTTGGCGAGAACGGGGCCAACAGGTACGATATTGAAGGCACCAATCAGCTGCAGCCCGGCATGTACCAGCTGGAGGTTATTATCAATAGTAATGAACGGATGACCATGAAACTGGCCAAGAGCTAGGCACTGTACAAGGCAGATAAACCCTTCGATCCTCCCGGTCGAAGGGTTTACTTTTTTATCTCGAGATAAGACCGCAGATCCTTCACATATTCTTCAAAAGCAGCAACGCCCTGCGCGGTGATCCGGCAAACAGTCTGTGGGTAATTATCTTTGAATTGTTTGGCGATATCGATATACCCGGCTTCCTTGAGCTTGTTGATCTGCACACTGAGGTTGCCGGCTGTTGCATTGGTTTTTTCCCTCAGATAGGTGAATTCTGCCTCCCTGACCCCGATCAGTATGGATATGATGGCCAGCCGCAGCTGAGAATGCAATATGGGGTTAAGGTCTTTAAACATGCTGTTTCTCCCTGTGCTCCTTGCGCAATAAATAGCCCGGGATGATATAACTTACCAGAATGGCCAGGGCCATGACCAGGATATTGTAGTCGTAGGTAGCGTAGGTCGTTACGATCGCCAGCAACCAGCCTGCCGCCGCACCCCATACGAGGGGACTGAATTTCAGGATCCGGCCGGTGACAAAGCATCCAAGCGAATAAAGCAGGATGAAAAAGGTATAGCAATCCTGCCAATCGCCCTGACGGGAAAAAACGAAGATCAACATGCCCTGCGTGATCCCGATAGCGATCCACATTATCGCAAGACTTTCATCCACATAGCTTCTGACCTTTAAATGGCCATGCTCCTTCCGGCCCCGGAAGATCGAAGCGATCGCACCGACGATCATTAGGGTCCAGACGATGGGATGCCAATCGCTTTTCAGGATCACCTTGATAAAGAATTGTCCCAACGCCGCGGCGAATACAAGCCACCCCCATAGTAAAAAGTAAAAGCTCTTGTCGGCGACGGAATCCCTGGCCTTTTCGATCATGGTTTGAATGAATAGCAGGCTTTCCTGCGGCGAAAAGTCGTCTTCACTATGATCTGTTTGCTTGTCCATGGTAAAAGGGTTCTTGATTTTTTTATTGTCGATCCAACCGGAGCCTCAATTGCACTGTGCCAGCATAGCTTCAGCCTGAGCCTGGCCCCACTTGGGATAAAGCGGTTGCGTCTGTGCGGTCTTATACAGTGCGACCGACTTTTCAAACATGGGCTTGGCCTTATCCTTTCCACCGCCATATTGAGTCGGGGTATTGAATAAGCTCATGCCCTGAAGGTAATAAAGCCTGGGGTTGTTCGGATCGAGCTGCAAGCCTTTTTGCAATGCGTCTGCCGCCTCCTTGCCATTGGTAGCCCAGCGGGTTTGGGGATCAACCATCATCTGTTGGGTGGCGCACATATTCTCTATCGCATAGAGCTCCGAATTCTTTTCGATATTCTCTGCCTTGGCCAAGAGGGCCTTGATCTTTTCCGCATTGGCGTCCTTGTCTTTCACATCGGGGCGCCAGCCAATCGAGGTTTGGGCGAGGGCTGCATAGTAATAAGGCAACCATTTCGTTTTTTCGGCGTCTCCGATCCGCTCGAATGCGCCGGCTACATTTTGCAGGTCATCGATCGTCTTTGCTGAATCCATCATGACGAGGTTCTTTTGCATCATCTGCGAATATTTGTCCGTCTGTGCGACCGCAGCCACAGAAACAAAGAGGGCAATGGCTATAAGCGACTTTTTCATGTTGTTATTTTTTCGTGTTAAGTAAATGGTCATTGTTTATTATGAGATCATAAATTATTATTGATGGCATCCTGCGATCGATCAACACCCCAGCTCAGGAAGCAGCCAATGAAATAGAACCGGTTTGCCGGAGGGGTGATCGGCATCTTATACTGTCCGCTAAAAGAGTAGTTATACCCGTACACGGAATTGTAGCCGAGTACATTGCTCACACTGGCAAAGAGTACCAGAAAGGTCTTTGCCTTCGGATTTCCGGCGCTGGGTACCCACTCCGCGCTAAAATTCAGGCTATTGAAATCCCTGGTTTTTCCACGGTCTGCGAGGCTGAATTTGGACGAACTGTCCAGCATGAAATTATAGTAGGGGCGGCCGGTAGCATAACTATACGTGAGATTGAGCCCACATTTGATCTTGGTGAAGAATCGCTTCATCACGATCGACGCCGTGTGTGTCGCGGCAAAATTGGGCATCAGCTGCTCGGTGTAATTGAGATAATTTCTCTTGGTATCGAGATAAGAATAGCTGATCCAATAGTCGAAATCCCTGATGCTCTTCTTATCCCTCCAGAATAATTCAATCCCCTTGGCATAACCACTTCCGCTATTGTCATACGTGGAATAATAATAACTGACCGGAACCGTCTTGATCAGGTCTTCATACTTTTTGTAATACGCTTCGATCCGGAAGATCTGGTCTTTGGACATTTTCTGATAATTTACGATATAATGAGTGGCCTTGGTAAATCCGACATTGGTTGTGTAGTACAATTGGCTTACTTCCGGCTTCTGGTAAAATATTCCATACGCCATCGAGATCTGCGAAACGGGTCCTGTCTTGTAGGCGAGCGACACCCTGGGCGCCAGGTCTGCGCGGCTTATCAGCGAAGAATTTTCAAAACGCAGGCCCAGCTTGGCGGCCAGCTCGTTCGTCAGGAAGATGTCGGATTCGGCAAAGACGGCCGAATAGTTGTCGATGAGTTTGAGCGTGTTTCCGCTGTAAGGAACGTGAATGGACGTATCCTTGTAGAGTTGGGTATTATAGGCGTACCAATATTCCCCGCCGAAACGTATGGAACTGATCCCCCCCAGCCGTTTATCAAAAACGGCTTTCAATTGCGACAGATCCTGGCGGCTTCTTACCCCGAAATTCTTGAAGTTCATCCAATATATACTGGAATCAAACGATAGATCCTGGTTATTCGCATTCTGCACCTGTTGACCGAATTCATCCAGGTTCGTGCTATAGCTGGCTCCGAGGTCCATTCTCCAGCCATTGTTGAAGTATTCACGCCAACTCAGGTTATTATACCAGTTATGGTTGGTTAGAGCAAAGGCGTCCTTCCGGTTCAGGCTGTCTACGTCCTGCCTCCTGAGACCCAATTCGCTATAGGAGAAGGTCGTGTAATATTTGATCATTCCGCCGCTCTTCGTTTTGATCCGGAAATTGGCGTCAGCATTATGGAATTGGGGGATCTTGAAATAATCAGGCACCTGCTTTACCGCGTCGAAATACAATTGAGTATTAACATAACTGTAACTCATGCCCCAGGAAGATCGCTTATTTTTTGCGAGTTGCTGGGTGCCCCCTCCCACGAGCAGGGGGGAGATGCTGGCGTCGACTTCCGACCTTTCCGGCAGATCGATGGACTCCAGCAGGACAACGGACGAAAGGGCCTGGCCATACAGCGCCGAGTAGCCGCCTGTGCTGAATACCGTCCCTTTGAACAGAAAGGGGGAAAAGCGCCCTCTCTGGGCGATATCGGGAACACTGGTAAAGTAAGGGTTATTCACCAGGGTGCCATCGATATATTGCTTGGCCTCGTAGCCCGCACCGCCGCGAACAAACAACCCCTCCTGCTCTCCCACCTGCTGGGCGCCGGGCAGGGTCTTCAACGCGGCCGTAATGTCGGCATTTGATCCCGCGGTCGTCGCCACATCGATGGAGCTCAGGACAGCTCCGCGTTTCGCGTCACCGGCGGTGAAGGAACCCGCTGTGATCGTGACGGCCTTCAACTCGTTTAGTTGCTCTTTCAAAACAATGTTCAATGTGATCGGCGTTCCGGATATAGTAACAGCCTGTTCAACAGGGTTATATCCGATATTAGTGACAGCGATGGTAAAAAGGCCCTTTTCAGAGGTCCGGAACCCGAACTTACCTAAAGAATCGGAAACGCCTCCGTCGTAAGAGCCCTTAAGACTAACGCTCGCACCCCGTACCGGATGCCCTTTGCCATCCTTCACGGTGCCGGATATGAGGGTCTGCGCCGACAGATTCAGGCTGAGGAAAATGCTTAGCATCAGGATAAGGGAGAAAGCCTTTAGTGCGGGACGCCTGCCCAGCATCAGGTCTTGGCAGTTCATTTACTATAAATTTATTGCTAAAATAAAGTAGTTTATATTATAAACCAAATTTGCCGGAAAATTTTTTGAATAAAAAAAGCCAGGCTTAGAAAAGCCCGGCGGTTGTTGATCGTACCCTTTAAAACTAAAATCTTAATTCGGACATATAGTCCCCGTTATCCCGGTCAATGGTCCGGGGGTTTCCCGCTCCGAAGCAGGAATCCGAATCCAAACATGGTTGCCCGCTGATTGAGGGTAGCTTTTGCGTCGGGGTTCTACGGTGTATAATCTGTTCATATATATAAGGTAATAAGGAGCTGTGCCGGGGAATGCCATAGCTATTGGAATGGAAAGCCAATTCTGCGGAAAATTGGAATTACCTTAATTGCTGTCTTTCTTATGGATGGATGATGCGAAAAGAGATTGGAATAAAACTGACGGATCGTTTTTCGGAGAATTTGGAGGGTAGTAGTGAGGACAGGACAAAGATTGCCATAATTTTCTGATCCTGCAAGTGTTTTGACGAATTTTTTATGGAAAAAAGAGGCGGCCCGAACTAGTCCGGGCCGCTATAATCCAATGCTGTGCTAGGTCCTATTTATATTGCGGAACAAGACCGTTTGCGAGGTCCGTCATCTTTCGAATCCCATCCTCGGGCAGATTTCCTTTTTTGAACTCAGCCAATACCTCGGGTAACTTATTTTCCATTTCGAGCAGGAAATGTTCCTCGAATTCCTTGACCCTTCTTACGGCGACCTGACGGATCAGGCCCTGCGTACCGAGGTAGATGATCGCGACCTGCTTTTCAACCGGAACTGGAGAATATTGCGCCTGCTTGAGGATCTCCACATTCCGTGCACCTTTATCGATGACCAGACGAGTGGCCGCATCGAGGTCGCCACCGAATTTGGAGAAGGCCTCCATTTCCCGATACAGGGCCTGATCGAGTTTCAATGTCCCGGCCACCTTTTTCATCGACTTGATCTGCGCGTTGCCCCCTACCCGGCTGACAGAGATACCGACGTTAATAGCCGGACGGATGCCGGAGTTGAACAGGTTGCCTTCGAGGAAGATCTGACCGTCGGTGATAGATATCACGTTGGTGGGAATGTACGCTGAAACATCCCCTGCCTGCGTTTCGATGATTGGAAGCGCGGTGAGAGAGCCTCCCCCTTTCACCAGCGGCTTGATCTTTTCAGGGAGATCATTCATATTCCTGGCCACTCCGTCATCAGAGATGATCTTCGCGGCCCGCTCCAGCAAGCGGCTATGAAGGTAAAATACGTCTCCCGGATAGGCTTCGCGACCGGGAGGCCGGCGTAGCAGAAGCGAAACTTCACGATAGGCCACTGCCTGCTTGGAAAGGTCGTCATAGATGATCAGGGCGGGCCGGCCAGTATCGCGGAAGAACTCGCCGATCGCCGCTCCTGCGAAGGGAGCATAGAACTGCAAAGGAGCCGGCTCGGATGCCGAGGCGGCGACAATTACGGTGTAATCCATCGCGCCATTGTCCGTCAATGTCTTCATCACGCCGGCCACCGTAGAAGCCTTCTGTCCTATGGCCACATAAATGCAATACACCGGTTTCCCGGCTTTATAGAATTCCTTTTGATTAATGATCGTGTCGATGGCGATGGCCGTCTTGCCGGTCTGACGGTCCCCAATGATCAATTCCCGCTGTCCGCGGCCGATGGGGATCATCGCGTCGATCGCCTTGATGCCCGTTTGCAGAGGCTCTTTTACCGGTTCGCGGAAGATCACGCCGGGCGCTTTGCGTTCCAGCGGCATTTCGTACCGCTCGCCCGTGATCGGTCCCTTGCCGTCGATGGGCTCTCCAAGGGTATTGACCACGCGTCCCAGCATCCCTTCTCCAACCTGTATGGATGCGATCTTCCCTGTTCGACGAACCGTTGCCCCCTCCTTGATATCGCCGCTCTCTCCCATCAAGACCACACCCACATTGTCTTCCTCAAGGTTCAATGCGATCGCCCGCACCCCATTTTCAAATTCCACCAGTTCGCCGCTGCTCACATTGCTCAGGCCATAGACGCGCGCAATGCCGTCGCCCACCTGCAACACCGTACCGATCTCTTCCAGGTCCGCGGAAACCTGGAAGTTGCTCAACTGCTGGCGCAGTATCGCTGAAATTTCGTCTGGTTTGATCTCTGCCATAGTAATTCAGTTATCTGTTTGAATAATTATTTGGTTCGTGCCGGTTGAATGTTATCTTATTTTATAGATAAAATCATTGTTCCGGAACTGCTTCTTAATATTGTTCAGGTCAAAGGCGATGCTGGCATCCAGAAGTTTATCGCCGATCTCGAGGATGAACCCTCCGATCAGGTTCTCCTCAACGGCTGTATTCAATTCGATATTCTTCAGGTTCGAATCGGCCCTGATCTTGTCCATGATGGATTGCTTCAGTTCTTCACTGACAGGGATTGCCGTGGTCAGGTTCACCGTATGAATACCTTTGTATTCCTTATATTGATCGATAAATGCGGATATGATCTCGGGCAGAAAGGATTCGCGGCCTTTATTGAGCAGCAGCTTGTTGAAGGTTGCGGTGATGACGCTGATCTTCCCATCGGTCAAGGCATCGAGTATGCGGCCTTTTTTGTCGGCCTTGATGACGGGGCTTTTGAGGAGCTTCACCAATTCCTTGCTGCCGCGGCAGGCGGCCTGAAGGAAAAGCATATCCCTGTAAACAGCCTCAAGCTGATCCTTTTCGATCGACAGATCGATCAGGGATTTCGCATATCTACCGGCTAAACGGGGGTTCGGCATCGACATAGGCTAGTTCAGTTTCACTTCGTTCGAAAGTTGCTTAATGTATTTTTCCTGTTCCGGCTTATTGGCGAGCTCCCTGCGCAGGATCTTCTCCGCCACCTCGATCACCAGGTTGCCGACCTGGTTCTTGACATCGGTAAGAGCGGCCATTTTTTGTTGTTCGATAGCGGCCCGCGCATCGGTAATGATCCGTCCTGCTTCCACTTTGGCTTGTTCTTTGGCCTCGTTCACGATCTTGTCCTTCATGTCACGGGCCTCTTTCAGGAGAGCAGCTCTCTCTTCACGCGCCTTGGCCAGGAGTACTTCATTCTCGTTCTTCATCTGCGCCATTTCAGCCTTTACCTTTTCTGCAGTCGCCAGTGAACCGGCGATGCCTTCCTCCCGCTCCTTAAGGGACTTGAGGATCGGCTTCCATGCAAATTTTTTCAGGATCAGGAAAAGGATGAGAAAGGCCAGCAAGTTCCAAATGAACAATCCTAAATCCGGTGTTAGCATACAAAAGAATTTATGCGGTCAAAATCTCATTTTAGATAAATACTGCATCCTCGGCCCTGTGCTCCGGATGCAGTAAAATTTTAGGATGCATTCGCGTCCGCGAAATCCCCTGCCCAACCTGCTTATTTAAGCGAAGCAAGGAGGCCAGCCACGGCGGCCAGAAGGGCGACCCCTTCGACCAGGGCCGCGGCCAGGATCATGTTGGCGCGAATTTCACCCGATGCTTCGGGCTGGCGGGCAATGGCTTCTACCGCTCCCTTACCGATCTGACCGATGCCGATACCCGCTCCGATCGCGGCAAGGCCCGCACCAATTGCACCATAACCAGGCTGAACTACATCCAACAAAATGGTCATCAACGTCATGCTACTTGATTTTATAATGAACAAAAAAATTATACGATCACTGCGTCGTCATGGTCTCCTTCCCCATGATGACTCCCCTCGAAGGCCTGCCCGATAAAAACTGCCGTCAGGTTCGCGAAGATGAATGCCTGAATGAAAGCGACCAATAATTCAATCAGGTAAATGAATATCGCCAGCAAGACGAAAAATGGGGAGGTCCCCCAACCCAGTGCGGCGTTCATCGCCCCAAAAATGAAGATCAGGCATATGAAGCTCAGGATGATGATATGACCCGACACCATATTGGCGAAGAGACGGATGATCAGGGCGAAAGGCTTGGTGAAGAGTCCCATGATCTCTACGGGGATCATAATGAATTTCACCGGAAGCGGTACAGGCGGCCATGCGATATGGCCCCAATAATGCTTATTGGAGCTCAACAAGATGACGATGAACGAAATGACGCCCAATACCGCGGTAAACGCGATGTTCCCGGTAACATTGGCCGTGCCCGGTATCAGGCCGATGAAGGCATTGATCAGAATGAAAAAGAAAATGGTCAGCAACAGGGGCATGTATTTTTCGTAGCGGGCCCCCAGGTTCGACTTGCCAACCTCGTCCCGTACAAAAGTAATAACCGGCTCTACAGCTCCCTGGAGTCCCCTGGGTGCTGTTTTAACGCCTTGACCGTTCGCATACTGCTTCGCAATGCCGGTCATCATCCAAATCAGCAGCAACACGGAGATCAACACTTGTACCACATTACGCGTCAGGGAAAGATCGTAAACGGGCATCAGCGGATCGGGCATGCCTGCCTCATTCACTGCGTACACTTTTCCGGCCTTGTAGGTCTTCTCGTCCAGGCCATGCTCCTTGATAAATTCCCCCTCAAGCAGCATATAGCCCTTAAAGGATGCTTTGCCATGCTGAAAGGCAGAAGACATGAAAAAAGACCATCCCTTGCCGGGTGACGGAGAATACAGAATAACGGGTAAGGGGATCGAAACAGGATTTTTAGCAACGGTAAAAAAATGGAATTCATGACCATCCGCCACGTGCTCCAGAATGATGGCAGAAGGGTTCAATTTTTCGCCTTTTTCCCCGGCTTCGGCCTTCTCGCCGGAGGGAGAGGGGGTACCGTCCGACGGACCGGCTTTCGGCGTTCCGTCCTGTGCGAACAAGACGGCCGAAAAGAACAGGCAAATCAGGCTGAAAGCCGCGACCAATAAAGATTTCAAGCTCCTGGACACCATATCTCCCGAAAATTTGCCGCAAAGATACGGGCGGAGTCCCAAAATATGAAAATAAGATTAAAATAATGAATTCAAGCCTTACCGGCATGGCATTCAGGCGGGTTTGGCCCATGGCGGCTTAGGGGGATGGCACTTAAGAGACCTTTCTTTCGACGGGCGGTTGCTTGTTAAACTGCATTTCATGCAATTTGGCATAGAATCCGCCTTTGGCGAGCAGTTCATCATGGGTGCCCATTTCCCGGATCTCGCCCTTATCCAATACGATGATCTGATTTGCTTTTCGAATGGTAGAAAGACGATGCGCGATCACGATCGAGGTCCTCCCCGCAATGAGTTTGTCGATGGCCTGCTGGATCAGCAATTCGGATTCTGTATCCACGGAAGAGGTGGCCTCATCGAGGATGAGGATCGAGGGGTCATACAACAAGGCCCGGATAAAAGAAAGTAACTGCCGTTGTCCCAGAGAAAGTGAGCTACCCCGTTCCATTACATTATAATCATACCCACCCGGGAGTCGCATAATAAAGTCGTGCATGCCGATCAACCTGGCCGCTTCGATCACTTTTTCAGCGGGGGTCTGTTCGTTTCGCAAGGTGATATTGTCCGCGACAGAGCCTGAAAACAGAAAAACATCCTGGAGAACCACGCCGATATCCTTCCTCAATTCATCCAACTTATAATCTTCGATCCGGACATCGTCTATCCGGATCTCGCCCTCCCGGACCTGGTAAAGCCGGTTCATCAGACTGATGATCGAGGTCTTACCGCTTCCGGTATGACCCACTATGGCCAGTGTCTCGCCGGGGTTCACGCGGAAGGAAATATTCTTCAGTACCATCTTGTCTGCTGTATAGGAAAAACTGACCTGGTTGAATTCGATCTTCCCCTTGATCTTGCCCGGAGCATAAAGTCCTTCACTGCTGATGAAATCATCATTGTCCAGTACCCGAAAGACTCGCTCACTGGCCACCATCCCCATTTGCAATACGTTAAACTTATCTGCCATCACACGCAAGGGACGGAAGAGCAGGTTCAAATAAAGGAAGAATGAGACGATCTTTCCGCTTATTCCGGCAGCCTGTCCTCCCGGCAAATGCAAGACCTGCCTGGCTCCCCACCAGACCAGGAGCCCTGTCGATATGGCGAGTATGATCTCCACCAGAGGAAAAAAGACGGAATAGGCGAAGATCGCGTTGATATTTGCGTTCCTGTGCTCTCTGTTGATCCGTTTGAATTTGGCCGCTTCCCTGTTCTCAGCGGCAAAGGCCTGCACGACCGGCATTCCGGAGATATGCTCCTGAACGAAGACATTCAGCGCATTCACCGCATTGCGCACGCGGATGAACGACTTATTCACAGACTCTTTGAAAAGCCAGGTCGCCAGTACCAGGATCGGAAAGGGCGCGATGCAGGCCAGGGTCAGCTGCCAATCGGTCACAAACATGGCAATGAGCACGGAAACGATCGAAAGCAGATCGGCGATAATGGGGATCAAGCCGTCGGAAAAGATGTCATTGATGGATTCAATGTCGTTGATGGTGCGGGTCGTCAACGTACCTATCGGTGTTTTGTCGAACTGCGACAGGTTGAGACCCAGCACTTTCTGGTAGACAGAAATGCGAAGGTCCTTTACTACGGTTTGCCCCAGCCATGCGGTAATGAATGAGAAATAAAATCGAGATAAGGTCTCCACCAACAGCAGTCCGATCTGCAGTATGGTGATCCATATGACCAGCGAAGCAATATGCTGTTTGAGCGTAAGTTCCGACCCCGTACCCTTCCGTATGAAATCATTGATGGTCATCTGAATAAGGATCGGACGAAGTGGCGAGAGAAGGGCCAGCAAAATGGCCAGGAAAACGGACAGGACCAGGCGCCTTTTATAAGGAGCTGCATAGTGGAATACCCGGCTGAGCAAGCTAAAATCGAAGATCTTTTTTTTCTTTATCTGTTCAGACATAAAAAAAGCGGCAAGCCGCAAGCAACCAGCTGCAAGCCAGATTTAATTTAGATGACAAAAATACATATAAGTATCAATTTGATGTTGCCGCCTGTGGATTGATCGCTGCTGGTGCCGGGGCCCGGAGCTTGCCGCTTGTGGCTCAAAGCTTGCCGTTATTCTGCCATGGCCTTTCTGTACGCTTTGATGAAGATCGCCCCAAGATTCTTGTATGGTGGAATATAGTCGTCGAATTTTTCCTTTGCCGGCAAGTCATTCTGAAAGCGGGCGCTCAATTCTTTCCACATGGGCAACCATTCGATATCCTTCCCGGCCAGGAGGGTATTGTTGATCGCTTGCAGGATCGGTTCATTGACCGTCTTGGTCCCCACCTGCTTGGATGAGATGATATGTGCATCTTCATTGATCTTCAGCACCTCACTAAGATTGTTATATCCTCCGCAGGAACCGAGTACGACGATGCGGGCAGTCGGCGCCATTTGACCGATGGTGTATTTGACATGATAGCTATGTCCACGGTGAATGACGATGGTAGGCTTCAGGTGATGGTCGACCAGGTATGTGCCCAGCGCCTTCTGCGCCTTATCATCCGGATCGTCGTCGCCGAGCAGGGGCTTGTTGGCAAAGATCAGGACGGGTCGGCCCCTGATCGACGTAATGGTTGTCCATTGCGGATTCTCGGTGACCTTCCATTCGGGTTTGGTCCCCGGCCGGGCATGGAAAAGAGCCATGAAATCGGCATAGGAATTCTGCCCGTCCTTATCCTTATCCCCATAGAAGAAGACCTGTTGCACCACCCGGCCGCTGTCGTCCGCCAGGGAATGATAGTCTACCTTATACACCGGCGGGATCCCCAGGCTCGCGGACAGATCTGTTTTCGTGGTGGTATCCGCAGATTCGAAGAGAGTTTGGAGCAGCTTATAAATAATAATCCCCTTTTTATTCGCAGCCAATTTGTTCTTCTCATAGTTCGCTTTCACCTCATCAAGAATGAACCTGGCCAGCGTGGGATTCTTTTCAAAAATACTGCTGTAGGAATCGGCCACGTCTACTGCCTCTTCCTCATTCGCATTTTCCAGATGAATGATGAAGGACCTCATTACCGTGCCCGCATTCTGCCTGTCCATCGTGCCAAGGAAATGATCCAGCTTATTGTAGGCCGCAGCCATCTTGATGAACTTGCGGAAATAATCTCCATGCACCTGCAGCAGAAGGCTGTCCCCGAACGGCGCCGCCATTCGCTGAAAAATACGATCATAAACCCCAAGATAGCTTGAGGTATAAATTTCATCTTCACTCAATACGATCAGGTAGTAAAGTTCGACCGGGGACAAGGGATCCAAGACCTTAAACCGTACCGCAGGGTTTTCTACCGTGTGAAGCGCGTTTATTTCACGAACGAAGATCTCCTTTCCCTTCTTCTCCAGCATATCGGTAAGCGCATTCATCTCCAACGGAGTGTCCTTCTCCAATACCCGCAAGGCATAATCCTGGCGGGTCCGAACCAGAAGATGATAATAGTTCATGTCATCTCCTTTAACCTTATCTATTTCTTCCAGGGAGGTCCTGCCTTTCACCAGATTGTCCAGGAAGGGGAAGTACAATTGCCCGCTCTTGCTGGTGGCCATCAAGGCCACCATATGCACAACGGAATCCTTGCTATTGCGAATGCGCCAACCCAGACCATTCGAAGCAGCCGCAAAATCATATAGCTGACGGATGTCCCGGTGACCGGCCACGATGATCAGACTATCGGCAAACGGCAGATCCGGATTCTGACGTAACACATCCATGATCGATCCCTGATGCAGTTCGCAATATTTCCGGATAAGTACGAGGCGGGACGGCTTGATCCCGACGTTTTCATATGGCAATAAGAAGCAGTCGACCAGCGCCATCCCCACGCCATAGCTGTTCCCTTCAATGACGGGCTCGATGCTCAAGCCCTTTTTATCCAGTTCCATGGCGTCTTTATATGCTTCCACCAATGCCGGGGCCATAGAGGGTTGAATCGAATGACGGTCTAAGCCCCCTTCATACCCACGCAGCAGGAACTCAAGGCCTCTCAGATAACGTTTCTTATTATTGGTATTGAGCGTGGAATCGAATTCGATACCTTCCTGCAATTCATCGACCTGCCGGATGAGCGCATCCGTGATCTGAAGGTTGACATTTTCGTCCTTGACCAATCTGATGAGACTATCGGATTTATTCCCACCCAGGCCTAATAGCCGCTTTTGCTCTCTGTCCACGTTGTCATGCCATAACATACGATCCTGTGCGACCTTATAGGGATAGGCATTATTCTGGGCAGATGCCTGGACGCAAACCAATACGACGGCAGCGCCGGCCAGGGTATACGCAAGAAAGGATGGTATAGATTTAATCATAATCAACTGGCGTCGATAGCCATACGCAAAAATACTACCAAAGAAAGGCCAAAGCTACTGAAAACTAAGTAATTGATATTAAGCTACATGTATCATCCCGGTTCGACGGTCCATAAACCGGTATGGCTTTCCCGCTCATCTGGCAAGAGCAGGATATGCCCTTGCGGCTGCAGGGGATGGCACTCGGCAGCCCAGTATGAACGTCGATCCGGCAACATTATTTCTATATTAAGAAATTGTGAACTACCTTTTTGCAACCGGCTCTACGCCGTATTTCGATTAGGTTTGCGTAAATTATTCCCAATACATGGAATCCAAGGGCAAGAAGATATTGATCGCTGACGATGAACCTGATATATTGGAGATCATTCAATATAACCTTACCCGGGAAGGCTACGACGTGATTACAGCCAGGGATGGGGATGAGGCGATCGGTAAGGCCAGGGTAACCCGGCCTGACCTGATCATCCTGGACATCATGATGCCCAAGAAGAACGGCGTGGAGGTCTGCGAGATCCTCCGGTCGCAGCCCACTTTCAAAGAGACCCTGATCATTTTCCTGACCGCATTGAGCGATGAGGGCTCCCATATCCGGGGATTGGAAACGGGCGCCGACGACTATGTGAACAAGCCGATCAGCCCCAAAGTACTGACCAGTCGGGTAAATGCGCTGTTTCGCCGCGTCACCAAAGAACCGGAAGACACGGTCCTGAAGATCGAAAACCTGACGATCGACCCTGCCAAATTCGAAGTAACGGTCGATGCCAATGATATTACCCTGGCAAAGAAGGAATTCGAACTCCTGTACTTACTAGCTTCACGCCCGGGCAGGGTTTTTTTGCGCAACGAGATCCTGAACCAGGTATGGGGCAATGAGGTCATCGTCGGCGACCGTACCATCGACGTCCACATCCGTAAGATCCGCCAAAAACTGGGGCTGGACTGCATTACCACCGTTAAAGGCGTAGGATACAAGTTTAATCTCTAATTTGCGGGATGGCTTCCACCAAAAACCTATCCCCCAAGCAGCTTTCGGCACGTACTGCCGGTCTGCTGGCGGCGCCTGTCGCCCTGGGTATATATGCCCTGACCGGGAACTGGCTGGTCGGCCTGGTATCGCTCGCCATCGTTTTTTCCGGCAGTTACGGGCTGATCCGGTTCACCCTTGAAAAGTTCATTTACAGAAAAATAAAGCTGATCTATAAGCTGATCCATCAGACCAAGGCCACAAGAAAAGAAGAGGTGTATTTCAAATACATCCTGCCTCAAAAAAGCATTGACGAAGTACGTGAAGATGTTGAAAAATGGGGGGAAAAGCGGAATGAAGAGATCGAGTTGCTGAAAAAGAACGAGGCCTACCGGAAGGAATTCCTGCAAAACCTCGCCCATGAATTCAAGACGCCCATATTTGCCATTCAGGGCTATGTCGATACGTTATTGAGCGGTGCCATGGATGACCCGGAGATCCGAAAAAAATTCCTGGAAAATGCGGCCCGCAATGTGGACAGGCTGGTGAACCTTATGAATGATCTGGACGAGATCTCCAGGTTGGAGCGTGGGGAGCAGCTGTTATACAAGCAGAACTTTGTTATTCAGGATCTGATCCGTGAGATCAGCGAATCCCTATCCATCAAATTACAGGAGCGCCGCATTCGTGCCTTTATCAAAAAGGGTTGTGAATCGCCCGTCACCGTATTCGCCGACAAGGAAAAGATCCGGATGGTATTGACCAACCTCATCGAGAATGCCGCAAAGTACGGGAAAACGGGTGGCAGTATCGTGGCAAGCATTTACAAGATCGATGAGAGGAATATCCTGATCGAGGTCAGCGACGACGGCATCGGGATCGACGAGGAGCACCTGCTTCGGATATTCGAGCGTTTTTACCGTACTGATGCGGCCAGAAGCCGGGATAAAGGGGGGACGGGCCTGGGGCTGGCGATCTGTAAGCACATCATCGAGGCGCATGGACAGTCGATCCATGTGCGCAGTACACCCGACGTCGGTACCACGGTAGGATTCACCCTTGAGTCCAGGAGAGATTAATTACTTTAGACTCTGGTAGATCAGTTGCTCCACTCTGCCGGTCAGCTCTCCATGACTGTTCGGCGTCTGTTGCGTCATGATCAATACGACCATCTTTGCCTTCGGGTCGGCCCAATAGGTGGTTCCGAAATAGCCCCCCCAGGAAAAAGAACCCGCGTTCCTGGGCTCTCTGGTGGCTGACTTCTCGCTCGTTACTCCGAAGCCCAGCCCAAAATTGTCCCTCCCATTGAACATGAAATCAAGTTGGCCGCTGGTCATAAGCTGAACGGTCCTTGGCGCCAGTACCTGTACGCCATTGTACCTGCCTCCATTGAGCAACATCTGGAGAAAGACGGCATAATCGAAGGCCGAACCGGTCAGACCCGCGCCTCCGGAAAAATAATGTTTGGGCTGCAATGGATAAGCAGGATCGATCCCAAAATGATTGCTGGCCCAGCGGATCACATGATGCAGCGAATCCTCGGTATATACCGTTGCAAGACGACCTGCCTTCGAAGCAGGAACATTGAAATACGTATCATGCATACCCAGTGGTGCAAATATCCGGTCATGCAGGAACGTTTCCAGGTCTTTCCCGCTGATGATCTCGATCAGGCAACCCAGCAGATCCACACTCAGTCCGTAGGTCCATTTTTCACCGGGCTGGTGAGCAAGCGGGAGCCTGGCCAGGGCGTTCATCCGCTCGTTGAGATCACGGTCTATGTTCCCCAGGCCAGAAGGGATACCCGCCTTTTCGTAGATCGCCCGCATTCTTTCGCTGCCGATGCCCGGGTAATCCAGACCCGACGTATGCGTCAGGAGGTCCCTGAAGGTGATTTCCCTCTTGGCAGGTATGGTCGTATAGCTCGAGTCGGCCGGGTTAAATTTGTCCATTACCTTCGGATGCGCAAACGCAGGAATAAAATCCGAGATCGGTTCGTCGAGGGAGAACTTCCCTTCCTCCCAAAGGGTCAGGATGCCGGCGCTGACAATGGCCTTCGTTTGAGAGGCTAGCCGAAAGAGAGCGTCCGGTGCCATAGGTTTTTTCGATTCGAGATCGGCATACCCGAACGCCTTATATTTTACCACCTGATTGTCCTTTACGACAAGCACAACCATCCCATTCAGCCATCCCTTGTCGATATAACCCTGTATCAGGCCATCCATGCGGGAGAGCCTGTCATAGTTCACGGTCGGATCCGGCGGCGCCTTGCTGGCGATGGTTTGGGCAGAGACCTCATGACTGCTGGTCAGAAAGGCTAGAACCAGGAAGGAAAAAACGATCTTTCTCATATGAATGCATTTGGCGGTTGAGTTAGCTAATGTACTTGATCTCCACCCATTTACTGGCCGACTTCCGATCTTTTTTTTGTATCCACCGGGGCAGGGGGTATCTTTGCCCAGTAAAATCCAGCAATGAAGACCCAGACTCAAATATTCGATTATGCGGCTTGGAATGACCGCCTCCCTGAATTGAGCAAGCGCTATCAATCGGCAAGCCCCTACCCCCATATCGTTCTGGAGAATTTTCTTGACCCCGACACATTGGATGAGTGCATCGGGGAGTTCAACAAGTTGAATGAGACGGACGGCTGGATCAATTACAAGCATTATAATGAAAAGAAACGGGGGCTGAACAAGCTCGATATCCTGCCTGAAACGATCAAAGAAACCATCAATGAGTTGAATTCGCCGGAGTTCCTGGATTTCCTCAGCGCGTTGACCGGCATCAAAGGGCTGATGAAAGACGATTATCTGGAAGGTGGGGGCATTCATCAGAGCGGACGGGGAGGCTTTCTAAACATCCATGCCGACTTTACCGTGCATCCGCACCATCGCAACTGGCAGCGGCGGGTTAACGTCCTGGTGTACCTTAATAAGGGATGGAAGGAGGAGTGGGGCGGAAAGTTGGAATTATGGGATAAGAAGATGAATGCCTGTGAGGAAAAAGTATTACCGGTCTTCAATCGTTGCGTCATTTTCAATACTGATGCGGATTCGTTCCATGGCCACCCAGAGCCGATGACATGCCCGGAGGACCGCTTCCGCAGGAGCATCGCCTTATATTATTACACCGAAGAAGACAAACCTTTCCGCAGGGCTACTTATTATCAGGCAAGACCGGGAGAAGGCAAGAAGAAACTCTTCGTAAAATTGGATAACGCCATGGTCGCCTTGTATACTAATATTAAGGGGAAACTCGGCGCCAACGACAAATTTGTGAGCGGCCTGCTTCGTTTTTTTTCCGGCAGGAAAAAGTAGTCTTCTGCTTGGGGTCCGTCGCTACTTTACGGGCACCTCTCTCTTCAGGAAAACGAAACCATTCTTGCGGTATAATTCCTTGAGTTCAGTGTATTGTTTGTACTTATCAATTCGGTCCACCTTGGATACGAAATAGACCGGTTTATCGATATTGCCGGCGAGCAGCCAATCCAGGTTATCGGCATTCGGATTGGTGGGCCGTTCTTTCTGCGTATAAAACAATTGCGCATAACTGCCATAGCCCAACGCAACGGAATAGCAGTCTTCCCCCTGGCGTTGCGTGAAAAAATCCACCGCCGCGCCTTGCGAATACCTTTCAACCTTTGGAACGATAACGGCTGAGGCCAAAAAAATGACCAGTGCCGTGCCGCTGAATAGCGACCAGGCTGCCAGATTATAATCGCCTGCCCGTAGCCTGCGGATACCAATGACGATGGTGACGATCAGCAGGATCCCAATGACGGACTCCCAGCCTGTCCAATTGACCTGCGCCTCCATATTGGCTTGCGCGAATTTGTCCTGCACATACGGGATCAGCTTTTTGATATTCATGGCTACGAATGGCGCAGCCACCAGCAGCAGCGCGACGATCCCCCCGAGAATGCCGATGAGGACGCCTGCATATTTCTTATACCCCATTTCATTACGCTCCCATTTGTATAAGGTATTGGCTGCCAGAAAAGTCACCGGAAACCAGGCCAGAGAGGAATAATGAATGATCCGTGACTGGACGATGGTGAATAACACAGTGACAACCCAGAAAAGGATCAACATCCACATCTTGAAATCCTTATCGAAGCGATTAGCATAACGGGACCGGAAAAAAGAAGGAATGGCCAGCAGGGAAGCAGGAAAACAACCTATCAGGATCACCACATAGTGATAGCCGAAGAATCCTTTTTGGTCCGCGTCATGCGTTGTCAGCAGACGGTATTGGTACTTAAGGAACTGGGTGATGAACCAGGGGCCGTTCTTGGCGGTCTCATAACCATACCATGTAGCGGTCACCAGCGCAGCCACCACCAGGAACAGCAAGGCGTGCCCCCACCCGAAAAAGATCCTGAACCGGTTATAGATCAGATAAACCCCAAGCGCCAGCAAGAATACCAGAAGAGCCACCTGTCCCTTTGTCAGGATTGCCAGGCCCATGAAAACGCCGGACCAGAGTACATAGGTCACCGGCTTCTTTTTCAACCCGGGCTTATCAAATCCATTCCGCTGCCAGTGGTATAAAATAAAACAGTAAAGGGAAATAAAAATGAACAGATTGAACCAGGGATCGATGATGCCCGACTTAAAGTACAGATTCGGAAACAACGACCCGCCATAGGCCAGGGCCCATAGGATACCGAATTTCCGGTCATAGATCTTACTGCCACACAGAAAAAGGACGACCAGGGTCGCTATTCCACAAACTGCATTGGGAAATCGCGCGGCAAATTCCGTAATGCCGAACAATCGCATTCCGACTGTCTGCATCCAGAAGAACATGGGAGGCTTTTCCCAAAAAGGGTGGAAGTTGACATAAACACGGGTATAATCATGCATTTTGATCATTTCCCGGGCGCATTCGGCAAAATTGATCTCATCCCAATCAAACAAATGCACTTTTCCGAGAAATGGGATAAAGAGGAGCGCACCCAACACGGCTATCAAGAGAACCGTCGCATTTTTGTTCAAACGCATATTCCGGTAACATTTAAGTCAAAGATACAGGCTGATCATGATTACTTGCGCGGGCGGTACATCCGGCTGCTCATCAAGCCCCATTTGCACAGACGATGAACGAGCGATACCTGAACCACGCCAAGGCCATATACTACGCTACGGCGGAAATTGATGCTGGAAGCCTCCTCAAAATAGCGGGTAGGGCAGGTGATCTCGGCGATCTCGTAGCCGAGATAGATGATCTGCGACAGCATCTGGTTGTCGAAAACGAAGTCCTCCGAATTGCCTGCATAGTCGATCCGTTCCAATACCTGCCTGGAAAATGCCCGGTAACCTGTGTGGTATTCCGCCAGTTTCTGACGCAGCAGGACATTCTCAAAGAAGGTGAGCATGCGGTTGAAAACGTATTTGTACAGGGGCATGCCTCCGTGCAGAGCGCCTCTACCGAGGGTGCGGGAGCCCAATACGACCTGATAAACATTATTCGCGATCAGCCAGGCCATCGAAGGGATCAGTTTGGGGGTATACTGGTAGTCGGGATGGAGCATGATCACAATGTCGCCTCCCAGTTCAAGGGCCTTGTCATAACAACTCTTCTGATTCCCGCCGTAACCCCGGTTGACATCGTGACGAATTATATGGTTTATGCCGAGACTTCGGCCAACTTCCACGGTGCGATCGCTGCTGTTGTCATCCACCAGCACCACTTCGTCCACGATGTCGAACGGGATCTCCCCATAGGTCTTTTGCAGAGTGAGTGCGGCATTGTAGGCCGGAAGAACGATCACCAGTTTTTTACCATTGATCATAGGCTATCGTGTTAGCGCTCATGAATTGGCGGCAAACCTAAGATAAAATGGGGAACTGACAATGGCGGTTCAGCTGTTCAGAACAACCTGGCTGCCCGACCTTCTGGTAAACAGCCAATGTACCAATACGGAGAGTAGGGTCCCGAGCAGGGATCCCATCAGGACGTCGCCCAGAAAATGTTGGCCGAGGTAGATCCGGGAATAGCCCACAGCGACAGCCGCGAGCAAATAGCATACATTCCAACGCTTGTTCTTCTCGAAGAGTGCGAGCATGGTGGCCAGTGTGAAGACACTGGTGCTGTGTCCCGAAGGGAAGCTGCTGAATCCGATATGGGTGACGCCATCGATAAAGTAAGCGTATTGGCCCGGATTGAAGAATTGTTTGGGTCTGGGCATGGAAAAGTAAGATTTCAGGAGCTGGGCGCATAAGGCAGATGCCAGGAAGGCGACCAGGAGCTGCCAGGCCTGCGAATAGCGACGCAGGACCAGCATGATCAGGAATACGACAAGGGCGAAAATGCCATCCCCCAGGAGCGTGAATTTTACAAAGAAGGCATCCAGGACGACAGAGTGGTAGGGGTTGAGCGAAAAAAAGGACGCAGCCTTGCCTTCGCTCAGAATGATGTAAACTCCCAGCAGGAAAAAAAAGAGAAATGTCAGGAAATAGTACCGGTTGCCGATCAATATGGATCTGAGTCTGTTCATGTCCCGCCAGGCGATGCCACGCCCCTGCAAAATAAGGGATTTGCCGGGTCAATTACAAATCTCCGTGTCTCCCCTCACAGGCCTGAAACCAACTCTTCTGCCAGACCGAAGGAAAGCGTCATACCGGCACCGCCAACGCCATTGATGATATACACAGAAGGTTCGGGCGAAAAGAAAAGTTCGGAATCGCCATTGATGAGCCTGGTATAGACGCCATTCCAGGTTTCCGAGATGCTGTAGTCCCTAAGCCTGGCAAAACTGCGGAGATAATCCAGGATCATCTCGTTGACGAAGCCGCGGTCGAAGGGATCATGGGTCAATCCGTACTCGTGGGAATCGCCTACCGTGAGCTCTCCACGCCCATTCTGGGCCACCATTACATGAATACCCCATTCGAGATAACCAGGCATTTGTTCAAGAAAGCGTTGTTTCAGTTTAGAAAGGGAGGGCGCGACCTTGAAGCTGCCATAATGGATCAGGGAAAGGCCGCCGCAAAGGGCGGGACCTATGCGCCATGCATCGGGCTGCGATACCATGCGCATCATTTGCAATTTACATTTTGTAACGGGCTGCCGGGAGAAGGACTCCGGATACAACGTTTCGAAGTCAGCGCCGTTGCAGATAAAGATCAGATCCGCGCTATATTCCTCCTCATTGCCGATATAAACGACCTGATCGGAGATATAGGAGACGCACTTACCCCAGTAAAATTCGACATTTAATCGTTCGGTCATCCAACGCGGAAGACCGGTAATCGCCTCGCGCGGATCCACCAGGAGCTCATCAGGGCTGTACAGGCCCCCCATTAATCCATCCGTAACGGCCGCAGCTGATATTCCGGTGACCGACCGCTTATCGAGCAACCTGACGGACCTGCCTTGTTGCCGAAAGCTTTCATAAAGTTCTTCGAGGACCTGCCATTCGTCGGCATGATAAGCCAGATGCATGCTTCCGGACGGCTCACACCAAAACCTCCCCTCAGCCGCGATCTCTCTCCATATTTCACGACTGCGCATGGCCCGGCTATACATTTTGCCGGCCGGCTGGCCAATGGGCCATACCATGCCGAAATTACGGATCGAGGCTCCAACCGCCCTTTCCGACCTTTCGAATACTTTCACCGCGAATCCCCGAACGGCCAATGCTCTTGCGGTAGCTAACCCGACAATACCGGCGCCGACAACGATAGCTTTTTGAAATGGCATAATGGCAGATTAAATCCTACCTTTTTTGTAGATACGGGCGTAAAGGACTGCACTCCACAAGACAAGGCCGATGCCCGCCAGGGCGGAAATACAAAACATCCCCGTAAAAAAATCAACCCAGGAATATTTTATTTTTACAAATTCCTTGATCAGCAGGACGACAACTGTTCCCAAATAACCGAAAGCATCGGCCAGATAGATGAGGAAGCCGACATTTCCCGGCACCTTGTATGCCGCCAGCATCCTTTCGAAATAAAAGCAATTGTATGGTACGTATCCGAGGTACAATCCGGACGAGGCCGTGACGATCCACATGACGGATGAGATCATATGAAGGTGATATAAGACCGTGGAACCCGCAGCCAGGACAAAGCCCCCGATAATGATCACATTATTCAGCCGAAAGGCCTTATAATTGTCCCTGACCAGAAAAAATCCGGCCACTACGGCGAGCACTACCAGCGAGGTGATGGTACTTGTCCGGGCGAAGATATCAACGCTGTTCCGGTAGCCGGTTTCCGTCCACAATTCATTGGCGAAATCTTCACAGAAATCGCGCAGGATGGTCAGCATAACGTAAGCGAAGATAGCGGGCGCCAGGGCCAGGCCGAACCGCCTCAAAAAGGCATTTCTTTCCTTCTTCTCCATGGGCAGCCGGATCGTTCGCTGCTCGATATCCAGCGGGTTTGGCGGCGGCGTTTGATCCAGGAGCCAGGTGCTGAGCAGCAAAGGCCCCAGGAATAGGGCACCGGCTGCAAACGGCATCCACCATTCACTGATACCTGCCGATACCATCAGCCATTTACCAACCGTCTTTGCAAGGCCGGAAGCAAAGATAAAACTGGTGGCCAGGATAGCGCCCATGATCTCTGTTACCCGCCTTCCCTCCAGATAGCCGAAGACAAGCCCCCATACCATTCCCAGCGGAAGGCCGTTGATGAACATAAAAATGAAATTATAAGGCGCCGGCACGATGGCGAACAAGAGCAGGGAAGACCATGCGACAAGGATCAGCTTGATGATGAACCCCGCACGCTTCGGGGGCTGCATGGTTGCGATAAATCGAATCCCATAAAATTTGCTGAGCATATAACCGATCACCTGGGAAATGACCAACACCACTTTATAGGAAATGCCAAACAGCCGGACCTCGTCGAAAGAGGCTGCGGTAAACGGCTTGCGATAGCCGTACATGCAGGAATAAACGACGAAGGATGAAAAAGAGACATAGACAATGAACATCCAGGCGGGCGATTGTTGCAACCGGGCGCGGATCGAATTCCGGCGAAAAGTGCGCTCTCGCTGTACGGGCTCAGTAATCGGCAATGGGATGAGCGACATGGCGAATGAGGGTTTAGGCGTTAGCGCTCAGGAATTCATGATAATTGGCTCGAGCTCCCGCAAGTCATCGATAATATGATCCGGATGGGATCCTTCCAATTGCGCTCGTGTATGAGCACCGGACGTGACGCCGACTACTATCCCGCAGCCGGCATTGCGGCCTTCATCAATGTCCACGCTGGTATCGCCAACCTTCAGCACAAAGGATGGCGAAGAGATCCCCAGGTCTCCGATCAACGCATTGATCATATCCGGATAGGGGCGACCATGGGCCACTTCATCGCTGCAGATCACCCGATCGATCATCTGGTGCCCGTTATCCCAGTGCAGACGCCGTAGCAGGGTATCGGCAACCGCGCGGGTGAATCCGGTGTTCAGCGCTATCTTTATGCCCTTTTCCTTAAGTCGGATAAACAACTCTTCGGCATAGGGAAAGGCAGACAAGTCTTCATCCTGATCATAGAAAGAGATCATATTTGCGATGAAGCGTTCGTGGACCTCCCGGACGACCTGGGGCGAACCCTCCAACGTTGACGGGTAGAATTTATCGAGAAGGATACGGATGGCGTCCATTTTACGGAAGCCCATTACCTTTTTTACATCCTCGCGCGGCATGGTCAGGCCGTAGTCATTAAATGCGCTGATGAATGAATCCGCCACATTACCGTTGTCGCGCACGGTTGTACCGGCGATATCGAATACGACCAGTTGAATTTTGTTCATTTGCCGGCAATTGAAGATGATTGGAGATGACGGACGATCATATCATGATAATGAGCCAGCGCCGGCAGGGGCCTGTGCTCCACTTTGGCCTGTTCGTCCCATTTGCGCATTTTTATGATGAGCTCAAAGAGCGGATATTGTTCGAAAGCCGCTGCCTCGTCCTCGTCCATGGGACCGCCCTGGTATTCTAGCGTTTTCCTGCTTGCCGCGGAGAGCTGTTCATAATAGCCGGGCTCCCGGAGAGTAAGCCACCGTTTTGCCTCGACATGCGACTCCACCAAACGGACGACCTTCCGGGAAAAACCCCTTTCGGAAAGGAACTCCGCGCCGATCCCTTCGTGATCCACGGCGCCGAACCCGTCCATTTGCTCTTTGGCAGCCGACGCGCAGATATGACCGATATCGTGAAGAAATGCGGCCAGGACAACTTCTTCGTCACAGCCCTGCGACTCGGCGAGCTGCGCAGCCTGTGCCATATGCTCCAGCTGCGATACCTTTTCGCCAGCATATTCGGCTCCGCCGTACCGTTCATACAACCCGAGGATCTCGTCCGCGATCTGTCCCGCCCGTTCTGTTTTCATCCAGGAATTTTTTAGTTGAGTACCCACATTTTTTGATTAAGGTCATCTGCGGTGAACTGCTGGGCGGACAGCGCAGCGAAATAGTTGACCTTGTTCTGCGCCTGCTCCGATACAGGATACGCCCAGCGTAATGGGACAAGGCCGTTATTCCCTACGCCGCTGCCGCCCTGGAAGGCCGGTACGCCGGTTCTTCGCCACGTATAGTAGCCTTCGTAGCCGGAATTCTCAAAGCAGACGATATACTTCTGCAAGGCGATCTGACCGACGGCGGTGGCCAGCGTGGAAGACAGCTTTATGGATGGCTGTGCATACCAAACATTAAAGTCGAAGGTGAACGGATAGCCCACAACCTGCGTGACGGAGTTCTTGTCGGGGGGCAGGAAGAAAGCAGTAAAACTGGTCTTGGTCACATCAATTCCATAAAAAGCCATCGAGGTAGTGATCCCGGTCTTGTACCAGGTCTCCGCACTGCCCGCGGCCCAGCCACGTGCGATCCCCTCGGCAATATTGAAGCACATTTCTTTATACCCCACCATGACGTCCGGTTCCCCGGTGAAGTTGGAGTAATACCGCAGACGGTTTGTGAATGAATACAGGTTTGCCGTCGCATTTCCATACATGGTCGCCAGGGGTTCGCCTGTGCTGGCTCCCACGAAGTATTTGAACTGTGCCGGGTTCGGATCGTTCCCCGCGAGGGCCCAGGCGGGTTCGGAGGTGACAAACACGCGGGGATCGTTGTTGACGGTCAGTGCAGAAATATAGGTCGCGGCCATGTTCTCCCGCTGCGCGATGGAACCAAAATTGCTCGGATTGATCGGATAAAGGCTGTACGAGTTGGTACCTCCCGGGTTGTAACGGAATTCCATGTCATCCGCCTGGCTGGTAAAGATCGGGTAGGCGGTGGAATTGCCCAGGATGGCCGCAAACTGTGCAGGGACGTTGAGGGTCGCATCGCTGGCCTTGTTGCTAAGGCTGACGAGCACCCGGAGCTTGAACGAGTTTACAACTTTCTGCCAGTTCTTCAGACTACCTCCGAAATACATATCCTGGGCAGGAGACAGTTCGTTGTCACTGTTCGCGATCAGGCTAGCCATATGGGAGTTAGCGGTATCCAGCTGATCCAGGACATATTTAAATACCTGCTCCTGCGGCGTATATTTAGGCGCGGAATTCTGGGGCGCCTGGAGGGCATCGGTAAGAGGCACATCGCCATACAGCATCGTCAGGTTATAGAAATAGTAAGCGCGAATGAACCGGCCGAGCGCCTCGAAGGCGTTCGTGGCGGCTGCGCCGCGGGAAGTGGCCTCCTTTTCCATCTGGATGACATTTTTCAACACCAGGTAAGGGTCGAAATTGCCGTTCGTCCAGTTGTAGATGTTATTATCGTAATAGTCGTAGTTACTGCAATGATACTGATTCCAGCGGTGTGTGTCATCCCATGAGTTGATCGAGTTCTGACCGCCGGGCCCCAGGGCCCCCGCCCTGCCGTTGCCAGACATGTCTTGCAGCACCGTACCCAGGATCAGGTTGGGTGGCACACTGGTCGGGTCGTTGGGGTCGGTCTGTTTTTGCTGAATTTGTTTGCTGCATGCAGCCATGAGCAGGCTGCCCGCAAGCAGCATGTATATATATTTGATCGGTTTCATATCTTTTTTCTTTGAGATTAGAAGGAAATATTGAGGTTAAAGCCATAGCTCCGCGTCGTCGGCGTTTGAAGACCACTATAAGTGGCGCTGCTGTAGGTGCCGTTGCTGTTCTCCGTAAATCCTGCCTGGCTGTACTGATCCACATCCAGATCCTTGTAACGGCTGGGGAAGAAATAAAGCAGGTTCCTGCCCACCAGCGATACGCTGGCTCCCTGAATAAACGTCTTCTTGAACACGCCTGGCGGCAGGTTGTAGGTCAGCACCACCTCCCTCAATTTGGCATACGTCTTTTTGATGACGTCCAGGTCAGCGATAGAGGACATACGGGTGACAAAGGCCTGAACCTGGCTTTTTGTCGTATTCTTTGTTTCGGTGAGGTTCTTGATATTCTTGACCTCGCCGGTCAGCGGATCGAGCTGGATGGGAGCGCCCGTCAGGTTTACGCCGTCTCCGGTATAGGCGGCTATGTTTGCCTCGTCAGATGGTCTCGCTATCCCAAATGCGCCCGTTGCGCTTTCGATATGCCGGCCACCCTGCAAGGTCTTCTTCCTCACATAGTCTTCGATCACTCCACCGACCATGCCGTCAAACTGGAAACGAATGGAAAAAGACCTGTAGCTCACCGTGTTCACGACACCCCATTGCCAATCCGGATCGGAGTGCCCATATATATGCTTGGCCGAAGAGCCGAGATCCGAAATACGGTCAAATAACCCGGAAGCGGGATCGATCACCATCTTCCCGTCCGGCGTCCTCACAAAGGCATCCGAATAGACCAGATCGACGCGCTTTCCGTTGAACTCATAATTATCCGGGTTCGAGTTGTTCACCCATTTACGGATATAAGTAGCAAAATTTGCGATGATGCTCCAGCTGAAACCATTGGGGTTTACGATA
>JAUZNZ010000035.1 GCA_030706735.1 Bacteroidota bacterium | reverse complement strand
TATCTCCTCACGAGTATCTTTTTGATAAACACGTCGTTCCCATGCTGGATCTTCAGCACATACATGCCCGATGCAAGCGCTCCGCCATCGATGACCTTCGAGAAGGGTCCTGCGAAATCCGGATAGACGGACTCATAGACCGTCTGGCCAAGGGTATTGACCAGGGTGATCGAGAGGTTATCCGCGGTCGCAAAGTTGAAGCTCAGATTGAATGTGCCCGCATTTGGGTTAGGCGATATGGTCAGGTCGATCGTCGAGCCGGGGAGGTTGTTCGTTCCCGTGGACGTGAAGTTGATCGAATTGGATGTCAGCTGGCAACCGGAAGCATCCGTGACCACCGTGTTATACAGACCCGAAAAGATCGCCGTATCCGTTTGGTTGATGGCTCCCGGAATGGCGGTGCCGCTCCGATACCATTGATTGCCATTCGCGATACTGCTGGTGAAGACGTCCCCATTGAGCGTGATGACCGGCGCTGCGGGCGTGGACGCCACAACCGGGACCCTGGGGCTCGCACAGCCTTCAAGCCTGACGGACAGATCGTAGAATGGATAGAACACCTGTTTGGGAAAGGTCAGGGTGTCGGCCGGCTTTCCGTCGCTGATATAGGTACCCGTGAATGAGATCACGCCAGGCAGCGAGACGGGATACGGCAATGCCGCGGCGCCCACATTCAGGAAGGCGGTCGAATTGTCGCTGTTGTCAATGATGATGATATAGTTCCCCGGCGTGGGCACGGGTATGTTCAGGTAGAAGATCGCGCCCTTGTCCGTATTATCCCCTGCGGCCACGTTCACCGTGCCCGGCTGCGGATTCGGCGTGGTGGCATATACGTCGATGGTCGTCGTATAGAGCGGGAAGTACGAATAGCCGTGTGCATAGCTGGAACCGGCCAGCGTAGCCAGCGTGAAGGTCATTTTCCCGGAATTGCCGATATACATTCTCGCGCTCTCGATGGTCAGGGGCACGGAGGTGGTGAAGCTGATATAATTTCCGCCAAAGGAGAAGTAGGCTCCGGCTCCGTTGTCGAAGAAGAGCTTGTTTGGCGGCGAGGCATGTGCGGGCAGGTCGTTCACCGCCAGGTAGTAGGTTTTGTTGGCCGGGATATCACTGGTCGTGGCATTGTTGCCCGTGGCGATCGGTGTGGTGGCAGTGGGGCTATCGTACCATAAGGCCACGTCGTTACCAGTTACACTGGTCTTCAGGATCGCCTGTGTCGAGGTTCCGCAGATAGTGGCCGTGCCGGAGGGTGCGGCTTCTGCCGGGCTCACGGTGAGGGTCGTCACGTTCTGATCGTCAGCCGTATTCAGGTCCGCCGGCAGGCCGGTCGTGCTGGTAAACGTATACGTTGTGCCGGCCACGGTGGCAAAGGTGGTATTGTACGTGAAGAGCACTTCGCTGCCCGGAGCGATCGTGTCTTTGCATACGGCGCTAAGCGTGGCTACGGTCGTCGCGCCATTTTTAACGACGGTCGTAACCGGCACGCTGTCCTCCGATACGCTGCCGAAGTTGCGGATGTGCAGGGTCACGATCTGCGAATCGCTGGCGCAGGTCGTCAGGGTGGGATATTCGAGCTGCGTAACGCCTACGTCGATAGAAGGCGTCGTGAACAGTACGCGGTAATCCTGTGTTTCGCCATTGCCGTACGTGCCGCAAGGGCTGACGGAGGCGGGCGAGCTGGTTTCTTCGGCAATGACGCGCATCCGGGAATAGCCACCGGCCTTCGTGTTGCCGGGAATGGTGATCGATCCGTTGAAGGTGCCGTTCGTCAGGACGCCGCTCTGCAACAGCATCTCCCCGGGATCGGTGAAGTTGCCATTGTTGTTGAGGTCGATGTAAACCGTAATGACGCGGTTTGCATTGGAGACATCACAGCTGCTGGTCGTAATGCTGATGGGCAGGGTCTGTCCAACGGGCAGCCGCGCAGCCGCCACGCCGGTGAAGTCGGAATAGGACTTGCAGCCTGCCGAATTATTATTGTTGATATTGGCGAGCGTGAGATTGTCGATGCGTGCGCCGCCTGCTCCGGAACCGGATGAGGCGCAGTAGGCCTGTCCGCCTACGCCGCTCAGGAGCAGGGAATAAGCTTGCGAGTTCCTGGCCAGGCTGCCCTTGTGGGTCACATGCACCGTATACGATTTGCCGGGGATCAGGCTGTCGATCTCGATCTTCTCCACGTTGTCACGGATATTGTCTCCTGTCGTCGCGGCTGCCGAGGGATTGGCGGGGTTCAGCACCCAGGGCATGAAGGTACTCGTGCCATCCGTGATGCGGATGTCCAGGTCGTTCACCAGCTTGCGCGTCGTATCCACCTTGGTCGTCGTATTGGGAGTGGCCGGAGGATCGGTCCAGGAGATGGTCGCGGTGATCGGCGTTTTGCCGGAGGCGATGATGTTGAAGGTCTCGGCATCCTTGGTGCCGTTGCTGAGACTGCTCTCGTGGATCTCCTGATCTCTTACCGCGGCTGTATCGGACGTAATGACCGATGCGGCTTTTTGCATATCGATCAGGCCCCAGCCGTATTGGTAATCCGGGCCCGGGCTTGGACCGGTCTCGTCGGCGGTATGGATGATGATGCCTTTCAGCGTCGCCGCGCGCATGAAGGCGCCGGCATGGATCTTTGAATACAATTCCTGCAGGAGGAAGGAGGAGCCCGCGGCAGCGGGCGTGGCCATCGACGTCCCGCTGAAAATATCATAAGCGTTGTCCGAGGTGCCGACAGAAGAAAGTACGTTTATTCCATCCGCGACGACATCGGGTTTGATGCGACCGTCGGCCGTGGGTCCCCAGCTGCTGAAGCTGGCCAGCACGGCGTCAGACGGACTGTTATAACCGCCCGGGATCGGGAAGACCGCGCCCAGGGTAAGGATATTCTTCGCTACTCCGTAGGTGGCGATGATATTATAGCCGTTATTGCTGCTGATGCCCGCGGGACGATTGCCGGCCGAGGCCATGACGCCGCTGGCGTTGAAGCGATAGTAGGGGCTGCCTACCGCCGGACCGTTCTGATCGCGGTTATTCCCGCCGGCCTTCGAAATGAGATAATCAGGTGCATTATAGGCGATGGAGTCCCAGACCTGCGCCTCGGCATCGTAATCGCCGAACTTGTAGTCGACGGTATCCCCGGGCGCCCCCCAAAACTCCCAGCGGTTACCCTGATCGGCATTCTGGAACCATCCGGCGATGGAGGCATAGGAGTGACTCGATACCAGCAGGCCGCCTGCTGCCGCCGACATCATCTCGGACACGTCGTTATTGAAATCGTAAGCCTGGAGTTGTTGAGCGCCGAAGGACATGCCTTTGGCCAGCGGATTGACGCCTGCGGCGACCATGGTGCCGGCTACGTGCGTCGAGTGATCGCTGATCGATGAGGCGCCGTCTACCTGGTTGATCCGGCCTGTCAGCTCGACGTGCGTGGATCGCACTTTGCCCTCATCCCAAACGGCGATCTTTCCTTTGATATTGGTGGAACTGCCGCTAAGATTTAGTCCCGTGGCGCCTCCCGGCCAAAGCTGGTTGGTCCGGATCGTGGCGGCGGATATGATATTGTCGGTAGTGGTCGTATAGATCGGAAGCCCGGCCGGATCAACCCCCATGAGATAGGCCCTCCTGCCTTTCAGGGTGTGCAGGACCAGGGGCCAGTTCTTTTGCTTGGCGAGAGAGAGTAATTTTGTATGGAGATCCCGGTTCTTGCCGGCCATGGTGCGGCTGGCGGATTGGAGAAGGTCTTTATTTGTAAGCACCTGGGCGTGTGCTATTCCGGCAACAAGCAGGCAAGCAAACAGAACTAAGGTACGGGTCCAGTGTTTAATCATAAATGTGTTTTAAAACGTTCTAAAATTACCATTTTTATGGACTTATCCACCTTTTTATTCACATTGCTCCTGGCCTCGCCAGCTGATCCTTTACCAGGGCATGCTCTTGTCGTATCCCCCGCGAATGCTGTCCCAGACAGCACCGGCATCGAAGGCATCGTCTACTCCGTGACGGGGAACCAGATGCCCTCTCCGGATCACCCACCCGGCAAGCGTGCGAGGAAAGGAATCCGGTCGACGGTGTATATTTTTGAACTGACGAATATTCGCCAGGTGGCCGGTCCGGCCTCCTCCCCTTGTTTTACTGCGGTAAATACCAGGTTGATTGGAAAGGCCAATACGGACGAAAAGGGTTATTTCAAGCTGTTATTGCCACCCGGGCGCTACTCTGTCTTTACTAAAAAAGGCGATCTGTACTGCGCCGGTCGCCGGGACGACAAGAATAATATTGCCCCGGTGGATGTTCTGCCCGGGAAGATGACCCGGGTCGATTGCAGAGTAGAGTCCGATCATGCGGCGGTTTACTAAAACTTACGGGGTTTTGAGGGCATGGGTTGCTTTTCTTAGTGGCGCGGGCGGCTGATTTGTCGTATATTTGCATGGCGAATGAACAGTGAGGATCTATCCGGATCATTTTTGCAATCTCCCCGCCTTTTTCACCTGGCGGACAGGCTCGTATTGTCTTCCCCCCAACGCATCCGGTGCAAGAACCTCCAGGGCAGCAGCCCCTCCTTTTTGATCAGCGCTCTCCTGCAATATTCCGTCACCAGTCAATTGAACCACCTGGTCGTGTGCGAAGACGCCGAGGCCGCAGCGTATATGCATAATACGGTCGAAAACCTGACCAAGGCCCTGGACCTATTCTATTTCCCTTCCTCCTTCAAGAACCGCAAGAACTACCGACTGTTGAACAGCAGTCATGTCATGCTGCGGACGGAGGCGCTGACCAAGTTCGCGGCCAATCCCTTGCGGCCCTTGCGTTCGGGAGGCGCCGCCGAGGTGGCCAGGAAGGTGCTTGTCACCTATCCCGAGGCCCTCTTCGAAAAGGTCGTGCTGCCGGAGGCTTTGTCGGGCAATATCATATATATTAAAGCAGGAGACTCGCTGGATGTCGATGGGACGATGACGCGCCTGGTCGAGGTCGGCTTCGAAAGGACAGACTTCGTCTATGAGCCGGGACAATTTGCCCTTCGCGGGGGCATCCTGGACATTTATTCCTTTGGCAATGAAAAGCCTTACCGGGTCGAGCTTTTCGGGAACGACGTGGACTCGATCCGCATTTTCGACCCGGAGACCCAGTTGAGTGAGCGTAAAATATTACAAGTCAGCATCATACCAAATGTTGAAACCCGGTTCCGGAGCGATCACAAGGTCTCCCTGCTGGATTTCATTCCGGCGAATACCGTGATCTGGATGCAGGACTGGGATTTTACACGCGAAACGCTCCTCCGCGAGGAGGAGGACCTGGGGCTGTACCTGAACAACCTTTGGCCGGCCTATTCGGCAGCCGCCGCCGACCGATCGGGCGTTCCGGGCAAGGCGGGCGTGCGGGCCTCGAGCAGGCAGGACCTGGACGAAGAGGAGGACAAGCTCATCAAAAAAGAGCTCAGCGCCGACGAGTTCCTCAAGGTGCCGGAATTGGAGCGGCAGCTCGAACGGTTTCACCTGGTGGAATTCGGCTTGTCGGCCGGGAAAGATACGTCGGCGAGAAAGGCTGATGCCGGGGTTCGGCTGATGGAGAACCCGGAGGTCATCGAGTTTCATACCCGCCCGCAGCCGGCCTTCAACCGGCAGTTCGACCTGCTGATGCGCGACCTGAAGGGTTGGGAGTCGAAACAATACGCCATCTACCTGTTCGCCGAGAACCCGCGCCAGCTGGAGCGTCTCCATACTATTTTCGAGGACCTGCATTCGGCCATTCATTTTAACCCGGTGGCGCTGTCGATACATGAAGGCTTCATAGACGACGATCTGAAGATCGTATGCTATACGGATCACCAGATCTTCCAGCGGTATCATAAATACAAGGTCAAGCAGGCGTATAACAAGAATAAGGCCGTCACGCTGCGCACCCTTCGCGAGCTGCAGCCCGGCGACTATGTCACGCATATCGATCATGGCGTCGGCGTCTATAGCGGCCTGCAGAAGGTCGAGGTGGGGGGCAGGCTGCAGGAGGCCGTGCGCATCATCTATAAGGACAGCGATATTCTCTATGTCAATATCAATTCGCTGCATAAGATATCCAAGTACACGGGCAAAGAAGGGACGGTGCCGAAGGTCAATAAATTGGGCAGCGACACCTGGTCCAAGCTGAAGGAAAAGACCAAGACGCGCGTCAAGGAGATCGCCTTCGATCTGATCCGTCTCTATGCGCAGCGAAAGGCCCAGGAGGGATTCGCGCATGGTCCGGACAACTATATGCAAACGGAACTCGAGGCCTCCTTTATCTATGAGGATACCCCCGACCAGGGGAAGGCCACGGCCGACGTCAAGAAGGATATGGAATCGCCTTCTCCGATGGATCGGCTGGTATGCGGGGACGTGGGTTTCGGCAAGACCGAGGTGGCCATCCGCGCCGCATTCAAGAGCTGTTGCGAAGGCAAGCAGGCGGCGGTCCTGGTGCCTACCACCATTCTCGCCTTCCAGCATTTCAAGACCTTCAGCGACCGCCTGAAGGACTTTCCCGTCACCGTCGACTATGTGAACCGGTTCAAAGCCCCGCGCGAAAAAAAGCAAACCCTGACGCGACTCGAGGAGGGGAAGATCGACATCATCATCGGGACGCATGCCTTGCTGGGCAAGGAGGTCCGGTTCAAGGACCTCGGCCTGCTGATCATCGACGAAGAGCAGAAATTCGGCGTCGCCCATAAGGAGAAGATCAAGACGCTCCGCACGAATGTGGACTGCCTGACGCTAACGGCTACGCCCATCCCAAGAACCTTACAGTTCAGCCTGATGGGCGCGCGCGACCTGAGCATTATCAATACGCCTCCGCCGAACAGGCAGCCGATACAGACCGAGCTGCATGGCTATGACGAGGATTTTATCCGGGATGCGATCTATTTCGAGACGGAGCGCGGCGGGCAGGTCTTCTTCATATTCAACCGCGTGCATGGTCTTGCCGAAATGACGGCCATCATCCAGGGATTATGCCCCGATCTGAGTGTCGGCTTTGCCCATGGCCAGATGGAGGGCCATGACCTGGAAGAGCGGATCATGGATTTCATCGACAAGAAATACGATGTGCTGGTCTGTACCAATATCGTGGAGAGCGGGGTGGACATTCCCAATGTGAATACGATCATCGTCAATAACGCCCATCAATTCGGATTAAGCGATCTCCATCAGTTGCGCGGCCGGGTTGGACGGAGCAATAAAAAGGCGTTTTGTTACCTGCTGGCCCCTTCGCTGGCGACCTTGCCTGCCGATTCCCGCAAGCGGCTTCAAACCCTCGAGCAGCATAGCGAGTTGGGCAGCGGTTTCCAGATCGCGATGCGGGACCTGGACATTCGGGGCGCGGGGAACTTGTTGGGTGGCGAGCAGAGCGGCTTTATGGCCGAGATCGGATTCGAGATGTACCAGAAGATCCTCGAAGAGGCGATCAGGGAATTGAAGAGGACCAATTTCAGGGAGTTGTTCAAGGAGGAGATCGCCAAGGCCGACGACTACGTACAGGATTGCACGATCGATACGGACCTGGAGATCCTGATCCCCGACGACTATGTGGAGAGCATTACGGAGCGATTATCGCTCTATACCCGCCTCGATAATTGCGAGAATGAAGAGGAGCTGGGGCAATTCCAGGTCGAGCTGGCCGACCGGTTCGGGCCCATACCCTCGCAGGTGGAGGCCTTGTTCGATACGGTACGCATCCGGAAGCTGGCCGTTTCGCTGGGCTTTGAGAAGATCATCATGAAAGACGATACCGTGCGGGCCTATTTCATTAACCGCCCGGACTCACCCTATTTCGAGTCGGGCACGTTCCGCAGCATTTTAGATTACCTGCAAAAGGCGACCAATAAGGCCCGTCTGAAGCAGGCGGGCAAGCACTTTTTGCTGACCATCGCCGATATGCGCTCGATGCGGGACCTGCTGCAATTCCTTCAGAAGATGTCGGCCTATGGAGCGGCGGTTAGGCTGGAGGGGGCGGGGGCTTCCGTCAAATAGCCTGGTTGAGGCCCGGGGTCGATGCCTGCGGCGCTCAAAGATTTTTTTCCATAATATAATGGGGAATGGTAACCTCGACGAACTCATCGCCACATACGCGGTATCCCAGTTTTTCGTAGAAGCCGAGGGCCGTTTTGCGCGCGTGCATGATGAGCCGCTTATAGCCACGGTCGCGGGCGACATTCTCGCAGAAGATCATCAGGGCGCGGCCGATACCCTTTCCCTGCATGCTGTTCGGCACGGCCATTTGCCTCAATCGGAGCGTATCTTTGTTCAGTTGGGTCAGCAGACAGCAACCCAGGAGCTTTTCGTCCTCGAAGGCGCCCATGAGGATATCGTCCTTCTCTCTTTCAAGCTCGGCCGCGTCGAATGATAGTCCCAGTGGTTTGCGCAGGATCTCCATGCGCAAATGCACCATTTGCTGGTATTCCTTCGTACCGTGATCTATCATCTTAAGTGCCATGCTGTTACTGAGGTTTATATCCGCCGGGATGTCGAAGTTATCTAAATTTATCAATTCCGGGGTACAATTGGGCGCAAAAAATGGAAAAGGGTTAAAAAAGGCTTGCATAGCTATTAAAAGTGGAAATTAAAAATGGCGTATTTGTTCTGTTTAGTTCAAAAATTATATTTTTGCAGCCGTATAACTAAAATTTACAAAAATGTCAGACATCGCTACAAGGGTTAAAAAGATTATTGTTGATAAGTTGGGCGTTGAAGAAGCAGAAGTTACGAATGAGGCTTCCTTCACCAATGATCTGGGCGCCGACTCTTTGGATACTGTTGAATTGATCATGGAATTCGAAAAGGAATTCAACATTTCCATTCCGGACGAGCAAGCTGAAACGATCACGACCGTAGGCCAGGCTATAGCCTATCTGGAAGAGCATGCAAAATAGCGAGGGCATTCTGTTCTCTTATACATAGCGTCGATCCGCCTTTCCGGGCCAACAGGCTTAGAAGGCGGATTTATCCTTAAAAAAACTATTTCCCGGGAAAGCCATATGGAATTGAAACGAGTGGTGGTCACAGGGATCGGCGCCCTTACGCCGGTCGGCAACAATGTCAACGATTACTGGAAAGGCCTGCTCAATGGGATATCCGGCGCCGACTTCATTACCTTGTTCGACGCCTCGAAATTCAAGACCCGGTTTGCCTGCGAGCTGAAGGGATTCGATCCCCTGCAATACCTGGACAGAAAAGAATCCCGGAAAATAGACCGCTTCACGCAGCTGGCCCTGGTGGCCAGCGACGAGGCCGTGTTCGATGCCGGCATCAGCAAGACCTCGGTCAACCCGGACCGGGTCGGCGTCGTTGTTGCCAGTGGCATCGGAGGGCTGATCACCTTTCAGGAAGAGGTGATCAATTTCGCGAAAGGCGACGGCACCCCGCGGTTCAATCCTTTTTTCATTCCCAAGATGATCCTCGACATCGCCTCGGGGCATATTTCGATGCGACATGGTTTCCGCGGTCCGAACTTCTCCGTGGTCAGCGCTTGCGCATCGTCTACGAATGCCATCATGGAGGCCTTTAATCTGATCCGGCTCGGCATGGCCGACATCATCCTCGGCGGCGGTTCGGAGGCGGTGATCAGCGAGGCCGGGGTCGGGGGGTTCAATGCCATGAAGGCGCTCAGCGAGCGCAATGACGCGCCCGGGACGGCCAGCAGGCCTTATGACAAGGACCGGGATGGTTTTGTCATGGGCGAGGGTGCTGGCGTGATGGTCCTGGAGGAGCTGGAACACGCGAAGGCTCGCGGGGCGAAGATCTATGCCGAGATAGCCGGCTGCGGCGCCACCGCGGACGCCTATCATATCACTGCGCCACATCCGGAGGGATTGGGCGCCAAGAATGTGATGAACGCCGCGTTAAAGGATGCGCGGATGAAACCGGACGACATCGATTACATCAATACCCATGGCACGTCCACTCCCCTTGGAGACATTGCCGAGATCAAGGCGATCATGGACGTGTTTGGGGAGAGTGCATTCCGTGTGAATATTAGTTCCACGAAGTCCATGACCGGCCATTGTCTTGGGGCTGCCGGCGTGGTAGAGGCGATCGCCTGTCTCATGAGCGTAGTGAACGACGAGGTGCCGCCCACGATCAACCACTTTACCGACGATCCTGAACTCGACCCCAGGTTGAACTTTACCTTCGCGAAACCACAACGGAAGACTGTCCGGGCCGCACTGAGCAATACCTTCGGGTTTGGCGGCCACAATGCCTGCGTCATCATAAAGAAGTACCAGGCTTGATCCTGTCTTGTCTGAGGGCCGATTTATTTTTTAATAGGGCAAAAAAATTGTAGCTTGTTAGGGTGGGGATAATGCATCGCATCATAAGGGGGAATGGCGCTACCGCTTCGTTCAAAGAACAGCTTCGGAACGTGCTGGGCTTCGTTCCGGGAAAGGACGTTCTATATCGTACAGCACTTACTCATCGTTCCGTCAAGGACGGGGCCGATGAGAACAATGAGCGGTTGGAGTACCTGGGCGATGCCATCCTGAGCGCGATCATCGCGGATTTTTTATTTAAGAAATATCCCTATAAAGAAGAAGGCTTTCTGACAGAGATGCGAAGCAAGATGGTTAACAGGAACCAGCTTAATGAGATTGCGATCAAGATGGGGCTCAAGAAGATCAGCAATTTCAATAAATTCGACGGCAGCCTGAAGATGAGCCAGATCTTCGGCAATACCCTGGAGGCCATTGTCGGGGCCATTTACCTGGACAAGGGGTTTGACAAGAGCCGGAAATGGGTGATCGAACGGATCATCCAGCCCTATTTGTTCCTGGATGACCTGGAGAACCTGGAGATCAACCATAAGAATAAGCTCTATGGCTGGGCCAATAAGAATGGCAAGAACCTGGAATTCGAGACCCTGGACGAGCGGATCGAGGGGGGTAGGCGCCTGTTTACGGTAGGGGCGGTCGTTGACGGGGAGCTGCTTTCCCAGGGGAAGGCCTATAACAAGAAGGACGCCAGCCAGATCGCCGCCCAAACGGCACTTGATAAGCTGGGAATCAATAAGATAGATGCAGGCGAAGAAACGGCCTGATCCCACCGGGCGCAGCCACTGGCAGCCCCAATCCGGACATGCTCCGGGAGGACATAAATTAAATTTTTTCCCGTTTTTAATATACAACCTATCGCTTTTTTTATATTTTTGTCTTACTATTAACGCGTACCATTTCTCCTATAGCTAGCGCCTCAACCACGTATCCTTGTAATTCCCTTCGACGATCTGTGACTTACCAATCAGCCTATGTTGCCGCTTATTCCACGCGCAGCCATTCGATCCAATTCATCTTTAGAAAGCTTACCTCCGATCCATTGACTATGGTTTACCTAATGCGAGCTGGGTTAAGACCCTGACGCACTCAAACCACATTCAATTATTATTTAAATTAACCTGAACATGAAACATGTTTACGTTCTGGCAACAGCCGTGCTTTCTATGCTGACTTTTGCGAATGGGGCTTCTGCCCAGACTTATACCGCCGTGCGCAACGGCAATTGGAGCGTGAGTTCCGGCGCCGGAACCCCCTGGGATCCGAATGGCAGACCTCCCACCAATTGTTCTAATTGCCTGATCACTATCAATTCCAACGTCAAGGTGACCCTGGACGTGCACGTCACGCTTACCGGGACTTCCGCGCTGGTGCTCGGGTCCGATGGCGTAGGATCCGCCCAGCTGATCATTGCCGGATCGGGCGCGTCCAATTTCACGTCCGCCCATAACATCATCCTGAGCTCTGCCGGGTTGGACAATACCAAGCTTAAAATATTGTATTCCAATTCATTTGTTGATGCGACGGGTACTGCGACCTGGGATGGCATCTTCGCGCAGAATAGCACTTACCTGAAGCAGGTCGGAAATGGCCCCTGGAGCATTTTCGGGTCTGATGGAACGCCCCAGCTCCAAACCACCATTCAGGGCGGGAACTTCCTGAGCGGGCCGGTAGGTCTTACCGGTTCCGGTCCGTTGCCGATCACCCTGGCCAGCTTTGAGGCAGCCATCGATGGCAACGCCGTTTCGCTGAACTGGACTACCGCACAGGAATCAAACACCGATCATTTTGCGGTAGAGCGCAGCACGAACGGAGGTTCTAGCTGGACTACCATTGGCACTTTGCCTGCGGCCGGGTTCTCTTCCCTGCCGAAGAATTACTCTTTCGTTGACGGCACGCCTGGTTCCGGGGTTAATGACTACCGCCTTCAGATTATCGATAGGGACGGCAAGCCGACTTTTTCGACGATCAGGTTGGTACGCACGGGTCTGGTTAGCGGTATCAGTGTATTCCCCAATCCTGCGATCGATGTGGTCAATATCAGCCTGAGCAGCCATTTAGGATCGGGCATGATGAGCATTCGTCTCCTGAACCAGTCCGGCCAGACGCTCTCCGAGAAGAAACTGGAAAATGGTGCGGGCACTACGATCAGCTTGCCGGTTGGCAGCTATCCGCAGGGCAATTACCTGATCCTGGTGACGGGCGCAGACGGTACCCGTCAGATCAGCAAACTGTTCATCTCCCGTCAATAGAACCTTCTTTAAACTAGTTTTCAAAGGGCCCCGTAAGGGGCCTTTTGTTTTGGGGTGCAAAATGGCCGCCGACGGCAATAAATGCAGCCCGTGAGGAGTTATATATAAAGAAGTCCAATAATCCATAAGCCAATTGAAGACCAAGAACCTTTACTCCTGGAAAACCCTTTTTTTAAGCCACATTCTGTGGCTGATTATCAGTATTTTATATATTGCGACCCCGTCTTCCGTCTCCGCTCAGTGCGGGAACAGCATGGCTACCCGGACCTACGACACCCTGGTCAAGGGGATCGGTTATGGCAGCTATGCGGTCAGCTTTCCCAAATGGAGCCCCGATTCAGGTACCCTGATGTCGGTCAAACTGAATACCAGCGTTTCCCTGAGTTACGGTTTTACGCTCAAGAATGCGGATGTGGTACCCAGCACCTACACGATCCTGGTGGGCAGGGTAGAGCAGATCAGCAGCCCGGCCCTGAGCGTTCCGTACAGCAATACGGTCGAGCAAAGCCTCGGCGCCTATTCGCTGGTACCCGGCGCACAGGTGGTGAAGCCTCCCTTTAGCCTGATGGGCAATTATAACAATACGGACAGCATTAGCGGGGCAGTAGCCTCCTTTGTCGGTTCGGGCATGTTAAACTTCGACTATGAGCCCATCACCTATACCGACATCCATACGAACAATAACTCGAGCTATGCCTATAGCGCCACGGCGCACGACACCGTACACTTTTCGCTGACCTATACTTATTGTAAGGCGGGGCTGTTGGCCGCTGCGCTGACGCATTGGACTGCGGAGTTGCAGGACCCCCGTTCCGTTCTCCTGAGCTGGGGGGCCGTCAATGAGCAGCCGGGACGCGTGTATGAGATTGAAGAAAGCCGTGACGGGCAGCATTTTGATGCGGCGGGCTCGTTTGCGGCTTCGGGTGCTGCGGGAGGCGGGTCTTCAGTCGCGGCGGCTGAGCAAGATTATTCCTTTGTTGCGGATCTGGGTTCGGCGCCATCGGCTGCGATGGCGACTGCGACGCCTTCCGCATCGCGGGGCATCGCGGGGAAATGGTATTTCCGTTTGAAGTGGACCGATCCGGGCATGAACCCGGTGTATTCGATCATCAGGATGGTCGAGATGGGCAGTGCAGGTCGCGGGATCTCGATCTATCCGAATCCGGCCAATGATCATATTAATATTCTCTTCGATGCGCCAAATGCGGCGGGCGCCGACGGCGTAACCTCCAGGCAGGTCGATATCCTGGCTGCCGACGGCAGATTGATACAACGCCAGATCCTTGCGGCCGGCGCCTCCGTCGTACGGATCGATTTTCGCGGAAGACTCGCGCCGGGCGTCTATTTTGTCCGCGCGATGCAGCTTCAGCAAGGCGGTTCGCCGATGACAGCATCATTCCTGGTTAAATAGGGCGCGCTCAGCAGTATTCTTTCGTGCACGTCCGTTTCCAAAATTGCGCGCAGGTCAGTTTATGCTTGACGGATTCGCAGAACGGTTATAAATTGGACTGTGAGGCGGCAAGGGGAGGCCAAGCAGAATAAACGATCATAAAGGCTCTAAAATCAAGAAAATTTGCACTCACCGGCGAAGCCGTTGATTTTAGACATATTAATCTGGATTTTGACTTTGGGTAAGACAACATCGTTACGTTGACGATTAGTGTCGACCCGTACGCCTTTTACCCGAAGAGTAACGTCGAATAGTAGTCCTATTGTTATAAAATCTATCGAGGCGGAATGCTAATCAAAGAAATTGACGAATCGAATTATTTTCTGAGATTCGAAAATGCGGAGATCGCGATCATGGTAAATATTATCGTATTCATTATCGAAAACCTTGAATGTGATTTGTTCACAAGAACCGGGTTTGATGCTGAGGAATATCGGAGTCTGGTGGACAAGCTGGGAACTCCAAAGGCTGAAGGTTTTTCGATTGAAGAGCTTGCCATGATGCATCAAGCGTTAAATGAAGTTTGCCATGGTATTGCAAAAAAGGAGTTGGAAGATCAGGTGCGCCTGACCCTTCCGGAAGCCAGAGGGATTTTTGAAATTCTGCACGGACCGGTTAGGAAATATTATAGTGAACGTAGATCTTGAGACAACCCGGCGGCAATTAGAGTGGGAAATGAATAAACGAACTACAATTATGAATGGAAATCCCCGGAAAATTAACAAAAATGAACTGGAAAAGATATTCTCCAAAAATGGAACCAGGGAAGAATTTATTGAAGAGCATGGTTTGTTTCTGTCTGACAACAATACCTCATTTTACAAAGAGTTTATCAGGCGCAAATGCTCATCACAAAAGTCAGACCTGCTTATTCAACTGATGGAACTGTCAATTAAGGTTGAATATTATAATAGCAATCTTCTAGACCATTTGCTGAAATTTTTTTACAGTGGGAAATATGATTTTCGGCTTGCCTTTGTTGATTATCTGTATTCGCTACGAACTACAATCGGTCGAAATAAATATGAGGCGATAAACTCAACTATATTAAAGAAGGTAAGAAATTTCCTTTTAAAATTTCAGGCGGCATTGAATCTATCTGCTATCGACGAAAAGTATCATGAACTATTCTTAAAGTTGTTGGCCATTGCTCAACGGACCAACAATAATTATGCGTTCTATCGGTTTGCTTATTTCTATGAATCCCACAGAAAGAGAAAGGACATACTTATTCTGAAAGATCATGTTGTCCGCATTCTTAAAGGCCGTGATTTGAAATTGTCAAAAGAACAAAAGCGGGAGTTGTTGAAGATGTTAAGTTCATAGCGACGATTGTCATGGCAGAAAGTGCCAGCCTCATCTATACGGGTTGTGGTTGCTTTTCGGAAGTGAAATCACTAGCAAAATACCCCGTGCAAGAAAGTGAACTTTTTATAATTGTCTTATTTTCAATTAATTGCGAAAAGTTCACTTTCTTGACAGGAGGTCCAGCAACCCGTATTTTATTTCAAAAAAAGCATAGGGGGTGAGGCCACGGCCTGCCGGCGATGGCTTTATGCCATTTTTTTGTTTTCATGTGGCGCAGTGGACCAGACCAGAAATATCCCAATTTTAAAGCTTGAAAAGATGACGCTTGGATTCGAGGGAGCGGCGATTATTTGCATCCAAATGGGAAAAATTACTACCATGCTATGATTGATGCAGCGGCATATTTTGAAGAAGTAAAAAGATATTTTATTTATCTGATTACGGAGTATTCATTTTGGATTAGAGATGAGGAAATCAGGGCGAATGTCTATTATGATTTGCGTTTTCGAAGTCAGGAGAAGGAAATTTCCATATCCTATGAAAATCTAGAAGATTATTTTCTGGTACGACTATACTTGTTGCATGATGGACAAATGCCAAAATTCAACGATAAGGAAGGAATAATGGACCTGAGAAAGCTGAATGAAGTCATTATTTCAAGATTAGATAAACAAGAAATTCTTCTGAACAATGAGTTCTTTGCTAATTTCTCTCCCAGTAATTTGATTGGTCGAGAAATATTGAAAGCGGCCAAGGATCTGCGATTATGCCTGAAGCACTTTGATGAATTATGACATTGATTGCAAAAAAATTCACTTCTTTAGCAGGGGGGCCATCAATCCATTTTATATTTCAAAAAAGCAAAGTGGGGTGGGGGTACTCATTGACAGGCTAATCGAACTTGAGAAGGTTAATAATATTTACCGGTCTGTCGCCATCACCATCGAGATCGATAGACCCCGTGTTGTTTTCAATGACCGGAGGAACAACAAACTCCACCCCGCCCATGTCGGTTAGGTTGCCCATCAGGTTAGTCCCTTTCGGAAAGTGATTATTGACCACGATAACTTCGCCGTGAAACCAGCAATCAAAAAAGTTGACAAATTCTGAAAAAGTTGAGTTCTTGATCAAAATAGGCCGGTTGTTGTGCCCACCCGCCTCGAAGTCTACATAGCTGTTAAAGGAACAATTGTCGATTGTCAAGCCGTCAAAAAAATACGCATAGTTGAATGAACACTTGCGTATCGACGATGCGACTAATGTTACGGAATGTTTGAATTCGACCGACAAACCGATCAGATTCTCAATGGTGCATTGTTCAATGAATAGGCGATGGTTCAGCTTCTTCTCGTTTTCGTGCAAGTCTACATTGCCTTCTACATAGAAGTTCCTGAGCGGTTGGCCTTGCAGAATCAAATCCATGGCCTGGGCAGATGAAATTCGTTGGAATGCATCCTGCATTTCAAATGATTTTATACATGTATAGCCGATGAAGTTAAGGAAAAAAGGGTTCTGGCCTTCGGGCAGCCCCCGCTCCCCCGCCATGCCCGGGACCGGGGATGATTATGCGCTCGACGCGCAAAATACTCGTGTGAGATAGTGAACTTTTTATAACCAATTTATTTTTAACTAGTTGCGAAAAGTTCACTTTCTTAAAAGGGGGTCCATCAATCCATCCTATACTTCAAAAAAGGCATACTGGGTGGGGTGACGGCGTCGCCGCGACTTCGGCTCCTTCGACAGCTTCGACAGCGCGCGCCATCGCGGGGAAATAATATTTCCGGCTGAAGTGGACCGATCCGGGTATGAACCCGGTGTATTCGATCATCAGGATGGTCGAAGTAGGCAATGCGGGCCGCGGGATCTTGGTCTTTCCGAATCCAGCCAATGACCATATCAATTTAGTGTTCAATGGCGGAGGCGCCGGCAGTGGCGGCTCTGGCGGCAGCGCTGCCGGTTCCTGGCAGGTCGATGTCCTTTCGGTCGATGGAAGGCTGCTGCAGCGCGAGCGCATCTCAAATACCAATGAGGCCCGCCTTCAATTTTCGCATCTTCTTGCCGCGGGGGTTTATTTCCTCCGCGCGATCAATACGGCCATGCCGTCTGAGAATTATCACGCCGCCTTTGAGGGAAGATAGATTGATGGCCTCGCCTCCCCTGGCGCAGTCCTTTTTTTCGAAGTGCATTCCCTTCAAAATACCTTGCAAGAAAGTGAACTTTTCATAACTATTTTATTTTCAATTAATTGAAAAAAGTTCACTTCTTTGACAGGGGGTCTATCACTCGAACTCACTTTCAAAAAAGGCATAGTAGGGGGGCGGCGGTGGTATGGTTGCGACTTGCGCGACACGCCTGATGCCTGTTTCAACACGTTAATACAATCTTGAGGCTAAAAGATAGCCATTTGCAAATTTTTTGCTTTATTGCTGCAGAGAGACAAAATCGATTTCCATGAGATCCTTCTTTATCCATAACACGTCATCCTCGGAAAAAGGGATGCTTTTAGGACTGGTCGCTGCTTTGTTTGTCTTATTCGCAGATTGCAGAGGACAATCCGATGCAGAAATGAGAACAGTAGAGAGTCTAATCAAATGTATGTTAAACAGAGACACCACATGCATAGATCGACTATTTCTTGTGTCTGACCTTCATATGGCCGGTAAAACCAATGAGTCGATATTATTTGATTGAGGAGCAACATAATTATGATATTATGATGATGAATGCCTTAGGAAGGGAGTATTATTTCAAATGGATTAAAGAGCAACTGGACTCATTAGGTGCAACCGATTAGTCGGCCGCGGCGGCCTAAATGATTCATGCATAAAAGACCTGCGTTTGGAATATAAAGTCATATCAACAAAAGAGTGTTTGGAATATCTTAAGCATAATCAATTGGGTGTGGTAACCTTCAATCCCCACTATTCAATTCAAAGCATGAAAGGAATTATCTACACATTACCCAACGGCAAATTCGTTCTGGTTCCGTCTAACTACGATGAGTCTTACCCGGGAATAATATTTAAAGATGAGGAAAAGTTCATAAAATACCGGGATTTAGATTCATTTCCAATTGGTGAGGCACAAAAGACCTGGCTTGTGGCCCATGTTCAGGACATCAGGGAATTGACAAATCCAGCTCCAAGTCAAAATAAAGATATTGAGGTAATTAGAGCAGACTATTTTCGGCTTCTTAAATTTATCAAGGATAAGCGGAGACCGGGAAAGGAAATGGAGTCAGCTATGTATGAATTTGGAATTTCGGCATTCCGATATGCAATGCAAGATAAATCGTATACCATTCAGCTTGAAAAGAGATACTCCATGTATAATCCATACCTCCATCCATTATTGGTTAAAGAAGGCCGAAAGATCGACTTGCTGACTATTTTGCAGATTGCATTAGAGAATGGGGGTAAGAATTCTTTCGATATGTTCGCTCACCACGCTTTTGATTGATCGATCCGTCCTATAATTGACGCGAAACATCCCCGCCAGGTGTTCCTGTTTGGGCTGCCAGCCTCGTTTTTCCAGCTTCGAGCGCTGAAATAACGCCAAGTGAGTACAAAGGTGGAAATCTTAAAAGGTAAATGATGGATTTTGATGCATTGATTGTTCAACGAGTCGAGCCAATACTTAGATCATATGGATTTAAGTTGCTCCTGCATCATAGTTGTTTTTTCCAATTCCAATCGAATTTAGTTGAACTGGTAATTAGTTTTGATACAAGAGAGAATTCCCATTTCGTGCAAATTGGCAGTCGGGGGGTATTTATGTACCCACTCGATGATCGGGCGATTAAGGAATTATTTGATCCGGATATCCAATTGGAAAGTGCCAGCCACGAACAATTCGTTTCTAATCTCAATTTGTTTATGCAAAACAATGGAGCGGCGCTTTTCAAAGGCAACCCCGGCGATTTAGATAAATTAAGGCTATGGGTTAAAAAGGATAGCAAAGAATATACAGAACGATTAATGAAGGGGCAACTGAAGGAGGCAGCAGACAAAGCTTGGAAGGGTGGCGACTATGATAGATATATCAAACTGGTAAATCAGATTGGGTTGAAATTATTGCCAGGATCTTACTCTAAGAAATACGAGATGGCTGTCAGGCGGTTGTCTCAGTGAATTTCCTGGAAAACGGCCAATAAACATAGGGCTGCAATCGCTGCTAAAATGCTCATGGAGCAAATTCCGGCTATTTGGAGGCAGGTGGCGGACGCAGAAAAATGATTTACTATCTTAAAAAATTGGATTAGATATGAAAGTAAAATGCATCGGTACCACAATGGGTGATCATATTCCTCCAGGAATAGATTGGCGTTCAATTCCATCGGCAGATGAAAACATGCTACACAATTTAACGATTGATAAGGAATATACGGTTTATGGAATTTCAACAATAAAGAAATATTCCTGGTATTTAATTTGTGAAGATCATTTTGATGGTAAATACACAATATATCCTATGTATGTTTTCCATCGATATTTTGTAATTACGGATGGCAGACTTTCCCGTTATTGGGTGGCCGTTGACAGCACGGATCATTTTGACAGTGATCAAAGAATAATAGAGTTTGGGTTTAAGGAATGGGTAACGGAAGAATTTTTTTATAGCAAGCTTGTAGATGATGCGAAAAGAGAAGCTGATATTTTTCTGAAATACAAGGAATTGATGGATAGTGAATTCAGGTGACCGGTTAGCCGTATTCTGATCCGTTTGATGGGCTCTAAAATGCCAGAAGAGTAAGAAAATAGTTCCTATTCCCGCACCCCCCCTGCTATGCCCGCGGGTTTCCTTTCCTGATGCGACTCGTCTTGCAAAATCCACGTGCGAGAAAGTGAACTTTTTATAACTAATCTATTTTCAATCAATTGCAAAAAGTTCACTTCTTTGACAGGGGGTCTATCACTCGAACTCACTTTCAGGAAAAGCATAGTAGGGGGGCGGCGGCGGTATGGTTGCGACTTGTGCGACACGCCTGATGCCTGCCGTTTTTTTTGCAATAGCTAACCCAATTTGCGGCAACAGGAAATAGAAAGTCGAAAGGATGAAAACCAAATGGGTAGATAATGGACTTTGACGCACTGATAATTCAAAGAGTCGAACCTATCCTTAGATCGTATGGATTTAAGTTGCTCAGTCATGACAGTTGTTTCTTTAAATTCCAATCCAATGCAGTTGAACTGTTCATTAGTTTCGATATCAGAGAGAATTCTCATTTCGTGCAAATTGGTAGGCAGGGGGTATTTACGTGCCCTCTTTATGAGCAGGCGATAAGAGAACTATTTGATCCAAATATCCAATTGGAGAGCACAAGCCACGATCAATTCGTTTCGAATCTAATTTTGTTTATGCAGAACAAGGGGGCGGGACTTTTCAAAGGCAGCCCGGGTGACTTTGAAAAGCTAAAGCTATGGGTTAAAAAGGATAGCAAAGAATATACAAGACGCATATTGCAAAGCCAATTAAAGGCCGCGGCCGATAAAGTCTGGCAGGATGAAGACTACAAGAAGTTTATCGAATTGGTAGACCAAATTGGCTTGGATGAATTTCCTAGATCTTATTCCAAGAAATATGAGATTGCAACCAGGAAGTTGTCTAAGTGAATGTTCGCGGCGGAAAATATATGGTGGGATTTAAGTGCACAATTCCGCTGCGCCAGGCGCCTCAGCTCATATAAATGAATGAAATATGGGAGTGAAATGCATCGGCAGACGAAAACATGCTAAACAATTTAACGATTGATAAGGAATATACGGTTTACGGAATTTCAACAATTAAGAAATATTCCTGGTATTTAATTTGTAAAGAGTTTTCGTCCACCCTGATGCCCCGAACAAGCATCTTACTTGAACCTAAGGAGGTTAATAATATTTACAGGTCTGCCACCATCGCCATCCGCATCAATACGTCCTGTATTATTTTGAATGAATGGTGAAACGACAAATTCAACTCCGCCTATCTGATTTCTGTTGCCCATCAAATTAGTACCTCCTTCAAAATGATTATTAAATATTATGACGTCGCTGTGAAACCAACAATCGAAAAAATTGACAAATTCCGAAAAATTCGAATTTTTTATCAAGAAAGGACGATTGTTGTGACCTCCTGCCTCAAATTCCAGATAGCTTTTAAAGGAACAATTATCCAAGGTTAAACCATCAAAAAAATATGCAGAATGGAACGAACACTTGAGAACTGTCGATCCAATTAACGTGAGAGAATGTTTAAAATCTATCGCTGACGAAATCAAATTCTCAATGATGCAATTTTCGAAGAAAATAGGATAGACTAATTTCTCCTCGTTCTTCTTTAGATTGATATCACCTTCAATGTAACAATTTATGAGTGGGAGGCCTTGCTGGATCAAGTCTAGAGCATGTGAAGAAGATATTCTTGGGATTGCACCTGGCATATGTATGAATATTTCACTAAGAAAAGGCAGCCCAAAAATAGCAATTATTGACGTAAGGTGGGTGAAGATCTCATCGCACCCCCCGCTCCCCCCGCCATGCCCGCGGCGGAGGGAAACAGGTTGGCTTTTTTCACTGTGAATGCTCTTTGAGCGAGCTTCTTAATTCCGCGGCCGAAAGATCCGCGAGCACGCGGCCGATGCCTGCTTTATTGCCGGCGATATGGATACTGATCGCCTGTATGCGGTCACTCTTGATCGATTTAGGCGTCCGCTGGTCAATGGCCTGCTTGTTCGAGCGGAAGGATGGGTAGAAAATCCCATTTGCGTCGGGATGCAGATTCCAAGGGCCGTCAAGCAGCAGCACAAAATTTCGTGAATGGGTGTAGAGCGCCAGCGGGTCCTTCAGATAAGGTTTCGGATTGCTATACCAGCGCGCGAGGCTGTAACCGGAGGCGCCGGACGGATTGCCGCCGGACGAACTGCCCGACGCCTCGCCGGCCGCATGGGCTTCATTCGTGAGCGCATTTTCCCCATTGAACCGAAATTCGACCGTGACCACGGTCGCGTCGTGGTAACGCTGGCCGACCGAATTCTTTTCCTCCTCGGCGTCGCTCTGCCTCTTTTCGCTGGACGCATCTTTTTGCAGGTCGGTGGCCTTATTGATCCAATAGTTTACTTTTTTGTCATAGGCGTCTACCGCTTTTTCATACGCAGCGGTTCCCGACTTGCTCCCGGACATCAACGCCTGCTGGTAGCCGGCCATATGGGCGGTCATGTAGTTGGCCTTCAGGTCACCATAGTAATTCGCCGAGTCCATATAGGCCTTTCGCTTATCCTCGACCGAGGCCATGCGGCTGGCATATTGGTTTACGTCGGCCAGGCGCCGTTCGCTCAGATCCTTGATCCAGGCTGCCCAGGCCGCCAGCGAATCCTTGTTGATGATAAACTGGAAGGATATTTCGAACCAATGCGGCGGACGAAGCGCATAATTCAAGGGGGTATCATGCGGCGGCAGGTCGCGATAGCCGGAGGCGCCGCCTTCGGACAATTCGGTCACCTCCCAACCCTCTTTTTGCGCGATCCGCTTCATCAGAGCCGTCGTCCGGCGGCGCAGGAAGTGTTCCATCGCGACCTCCTGCGGGATGATCGGGTTGCCCAGCTTGCTGACGCTGTCTTCCGAAAGGTCGAGGTTTGGGTAGTCCTCTACCGGGCAGTCCGCGGGCATCTGGGGACAGTTGCTTTGCGAGCAGGCTGTGCAGGGAACGGCGAGAGCCCAGAGGAACATGAGGTAGAACAGGGTATTTGCGCGAAGCATGGGCAATTATTTACAGTGATTCACTTGTGCGTTGACGAGGCTCAAATAGGTGTTGGAGCCATCAGTCCAGGCGCCGCTGGAGGCGCCAAGCATCTCTACGACCCCGCTCATAGCCTGCCGCTGGGCGGACCAAAGTAATTGAAGCAAGGTCGGATCGGTGATGGCGTCACCGTATTTGGTGTCTTCCATGAGTTGATCTACGATCCCCAGCTGAACCTGTATCTGACCGATCGCGTTCCGGATGATCGCACTTCTCTGCTGGATATAATGATCCATGACCGTGACCCGGTTCTTCTCGGCCGTAACCCCGCGGGCATATTCGCATGCGCAGGTCGGCCCGACATAGCTGCCTTGCCTTACTTCGGGGCAATTGGGTGGGATTTGCGGTTCCTCCTTGTGAAGCGCAACCATTTTTTGCCTGACCTCCATCAGCATGCTTTGGATTTTTTGATTCGCCTCGCCGGCCTTACTGAGGTTTTGCATGGCGAGGAGGTTGGCCTTCGACGGAGCCGTGGCCTGCTTGTGGGCTTGCGCCTGTGCTTGCATCATGGCCGCGGTATTGGCCCCGCCCCCTTGTTGATAGGCCTGGGCCTTCGCCATCGCGTCAGCCTGCATTTTCGCGATCTCGTCTGCGGTCGGGGCCTGGGGCGTGGATTTGGGCGCCGCCGGATTGTTCATCGCACTCATATCGGCCATCATCAAGGATTTGAGCTCGTCCTGTAAGGTGGTGAACGCGGGGCCAAGATCTTTGATCGAGGTTACACCGGAGGCGTCCGTTGTCGTCGTGCAGGTCGCATAGCAGGCGGCCGAGGATTGCGGGATAGGAATCCGGCTTAACAGGCTATTGAGCTTCACATGCGCCGGCTTCTGTGCGAGGGCCCCGGCCGGCATGAGCGCGATGGCGGCGAGGGCGGTGATGGTGAGGGCTAGTGAAGCGTATGGATATTTCTTCATAACGATAGTTTACGGCTGTTTCGGACGAGGCACGCTTTCGTTTTCAATAAGAACGGTGAAATTGGCATATACGACCGCGCCCGCGGCCTGGGGATTGATCTGCTTGCCGTCGAAGGTCTTTTTTACAAGTTCCCGTTGGTTGTTCTTCACCGGCAGCTCGAAGTCGAGGAACATGACCTTGGCCAGGACGCCCTGGTTGGCGGATTGCTTGACCTGGTTAGCCATTTCCATGATCTTCTGGTAGTCCTGGAAGGTCTTTCGCCCGGTATCGCTTTTCATCTGCTCCGCCATCTGTTTCATACGAGCGATCATTTGCTCACTTTGGGATTGGTAGTTGTTGGCCGCCTTTTGCGCCTCGCCGGAATTGACCAGCTCTTTTTGTTTCTTAACGTCGACAAAGAACTGTTCTCCAGATATCCCGAGGTTTTGCAGGGGAGCATGGGGAATGCGCCACCAGCCGCTGTCCCTGGGACTGGGAGAGAAACTGGAGAGGATGATCGTGTCCTGTCCGGGACTGCAGAAATCCATGCGCAGACCTTTCAGCGTGATCGTATATTTTTTTGTGCCGACATAAACGGGGCTGTATTGCGAGCCGGTGATCTGGTTGGCGATCAGCTTACAATCGATCTCCTGGAGGGCCTTGGTTTTGTAAAAGCCATTCGGGTCCTGCATCTTCTCGTCCAGCACCACCCACTTGTAACACTGGTTGGAGTCCTGGTCAAAATCAGGACCGATATGGCACTGACCTTTGACATGCGAGATCCAATAGCCCTGATCCTTGCCGAACTTGGTGTCCATGTCGATGGTCAATACAAAGTCATTCATGATCACTTTCAATTTTTCAAAATAGTCTTGGAACCGATAATCTCCCATATCGCTGCCGAGCAGTGAGATCTGCCGCGCCAGACCCATGAGCAGGGGAATATTGGCGACCTGCTTCCAGTTATTTTGCTTCACCTGTTGATAATAGAAGTCGAAGGCGCGGGCCACGATGGGGGCGAGTTCAGCCAAATAGGAATCCGAGGAGGACGTATTTCCCGTAACCAATGCAAAATTCCTGGCCACGGTCACAAAAGTGCGCGCGATGGCTTCGCAGGCCCTGAAATCATTTTTGTATTTATCCACTAGTTTTTCGGCCCGGAGGTACATGTGCGTGATGATGGTCAGCATGGCATCGTTTAACTCTCCGTAGCTCAGGTAATGACAGGCCCCAGCCTTACTGAAGGCCTGGTCGACCTCGCCGCTGATCGTATTTTCGTTCCCATTGAGCAATAGAAAGCTCCTCATCATCCCGAGTGCCTTCCGGATCATGCTATCCTCGGGGTGCATGAAGTCTCTGACATAGTGGGCGATCGTGGTGTCATACACCTTTCTGCGGTCGGAGTCACAGACATAACAGTCGTATTCGAATTCGGGGGGCGGCGGGACGTTCAGGTCTGCCTCCTTCTCTTTCTTGATCGATTTGTAGTAGGCCATGACCTTGTCATAGTCCGCCTTTTCCGCGTTGCACATGTCCGTCGCGGCATCGTTCAAGGTCCGCTGTGGCGCCGCAGGCTGGGAAGGAGGGGTATCGCCCGGTCGGGTATCCGGTGTCAGTACGTCTTGTTTTTTATCTATCCGGTACTCGCTCCATTGCTGCTGCTGTTCCTGTGCCTCGGGCAGGAGCAGATTGTTCAGGTGCTGGGTACGCAGGTCGGCATTGTTGGCCGGATTGCTGAGTTGCTGCACCCAATCATCAATTTGCTTTTGGGCCTCCCCGACCTTCTTATTCCATTCGTCCACGCCCGGGCCGGATAGGTTCACGGACCCGTCGGGATTGACCGTCACGGTTCCGCCGCTGCCCCCACCGCTGCCCCCACCGCTGCTTCCGCCGGCAGGAAAGGCGCCAGAGCCCTTATCCACGACGAACACATGCTTTTTTGTCGTGCTCCAATGGCCGGTAAACCAGAGGAAATGATGGCTGTCCCCGAAAAGAGAGCTGTCTTTGGTGGCACCGGTGTAGCCGGCGCTCTGGTTGCCTGCGCCCTGAGCGCCTGTGGGACTTCCGGGTTGTGCATGTGCCGGTCGTCCACAGATTAGCAGCACGGCGAGAAGGCATGTGCCGGCGGAGGGAAGAGGGGTCATAAATTACATTTTCACGAACTCAATGCGACGATTGTTGGCCTTGCCTTCGACCGTGGAGTTATCTGCAATGGGCCTGCTGTCGCCAAAGCCCTTTGTAGTCAGGCGGGAGGCATCGATCCCCATAGCTACCAGTTGTGCCTTTGCAGCATCGGCTCTCTGTTGGGACAAGGCGAGATTGTGCGGCGCGTTACCCGTATTGTCGGTATGGCCGTCTATCTCGAACTTGAGGTCGGGGTTGCCCTGAAGGATCTTGACGATCATGTTCAGGGTGCCCATGCTCTCGGGCTTGATCGTTGCCTTGTCGATGTCGAAGTTGATGCCATGGGTGATGATCTTCGCATCGGTGAACTTCTGGCCGATCATGTTCATACTGCCTCCCTCCGCGATCCGGAAGTTCTTGAATACGATGGGATTTTCCGTACTCCCGATCCCGCCGACCTCGACAAAGGATACTTCGCAACTACCACAATCCGGCATGACCAGCACGCGATATTGATCCTCATAACATTTGATCTGGTTACCCTTCTTGATCATGGCAGCATGATGCCATTTGCCGGCATAGTTGGTCTGGTCGCCGGGATAATCGGCCGAAAGGTCATTAGGGAAATACCCGGTACTGACCTCTTTACCGAAGTTGACGTTCCTGTTTTGATCGTCCTTGGTGGTAAACAGTAATACCGGCGGATAGGAGCCGTCCGTAAAGAAGAAATCGAATTCAACCGTAAAATCGCTGGGCAGGTAGTCCTTTTCCGTCTTCATACGAGGGGCAACGCGAACATAATTCCCTTCGGTCAGGAAGAAAGCCTGCTCCCCGCCATTCACTTTATTGATAATGGCCTGGCCCTTTCCGAGCTTCCAGTGCGCGGGGAATTCGCCGTCCTGGTCGTCCGCAAAATTGTCTTCGAAGATGATCTTTTCGCCGGGCACGAAATCATAGTTGGCGTAAGTCTTTAAGCTTACCGGGCCGGCGGGTGTGGCCTGAGCTGCCGTACCGTTGCTGTTCGTGCCGGCCGCATTGGCATTAGTATTGGCGGCGGGGGCCGTTTTGTTTTTCTTTTTAAAGAGGCCCTTGATGGCATTTTCGGTTTTGTTCAAACCGTTGTCCACGCCATTACTGATATTGTCATTGACGTGATTGGTGGCGCCGTCCTTGGCCACCTGACCGGGGTCATTGACCTGTGCGCGGAGGTTGCCGCTCATGACGAGACCGGCGGCGAATAAGGCGAGAGGGAGAAGGCTCTTTTTCATTGTTGGGCATTTGAGTTTTTTAGATGCATTCACGATACAAAGGGAACCAAAAAGCAGCCCCTGGTCAATCGGATGAACATATGATTTTTATACCCGCCGGGAAGAGGGCTTGGAGGGCCCCAGAACCTTGGCCACGGCTTCGGCCTTGCTGTTCACGTGGAGCTTGTTATAGATATTGCAGATATGCGTGCGGATGGTGCTGATGCTGACGCAGTATTTGTCGGCAATCTTTTTGTAGCTGAGCCCGTCGACAAGCGAGTAGAGGATCTCGTTCTCGCGAACCGTCAGGCGATAGTCCTCCACGACGGTGGAAGGGGCGCCCTGGAAAGACTGGATGACCTTTCGCGCAATGCTGGCGGTCATGGGAGCGCCGCCGTGATAGAGGTCGCGTATGGCCTGAACGATCTCTTCGGGAGGCGTCCGCTTGAGGAGGTATCCCGATGCGCCGGCCCGGATGGCATCGAAGATCTTTTCGTCGTCGTCGAAAACCGTGAACATCATCGCCTGTATCTTCGGAAAGTTCGATTTCACCGTGCGTACACCTTCGATCCCGGAGATATTGGGCAACCCGATGTCCATCAGCACCACATCAGGCAAAGCTTTTCCTACCTCGCTGACGACGTTCATCAGGTTGTTCAGAGAAACCACGCATTTCATTCCATCCGTCCGGTTGAACAGGTTCTCCAGGCTGTTTCTCAATGTGCTGTTGTCCTCGACAATGCCTACTTTGATCATTATATTCAAATATGGCGACAAATCCTAATTTCCACAATCGGATATTCATATGAATTTACCGAATAACCGGCAAGCACGGCGAACCCGCGTGGCGGGGCTCACAAGATCGTGACCCTCAGGACGATCAGGGTTCCCTGACCGGGCGCCGACTGCACCGTCAATTCCGCATTCATCAGCTCCGCGCGGCGTCGCATGCCCGGTATGCCATTGCCCCTGGATTGTCCGGAGGCATCGAAGCCGCGGCCATCATCCCTGACGGAGACCTCCAGTACCGTGGGGGTGTCGAAGCTGATCCTGATCTCCGCCTTCGTGGCATTCGCATATTTCACGAGGTTATTGATCGCCTCCTTCAGCACGAGGTAGATATGCTGGCGGTAGTCCGTCGGCAGCCTGACCTCATGAATATCATCCGGGATGTCGATCGAATAGTTCAACTCCTTTGCCTCGAACAAGGTGGTTGCGAAGTGCTTGACCCGGATCAGCAGGTTTTCCAGCGAATCGTTGCTCGGATTGATGCTCCATACGATATCGTCCATCCTTTCCATCAGCATGATCGAGCTGTCCTTTATCTCGTTCATCGTCTCCAGCGCATGACTGCTATTCCGCTCTTCGAGTGCCAGGCCGCTCAGGATGGAGATGGAACTGAGCGTGGACCCGATATCGTCGTGCAGGTCCTGGGCGATCTTGTTGCGGATATGCTGCATCCGCCCCTGCAACAGCTCATTGGCCTTTAGTTGCTCGATCAGTTTTTCCTGGCTTTTTACCTTTTCCCGTTCGGCGGCCTGGCCCTTGTAGCTAAGGCCGGCCGTAAAGCAGATCATCTCCACCACGATGCCGACCTGCGCGAAGAGGAGAATGTCCGTTATGCCCAGGTCGATATGCCGGTTGAATTGAATATAGCTGACCAGCAGGCCGATGATATTCCCCGTAGCCGCGGCGAGGCTGCCCGAAATAATGTAATAGACCAGGGCCTGGCGCCTCCGGAAAAGATAGACCATGAAGGAGGTCGCCAGTCCGAACACGGCCAGCAGGACGTAGGTGAAGATCTCCGTTTGGAGGCGGCGGTTGAAACTGAAAAAGATCAGCCCCAGGTCGAAGACGAGATAGGCCAGCAGAAAATACTCCACCCGTTTCACCCATTGGTTGAGGGCAGGATAATTGACCGCCATGTCGAGAAAGCTCCGTACAAAGCGGAAGTAGAGAAAATACGGCAACGCGAGCAGGGTCTTGCCGAAGTAGATCCTGAGCAGGGGCCAGCGGGCGAATAGGAGCTCCATGCCGAAGAGCGACTCCTGCTTGCTAAGAAAGTATAAACCGAGCACGAGCAGGTAAAAGAAATAATAGAGGTATTCCCGCCTGCGGATCATGAGCCATTGGAACAAGACATAAAGAAGCTGGCAGAGCAACAGGCCCTGGAACAGCAATTGAAAGATGACATAGTGGTTGCTCCGGGCCGTGTACCGGACGGTCAGGGCATTGAGCGCCGGTTCGTCATAGAGTTCCAGGCCGTCGAAATCAAATTCATCCGTTCGTTGCCTGATCTCGACGAAGACCTCGCCCGACACGCCCGGCGCGATATGGAGGGGAAGGGAGGATGTCCTTCGCTGCGCATAGGAGCTATTGGGTGGCGCGCGCCGGAGGTCGCCGGCCTTCACCTGCTGGTCTACCCGACCGGCGGTCACGAAATACAGACTGACATAATTCAGGTTCCCGCAATACAGGGAGAGATCGAGCGCGCTGTCGGCGTTATTTCGCAACCCGAACTTTATCCAGAACGTGAAAGGCCTGGGATCGCGGTTCAGCTGGCTTTGCATTGAATCGAAGGAGACAGTAAAGGGGCGGCGGCGGATCTCGTCGATCCCGGCGGAGAGAAGGTCGGAGGCGCCATTATTATCCGGGATGCCGCCGGTCCGGGCCGGATCGATCAGGCAGGACACGGCGCCGGTCAGGGTAAGCCGGTGGTCGGAGACATAGTTGAGCAGGGGCGCCGTGGCGGGCGAGGGCTGCCGGGTGGGCGAGGGCTGCACGGAGTCCGCTCCCTGGCCGGCATGCGCCAGGAAAGGAAGGAGGATCGATAAGCAAATGGTCAGACTCCTGCGCAAGGTCATTTCATTTTAAGCGTGAGGATCACCGTGGTACCCTTCCCGGGTGAAGAACTGAGGTGCAGCGTCGCTCCCATCAGATCGGCACGGCTCTTCATATTGGCGATCCCGTTGCCGGTGCGTACGGTTTCATAGACAAAGCCCTTCCCGTCGTCGCTGATCTGCACCCTGAGAAACTGGCCCTCGGACTCGGCCCGGATAAAGGCCCTGCCTGCATCGGCGTACTTGACGAGGTTATTGATGGCTTCCTTCATGATCAGGTAAACGCTTTGGCGGTGTTCCATGGGCAGCTTCAGATGGCGGATGCTATTCTCGATATCGATCTCATAGTCGATGCCCTTGGCCTCGAACAATTGCGCCGCAAAACGTTTGATGCGCAGCATGAGGCTTTCCAGCTCGTCATTCCTCGGGTTGATACTCCACACAATATCGTCCATTTTCTCCATCAGGGAGATGGAGCTTTCTTTGATCTCCTGTACCATGCCCTGGTGCTGCTCCTGGCCTGCCTCGCGGAGCACGATATCGCTCAGGATGGAGATCGAGCTGAGGGTCGATCCGATATCGTCATGCAGGTCGGTGGAGATCTTAACGCGCAATCGTTCTATTTGCAGGGCCTGCTGCAGACGGTAGCGATAGAAGGCGTACATCAGGGCCGCTAAAGTGACGACGACCAGCGATAGGAACCACCAGGTCTGCCAGAAAGGGGTCGCGATGATGAAAGACATCGAAGCGGGCACCTCGCTCCATACGCCGTCATTGTTCTGCGCGCTCACGCGGAAGCGGTACGTGCCCGGGGAGAGATGGCTATAGTTGACATAGCGCCTGTCCGTTACCGGGCTCCAGTCCTTGTCCAGTCCCTCCATGCGATAGGTATAACGCACATTTTCCTCGTCGAGGAAGCTGAGGCCGGCGAAATCGAAGGCGATATTGTTCTGCCGGTAGGAGAGTTTCGGCAACTCGCCGGCCATGCTGAAGGGCGGCACGAGGCTGTCGACCGATCCGTCGATCGTGACCTTCATGATGTAGGCCGGGGGAGGGAGAGTATTCTTCTGCTGCCTGAAGGGCGTGTACTCCAGGACCCCCTTGGCCGTGCCCAGCCATACGGTATCGCCCTGCAAATAGACGGTGTTGAACTCCACGGGCACCGCGTCGTTGCGAAAGGCGATATGTTTCGGTTTGGCGGTATAATTGTCCGCGTCAAGGATGTCCAGGCCGTTATTCGTTGCGAGGTAGACCTGTCTGCCCCCGATGGCGGCCGCCTTGACCCAGTTGCCTCCCAACTGGCTGCCCGTATTGATATGGGCGATCGTCGCGTCTGTCTTCCAATCGAAGACATAGATCCCGTCGGTGCGTGTGCCGACCAGGAGGTGGCCGCGCCGGTCGTCGCAAAATGAACGGACGCGGAGATTCTCGAAGCCATTACGGCCGGTAAATTCCTTCACCAGCTCCAGGTGACCGTCGGGCGCCAGGCGATACTTTCGCACGCCCGTCAGGGCATAGCCGACCCAAAAGAACCCGGCGGGATCGCGGTAGAGGGCGTTGATCTTTTCGTTGATAAGTTTCGGGATGGGCACTTCGCACAAGCCACCGGGGCCACCCGAACCATCCGGGCCACCCGAGCCCTCATGGTCGCGCAAGGTATATATCTTCCCATCCATGGCGCCGAACCAAAGATCGCCCTCTTTGTCCTCGTCCATCGCAACGATCTGTTGGGGCGAGCGTTTTTCGAGACCGCCGGATCCGATGGTATACACGCCGGTGGCGGTGCATGCCCATAGAGTACCCGCGCGGTCCTTTCTCATCGAATACGTGAAACCGGCATGACCGCCATGTTGCGCCGGATCGCGGGGCCTGCTCTCGAAGGCCTGCGCATGCTGCATGCGGTAGATGCCCTCATAGGAGCCAAGCCAAAGACGACCCAAACGGTCATCCGAAATGGCGATGATGCTGGCGTCTCCTTTATTGTCAGGTTGGGTAGGATCCTCATCCTGGATGGGATAGAACCGATAGTAATTCTCATTAAGCTTGGCCAGGCCATAGTCGGTGCCCAGCCAGGTGATGCCTTCCTGATCAGTATAAATGGCGCGTACCGCCGATGAAGGCAGGCCATTGGCGGGCGTATAGATTTGTTCGGCAGACGGGGTGTTTCCGCGCATGTTGAACTTGTGCAGGCCGCCTTCGCCCGTAAACCAGATATTTTTTTCCCGGTCGATGAAGATATTGTCAACCAGGCCTTTTTCGATAAAGGCGCCGGACGATCCGCCGGGGTTTTGCATGGCGTCGTCCAGATCGGGACAAAAGCGCAACCCGCGGGCCGTGGCGATCCAGCATTCCTGACCCGTGATGAGGATCTTGTTGACTCCCAAATCGTCGAAGAGTTTTCCCGCATAGACATACCCGTTACTGCCCGTCCGGCGGTACCAGACTACGCCCCGGCCGTAGCCGATGAGGATATCGCCCCGCGGGGTTTTTGCGAGCGTCAGGATCTGCTGTTGCAGCGCCGGGTTGTGCGGATCGAAAAGGGTGAAGTGATGACCGTTGAACAGCCAGACATTTTGATCGGTGGCGGCAAGATAGCGGCCGCCGCCCAGCTCCAGGAGATCGAAGAGGCTATTGGACTGCGACTCGATGTGGACGGTATCGGGTAAGTAGTTGGTGAAGCGACCTTCCGAGAACTTATATAGTCCGCTATACCAGCTGGTCACCCAAACCTGTCTGGCGCTATCCTCCCTGAAACTCGTGACATAGATCTGACCGCTGCGGGTGCTCATCGGGGGTTGTATGAAGCGGCTTCCGTCATACCAGTTCACGCCATTATAGGTGCCGACCCAGAGCACGCCCTTCGAATCGCGCAGGATCGCATAGATGCCATTCGCATTCAGCCCTTCCCTGGTGGTGTAGTTGCGGATGGGCAGGAGCTGCGCCTCTGCGGGTTGGAGCAGCAGCATGGCAAATATGAATAGGGGAACTCTCAAGGCTCGGCTCTTTCCATACATAATTCAACCAGCAACCCCTGGGTGTCGCGGGGATGGAGGAAGCAGACCCATTTATTATCTGCACCCAATTTCGGCTGCTCGTTCAATAGGGTGAACCCTTGCTCAGCGAGGCGTTGCATTTCGGCCTTCAGGTCGGCTACTGCAAAGGCGATATGATGCACCCCCTCTCCCCGTTTTTGGAGGTATTTGCCGATCACCCCTTCTCCACCGGGCGCTTTGTCTTCCAGGAGCTCGATCTTCGTTTCACCCTGTTTGAAAAAGGCGGTGTCCACCTGTTCTCCTTCGACGAGCTCGGTTTTGTAACAGGGTGTGTTCAGCAGGCGCTCGAATAAGGGGATCGATGCGGACAGGCTCTTTACAGCAATGCCGATATGTTCGACTTTCAGCATACGGGGATTTTATGTAAAAGTAATGGTAATTTTGGCCTGTGAAACTGCCCGTGTATTTGGACCATAATGCGACCACGCCCTGCGATCCACGCGTGGTAGAGGCCATGCTGCCCTATTTCACCGAACGGTTTGGGAATGCGGCCAGCCGTACGCATGCCTTTGGCTGGCAGGCCGAGGAGGCCGTGGAGAACGCCCGTGAGCAGGTGGCTGCGCTGATCGGGGCCGGTCCCAGGGAGATCGTTTTTACCTCGGGCGCGACGGAAGCGGTGAACCTGGCGATCAAGGGGGTCTTCGACCGGTATGCCTCTCGCGGCAACCATATCATTACGGTGAAGACGGAACACAAGGCCGTGATCGATACCTGCAAGCACCTGGAAAGATCGGGCGGCGAGGTGAGCTGGCTGCCCGTTGACAGTGAGGGGTTGATCGACCTTTCGGAACTGGAGGCAGCGATCCGTCCGACGACGATCCTGATCTGCGTGATGTTGGCGAATAACGAGATCGGCGTCATTCAACCCGTCAGGGAGATCGGCGAGATCGCCAGGCGGAAGGGGGTCGCTTTCTTTTCCGACGCCACGCAGGCTGTGGGCAAGCTGCCCGTCGATGTGCAGGCCGATGGCATCGACCTGCTGGCCTTGTCCGCACACAAGATCTATGGCCCGAAAGGGGCCGGGGCCTTGTATGTGCGACGCCGGGATCCCCGTATCAGCCTGACCGCGCAGATGGATGGAGGCGGGCATGAGCGCGGCATGCGAAGCGGAACCTTGAATGTGCCGGGCATCGTCGGCCTGGGGAAGGCCTGTGCGCTCTGTGAAAAGGAGATGGAGGCAGACCGTGTGCGTATCGAACCGATGCGCGACCGGCTTGAACAAGGACTTCTGCGGCTGGATGGGGCAAAGGTCAACGGCAGCCGGATCCATCGTCTTCCTGCGACGACGAATATGTCCTTTGCGGGCATCGACGGGGAGGCGCTGTTGGCGGCGCTGGCCAAGGATGTCGCCCTGTCGTCGGGCTCGGCATGCACATCGGCCTCACCGGAACCCAGCTATGTCCTGAAAGCGCTCGGCCTCGACGATGAACTGGCTTATGCGTCGCTGCGCATCGGGCTGGGCCGCTTTACGACTGATGAAGAAGTCGGGTACGCCATCGAACGGGTGAGTGAGACGGTGCAACGGTTGCAGCGGCAGCCTTCGTGAGACCGGCCCGGGCGGGCAAAAAAAAACCCGCCAGAGGCGGATCTTTTCATGCAGTTGGTTTCGGTTAAATATTGTTAGTCGATAACCATAATATTTTCTAAAGGAAGGTTAAGGCGTGATGAAGAGCGAATATAGGAAATCTCCCTCAAAAACACGGCATTTTCCCGCCGGAAGAAATTAACTTTTTTTTCCACAATGTATGCCCTATCGCTTATTTTCGCGTCCATGTGGGCAGTCTGCAAAAAAGAGCTCCGTCAATTCTTCAGTAGCCTCACGGGCTATATTGCGATCATCGTCTTCCTGTTGTTGAATGGGTTATTATTATTCGTCTTTCCGGAGACCGATATTTTGGCATTCGGCTATGCCACGCTCGATAAATTCTTCGAGCTGGCGCCCTGGATCCTCCTTCTTTTAATACCAGCCATCACCATGCGCAGCCTCTCGGACGAATTCCGGATGGGGACCTTCGAGCTGCTGCAAACAGCCCCATTGGGCAGACGCCGGCTCGTAGGCGGCAAATATCTGGCGAGCCTGATCGTGGTGCTCATCGCACTGTTGCCGACATTGGTCTATTTCATATCCATCCAGCGGTTGACTGCACAAGGGGGCCTCGACGTGGGGGGCGCGATCGGGAGCTATTTCGGTCTGGCCTTCCTCGCCTGTGTGTTCACGGCGATCGGGACCTGGTGCAGCAGCCTCACGTCCAATGCTGTGGTAGCCTTTATCGCCGCCGCCTTCCTTTGCTTTTTGATCTATAGCGGCTTTGGCGCGATCAGCCGGTTGCCTCTGTTCGCAGCGGGGGCAGACTACTATATTGAAATGCTGGGCGTCGATTTTCATTATCGCAGCATCAGCCGCGGGGTTATCGACAGTCGCGACCTGGTTTACTTCCTGAGTCTGATCCTGCTGTTCCTCCTGCTGACCGACCGTAACCTGGCTAAACGAACGACCGCATGAAAAGAACGATCTTCCTGTTGCTGATCCTGGTGGCGGTCAACTGGCTGGCCTCCGTGTTCCATGCGCGTCTGGACCTGACCGACGAAAAAAGATATAGCCTGGGCGAGCCGACCAAACGTCTCCTGCGCAACCTCGACGACCAGGTCAATATCGATCTCTATCTGAAAGGTGACCTGAAAGCGGGCGCCAGGGAGCTTGCCAAGAGTGCGGGAGAACTGCTGCTGTCTTTCCAGGACTATAGCGACGGGCGCGTGCAATTCCGCGCCGTAGATCCGCTGAGAGAACTGAATGACTCGGACCGCGCTGCCTTCTACGACAGTTTGCAGCGCCTGGGCATCCAACCCAAGACAGAGGTCGTCCAATCGAAAAAGGGTCAGGAGGAGACGCAACGAACCATCATTCCCGGAGCGATCGTCTCCTATAAAGGCCGTGTATTCCCGGTCGACCTGTTGAAGGGCGTGAATGTGAGCCAGAATGGCGAAGCCGATCTCTATAACAATGCGGAGGCCCTGCTGGAATACAAATTTGCGAATGCCATCGACAAGATCACGCAAAAGGAAGTGCCGCTGATCGGCTATGTCTCGGGCAATGGCGAGCCGTTGAACTATAGCGTTTACGATCTTATTCAGAATACGCTCAAGAAAAACTATGCCACGAAGATATTTCCGCTGGACAACGACAGCATTCCGGTCATACCTCCGATATTCAAGGCGCTGATCATCGTCAAGCCCAGGATCAAATTTACGGATGCCGAGAAGTTGAAGTTGGATCAATATCTGATGCGCGGGGGCCATATCATCTGGATGATCGACAACCTGTATGCCGAGATGGACAGTCTGCGGATGGATCGGGAAACGATCGCCTATGACCGCGGCCTCAACCTCGAAGACCTTTTTTTCCGCTATGGGGTGCGCGTCAACCAGGACCTGGTGGAAGACCTGCAGTGCGCGAGCATGAACTTCGTCGTGGGCATGCAGGGCGATAAGCCGCAACTGGGCCTGATCCCCTTCCCTTACTTTCCCTTGTTGCAGGGCAGCCTGACCCATCCGATCTCGAAGAATATCGATCCGGTCTATTCAAAATTCGCCAACTCCGTCGATACGGTCAAGGCCGACGAGATCCGCAAGACCGTGATCCTGCAAACGGCGGGCAATAGCCGTATCACGTCCACTCCGGCCCTGATCTCCTTCGAAAGCCTGAAGAGCGCACCCGATCCCGCGAAATTCAACAAGCCATCCGTGCCGGTTGCCGTTTTGTTGGAGGGCCGCTTCCATTCCCTATTCGCCAACCGCATTTCGTCGGCCATGACCGATACCCTGGCCAGGGTCTACCATACCCCCTTTCTACCCGTGGCGACCAGCGAAGGCAAGGTCATCGTATGTGCGGACGCCGACATCGCCATGAATGAGGTCACGCCCAAGGGGCCGTTGCCGCTCGGCATGGACAAGGACATCGGCTATACCTTCGCCAACCAGACCTTCATCGAGAACGCCATCGATTGGCTGGTCGATCCCTCGGGTATCCTGGAAGCCCGGGCGAAGGACTTCACGCTGCGTCTGCTCGACCAGAAGAAAGTGGAAGATGACCGCAGCTTCTGGCAATTCATCAATATCGTCCTGCCGCTGCTGCTCGTGATCGCGGGCGGCTATGTCTATCAGATGCTGCGAAAGAGGAAATTCCAACATTGATGGGACAGTCCAATCTCATATACCTCGTATTCGGCATTGTCCTGCTGGCGGCCGTACTCCTCGACCTGGGGCTGCTCAGCAAGAAAGGCCATGCCGTGCCGGTGCGATCCGCGTTGTGGCAGACGGCATTGTGGGTGGGGTTGGCCCTGGCCTTCTTTGCCTTTTTGCTGGTGGAGAGGGGACAAGTGACAGCCTGGGAATACCTGAGCGCCTATTTGATGGAGTGGAGCCTGAGCGTGGACAATATCTTCGTCTTCATCCTGATCTTCGACTCCTTCCGGATCAAACCGATCTTCTATGGCCGCGTATTGATGGTGGGGATCCTCGCGGCGATCCTGTTGCGGGTAGGCTTTATCACGGTGGGGGTCGGCCTGGTTGCACGATGGCACTGGGTACTATATATTTTCGGCGTCATCCTGATCTATACGGGCGTGTCCATGTTCCGTCAGAAGAAGGGCAACGAAGAAGATGTCCATGAAGGTAGGCCCTATAAGCTATTGAAACGGGTATTGCCGCTCACCGACCATGACGGAGGCGGCAAATGGCGCATTACCGAAGGGGGAAGGAAGAAATATACGACCCTCTTTGTCGTGGTCTTGTTGCTGGCCATGACCGATATCGTCTTCGCCCTGGATTCGATCCCTGCGGTATTCGGCATTACCCAGGAGAAGCTCGTCATCTATACCTCCAATATATTCGCCGTGCTGGGCCTGCGTTCGTTATTCTTCCTGCTCCAGGGGGCGGCGGCTCGGTTTTCCCGGCTGCAGCAAGGCATTGCGGTCGTACTCCTGTTCGTAGGAATAAAAATGCTGGCAGAGATTTGGGAGATCCATCTGCCAGCATATATATCTTTACTTGTGATCCTACTGTGCCTCGGTGGCGCCATGCTATTATCGGCGCGCCGTCCGCCTACCGCATGATCATGATGCTCTGCATGCGGAACTTGCCACCTGCCATGAAGCGCATCATGTACACCCCATTGTTGAAGTGCGGGTTCAGCGTGGCGATGCCGCCATTCACCGGCACATCTTCCGAGGAGAGCAACCTGCCGCTGACGTCATACCATTCCACCTTAAGATGGGTCTCGCTCTGATCGATGCCGCCGACATAGACCGAACCGCGGGTCGGGTTCGGATAGACGGACAGCGTTTGCGCGCGATCGAAGCGGACCGGGATGATCTTCGAATAGGAAGTGACGCCGTTCAGGTCCGTCTGTTTCAAGCGATAATAGCTGGTGCCGCTATAGGGGTTCGGGTCCTGGGCCGAATAGCTCAGTGCTGTGCTGCTGTTGCCATTCAGGGCCTTGCTGTTCACCCTGGTGACGTCCTCGAAGCTGCTGCCGTCGTGACTGCGTTCCACTGTGAAATAACTGTTATTCGATTCGGCGCCCGTGGTCCAGTCGAGATCGACGTGGTTGTTATTGGCCTCTGCGGTGAAATCCAGCAGGCCGATGGGCAATATGTTGCTGCCACCGATCTTATCGGCGATGGCAAAGGTCGAAAAGGACGTAAAGGCCGAAGGCGAAGAGGTCGAGATGATGCTGCCCGTCAGGTTCGAGCCTGTAGGCGCCGGACCGCCCATGCCGCCAATGTCGATCCAGGTCGTCGGCGCCCCGAAGGTATTCTTCACGATCGTCAGCTGGGTCCCGTCGGTCACGATATCGTTCGCGCCGAAGAAGATCTGGATCTGCTGGTTGCCGACGAGGTTGGTTGCCGGCGTGTTGACGCCTGCCGCATTGGTGCGGACGACGGTATAATAATGGACGTCCGATACTTTGTTCACGCTCGGCGGGAAGGTAAAGCCCAACATGTGCGCGCTGGCATTGAACAAGGTCGTCGTGTACGTATATAAGGTGCCGTTCGAGTGCGTGACGGTAAGAATGATGGGGCGGCAATCCGGGGCATTGCCAACCGGGAAGTTCAGCACGGTGGAACCGGCGGTCGACTTCTGGTAAGCCATGGGGCCGTTCACGTAGCTGGTCGACAAGGCCGTACCTGCTGACGTCGTCGAGTTATTCAACATCGTCAGGATGTTGGTAGCCGTCGTGTTCAGCAAGCCCGTGGTCATCGTGAGAGAGGTGGATACCTGGATCGGCGTATTGGTCAACGTGACGCCGGCGGCGCTCGTATTGGCGATCTGCAACCTGCTGAAGATCGGCGTGGCCGAGCCGGCCGTGATGCTGATGCCTTGCGCGCCCGAGCCGTTAAAGGTCGCCTGGCCTGTACCCGCACCGAAGGTGATGCCGGCGGGAGCCGTGACCGTTACGTTGCCGGAATAGGTGCTATTCCCGTTGTAGTTGGGATAGACCAGGCCGGCGCCGTTCCGGACAAAGGTTACGTTATTATTATACGAGTCGGGCGTGGTGATCGTCATCAACAAATAGCCGGTCCCGTTATTGGTAAAGGTGCTCGCTCCGTTGAAGATATTGTTACCCTGGCTCTGGTCGTTTGTGGTGCCCGTTTTGGTCGCGTTGACCGTCCCGTTGAAGGTACAGCCGTTGAAGAACAGGCCGGGACTCGAGCTGGTGACCGCCGCGCCGAACGTGGAGCTGGGGCCGTATTGAATATAGCTGGTACCGGTGCTGGTGATGGACTGAGGCGTTGCGCCGGACTGCGTGAAGCTCTTCAGGATCAGGCCGCCGAAATTGAAGCCGGCCGCACCCACGCTGATCGTGCCGGCGAGCGTGGCCGTTCCGGTATTTGCACCGAAGTAGACCCCTCCGCCATTCACGTTCTGTACGATGATATTGCCGTTATACTGGGTGTTGATCCCAAATTGGTTGGGATAGATCCAGAGACCGGTAGAACCGGGCTGGTTGTTGAAGGTCACATCGCCGTTGAAGGTATTCCCCGTGCTATTGTAGGCCACGTACATGTGCTGGCCCGTGCTGAAGTTATTGAACACCGAGGTCGACTGCCAGATATCCGGGCTGCCGCTGCCCATCAGGAAGGTGCCCGAACCCGTATTGGTTACTACAAAGGCGCCATTGAATATATTGTTGCCGGTGGAACCGTCGTTGGTCGAGCCGTTCTTGATGGCCGTCACCGTTCCGCCGAAATTACAGCCGTTGAAGAAAAGGGTGGGGCTGGTATTGGTCATGTTCCCGCCGAAGGCCGAAGAAGGCCCGAAGGTCAGGTTGCCCGTGCCCGTCAGCGTGAGCGTTTGCGGCGTAGCGCCAAGCTGCGTGAACTGTCTCAACAACAGCGTACCGGCCGAAAAGCCGCCGGCGCCGATGCTGATGGTATTGCCGGCAGCCAGCGTGACGGTCCCGCTCGCGCCCTGGCAGAATTGAACCCCCTGGCCGTTGGTGGAAGTGACCACGACATTATTATTGAACACGGTGCCCGGCGAATTCGTGGCGACATAGATGCCCGTATTCCCGGTGGGCGTGTTATTAAAGGTCGTTACGCCGCCGAAGATATTATTGGCGCTATTGTAGGCCACATAAAAATTCGCACTGCCCGTATTGTTGAAGGTCGCCGTTGAATTGAACTGGTCGCGGTTACCATTGCCGAGCATCAGGTAGCCCGCCCCGGTAGTCGTAAGGACCGTTACATCATTAAAGGTATTGTTCCCGTTGCTCTGGTCATTGGTGGTACCTGTCTTGGTACTGGTGACCGTGCCATTGAACGTACAACCGTTGAAATAAAGTCCGGGACTGGTCGAGGTCACGTTGCCGCCCAGCGAGGACGAAGGTCCAAACTGGAGGTAGGTCGCCGTGCTCGCCAGGGTCAGATTGATCGGCGAATTGCCGAGCTGCGTGAACTGCCGCAGTTGGAGATAACCGGCATTCAGCCCGATGGCCCCTGCGGAGATCCCCTTACCGGCGGCTTGAATGGCCGTTGCGGTACCGTTGCCGCCGCAGAACTGGATACCCGTTGCGCTGCCGGCCGTATTTACAAAGATATTCCCGTTGAACTGGTTACCGGTCGTCGCCCAACAAGGCAACAGGCGTTCGGAACCATTGTCCGTGAAGGTTACGTCATTATTCCAGATATCGGGGTTTACGTTGCCCAGCAGGAAATAGCTGCTGCCGCTGTTTGTGAGCGTCGAGACGCCGTTGAATACGTTGCCGCCCTGGCTGAAATCGCCGGTGGTACCCGTCTTGGTAATATTGGTGACGCCGTTGAAGGTACAGCCGTTCAGGAAGATCGTCGGGCTGGACGAGGTGACGTCGCTGCCAAAGGAGGATAAGGGACCAAAGGTCAGGATGCCCGTGCCGGTCAGCGTGAAGCTCTCCGCGGAAGGCCCTGCCTGGGTGAACTGCCTCAGCAACAAGGTGCCGGCAGAAAACCCGGCTGCGCCGATGCTGATCGTCTTGTTGGCCGCCATGCCCACCGTAGCCGTGCCATTACCGCCGCAGAACTGAACGCCCTGGCCATTGGTCGAGGTGACGATGATATTGTCGGCAAAAGTGGTTCCGGTGGAATACCAGCTCACATAGATCCCGGTATTGGTCGTCGGGGAATTGTTAAAGGTCGTAGCGCCGCCGAACACGTTGCCCGGACTGTTGTAAGCCACATAGATATTATTCGTGCCAAAATTGTTAAACGTGGTGGCTCCCAGGAACTGGTCGGGGGTGCCATTGCCGAGCAAGAGCTGGCCCCCGTTATTCGTGATGACGGTCGTGCCGTTGAAAATATTGCCGCCGTTGCTGTTATCGCCAGTCGGACCATTCTTGGTCGCGTTTACCGCGCCATTGAAGGTACAGCCGTTGAAGAACAGCGCGGCGCTGGTGGAGGTCATGTCGCCTCCGATCGTGGACGTGGGCCCGAAGGTCAGCGAGGCCGTTCCGGTCAGCGGCAGGTTCATGGGCGCGTTGCCCAGCTGCGTAAACCGTTCGATCTGCAGGTAGCCGGTGCTGAACCCGGCGGCGCCGATGGAGATCGTCTTGCCGGCCGCCTGCGTCTCGTTCGTCGTGGCGTTCCAGCCGAAAGCGATCCCCTGGGAGGAACCGATCTGGGTCAATATGATATTCCCGTTGAACTGGTTGCCCACGGGACTGTTGGCGAAGATGATCCTCTCCGTCGAGTTATTATTTGCATAAAGGTCACCGTTATAGATATCGGGAGCCCCATTGGCGAACCCGAAATAACCGGCGCCCTGCTGGTTTACCGTCGTGGTGCCGTTGAAGGTATTGCCGCCGAACGACCATTCGCCCGTCGCGCCGGTCTTGGTCACGGTGCAATTGCCGGAATAGGTGGCGCCATTCAACAGGATGCGTGGCGAGACGGCCGTGAAGTCGCCGCCGATGGCCGAGGAAGGTCCGACCTGGACGACTGTTGTCGCACCCGTAAGGCTCAGGTTAACCGGAGCAGAGCCCAGCTGCGTGAACTGTTTC
>JAUZNZ010000034.1 GCA_030706735.1 Bacteroidota bacterium | reverse complement strand
TTGTGCAACTCCGACTTCAATAGCTCTTTGACATCGCTGTAATAAAAGCCCGTGTAGATCTGGAATAGGAAGATATCCCGGTCCCGTTCCAGGGACGCATGCTTTTCGGGGAACTTGAAATTCTTCCACTGCACGATCTCCCCGACCTCGAGGTGATCCTTTTTGGGCTTGTTGATCTTGATCTTGACGTCCTCGAAGATCGTTTCCTGGTGCTCCTTGGTAATATGATTATCCTTCCGCGCCCAATAAGTTACCTTCTTCAGCGCGTTAAAATACCCGTTGATCGTCGACCCGACCAGGCGTGCCTCCGTCTCGCAATACTTCTTGAACTTCTGGAACAACTCATCGCAGAGGTCGTTGAACGTGATGGAATCATTGAACCGGTTAAGATGCTGCAGGCATGCCCGGTACCTTTTTAGCGTCTCCGGATCATAGGTTTCCGGAGGATCCCTGATAAACTCAGCGAAATAGGCGTTGAACAAATTGGAGTTGTCATTCTTATTCAGCTCCTTCATGATGATCGGGAACGACAAGCTTTTCTTGGCTGTATAATATCGCTTCACCAACCCGTCCAGGATGTCCATTATTTCCTTGATCCGTCCGTTGATCTCGAAGCAAAAGGGGTGGGTATTCTTCACCCACGCGCCGGGTTTGCCTGTCCATTCATCCTCCTTCACCTTCTGCGGCACTTCGACGGGGTAATATTTGGTATCACCGGTCAGCGAAATGCGAATATGTATCGGATACAGCTTTCTTTCATTTACAGTTTTGCGCCAATTCCACACAGGCGTATACCTCGGCATTTTCATGCTTTAAAGGTACAAAATTTGTAAATAAAACCGTAAATAAAAATGTAAACAAATTGCCGAAAATTGACGAAATCTACCACCCCTCCTGAAATGAAAAAACCCGCTACATTGTTGCTTTGTAGCGGGTTTTCGGTGTTGTTACTTTTCGTTAAAATGTGCTCTTAGTTGCCCGACGAGGATTCGAACCTCGACAAACAGAACCAAAATCTGTCGTACTACCATTATACTATCGGGCAATCTCCTGGCCTTCAACCTCAATGGTCCCGGGCAAATCCGGGAGCCCAAAAGGTGTGCAAAAATACGGGCTGGCAGAGGATGTTCCAAAAGATTTTACGATTAGCCGATTCAGGGGCTTAACACCAATGGTGGTCGCAATAGATCTATAAAAGGTACTTGATAGCCAGGGCGAGGATCGCATAGATCAGTGTAGCGGCAAATATGCCTTTGGCCGTACTGTCCCGATGGGAATTAATATAAAATGTGAATAACGCGATATTCAAGACCAGACAGGGTACCGACACCGCCGTGATCTGACTCCGGTTAGTACGTATGAAAAAGAAGAACTCGCCGACAGAATATAAAGGGAAAAATTTTACAAAATAGTAAATGACAAGGCTCACGATAGGAGCGATCAGACCCAGGATCATCCCGAATCTGAGATTGTCTTTTTTGAATATCACGATTTCCACGTTTTTTCAAGTTTGCTCTTAAGAACGTAATTCGTCATGTCAAATTGTACCGGGACTACGCTTACATAATTGTGCTCCAAGGCCCAGACATCGGTGTCCCGGCCCCGGTCAAAATTTACGAATTTGCCGGTCAACCAATAATATTTCTTGCCGGACGGATCATTTCTCTCGATAAAATCTTCTTCATATTTCGCATAGGCCTGCCGGCATATCTTGATCCCCTTGATCAGCAAGTCCGGTACAGCAGGAAAATTTACATTGAGTATCAAGTGTTTATCCATTGAACTCTTCAAGAGATTCTCTACAATGATCCGAACGTATTTCCGCGCCGCCGTGAAATCGGCTTCCACACTATAGTCCAGCAGCGAGAATCCGACTGAAGGTATACTCTCGATTGCGGCCTCCACGGCTGCCGACATCGTTCCTGAATAGATGACATTGATGGAATGGTTGGAGCCATGATTGATGCCGCTCAGGCATAGATCAGGCTTCCTGTGCAGGATCTTGTCCACGGCCAGCTTCACGCAATCTACCGGCGTGCCTGAACACTGCCAGGCTTCGATACCCTCGAAAAGGTCGTGCATGGGATGCAGGCGCAAGGGGTTGCCGATCGTAATGGCATGGCCCATGCCGGATTGAGGCTTGTCCGGAGCGACAACGACGACCTTGCCCAACCCGTTAACGGCTTCCACCAGGTTTCTGATCCCGGGAGCACTGATCCCATCGTCATTCGTAACAAGGATCACAGGGACCCTTCTCTTACCTGCAGGCCCCTTATCTGCTGCCGGGTTGCCTTTCCCATCACTGGCCTTCGCTTTGCCCCGCCGGAGGTCGGGAACGCCATTTCCCCCTTCCATCGCCTTGCCGGTGACGCCGGTCTTACCTGTAACGGTCGCCCTGGCGATAGGATTCTTCACGGTGGCCAGACGCACCCCGCCCGTTGGCTTGCCTGCCTTCTTCTCCCCGATCCGTCCTGCCTCCTCGGGTCTATTGTTTTTTCTTGTCTTTGGCATAGTATAAGTATGTAAAAGTCCGCATTATTTTGGACTTTCCGGTAGTATGGAGGGAATACACACGGGAGAGTCGAATTTTCCACACCGGAATGGATTTTTGCCCTGTTTCCGCTACCTTTGCAGCCGATTTAAAAGCGGACCAGGGTCCGTACAAAATCTCCTACTATGGCAGGGCAACTCAAAGAGGTTCGCAACCGGATCAAGTCCATTCAAAATACCCAACAGATCACCAAGGCGATGAAAATGGTGAGTGCGGCCAAATTACGCCGCGCCCAGGACGCCATCGTCCAAATGAGGCCCTACGCCAGGAAACTTCAGGAGGTACTCAGTAACATCGTCAGTGGTTCCGAAGGGGATTTCGGCATGAGCCTCGCTTCCGAAAGGCCTGTGGAAAAAGTACTGTTCATCGTCATTACCAGCGATCGCGGCCTGGCGGGAGCCTATAATGCCAATATTATCAAGGCCGCCAAACAGGCGATCCGGGATAAATATGCTGCCCAGGCGTCCAAAGGGAATGTCCGTATCTGGAGTATTGGTAAGAAAGGCTATGAACATTTTCTGAAAAATAATTTTCAGGTCAGCGACACATATAAGGATATCTTCCTGCACCTCACTTTCGAGAACGTCCAGGCTTGTTCCCAGGCGGCAGTCAGGGCTTTTGAAAATAAGGAATTCGATGCGGTGGAATTAGTATACAGCGAATTCAAAAATGCCGCCACGCAACGATTTGTCGTTGAGAAATTCCTTCCGATCCCAAAAGTGGAGAAAAAAGAAGGGGCCGCCAGCACCGATTTCATATTTGAACCGGGGAAGGAGGAACTGATCGCGGAACTCATGCCCAAGATCCTGAACACCCAATTGTATAAGGCCGTTCTCGACGCCAATGCGTCTGAACATGGAGCGCGCATGACGGCCATGGACAAGGCCAGCGACAATGCCAATGAACTGTTGAAGGCGTTGCGCATCTCGTATAACCGCGCCCGACAGGCGGCTATCACTACTGAACTGACGGAAATCGTGAGCGGAGCGGCGGCATTGCAAGGTTAAAGAAAATGAAAATGGAAATCGGACACTTAATCCCGCATATAGAAGCGTTGATCTTCGCAAGCGACAAACCCTTGAGCTCGATGGAGATCACCGAACTGATCAATCATGCCTTCGGGTTCATGGAAGAGAAGCTCACGCTCGATCAGGTTCAAACAGCATTGGATGGTATTGTAGAGAAATACGGTTCCGAGTTCTATCCCTTTGAGGTCAAAGAGAGTGGGGGCGGCTGGCAGTTCCTTACCAAAAAAGACTTTCATAAGACGATCGCCCAGCTTAATGGAGAGAAGTTCCTCAAACGGTTGTCTTCCGCAGCCATGGAGACCCTGGCGATAATAGCCTACAAACAGCCGATCACCAAAGGAGAAATTGAATCGATCCGCGGAGTAAGCAGCGACTACTCGATACAGAAGCTGCTCGAGAAGGAGTTGATCATTATTTCGGGTCGCAATGAAAATATGCCGGGCAAGCCGCTCATCTATTGCACCTCCCGGTCGTTTATGGATTACTTTGGGATCAATACCGCGGCAGACCTTCCCAAATTGAAAGAGATCTTCTCCGAGACGATGGCTGAGCCTACGCATATCGTACGCGGCACGACGGAAGAGTTGCCGGAAGAGGAACATGGTGCAGGAGAGGGCCCCGAATCGATCCTGATCGTCAGTGAAGGCGGAGTGCTAATCGAACATGCTGAAAATGAACGCAGCGACAACCCCCATCCCGGTGGCGAAGAGCCAGGGCACCATGGATCTCCGGACGGAACGGAGCAAGACGGACCCGGCGATGGAAAATAGACCCTTTATGGCACAACAACTGGCCCCGGACTACCTGATCGGTTTGGCCCGGGAGTTTGGAACTCCGTTATATGTCTACCATGCCGAAAAAATAAGGGAACAGTACGAGAAGCTGACCTCCGCATTCCGTAACAGTAATACCATTTTTTTCTATGCCTGCAAGGCGCTGACGAATGTCAATATCCTGAAGTACATCCACTCTTTGGGGGCCAATGTCGATTGCAGCTCGATCAATGAGGTCCGACTGGCCCTTTTCGCAGGATTTTCGCCGGACAGAATATTGTATACCTCAAATGGCATTGCCTTCGGGGAGATCGAGGAGGCTAAGGAACTGGGGGTGATCATAAATATCGATAGTCTGTCCAACCTGGAAAAGTTCGGGGCAAAGTTCGGCCACAGCTATCCGGTGGGGATCCGGCTGCGCCCAAATATCCTGGCCGGCGGCAACCTGAAGATATCTACCGGCCATGACAAAAGTAAATTCGGCATTCCGGTTGATCAGGCTGATCTGGTATTGGCCATCGTGCAGAAATACAATATGCATATCAGCGACCTGCATATCCACACAGGCAGCGAAATAAAGGATGTAGACGTTTTTGTAAAAGGGATCGAGGTGCTTTTCGATATCGTTCCGAAATTCTCAGAGCTTGAATTCATCGATCTGGGCGGTGGTTTTAAGGTACCTTATAAGGACGGAGATGTCGAAACCGATATAGAATTACTTGCCCGGAAGATCGAGGCCGCATTTTCCAGCCATCCCAATCCCGGCGGGCGGCCGCTCCAGGTCTGGTTCGAACCTGGGAAATTCCTCGTGAGCGAAAGCGGTCTTTTCATCACGCAGGTCAATGTACTTAAAGAAACGTCGGCTGCCACTTTTGTCAGCGTGGACAGCGGATTCAACCATCTTATCCGTCCCATGTTCTACGATGCTTACCATCGCATAGTTAATCTCTCCAACCCGCATGGCGATCCCAAGCGCTATTCCGTAGTAGGTAATATTTGCGAAACGGACACGTTTGCCTGGGACCGGATGATCCATGAGGTCCGGGAAGGCGATTTTCTGGCTTTTTACAATGCCGGCGCCTATGGCTTCGAGATGTCTTCCAATTTCAATTCCCGATTCAAACCGGCTGAAGTAATGGTCAGGGACGGAAAAGCGCATCTGATCCGCAAACGCGACGTATTTGAAGACCTGCTGCGAAACCAGATCCTGCTCTGATGCAGTTACCAGAACATACCGGAAAATTTATCAGGCTCATGAAAAATGGCAGCCGGTTCAGGCTGTACCTTCTCTTACGGATGCCCAGCGCTTACTTTGCGGGCCTCAGGATCAGAGAGATCGATGCATCGAGATGCTCCGTCACGGTTCCTTACTCCTGGTTCTCGAAAAACCCTTTCCGCTCCACCTATTTCGCATGCCTGGGTATGGCCGCGGAAATGAGCACCGGCCTGTTGGCCATGTCCAACGTGTATGAACTTGATCCCCCCGTATCGATGTTGGTGGTGAGCCTGGAGGCGAGCTTTTCCAAGCGTGCAGTGGGTAAAACCGTCTTCACCTGTTCGGACGGACAATTGCTGCGGAAGGTCATTGAAGAGGCCGTGATTTCCGGTGAGAGCCGCAGTTTCCGGGCACGATCCCTCGGCACCAATGCCGCCGGCGAAACGGTCGCCGAGTTCTTCATCACCTGGTCTTTCAAGGTCAAGGCGGTATCCGCCCGAACCAATAAATAACTATCTTTCGGTCATGAAAATTGCTTTCCACGGCGCTGCACGCACAGTTACCGGCTCCAAACACCTGCTGACCTTAATAAATGGGAAAAAATACCTGCTCGATTGCGGCATGTTCCAGGGAATGGGCGCGCAAACGGACGGGCTCAACAGGGATTGGGGTTTTAATCCTCCGGAGGTCGACACGCTCATCCTTTCGCATGCCCATATCGACCATAGCGGGCTGATCCCGAAACTGGTCAAGGACGGATTCAGCGGCAAGATTTATTGTACTCCGGCCACCAAAGAACTGACAGCCGTCCTCATGGAGGATGCGGCCCACATACAACAGGACGATATAAAATATACGAATAAGCGGAGGATGGCGGCAGGCCTGCCCCGTCTTCAGCCAATGTATGATGAGCAGGATTCCGCAAAAGCCGCCCGGCAATTCGTGCCGGTTGAATACGGTGCTTGGTACACGATCGACGAGAACGTGCAGGTCATGTATACCGATGCGGGCCACATTATCGGAAGCGCCGCGGTTCATCTTTCTGTCACGGAAGAAGGGAAAAAGACGAGGCTAACGTTCAGCGGCGATGTCGGACGGTACAATGACGTCATCCTGAAATCGCCGGAGGTTTTTTCACAGGCAGATTACATCCTGATCGAGTCTACGTATGGCAATAGTCTGCATGACCGTGATGCGGCCACTCCTGCGCTGCTATTGCAATGGATCGAAAAAACCTGCATGCAGAAAAAGGGCAAGCTCATCATACCGGCCTTCAGTGTTGGACGCACCCAGGAGCTGCTGTTTGCCCTGAACCAGATGGAACAAGACGGGACTCTGCCGGCCGTGCCCTATTATGTGGATAGTCCCCTGAGTATCCAGGCGACCGAGATCGTCAAAAAATACCCGCAATATTTCAATGCAACGATCCGCAAAGTCCTCGAAACGGACCAGGATCCCTTCAATTTTAAAGGCCTCAAATACATTCAGACCGTCGAGCAATCCAAGATGCTTAACTTCGATAATAACCCTTGTGTCATTATTTCGGCCAGCGGAATGGCAGACGCCGGGAGGGTCAAACACCATATCAGCAATGGGATCGAGAATAGCCACAATACCATTCTCATGGTGGGTTATTGCGAGCCGAATTCCCTGGGCGGAAGATTGATGGCCGGAGCGAAGGAGGTGCATATTTTCGGCGTATTGCATGAAGTGCATGCCGAAGTGGGAAGTATTCGCAGCATGAGCGCTCATGGCGATTATGAGGATTTGACCCATTTCCTCTCCTGCCAGGATCCCGGGCTCGTAAAGCAGCTTTTCATCGTTCACGGTGAATATGAAGTGCAACAGGCTTTCCAGCAACGGCTGATCAAAAAGGGTTTCGCCGATGTCCTCATCCCGGAAAGGCATTTCGAGATCGGACTTCCATAGTGGATCGCTTGCCCGCTATCGGGATCGCTTGGTTCCTGCCGGCAGGATCTTTCGGATCTGTTGGATCTGTGCTTTGATCCGGAGCTGCCCCTTGTGATAGACGGGCACCTCATCCCCAAGCAATTTCCCCCATGGCTTCAATTCGGGTATCCGATCGAAAATGATCTTCAGCACACCGATGAAAGGGATGGACAGGAACATGCCCGAAATGCCCCAAACCGCGCCACCCAGCAATACGATGACAATGGAGATCAGCGCATTGATCTTGACCTTCGATGACACGATATAGGGAACGAGGAAATGGTTATCGACGAATTGAATGACGATATAGGCGGCGACGACCTCGAGTTGCGTGTGTATCCCGTCCTTGGTTATTGTCGCGATGAAAAGCGGCAGTATTACCGCCATGATCCCACCGATAAAAGGCAGCACATTCAGGATGGCGCCCAGAATGCCCAGCAGGACGGCATACTTCACGCCGATGATCATCAATGCCAGCGTATTCAACGTTGCCACGATCAATCCTTCCATCAATAGCCCGAACATATAACTTTGGATCGCGGCTTTCACCTTCTGCAGTATGAGGCTTACATCCTTTATGTTCTTTTCTGCAAAGACGTCGAATAAGAAGTCCAGGATCAACGTCTTGTAATAGAGGAATAGAAATGTATAGACCGGAAGAAGAAAGACCACTTCAAGAGATCCCATGACGGTGCCCAGTGCCTGGCCGATCAATGGCTTCAAACCTGCCTCCGCTTCTGCCATGAACTGGTTTTGTTTTTGGATCGGCATGCCGAATTGCCGGGTCACCTGCTGCTGCAGCTTGGTTGCTAATTCGGCGGATTTCTTCTTAAGTACAGGAAGCTGATCGGTGAACGTGGCGATCTGAGTCGATAGAAAAAATCCAATACCTACGAACACGAGTATGGCGACAAGAAGGGTAAGCACAATGGATAGGGTCTTCGGTACCTTCCATCGTTGCAAAAGGTTACTCAGAGGGTTCAACAGGATCGCAAGGAAAATGGCAAAGGCTAATGGTATTAGAATTCCCCTAAGATTGAAAAGGATATAGGTAAATAACACCAGGCCCAGCAGGATAATGGTGCATCTGAGATAAAATGGGTATTTGTTGGGCATAGTGAGTTCTCCGTACCCTTATCTATCCCTTCTCGTGCCGAATTATAAAAGGGCATCGTTAAGCTCAAACCAATACCTGCCTGGCGTATATTTTCTTATAATGACCGGGCCCGATTACCCATGTTGAGGACAATATTCCTCACCAAAACAAGGATTTTGATGAATGGTTAGGGCTATGCTCACGGTTTCACTAATTTGACGGGATAATTAACCATCATGATTCGACCATGGCTCGCCCTTTCTTTGACCCTGTTTTTGCGAACTGCCCTGGCCGCCGGATATCCGCCGGATCCTTCCTTCGATGTGATCCATTACGATTTTTCCCTCCAGATCAATGACGATAACGATACGCTGGTTGGTAAAGCGTCCATAACCCTCAGGATGCTGCGGCCGGTAACGGAAATCCCTTTCGACCTGCTCGGCGTTCGGGCAGATGGAAAAGGGATGGTCGTGCAGGAGGTTCGGGAGGGGCAGACCAGGGTGCCGTTCACGCAACGCCCGAACGGGATCGTCCTGCACAGTGGCCGGGCCGCGGAGCCAAGGCAGGAAAGGACCTATCTCATATATTATAAGGGCATACCGGCGGACGGCCTTATCTATGGAATGAATAAATATCACCATCGCACCATTTTCTCCGACAATTGGCCGGATAGGGCCAGGAACTGGCTTCCATGCGTGGACCGCCCTTCAGACAAAGCGTCCGTTGACTGGCGGATCACAGCCCCCGATCATTATCAGGTTATTGCCAACGGAGTTCTTATACAGGATACTGTTCTGGGCGGCCATATTCGTTACACTCATTGGAAGGAGGAAGTGCCTCTGCCCACGAAGATCATGGCAGTCGGTATTGCCGATTTTGCCATCGACCAGGCCGGCCTTGCCGAAGGTGTCCCGGTGTCCGCCTGGGTCTATCCTGAGGACCGGGAAAAAGGGTTTTATGACTATGATCAGGCTGTCAGCATCCTTCCTTTTTATATGGATAGGATCGGCCCTTTCTCATACAAGAAGCTCGCGAACGTCCAGTCCACCACCATTTTCGGCGGGATGGAAAACGCAAGTTGCATTTTCTATGCAGAAAACCTGATCTCCGGAACCCACCGCTTTGAACGGGTGCTCGCTCATGAAATAGCCCATCAGTGGTTTGGGGATGCCGTCACCGAGACGGATTACGCCCATCTCTGGCTGAGCGAGGGTTTTGCTACCTATTTGTCAGCGCTGTATATGGCCTCGAAGTATGGCCCCGACACGCTTATATCCATGGAAAGATCCGACCGGAAGGATATTATTGCATTTGCAAGAACATATGTATCGCCGGTTGTTGACACGACGAGCCAATACATGCGCCTCCTGAATGCCAATTCTTACCAGAAAGGGGGTTGGGTTCTCCATATGCTCAGGCAACGGGTCGGCGATACCGCGTTCTGGAAAGGACTGCGGGAATATTATGCAAGGTATCGGGGAGCAAATGCTTCTACCCGGGATTTTGAATCGGTCATGGAATCGGCATCGGGACAGGATCTGAACCTTTTCTTCCGGCAATGGCTGCTTACGGCCGGCCACCCGAAACTGCGCCTGACCTGGACCTACGATGCGGCCTCCGGACGCATCAACCTGACCATCACACAACTGCAGTCCGAACCGTTCGCTTTTCCATTGGACATTGCCGTATTTACACCGGGCAGGGATGCTCCGCGGATCATGCAATGCGACATTAAAGGAGGATCATTCACCATGACCATACCTGCCGATACGGCTCCGGACCGCATTGAATTGGACCCCTATACCCGGCTGCTCTTCGAGCAGGATTCGTCCCGTCAAGCAAGATCATCACCTACTAACTGACCGATATGAGAAAAAAAATTTTCGCGGGGATCTTATTCCTGGCCTGCATCGCGGCCAAACCCGACCTCCCCGGCGGCGACTCCCTCATCAATCCCCCTCTCACGGGTAGAGACGTCATCCATCAGACCTATCTACGTTATGCGGGCAAATGGTATCGCAGTTTCGTATTCAATCAGAATACGGAATTTTACCGGAACGACAGCCTCAAGGGTACCCAGGTTTGGTATGAAGCCATCAAATACCCCGCTCTCTTCCGCATCGACTTCGGCGACAAGGATAGCGGGAATGCGGTCATTTATAAAGGTGATTCTTCCTATGGTTTTCGGAATGGCAAGTTGCGCGGCGCCCGCAAGGACGATAACGACCTGACCTTCTTACTGGGCGGCATGTATTTCTATACCGAGGGCCGGGTGATGCAACAGCTTAAAGCCTGGAACTATGACCTCGACAAAGCGCATGAAGAGGTATTTGAAGGGAAACCGGTGCTTGTTGTCGGGACGGCTATAAAAGGAGATACCGGAGTGAACCAGCTTTGGTTCGATAAACAGGATTTATACCTGGTTCGCCTGATCAAGTTCGACGGAGGCAGAAGAGAGGATGGCATCTTCGAAGGCCAGAAAAAATTCGGGGGCGGGTGGGCTGAAACCAAATGCCGGTTCTATTTCAATGACAAGCTCATACAAATTGAGAACTACTTCGATTGTAAGCAGGATGTCCCGCTGGACGACGCTTTCTTCGAGCCGGCTGTTTTCTTGAAGCGACAATAAATTTCTGCTTACTTTTATATTCATGGGTCGTTCGCCTTCGCCGACGAGAAAACTCAGGCCATTGCAGTTGGCCGCTATTATTTTTCTGACCGTTTCAGGAGGCCCCTACGGCCTTGAGCCCTTGTTCGCCTATGTGGGGGATCATGGGGCTATCTTTCTTCTCCTCTTCACCCCGCTGATCTGGGATATTCCGACCATTCTTACGGTGCTCGAACTAAATAGCCTGATGCCTGTGACCGGAGGATATTATCAATGGGTCAAGAAGGCGCTGGGTTTGCGGTGGGCTTTTTATGAAGGCTGGTGGACCTGGCTGTATACTTTTGTTGACCTGGCGATCTATCCCGTACTGTTCATAGGATATGCATCCTTTTTTTTCCCGGAGATCCTGATGTACAAAATACCTGTTTGTCTCCTGATCATTTGGATATCGGCACTTTTGAATATTCTGGGCATCGTGCCTGTCGGGCGGGTCTCATTGATCCTTGGTACGGCAGTACTTGTCCCCTTTTTTATGCTTTTTATCGTGGCCTTGGGCAGTCATGGCATGCATGCCAATTTCCCCGCCCCGTCTTTGAAAGGCGAGTCCTTTTCGGCCATTTCCATGGGACTATATACGGTGATGTGGAATTTCATCGGTTGGGACAATACCACGACCTATGCCGGGGAAGTGGCTCGTCCTGTACGATCTTATCTCCTTTCAATGACCATGGCCTTTCTATTGATCGTCGGTCTTTACCTGGCGACGGCGGTCGTCGTGCATTGGTCCGGGATCGATTCATCGGTATTGAATGCCGGCAGCTTTCCGGCACTCGGTGAATTGGCAGGTGGGCATTGGCTGGGTATTATGCTGGCTGCGGGAGGGATGGCCAGTACGGTTGGACTTTATTCAGGCGTGCTCTTGTCGGTTTCAAGAGTGCCGCAGGTGATGGCGGATGACCGTCTCCTTCCACGGCAATTGTGCACCCTTCACCCTAAATTCGGCACTCCGTATGTTTCGATCCTCGCCTCATCTGTCATTGTCAGCATCCTGGTCTTATTTACTTTTTCCGATCTGGTGATCATGGACATTATTTTGTACGGCGCGGGCCTCGCCCTGGAATTTGTCGCCCTGATCGTGCTTCGCCTGCGCGAACCCAATACGCTCCGTCCCTTTAAGATACCGCTTGGTGTTCCCGGCCTGGTACTAATGATCGTCCTTCCCCTGGGCATTTATGGCGTCGCGCTTTCGGGGGCCATCTACGCCCAGGGCAGGAATATGATGATCGTATTGATTGCGCTGGGTATGATGTTTTCGGCCGTCCTGGCCTGGGCGATGATCCGAATATTTCAACGGGATAAACTTACTCCTTCTTAGCGGCCCGCTTCACCATTCCGGGAAGTCGGAATGCAAATCGCAGCAAGCCCCACATCATCTTGGCCGTGAATTTGACGGTCGTCACCAGCAAACCTCTTGCAGCAGGTTTCATGGCGTTATATTGCCGCAGCCGGTCTTTGTCGATGGTGATCTTGCGATCCTGGCGCATGGTTGTCTTTCGTGTAAAGCAAACAAAACAATGCCAGCTTCCTTTGACTGCCCTGCCCAGTTCAATTCGGGGAATAATTTGCACAGTATTTCCGCAATCCACTTCAGTCACGCACAATAAGGTCATACCGTTGCTCTTTAAGGGGCTTACCGAAAGCGGTGGATCCCAATTCTTCAGTGAGTGTAAATCCCATTTGCCCGTAAAGGGCCGCCGCCGCATGCAATTCATGAGTCGTCCACAGGTGGGCCCTTCTGTAACCTCGATCTTTTAAGAATGCCATAAATAGCGTGGCCAGCTCTTTCCCCAGGCCGATCCCGCGATATGCCGGTTCCAGGAGAAAAAAGCGCAATTGAGCTTCTCCGTCTTCACGGTGCATCAGGAACAGGCAGCCGGCGATCTTCCCTTCTTCCTCCGCGATCCATACGCGATCCTTTTTCGGGTCATAGTTCTTGTAGAACTCATACAGACCCTTGGCGACGTATGCCTCGAACTCGATCCCATAACCATATTCCCGATGGTATAGGATACCATGCATCATGATAATTTGGCCGAGGTCGCCGGGGCGGAGAGTTGTCCTGATTGTCATGAGGCTTAATGGTTCTTCCTTATTTTGATGAGCACGAGTTTGGACGTGGGCGTATTGCTTTTCTCTGCTACACTATCGATCGGCACAAGCACATTCGTCTCGGGATAATAGGTGACGGTGCATCTGCGGGGAATGTCGTAAGGCACGACAACAAAAAGGCGTGCCACACGTTCCACTCCTTCGTAATAGTTGAACAGATCTACTTTCTCACCCGCCTTAAAGCCTGCGTCCAACATATCCTGCTCGTTCATGAAGATAACACGTCTTTCTCCATGCACGCCCCGGTAACGATCATCCATTCCATAGATCGTTGTATTGAACTGGTCATGGCTTCGCACGGACGCCATCCGGAAATCATCACTCTCCATCCGGACCTCCGGCAGGCGGTTGATGCTGAAAGGCATTTTGTCGCCGAAAGGCGCGGAGCCGAATTTGCCGGCGCGCGGCCCATTGGGCAGGTAAAACCCTGCCGGCTCCCGCACCCTCCTATTGTAGTCCTCAAACCCGGGGATACAGCGCGCGATCAGGTCCCTGACCGCATCATAGCTTCCGGCATAGAGGTCCCAATCGACCTTGGTTCGATTGCCCAGGGTTGCCTTGGCGAGCCGGCAAATAATCTGTGTTTCATTCAAAAGTCCGTTGGCAACGGGTTTCAGTACCCCTTTGGACATTTGTACCACGCCCATGGAGTTCTCACAACTGACGAATTGTTCGATGCCATTCACGACATCTTTGTCACTGCGTGCCAGAGTGGGGAAGACGATGGCCTCCCCGCCATGGACGAGATGCGTCCGGTTTAGCTTGGTAGATACATTGACCGTGAGCTGTAACCGACGCATCGCTTCGGCAGTGTATCCGGTGTCGGGGGTGGCCGATAGGAAGTTCCCGCCCATAGCGAAGAAGATCCTGATCCGGCCGGCATGCATCGCTTTGATGCATTCGACCACATCCACGCCTCGTTCCCTCGGCGGCTCAAATCCAAATACCTCCTTCAATTTGTCCAGGTACCAGGCCGGCGGTTTCTCCCAGATCATCATCGTACGATTGCCCTGAACATTGCTATGGCCCCGAACCGGACATAGACCGGCCCCCCGCTTCCCCAGACTACCCTTCATCATGATAAGGTTGACCATTTCCTTGATGGTGTCCACCCCGTTCTTGTGTTGGGTAATGCCCATGGCCCAGCAGATCATGATCTTCTTTTTATCCTTCAAAATGTCTGCTGCGTCTCTCAGTTGTTGAGGTAACAGTCCGGCCGCCTCAGCCAGCGATTCGAGCGATTGACCGGCTAAATGGGCCTTCAGGCCGCCGGTGCCGACGGTATGCTCTGTGATGAAAGAGCGGTCGAGCACGGTTCCCGGGGCGCGGTCTTCATCCTCGAATAGTAATTTTTCAATGCCCTGGAGGGCCGCCATGTCGCCATTGATCCTCACCTGCAGGAACAGATCTGCCATTTTGGTGGCGCCTTTGTTTGCGACGCTGTCGATCAAACCCGTGAATTCCTGGGGATTATTGAAGGCAAGCAGGCCGGCCTCCTTCAATGGGTTGATGGCGATGATCTTTGCCCCGTTCTTCTTTGCCTTTTGCAAAGAGTCGAGCATCCTGGGCATATTGGTGGCGGGATTGATCCCCATAATCAGGATGGCTTCGGTGTCCTCAAAATCTTCGAGGGTCACGGAGCCCTTGCCGAACCCAATCGTTTCCAGCAAGGCAACGCCGCTGGACTCATGGCACATATTTGAGCAGTCGGGCATGTTGTTGGTGCCGAATTCACGGACAAACAATTGGTACATGAAGGAGGCTTCATTGCTAAGACGGCCGGAAGTGTAAAAAGCCGCGCGGTCAGGGCTGTCCAGGCCGTTCAGTGCGTCTGCCACTTTCCTCAGGCCGTCCTCCCAGGCGATGGGCACGAAGTGGCTGCCGCCTTTGGGCAAATGCAACGGAAAGGCGATACGGCCTTTTTTCCCGATCTCCATATCGGTCATGGCCGCCAGCTCATGCACCGAATGAGCGGCAAAGAAATCGATGCTGAGCTTTTTTTTCGTGGCTTCTTCCGCCAGGGCCTTCGCCCCATTTTCACAGTAGGCTGCAATGGGCGAACGTTTGCCATCCTCGTCAGGCCACGCGCAGCTGGAACAGTCGAATCCCCCCTTTTGGTTCATCTTGAACAGGGCCTTCAGACCCCTCGCGGGGCCTGCTTCGGAAAACACATCGCTGAATGCCGCTACAACCCCGGGGATTCCTGCCGCCCAGTCTTTCGGCTCGGTTATTTTCAGATCGGACAACTGAGCCGGATTTTCTGCGGATGGCTGTTGATCTTCAGATGGTTTCATAAACTGGCAATTGAATGCGGTCGGTTACCGAATAGATATTGAACCGGGAAGGACGCAGGAATCCGATCAGGGTAATGCCGAATTCCTCTGCCAGGCTCGCGGCAAGGCTGGAGGGGGCCCCAACGGCCGCAATAATGGGGATGCCGGCCATAGCTGCCTTTTGAACGAGCTCAAAACTCGCTCTTCCGCTGAGTAAAAGGATGGAACGGGTAAACGACGCAGGCAATGAACGGAGGGCCGAACCGATAAGCTTGTCCAGTGCATTGTGCCTGCCGACATCCTCTTTGACCAGGAGCAACTCAGCCTTCTCATCGAACAACGCAGCGGCGTGCAACCCGCCGGTATCCGCAAAGATTCTCTGAACCCCGGCGAGCCTCCCGGGCAGTTCAAGGATCAGGCGCGGATCGATCGGATCTGCATCCCTGTTCGGCTTTGAAGCCCGGCTGACCGTGCGGATGGCGGCAATGGAGGCCTTTCCGCAAACTCCGCAACTGGAACTGGCATAAAAATTTCTGTCTGCTTTTCCAAGATCGGGCATCAGGCCCTCTTTCAAAGTGACCTGGATAGCATTTTGCCTGTCCTCATAGCAAGATGTGAATACATGCTCGATACGATCCACGGAATCGGCGTTGGGAATAATTCCCTCTGTAAAGAGGAAACCCAGCGCAAGGCTCTCATCATCGCCAGGGGTGCGCATGGTCACGGCCAGGTTTTGTATGGTGCGGGCGGGCGCGGGTCCGTATCCAATCCGGATTTCGAGAGGCTCTTCGATAGCAAGGAGATCGGATACCGACACGGCGGTCCCTCCCGTAATCCTGACAATGGGCAATTGAACACAACTATTTTCCATATGCATGCATTCTCCCTACTAATTTAAATAAAAGTTGATTGATAAGGGCCGGTTATTCTTCCATAAGTTCGTAAATTCGGATAGCAGAAAAAATCATACCTCTATGTCAAAAAGGCGAAACGCTCCTCCCGAGGGGAAGGACCTATTGAAAGGATCGCGGCGCGATTTTCTAAAGCAATCTTCATTGTTGTCCGCCGCCGCTCTGACCCCAGGCACGCTGATCAGGGCGGCGAATGAACAATGGGACGAAAAAGTGGCTGATGCTTTTGAAAAGTTGCCGCTCAACCTTGAGGTGAATGGGGTGAAGTATAGCGTAAATGTGGAACCCAGGGTGACGCTCCTGGATTTGCTAAGGGAACAACTCAACCTGACCGGCAGCAAGAAAGGCTGTGATCGCGGCCAATGCGGTGCCTGTACCGTTCATGTCAACGGAGTGCGAATCAATTCCTGCCTCAGCCTGGCGCTTTGCAATGAGGGGAAGAAGGTCACGACGATCGAAGGTCTGGCAAAAGGCGACGTGCTTCATCCCATGCAAGAAGCCTTTATTAAGCATGACGGCTTCCAGTGCGGTTATTGCACGTCCGGTCAGATCATGTCTGCGGTCGCATTGGTCAAAGAGGGAAGGACCCAGTCCCCCGGAGAGATCAGTGAATTTATGAGCGGAAATATTTGTCGGTGCGGCGCTTATTCCAATATTGTAAAAGCGATCCAGGAGGTTAAAAACAGCCAATCATGAATCCATTTCAATATACCAGATCATCGGCCGCGTCGGGTGCGATACAATCCCTGGTGAAAGAGCCGCAGGCACACTTCCTCGCTGGCGGAACCAACCTGATCGACCTGATAAAGATGGGGGTGTTGCGCCCTGAAAGGCTCGTTGACATAAATGCATTGCCTTTGCGAGGCATTGAAGCGATTGCCGGCGGCCTGCGCATCGGGGCCCTGGCATCAAATAGCGAAGTGGCGGATCACCCACTGGTGCTGCAGGACTATCCGCTGCTGGCTCAGGCGATCAATGCAGGCGCCTCGCCTCAATTGCGCAATATGGCCACGGTGGGAGGCAATATCATGCAACGAACCCGGTGCAATTATTTCTTTGATACGGCCATGCCTTGTAACAAACGTTCGCCGGGCAGCGGCTGCGGCGCACTTGACGGATATAACCGGATGCATGCTCTCTTCGGAGCCAGCGAAAAATGCATTGCGGTAAATCCCAGTGACATGAACGTGGCCTTGACCGCGCTCGAGGCCGTTGTGCACGTAAAAGGCCCGAAAAGGGATCGGAAGATCGCATTTTCCGATTTCCATCGGCTCCCAGGGGACCATCCCGAAAAAGACAATACGCTGGAACGAACGGAACTGATCATTTCAGTCGACCTTCCGGCAAACTCCTTTAACCGGCATGTGCATTATCTGAAGGTCCGGGATAGGACATCCTTTGCCTTTGCGTTGATATCTGTGGCGGCGGCGCTCGACCTGGAAGGGGATAAGATCAAAGGGGCACGCCTGGCAATGGGAGGAGTGGCGCATAAACCCTGGCGCTTGCACGGGGCGGAAGCATTTCTGCTTGGCAAAACCTCCGGAGAGGACGTATTCAGGCAAGCGGCCCGGATCGCCATGCAGGGGGCGAAGGCCTATAAATACAATCAATTTAAGTTGACGCTGGCGCCCAACGCGATCCTCCAGGCATTGAAAACAGCGTCTTCCCTGGGATAAAAATAGCTGTCATGAAAAAAGACAAGATTGGTGACCCGTTGAGCCGGATAGATGGTCGTTTGAAGGTGACCGGCGGCGCAAAATATTCGGGCGAATATAAGTTGCCAGGCTTGACCTATGGCGTACTGGTATCGGCGACGATCCCCTGCGGAACGGTTTCATCCATGGATATACAGGCGGCCGGAAAGGCGCCGGGCGTGCTGGCCGTAATAACCCCATTCAATGCCCCGAAAGTTCCCGGTTATCAACCAGGGGCGGCAAGGCCGGTGAGGGGGTTGAAGCTGTTTAATGATGACAAGGTATATTTTAATGGCCAGCCGATCGCCCTGGTCGTGGCGGAAACCTTCGAACGGGCCACGTACGCAGCCAGCCTGGTCAAAGCCACCTATAAAGCGGAACCTTTCGAGACCGACTTCCACAAGAATTTTGACAAAGGGGTCATACCCAATGAAGGAAGATACAAAGATTATGTCCGGGGCGAGGCGGATGCCTATAAGAAGGCCCCGGTAGTGGTCGAGCAGGACTACATGCTGCCCAGCGAGATGCACAATCCCATGGAACTGCATGTCACGACCGCTTTTTGGGATGGCGATGATAAGGTGACCTTGTACACGAAATCACAGGGTGTCATCGGGTCGCAACGTTCCATTGCCAATGCATTTGGACTCGAGGTGGCCAATGTGCAGATCAATTCGCGGTTTGTGGGCGGCGCCTTCGGCTCATCCCTCCGTACCTGGCCGCATGAGGTGGCCGCAGTTCAGGCTGCCAGGCTGGTGAAGCGCCCGGTGAAACTTACGTTGACGCGTGAGCAAATGTTCACGCTGGTAGGATACAGGCCGCTTACCATTCAGCGTATCGGACTGGGTGCGACGACCGATGGTAAATTGATGGGTATAACGCACGAATCGCATTCGCAGACGGCCGTATACGAGGAGTTCACGGAGAATGCCGTGAATGTCTCACGGTTCCTGTATGCCAGTCCCAATGCCAATACCAGATATAAGGTCGTGCCGCTGAACGTCGGTGTACCAACGCCGATGCGCGGTCCGGGCGAGGCTACGGGATCATTCGCTCTCGAATCAGCCCTGGATGAACTATCCTATAAGTTGAATATCGATCCGATCGAATTGCGGCTGAAGAATTATACGGATATGGACCCTGAGCGCAATCTGCCCTGGTCGAGTAAATTCCTGAAAGAGTGTTATCAGTTGGGAGCGGAACGGATCGGCTGGGAAAAACGCCCCACCAAACCGGGCATGCAACGGGATGGGGATTGGATGGTTGGTTATGGGCTGGGCTGCGGGGCATTTGGCGCATACCGTAGTAAAACCCAGGTGAGGATCAAATTGACGCCCGACGGCTCGGTGAACATACAAACGGCCACCAGCGACATCGGTCCGGGGACAGGCACGGCCATGACCCTTATTGCCGCCGACATCCTGGGGATCCCTGCGGAAAGGATCAGCTTTGAGCTGGGTAATTCCGCATTTCCGGTTGCTCCGACTCAAGGGGGATCGCAGACGGTGTCTTCCGTGGGATCGGCCGTCCACGATGTTTGCATAGCCTTGAAACAGAAGTTGAATACGCTGGCCGGACTGCCGGCCGACAATACGGCCGAGATAGAGTATGCAACGATCTTACAGCGTCTGAACCTCCCGTCGCTTGAACTGACACAGGAATCACAAAGCGGAGAAGAGGCCAGGAAGTATTCGATGTATTCATTCTCCGCGCATTTTGCCCAGGTGCATGTGCATTCGCTTACAGGGATCGTGAGAGTAAAAAGACTGGTTGCGGTGGTGGACGGCGGGAAAATTGTCAATCATAAAACGGCATCAAGCCAGATGATCGGCGGCGCGGTGGGAGGGATCGGCATGGCTCTGACGGAAGAGGCGATATTCGATGACCGTTTTGGCCGATATGTAAATGGCAATCTCGCGGACTACCACGTACCCGTGAACGCGGATGCGCCCGACATAGAGGCTATATTTATCGACAAGCCTGATCCGATCATCAATCCGATCGGCACCAAAGGTCTGGGCGAGATCTCTCTGATCGGCGTGGCCGCGGCAGTGGCTAATGCGGTTTTTAATGCGACGGGAAAGCGGATCAGGGATCTGCCGATCACTCCGGACAAAGTCTTGATGACATGAAAGAGACAAACGACATACTTCAGTCCTATGAACGGGCAAAATGGGAAGGGAAGAAGTGCGCGCTGGCAACGGTCGTCCACGTAGAAGGTTCGTCTTATCGGCGGCCCGGCGCCAGGATGCTGATTGCCGATGACGGTCAGCTGACCGGCGCGATCAGCGGGGGCTGTCTGGAGGGCGATGCCCTGCGGAAAGCCTTGTTCGCAATTACTCAGGGAGAAAACAAGCTGGTCACTTATGATACCACGCAGGCGGATGATCTCCAGTTCGGCGTACAGCTGGGATGCGATGGGATCGTGCATATCTTGTTCGAGCCCATCGATGAAAACAAGCGCTACCATCCGATCCGGCTCCTGAAAGAACTGGCATGCGAAAGAAGAGATGCAGTATTGGTCACCTTATTCTCTTTGGAGCGTTCCCAGGAACAACCTGGAATGAGCTTGCTCTATACCGGGAGCGTCGTACATACCCTTTTGTCGGCGGAATTGCAGGATCTCTTGATCCGCGATGCAAAGACGGCTATGGCGGACAAGGTTTCCCGGATCATCGATTACAGGGCAACCGGCCACCCGCTTACCGGCTTTATCGAGTTTGTTCCACCGCCACCCTCGATAGTCATTGCTGGCGCAGGGAACGATGCACAACCGCTGGTGGAGATCACGTCAATGCTGGGATGGCATACGACGGTGGTTGATGGAAGGCTTCATTACGCGACCCCCCAACGTTTTGGGAAGGCTGATCGGGTGTTGGTGGCCAAACCCCGCGATGTCCTGGGACAATTGGATGTGGACGCACAAACCTTCTTTGTGCTGATGACCCATAACTACAACTATGACCTTGCCCTCTTGAGAGACCTGGTGGTCAGGGGCTTTTCGTATATCGGCATATTGGGTCCGAAGAAGAGGCTGGATCGTATGCTGGCCCAATTTCGGCAAGAGGGGCTGATGCTCCTTCCGGAACAGATCGCTTCGATACACAGTCCCATCGGACTGGACATTGGCGCCGAAACAGCCTGGGAGATAGCCATCTCCATTGTTGCGGAAATAAAAGCGGCGGAGTCGGGCAGATCTGGCGCTCCGTTAAAAGAGAAGCGCGAGCCTATCCACAGCCGCCTTCCGTCAGACAGGAACCAGCACCTGAACCTCCATGGGAGCAAGCATTATGAATAAGTAAACAGCCTCCCCTGTGCCTTTTAGATCGGATCTGTCATAAAAGTTAGCCGTGCCGTTGAATTGCATCCGGCTCTGGCCTGCGGTACCGAGGTTGCTGTAAGCGACCTTCATAAGGGGCAAAGCACGGTTGGTATCGGCATCCGCTAGTACGAAACCATTGAATGAGGTAGTGGTGCTGGGATTTGCTGCGACCAGCACCTCCCGGGAGGCCAAAATGCGGGAGAAGGCTAACGGCGCGCCCATTCCATACGAAAGCCCGAAGTCTTGGCCGTTCCCGGAAAACTCCCGAAAATACAAACGCCCATATCGAAGTGCCGCCTCCTTTGCACGCAACTTGCCGAGGGCCTGGATTTCAATAAAATAGGGGTTCCCGGAATCAAAAGCGACCGGCATTTTCCCCCATAGCGCCTCGCGAACCGACTCAGGCGAATTGAGGTCCGGCTGCCCTTGCGCATTGATCGTTCCCTGGAGGCCCTGCTCCGTTCCATAATAAACACAAGGAATTCCCTGCAGACAAAATAGAACGGCAAGGCCCAGCGCGACCTGCTGGGAAGGCGTAGTGGCCTGGTTAAAGCGCTGGGACTGGTCATGGTTATCCAGGAAGCTGACAAAATATTTCCCTGCTTCTCCATGAGAGCTTAACCGCGTTTCCTCGGCAGCTTTGCGCTTTAGAAATAGCTCCCTTACCGTCTCCACAGGCACAAGGTTTTTCGCGTAATTGGGCAATGCGAAGAACAAGGGAAAATCCAGGGCGGCATCGATACCGAACCCGTCGGTACTATTTCGCCCGATGAATCCCTCAATGGTCTGCTCGTTATCGTAGATCTCGCCGAATGTGAAAAAATTTCGCTTCCCGATGCTCAACGCGAATTCGCGCATGGCATTCCCAAATTGCTCGACCTTATCCGGGTCGACATACTTGACGGTATCAATCCGGTAACCATCGATATCAAACTTTGCGATAAGGTACCAATAGGCCAAAATAAGGATGCTAAGCACGGGATATTTTCCATATTTGGCCCTTAGTGGTTGCTGAGCTGCGGCTGTTGCGGCGTATTCCATGACGAGCTGGCGCATGGTATCAAAATCGCCGCGGATAAAGCGGCCGGTTGCCGGACTATTATCCGATAAGCGGTTCCCGCGCCGCCGGTAAAGATCATTACGCTGAAGATCGGATGGCCAGACCGCATCATCCGCCGACAAGATACCCGGAGCGGGAAGGGTATTTGTCCAGTCGGCGCGCGGGAACCCAAGGCCATTCATCCATTCGATCGGAGGTTCACCGCCCATTGACGAGTTCATGATCCCTGCATCGGTAAAGTCGGCGGTTAGGGCCCCGTTGACAGAATAATCAAATACCCTGGCTGAATGGTTCAGCACGATATCCAGGATGACAAAGATCCCTCTGGCATGGGCTGACTCGATGAGCTCGGTCAATTCCTTTTCGGCGGTGGCTGCCGTGCCATCGGAAGCGAAGCGATCATCGATGGAGAGAAAATCCTGGATGCCATAACCGTGATAATTGAATTCCCATCCGGATGGCCGCGAGTTCTTCTGCACGGGTGTTATCCAGATGGCGCCCACGCCAAGCGCCAGCAGATAGTCGAGGCGGTTTTCGATGCCTTTAAATGTGCCTCCCTGACGATAGCCATATCGCTGATTCCAAATGGAAGAGGGCGCGGCAACCGGGTTGTCGAACCGGTCGACCATCAGGAGATAGATCCAGGTATCCCGCCAGTCGGCCGGTGAAGGGAACGGATAAGGGATTTGTTTAGCCTGGCCATTGACTTGCACCGACTTGGTAGCGCCGGACTGATAGGCAGATTGAATGGCATTTAATGCCAGCTTGATGCTGGGATGGAAGATATCGGTATTCATGGCGCAAGTTTATCGGCAGTAACTCGGTGTACTCTAATATAAGCTATCGACCACTCTCTGTCAAGGGTAAATACACCTGAAATATTATCCTACCTTTGAGGAAATATTGATATTATGATCTCGTTTCTCGGTACTGGACTTTTAGGTTCAAACTTTGTTAAGGCGCTGATAAAGAAAGGCGAACAAGTTCAGATTTGGAATCGTACCGCCGCCAAGGCAAAAGCGCTGGAGTCGATGGGGGCAAGGGCATTTGACAATCCTGCTCTGGCAGTAAAAGGCGCTTCCCGGGTTCATCTCACCCTTTCCGATGACCAATCGGTCGACGAGGTGCTGAAGTCGGCAAGCCCCGGTTTGACCCCAGGCACTTTCATCATCGACCACACGACCACATCTGCAGCAGGTGCTGCCAGCCGGACCAAATATTGGAAGGAGCAGGGATATATCTATGTTCATGCGCCTGTCTTCATGGGTCCGCAAAACGCCCTGGAAAGTACCGGAGTCATGCTGATTTCCGGGGATCAGCAGGTGATAAAGGGTCTCGAACCGGTCCTCAGGACGATGACCGGACAGCTGGTCAATCTTGGGCCGGAGTCAAACCGCGCTGCCGGAATAAAATTGCTTGGCAACCTCCTCCTGATGACCATTACAGGCGGTCTTTCCGACCTGTTGGCCCTGGCCAAATCTCTCGGGATCCCGGCCGCTGACGTGGAAGCCTTTATTTCGATGTGGAATCCGGGTTCGATGATCCCCGCAAGACTAAAACGGATCTTAACAGGCGAATTCCATAGCCCATCCTGGGAGTTGAATATGGCAAGAAAAGACGCGAGGTTGATGATTGAAGCGACCCAGGGCCGTTCTCCGTTGACAGTCATACCCAGCATTGCGCAGAAAATGGATCACTGGATTGAAAAAGGCCATGGAAATGACGATTGGACCATTATCACAAAGGACAATATTTGATAGCCGCATACGTCGGTAGGTCATCATTTTCTTATCTCATACCAAAGTTCCACCATGCCACTCTTGTAGGCTGTCACGTCTCGCAGGTGTAACACCTGTTCCAGTCCGATCGCATCAAGGAACAGCGTTCCATCTCCCAAAATGATTGGCATGATCGATAATCTGATCTCGTCGGCCAGTGCCAAACGGATGAAATCCCTGGCAAGCATGGCTCCGCCTACGACCCAGACGTTCTTAAATCTCGATTTTAGTCGTTCATTGACGAGTTTAATCAGGTCGCCTGAATAGATCTCGATGTTCTTTCTTTCAATGGGCAGGTTTCTGTGAGTGATGACAATAGTAGGCACATCGCCATAGGCCCACCCATAGGATCTTGAAAGTTCCAGGGCATGTTCATATGTCCGGGAACCCATTACATAGCAATCTATTGTTCTCAGAAATGCCGCCGTGTCCTGATCAGAGAGTGAAATTCCCTTTTCGTAGTGGTCCGATGTTTCAAACCATGATACGCTATTGTCTTTTTTGGCAATGATTCCATCAAGGCTGGAAACCATATGTATCGTAATTTTAAATGGATTTGTCGTCATTTTTTAAGTGGTCTCCCATGGTAAATTACATCAAAATCCGGCTACACCTCAAAAACTCGCCTGATCACCTGAAGGTAAGAGGGGCCGGTGACAATTCGGATGAAATCCCGGTTGTTGAGAACCAACGTATAACGATTGTTGGAGTATTTGTGGATCTCGACGACCTTTTGCCTGTTGACGATGTACGACTTCTGCACCCGGACAAAATCTTCCGATAATTTCTCTTCCAGGACGGACAGCATATGATCGCAGAACAGCCTTTGTCCGTTTGCCAGATGCACGTACGTATATTTGTCAGAAGCCTCGAAATATATAATATCGGAAAGTTGTACAAGCGTGAACTTGGCGCCTTTTTTAACCGAAAGCGTTTTGATCTCCTTCGTAAGGGTATTGCCGTTAAATAGCGATTCAAAATTATCCCAGGCCGAATAGGGCAGGCCGTTACCCGCAAAATGTTGCAGTTTATTTAGTGCCCTGACTATTCTGTCTTCCTTCAACGGTTTTAGGAGATAGTCCACCGAGAGTGCATCGAATGCTTTTAACGCGTATTCATCGTATGCAGTGGTGAATATCACATAAGGATGGTAAACGAGTTGCTTCAATACGTCCAACCCGAGCATATCCGGCAATTGGATATCGAGGAAGATCAGATCCGGCCTTGTCTCGTTGATCAGCGCGATGGCATCGCTGCCATTATATGCCTCGCCGGATAAATGGACAAGTTGATGGTGTTCGGCCAAAAGTTCGTGCAAAAGACGCCTGGCAGGCGCCTCATCTTCCACGATAACCGCTTTATAAACATTAGGCATGTGACAACATATCTTTCATCGAAATACTGACCTGTTTGAATGGGTTATTTTCGAAATATATGGTATGCTCGCCCGGAAAGAACATACTCAGCTTATCCATCACGCTTTTCAGCCCATACCCGATCTGAATGTCCTCCGGGAAGGGCGCACCGTTATCATAGATCGCCACGTCGATCCTTCCGGCATTCCTCCTGATGACGACCCTGATAACCCCTTTTTTGTCCGGTTTCTTCAACCCGTGTTTAACGGCATTTTCTACAAGAGGCTGCAGGATAAACTTTGGCACCATCATGCGCTTTACTGCTTCGTCCACCTCGATGGAGACGTCCAGCTTATCTTCGAACCGGATCTTTTCGATCATCAGGTAATTCTCCACCATTTCTATCTCGTCTTCCATAGCGATCAGCGTTTCATTCTTCTTATTGAGACTGTACCTGAACAGACCGGCCAGGGCGATCGTCATTTGTCTTGCCTTGGCTCCCTGGTGAAGTGACAGCTCGGCTATAGAGTTTAATGTATTATACAAAAAATGTGGGTTGACCTTTGCCTGCAAGGCCTCCAATTCGGCCTTTGTCTTTTGCTCATTTAGCCTCGATATTTCCAGCTCTCTTTCAAAACGCAGCCTTTTTTCTGCCAGGTTGGCATAACTGAGGTTCAGGTAAATGGCCGTAACGATGCCGCTGAAAAGCAGCGACACAAGAAAGGTGTAAGTCACGGTGGCCGGACGTTCGGCGGCCGGAATGAGGAGGGCCATCCAGATATTGGTAGACGTAAGGAAAATAAAAATAAGGAGCGTGACAGTAAGGTGCTTTTTTAGGAACGTCACATTTCGCCCTTCGAGCCATCGTTCGACATACATGATAACGAAGACCGGGAGGAATACGAAGAAGGAGGAACGAAGCAGATGCAAGCCCGCGCAGCCAACATATCCCGCGAATGTCCTGAAATCGTTGAAACAGGGATAATACAACATCAGGGCCATATAAAAGCACAGAAATATGCAGGATATGGCCAGCCGCCGCTGGTTAAAGCGGCTGATGTTAAGATGGCTGAACAATATCTCGGCCCGGTAATTCAAATATATCCCCAGGCTCGAAAAGATGAGGATATTACTCAGCATCACCGCTGTTCTGAACGGGATGATCATATGTTAATTTAGCAATAATTGCGACCTGCCGTCTATTTATTTGACGAAGGCCATTTTTACCGCGATGAGTGCCAGCAGAGCCGCAAAGACCTTTCTCAATACGCTGACCGGGATGGTCAACGCCAGTTTGGAGCCCAGGTAGCCGCCCAGCATAAAGACCACCGCGATGATCAACGCATATTTTATGTTGACGTACCCGGCTTTGTAATAGTTATAGGCGGCAAACAGGCCAATAGGCGGAAGCATGATCGCAATGGCCGTCCCCTGGGCCATCCGTTGATCCATTGACAGGAATAATACCAGGGCGGGGATCAGGATGATGGCTCCGCCGAGGCCCATCATCCCACCCAGGCAGCCCGCCACAAGCCCGATCATGACCAGGATCAAAAAGGTCGTTCCGCTCATCGTGAATGGGTTAGATCAATAAAGTCCGTCATGATCGGTCAATATGCTTTTGGCATCCTGCTCACTTTCGACATTGGCAGAGGCCCATACTACCGAAGAAATGCCATCGTATAGCAGGTAGACATTTTTATGGCCTTCGGTAGCCAGCCTTTTGCATAATCCGCCCAGGTCAACGATGGGGGGCATACCGTTCATTTGCCTGGCTGCGGCTGAAGAAGACCCATAGATCAAAATAGGCGTATTCCTGGGCTTTCCTTTAAGATAATCTTCCAGTTGTCCGGGTTCTGTAAAATTGATGGCATTCTTGATATGTCCAATGTTCAGGTAGCCCGGCTTTGCTTTGTTTTCGAACTGGTCCTTTGGCCGCATATCCGCGACTACCAGTGTGGGCGAATGGTTGACCAGGTCGACAGCCTCACGCACCCCCGTCACCTGGTAAGGCGGTGCAGCGATGATCAGATCCCGTCTCACTTCAGAAGAGGAGGGGAAATGAAGGAGGAAGGCATCGATGCCATCAAATAGCACGGCCACGTTCCTGAAGCCGGCATCGGTTAACTTGGCGGCGGCCGTCATGGCGTCGGAAGTATAGAGAGCATAAACGAGTATGGGCTTTCCCTTGTACTTTTCCAGGCCGGATAGGGATTGGTCGAAATTTGTTTTGGGGACATTGATCGCTCCTTTTATGCGCCCGATGTTAAATGCTTCGCCGGAATCTATGCCATTAAACTGAGCCGGCGATCGCACATCGATGACCACATTATTCCTGTCTCTTATAAAGGCCGCCGCATCCTCAGGTCCCAGCAGCTTGTAAGGCACGCTTGTGGTATACAGGGAAGCTTTGCACGGAAAGGCGACGCCGGGCTCCCTGTCTACTTCGGTCATGCCGCCGTTCAGGCTGTAGATTTTGGTAAATCCGCTGTCAGCCAGCATTTTGCTTACCCGCCTGCTGCGGAAGCTGTGCGAACAATAGACCAGGATGGTCCTGTCTTTGTAGGCCAGGAGGTCTTTGTAATGCTGCTTTACAGAGTCGATGGAAACATTGATCGAACCTTTTAGCCTGCCGATTCGAGCGCCGATGAACTGGCTTGTATCGGCATATTCGCCGGGCGAGCGCACATCCAGCAATACGATGTCCGGATGCTGCGCGATCAGATCGCAGGCCTCTTTAAAATAAATGGCCTTGTAATTGGTGTTGTCATAGAGCCAAAGCTGCTGTGCATGGGCCACAAAGCAGGCCAGGGTGGCTAGCAGAAAGCTGAGGGTTTTGAGTTTCATGGCAGTGAATGATGTGGTTACGAATGTCGATGCCAACGTGGGTGGTATTGATCCACCGGATAAATATAGGGAAGACGTCGGCTTCCACCTATCAAAATGGAGTAAAGACCGGAATTACGGGAGTGAAAGTGGCTGGTGTCGTGGCGGCCATCATCCTTTTCCGCGTCCGCCATGACCGAATCGTTGCCGTTTTCGGAAATGATGAAGCGCATGCCGGTCTCCCGGAAAAGCGGTATACCCGATTGAAGTGGTCACTCATCGCAATACGCTTAGCCGCCGGAGGGGGTTCGATAGAGTGCCTTGCTAAAGATCTTGGCCATCATGAGCCGCAATAAGTGCGAAGGCATAATTGCATTAATTATCCGGTTGGCGACCCCGGGAATGATCGTTGAACGATTTGCTTTAAGAGCCTCAAGAGTCTCGTAAACACATTGCTCCACCTTGATGGGCTTCATCGGAAGGATATCCCGGGTCAGGCCGAACTTTTCGAGTACCGGTGTTTCAGTGGTTGGCGTCAATAGTACGACTACGTTTACCCCCATGGGCTTGAACTCCGCATGCAGCGATTCTCCGAGGCTCTTTATATAGGCCTTGGCACCGGCATCGTTTGCCATATAAGGAATACCCTTATCTGCGCCCATCGCTCCTACCAGCACCAGGCCACCCTGCCGGCGCTGAAGGAGTTTTTGGCCGAAATGATGGGCGATGCCTAAATGGGCTAAGGTATTGAGCCGCAAAAGTTCAGTCAGTTTGTCCATTCCAATCTCCAGAAATTTCCCGGGTTGACCTGTTCCCGCATTAGATACAATCAAGCCAATGTCTAATTCACAAGTGGCTTGGGTAAGCTTATCGATGGCGCCTTCCTCGGAAAGATCAGAGATAACGACCCGGTATTCTACCCCGAATTCTTTCGCGAGCTGGCGCCCCAATTCCAAAAGCATGTCTTTCCGTCTTGCTACGAGCACCACGTTAAGACCTGAAGAGGCAAGCTGCCGGGCGAACTCCCGGCCAATACCCGAGGATGCGCCGGTGATCAACGCCCAGGGACCGAAAAGTTTTTGATCCAGTGAACCTTTCATAAATGGTCTGTATTAATCGATGTATAATATACGCCTGTTAGCTTTTCCGATATTTCCCAAAGCTGCCTGGCGGTCGTCCGATCGAGGGCCGCACGAGGGATCTTTCCGGATGATGGATACCCGGGCCTGGGCCATTTGGTTCCGATAACATACTCGCTGCTGGTGGCCGATGGATCCGTGGCCTGGTAGAGCGCCGGAAGCGCTCCTTTTTCAGCGGGCTGTGCAAGGATATTCTGGAGTATCCGGAGTAAATTCTCCGTTCCGCTTCGGGGGCGCCCCCAATCGGCATCCTTCCCAATAAGGAGGCCACTCCTGGCAACACCAGGATTCGTTGCAAGGCTCATGACGCCGTTGCCCGCCTGCCGGCAGCGACGATCGAGTTCAAACGCGAAAAGCAAATTTGCGAGTTTTGATTGTGCGTAGGCCCTGACAAATCCATATTTGTGCTGGCTTTGGAGGTCCTCGAAATGGATCCTTCCCTGAGACGCGATATCACTCGACATACTTACTACACGCGACCCTGCCCGCAGGCTGAGTCTGGACATTAAGAGACCGGTCAATGCAAAATGACCAAGGTAATTGATCTGGAAATGAGCTTCTAATCCATCTTTTGTCAGACGATGGGGGCCGCCGGAGGCTCCGGCATTGTTTACCAATATGTCAAGACCATGATGGCGCTCTGAAAAGGTAGTGGTGAATCTCCTGACCGAATGGAGATCGGCCAGATCCAGCAATTGTACCTCAACGCTGGTTTTTGGCGCTGCCGCCTTGATCCGGCGCGCGGCCTCGCTGGTGCGGTCATGGTTCCTTGATGCAAGAATCACATGTGCACCATGTACGGCAAGCTGAAAAGCGATCTCATATCCGACCCCGCCGCTGGCCCCGGTGACAATTGCCGTACGGCCTCTGAGATCTGGAATATTTGCAGCGTTCCACTTTGGATTCATCGTATTGCTCCTTTTGATCGATTAATTCGACTTTGCAATATTACGATGTTCGTAGTAAATAAAGACTCTCCGGCTGCGATTATTTTTTTGAGCTTATGGAAGCTGCTAGTTTATTCAGGTGCTCAATGAACGTATCTTGTTCTTTTTCATTAAATTGCGTCAGAACTTTTTCAGCCATTATTTGCTTGCGGTCTAAAGAAATTTTATACGCTTTTTTGCCATTTGGTGTCAGCGACACGTTTACTATTCTTCGGTCTTCAACAGAGTGGTCGCGTAATAAATATTTTTTTTCCACCAACTTATCGACGATACTCGTAAGAGTACTCAATGGAGCTTCCAGACCATCGGCTATATCACTCATCTTTACATTTTTATTTTGACCGACGAACAGGATGATGAATAATTCTTTTTCATTTAGTCCCCCACATAATTTACCGGATATTTCGGATTCATTTTTTATGGTCCTGACTAATTCAAACATGGCTGAAATGAAGCGTACTTTATTTTCTTCTTTAACAGGCATCCGAAGATTGCTTTTTATTGAATGATTTGAACCGGGAGTGTCGATTTCTTCGTACCGACGACGGTGCTGTTGCAAATATAGGAAACGGCAAGACTCAAACGAGAGTGGTTGTCCGTCATGAACTAGCGAACTTTTTGGCCGGATTTGGGAAGGGCATAAGCCAAAGTACTACAAAAAGTGGCGTATTTTTAGGTTAAAGCAATCTGATAAACCGTGTCCATAGATAAATTATTTGCCAGTTTTGATAGGTACCTTCCCCTGGACGAGCCAGAAAGAGCAGATTTAAAAGAGAGAGCAATTGAACGGAGGATCAAACGAAGACAGCTCATTCTGACCGAAGATGAGGTGTGCAGACATTACACTTTTGTCGTGGATGGATGTTTCAAAGTATTCCAGGTCGATAAAAAGGGTGTGGAACACAATCTGCAATTTTCCGCGGAGAGTGACTGGATCATGATCATCGACAGCTTTTACTCGGGAAAGAAAAGTAATGTAAACGTTGAGGCAATCGAACCTTCGACCATTTTGCAGATAAGCCGGCCAGACCTTATCTATTTTTTCAGAACGTATCCAAAGTTCGATAGGAATTTTAGGGTAATCGTAGAGACCAGGTATGCCGAATTGGAGAACCGATTGTTACAAATGGTCAGTTCTACAGCCGAAGAACGATATCTCTCCTTTCTACGTCAATATCCGGTATTGTCGCAAAGATTGCCTAACACCCAAATTGCCTCTTATCTGGGGATCACCCCTGAATTCCTGAGCATGATCCGCAAGGAAATTTCATTGAAAGGAGGTCGCCCTTAAACTATTTTAAGCCTGTTTATTAAACTACCTTATACGTCGGTTCCATGATTGGACGCTAGATTTGCTCTAAGTAAAAAAACGAATCATGGAATACGTACTACAAAGTAGGGAAAGCTATGAGCACAAGCCTCATCCCTATGACAATGAGCCGACAGTAACCATAATGCAGGCTATGATCGCTGGAGTAAATTGTTACTGGTTTACCCCGGAAGACCCGACCCGGGACAGGATCATTATTTACCTTCATGGCGGAGGCTTCGCCATGGGATCTATCAGAACGCATGGGAGGATGGTCAGTCACTTTGCAAAGAAACTACATGCGAAAGTTCTTTTTGTAGACTATGCCTTGGCGCCGGAGAATCCCTATCCCGCTGGCCTGAATGACGTATTAACTGTTTATCGTGAATTAGCCAGCCATCGTCCGGGATATCAGATAGACCTTATTGGAGACAGTGCCGGAGGCAGCTTGGTCGTTTCCGCCATTGGAGAAATGCTCAAAATATCCCTCCCGTTGCCAGACGCTGTCGTATTGATTTCTCCATGGATCGATCTGGAATGCAAGAATCCGTCGATTGAAGAAAACGCCCAACTGGACCACTACGTCAACAAGGACATGCTCCAAATGTTTGCCCTGGCTTATACAGGGGAATTCCCCCTTGAGGTTTCGAGCCCGGGAAATGCGGTGCTTACCCAATTCCCGCCTGTGCTCATTATGGTGGGTACGAATGAAATACTGTTGGATGACAGTAAGCATTTTTATAATGACATCAAAGCTGTTCAGAGCAGATCTAAGTTGAGTATTTACGACGATCAACCCCATTTATGGCTGAAGAAGGACATCCACAAAGCAGCCTCCCGGAGAGCATTGGCCGAGATCGCCGATTTCATCAGGGCATGAGCAGCTGTCTGGATCACGGTCCGTATTTAAGAATGCATACATTCTGTCGCATCATGATACAGTTAACAGGCCAAAATTTAGGAAAAAAATGCATATCTTGAACGGAGCTTGATTTTTTTAATTCACATTTTTGCTCTTCATTAATGCAAAGAAAATGACAAAGCAACACTTAATTTCGATAGTACTGTTTTTGTTTTGTGCTACCCTCCTTTCTTTTGCTTGGGTAAAGCCAGGTATCCCCCCAAATAAATCTGATTCCGACCCAATATATCACCTTGCGTTTGCCAACTTCGGTCCAATAAATACGGATATTTTTATAGCTGATGCAGATGGCAGCAATACAAGGCCATTTCTCCCTGATCCTGCACTTGATTATAACGCTTCATTTTCCAGCGATGGGAAATGGATTGTATTTACATCCGAACGAAATGGCTCGGCGGATATTTTCCGTGCACATCCGGATGGAACAGGACTGGAACAATTGACCAATGATCCGGCATTTGATGACCAGGCTGCATTTTCGCCCGATGGAAAAAAGATAGCGTTTGTCTCAAGCAGGAACGGGCAGGCAGATATTTATATTCTTGACATTGCTTCCAAAAAAATTACAAATATTACCAATGATCCCGCAGGGGATTTCCGCCCGGCATGGTCTCCCGACGGAAATTGGATTGCCTTTTCCTCGGACCGGGAATCTAACAAACCCAAAGGGTTCGTGGGATTCGAAACAGCCCATTCCACAGAGATTTTTATAATTCAAACGAACGGAAAAGGATTGCGTCGGATTACGCACAACCAGGCTTTCGCGGGCAGCCCTTCCTGGAGCCCCGATGGAAGTAAAATAATTATTTATGAAACGGAGGTTGCTGAAGTGAACAAGATTACCGCTCCCGTTGATCTAAAAGGAGGAACGCAGATTGCCATCATAGATTTAAAAACCACTGAAAGAACGGTTGTAACCTCAACACCGGGAGAGAAATGGTCGCCGCATTGGGTATCTGCTGACCGGATTGCTTATTGCAGTGGTGGGGCCAACGGTGGTATTGAATTTTTGACTGGGCCAGCAGGCGAACGCGGTGAATTTCAAAGTCCCTCATGGTCTTCCGATGGAAGGAAAATGCTTTTTCATCGTGAACAAAATTTTGAGAAACCTCCATTTGGAAAATTATATAGTCGGGATAAACATTTTCAATTGATTCGCTCAGGCATATTCCCTTCCTTTTCCAGCGATGGCTCACAACTTATTTGTAATGACAAGACTGCTGGTATTATGGTTAACAAGATCATGCTGATGAATGCAAATGATGGCACGCACCGGTCTATATTATTTGGCGACTCTGTAAAAAGCGCCCTGGCGCCTGCTTACTCCCCAAAAGGAGATAAAATTGCCTTTGGCTTTGGCCATTTCTTTCAAGCACACATGGGGCCGGCGATTGCTGATATTGCTGTCGTTAACAGTGATGGAAGCGGTTTTAAGCTCCTTACAGATGGCAAAGGCAATTATGGTTTTCCCTCCTGGTCGCCGGATGGCAGGAAAATTGTGTACCGCGCTTCAACTGATAGTGTGAAGGGTCTTTTTATCGTTGACGTGGAAACTGGCAAAATCACCACCCTTACTAAGGATAGTCATGACAATTTTCCCGGGTGGTCGCCAAATGGCGACCTGATAGCCTTTACCAGCAAGAGAGAAAATAATTATGATATTTATACAATCAAGCCCGATGGCACTGGTTTAAAAAGGCTTACAACAGACCAGGCGAACGACGCGCACAGTGCGTGGTCGCCCGATGGTAAATGGATTGCTTTCGCCAGTGGGTCTGGTGGATTTAAAGATGAATCAGTATTACATCCCCTCAATCCGCAACCATATGGCGAAATATGCGTAATGCGTGCTGATGGTTCGGATAAAAGGGTATTGACCGATAATCAATATGAAGAAGCAACCCCGGCGTGGATGCCAATGAAAAAGTAAATAGCAGTAGCCTTTTACCAAGGCTTCATTTTCGCCTTAACTTAATGACATCGGGTTGCTCTTTGTGGAGCAACCCGATGAGTTTTTCTGAAAAGCTGGAGTTGTACCGCGTAGGGGAGTCGAACCCCTCATTCCTCCGTGAAAGGGAGGCGTCTTAACCGATTGACCAACGCGGCGTTAAGCGCTGTTGCCTTTTACGAAGGTTCCGTAAAAAGGACTGCAAAGATATAGGCAAGTCGAAAATCCTCCAAATTTTTTAAACGCCCGGCTTTTATGGCTTTTTTATGTGTATCAAGGGTTTGACGACAATATCTTCTCCACAAGCTCGGTGTACTATTGACAGAAACGATCAAAAATTTACACTGCCATAATCCTGCAATAGCATAACTTTGTGGCCTTAAATTTTAAAACCCAAACAGTCTAACTATGAGCTCAGTTAAAGTTGCTATTAATGGCTTTGGCAGGATCGGGCGGTTGGTATTTCGCCAGATCCACAAAATGAAGGGAATAGACGTCGTGGCGATCAACGATTTAACCAGTCCGAAAGTATTGGCTCACCTGTTGAAATACGACAGCGCGCAGGGCCGTTTTGACGAGGAAGTGAAGGCAACAGAGAATTCGATCATTGTAAACGGAGAAGAGATAAAGATATATACGCAAAAGAACCCCGCAGAAATACCCTGGAAACAACATGATGTCGATGTCGTCCTGGAATGCACCGGTTTTTTTACGGATAAGGAAAAGGCCGCAGCGCACCTGACTGCAGGCGCAAAACGTGTCGTGATATCCGCCCCCGCAACCGGCGATCTGAAGACGATCGTATTTAACGTCAATCATGATATCCTGGACGGAAGCGAGACCATTATCAGCTGCGCCTCCTGCACGACCAACTGTCTGGCTCCCATGGCGAAAGTGCTCGATGACAAGTTCGGGATTGTAGTTGGATTTATGCTGACCATCCATGCCTACACCAATGACCAGAATACACAGGACGCACCTCATCCGAAAGGCGATCTGCGGCGCGCCCGCGCGGCGGCTGCCAATATCGTTCCCAACAGCACCGGCGCGGCCAAGGCTATCGGCCTGGTATTGCCTAAACTGAAGGGTAAGCTGGACGGCTCCGCACAACGCGTTCCCACGCTGACCGGTTCACTGACCGAATTAACTACCATCCTGAACAAGAAGGTGACCGCCGAAGAAGTGAACGCCGCCATGAAGGCCTCCAGCAATGAAAGTTTCGGGTATACGGAAGACGAGATCGTGAGCAGTGATATCATCGGTATTGCCTACGGTTCTTTATACGACGGGACCCAGACGAAGGTGCTGACGGTAGGCGATCAGCAGCTGGTGAAAACGGTTAGCTGGTATGACAATGAAATGAGCTATGTCAGCCAACTCGTCCGCACGGTGAATTATTTCGCCAAACTGATCTCGAAATAAGAGAAATCTATGACCTCATTCAGCCAGTACAATTTTGCCAATCAAAGGGCCCTTATCCGCGTGGACTTCAACGTTCCGCTCAACGATAAATATGAGATCACGGACGATACGCGCATGCGGGCGGCCGTGCCCACGATCCGCAAGATCCTTGCCGACGGCGGCAGCGTCATCCTGATGAGCCACCTGGGCAGGCCAAAGGACGGGCCGGCGGACAAATACTCACTGAAGCATCTCGTACCCCATCTGAAGGAACTACTCAACCGGGTGAGAAACCTCACGGGCAGACCAGGTGGAGTGGACAGCCCCGGCCCCCAGACAGCCAACGACCCCCGCGGCAAGCCTGCCGATGCGCTGGTAAATGTTTTCTTCGTCGATGACTGCATCGGGGAAAAGGCGGAACAGGCGGCCCAAAGCCTTAAACCAGGCCAGGTGCTCCTGCTGGAAAACCTGCGGTTTTATAAGGAGGAGGAAAAGGGAGACAAGACATTTGCAGGCAAGTTGGCCAAACTGGGTACGGTCTATGTCAATGATGCTTTTGGAACGGCGCACCGCGCTCATGCCTCTACGGCTGTCATAGCAGAATTTTTTCCGAAGGACAAGAGGATGTTCGGCCTGCTGATGGAGAGTGAAGTAAAAAGTGCGGAAAAAGTACTGCATCAGGCGAAAAAGCCTTTTGCAGCCATCATCGGGGGCGCAAAAGTATCTGATAAGATCCTCATTATAGAGAACCTGCTGGAGAGAGCGACCGATATTATCATCGGAGGGGGCATGGCCTACACCTTCATGAAGGCGCAGGGCGGGAAGATAGGGAATTCGCTTTGCGAGGAGGACCGTCTTGAAATGGCCCTCGGGTTGTTGAAAAAGGCGGAAGAAAAAGGGGTCTGCATCCACCTTCCTTCAGATTCCATCATTGCGGATAAGTTCGATGCGGCCGCCAACGATTCCACCGCGCCGTCCAACAATATTCCGGATGGTTGGATGGGGCTCGATATCGGAGAGAATGCCTGCGAGCAATTCACAAATGTCATCCATCGATCAAAGACGATCCTTTGGAACGGGCCAATGGGAGTCTTTGAAATGGCTAAATTCCAACGCGGAACCAAATGCATCGCCAAGGCGGTGGCGGAGGCCACGGCAAAAGGAGCTTTTTCATTGGTGGGAGGTGGCGATTCGGTTGCAGCCGTAAATCAATTCGGCTATGCGGATAAAGTAAGCTATGTTTCGACCGGAGGTGGCGCGATGCTCGAATATTTTGAAGGCAAGACCCTGCCGGGGATTGCCGCCATCCAGGACTGATGGATGCCTTACTGACATTTCACAAGACCTTCAGCACGATCTTTCCGAACTGACGTGATTCGTCCATATGGCGCATGGCGGCTTCCCCCTCCGCGAGCGGAAAGACCCGGTCCACGATCGGCCTGATATGATGACGGTTTACGAAGGCGACCATCGCGTCAAAATCTTCGGGACTGCCCATGGTCGATCCCAGGATGTTAAGCTGCTTCCAGAATATGCGTCTGACTTCTACGTTCGATGGATTGCCGCGGGTCGCCCCGTAAAAAACCAACCTTCCGCCGGGAGAGGCAAGGTTCATCAGCATATTCATTCCGTCTCCTCCCGCCCCGTCAATGATGACGTCGAAGGAACCGGCCAGTTCTTGCAACTCCTGTGCCCAATTGTCGTCTTTATAATTTACTGCATCCCGCGCGCCCATCGAAAGAGCATCCCGCATTTTCTCTCCATCACTCGTTGTGACGTATACCTGCGCGCCGGCAGCCAATGCGAATTGAAGCGCAAACAACGCTACTCCTCCGCCGATACCGGTGATCAGCACCTTTTCCCTTTCACGCACCTGCGCCCGTATGAACACAGCGCGATAGGCAGTCAACCCCGCCAGCGGCAAGGCGGCGGCCTCTTCAAAGGATAAATGCGCCGGCTTTTCCACGATGTTGCTTGCAGGCACTTTTACATATTCGGCGAAAGTTCCGTCGTCAGGCAAACCCAGGATACGGAACGACTGCTGATCCTGGTGACCGGGCTTATCGCCCCAGTTAATGGAGGGATTGATAATAACCGGCTTGTCCGATCCGATCAGCAGCCCCGCCCCATCCGAGCCCGGTATGATCGGATACCTGAGTCCCGCGTACATGCCCTTTTGGATCCAGAGGTCCCGATGGTTCAGGGCGGCTGCATGTATCTTTACTATGGCCTCGCCTTCGCCTGTCCGCGGTTCATCCCTTGTCTCCAATGACAGGGGCTCATTCTTTCCATTGATGACCAATGCCTTCATGGTATGCGTGCTCCTAATATTTAAAAACCTTGCCTCCGGCCATGACTTCCTGCGTCTTCTCGTCGAAGGTCACGCGCTCGCCCGTCCGGTAAGCGGCATTGGCCATGATCACGGCAATGGCATGGTTATAGCCGGCCTCGATCGGGGCATTGGGTTGCTTCCTGCTGCGTACGCACTCCATCCAATTGCGTATATGAGATAGCGTGAGACTGTCGACTCCCGTGGCTGCTTCGGTGGATGCTTTTTCCTCCAGTTGAGAGAGCGAAAGTTCCGGAAGCAGGTTGGCATGCATGCCCATGGCGGAGGCATATTTTTCCGTCAGACCTCCGGTAGAGGATATCTTATTGGTATCGAGGTTGAGCTCGCCGCCGTTGGAATAATAGATCTCCTTGACATCGCCGGCTGCGTTGGAAAATCTCGAGGTAAACATGACCTGGAAACCGGTAGACAGGTCATTTAGCGGGCCATAGTCGAAAACAGCCGTCAGAGTATCCGCATTCTTCCTACCATCCTTCCAGCAATAGATGCCTCCGTTCGCGGACACGCTTCGCGGATGCGGAAAACCGGAAAACCAATGCACTGTATCGATCTGATGGCTCATCCACTGTCCCGGGATGCCGGATGAATAGGGCCAGAAAAGCCGGAACTCCAGGTGCTTGCGCGCATCGAAAGGCTCGTAAGGACGGTTGATCAAAAATCTTTTCCAATCCGTATCTTCTTCCTTCATCTGGGCGACAAGGCCAGGCCTCCGCCAGCGCCCGGGCTGATTCACATTCCAGGTAAGTTCGACCATCATGATCGGGCCGAATTTGCCGGAACTGATGAAATCGGCCGCCGCATGATAATTGGCCCCGCTTCTCCGCTGCGAACCGATCTGAACGATCTTTCCGGATTCCTTCACGGTTTTCAGCACGGCGCGATTGTCCTCCATCGTTTCTGCCAATGGTTTTTCGGTATAGGTATCCCGGCCCGCCTTTACTGCCTCCACCGTATGCCAGGCATGCTGAAAATCGGCCGTGCTGATCATCACGGCATCTACATCCTTTATGGCATAGAGTTCATCATTGTTTATGCATGCCTTAACCGGATGACCAAGCCGGCTGGTCAGCAGGTCACGGCCATCCTCTCTTTTTTTCTTCCAGATATCCGAAACCGCGATCATATCAAAATTCAACTCCTTATACAATTTCAGAAAGGACGGCAGATGCGCGTCCTTGAACCTATCCGAGAAACCGATCACACCTACCTGTACACGGTCATTTGCGCCCTTGATGTTGCGATAGCTTTTCGCACTGAACCCCAGTGCGCCTGCATAAGTGGCCATCCCGGCCATCGAACTGTTGCGGATAAAATCTCTGCGGGAACTTTTCATGCTGAATGAATTTATAGGATGAATTTACTAATTTAGATCATCATCGGACACGCTATTAATAATATTGCTCATGAATCGTATTGCCGTCCTACTGTCCTGTACTGTCCTGCCCGCGACCGCATTTTCGCAAAGCGACACATATATGAGTGGAATGCATAAGACCGACCAGATCCGCTTTAGCAAGACGCCCGGTTCGCAAACCATCGTCATTACCGCTGCGGGCCATCCGTTCACGGCATTCATTTACCCCGACACGTTGCAGAAGCCTGTATTGTACCCGATATATGCCCCGGACGAACAAGTGATCACCCGAGGATTCCCGATGCGTCCGAGACCGGGTGAACCGACGGATCATCCGCATCACCTCGGCCTTTGGTTTAATTACGAGAATGTCAACGGCCTCGACTTCTGGAATAATTCTTATGCCATCCCGGTGGAGAAACGACATAGTTATGGTTGGATCAGGACGGAAAGCCACCCCGAGACCCACGATGGCATGGAGGGCATCCTCCGCTATGCGGCGAGTTGGACAGACCAGCAAAAGAACGTGCTGTTGCAGGAGAATACGACCCTTTCCTTCAGTGCGAATGCCAGGGAACGCGTGATCGAACGCAAAACCACGTTGACCGCCATGCAGGACGTGGATTTTCCGGACGCCAAAGACGGCCTGATGGGATTACGGGTGGCGCGCGAACTGCAGATCCCTTCCAACACGCCGGGAGAATATATAGATGATAAAGGCAATGTGACCAGGGTCGCAGCCGGTAACGACCCCCTTATCAATGGCAATTATCTCACATCCGAAGGCAAACAGGGCGACAGCGCCTGGGCTACACGGGGCGCATGGTGTATGCTATATGGCAAAAAAGGCGCCGACACGATCAGCATCGTGATGATCGATCACCCGGCTAATCCCGGCTATCCCACCTACTGGCATGCCCGGGGATACGGGCTTTTTGCGCTAAACCCGCTGGGAGAAAAGATATTTAGCAAAGGTGCGGAAACCATGAACTTTCGACTGAAAAAGGGTCAATCCGCAACCTTTCGCTACCTGGTGCTGATCGCTTCGGGCCCGAAAAGGATGTCCACCGGCGATATTGCCCGATTCGCCGCCAGTTTCGCCCGATCGAAGTGAAAGGACCTGCAACCGCCTAAAAGTTCTTCCCCTGGCAGGATAAAAGCCTTAATTTTAGCTCCGTTAACCTAAAATCTACATGATATGAGAACAAAGACTTGGGTGATCATTGCCATCCTGGCCGTCATTTTACTATGGGTCGGCTGCGGATATAACGGCCTCCAAAACGCCGACCAGGGCGTTAAGACGTCATGGAGCAATGTGGAAACCAATTACCAGCGACGGATGGATCTGTATAACAGCGTCGTCAAGACGATCGAAGGATCGGCGAATTTTGAAAAGTCTACGCTGAAGGAAGTTATTGAAGCACGGGCCAACGCTACCAGGGTGCAGGTGAATGTGGATGATTCCGCTTCACTGGGCCAATTTCAGCGGGCGCAGGCGCAATTACAGGGATCATTTAGTCGCCTCATGGCGGTGGCAGAAGCCTATCCCGACCTGAAAACAACACAATCCTTCCGGGATTTCCAAACCCAGATCGAAGGCACGGAGAACCGAATCAATACGGCAAGGAGGGATTTCAATAGCGCCGTTCAGGATTATAACCTGCGGGTAAGACGATTTCCCCGGAATATCATCGCAGGCTTGTTCGGCTATCATGAGAAACCTTACTACAAGTCCGATCCGGGAAGTGAAAAAGCTCCGGATATCAACTTCAATATTAAATAGAACCACATTGTACATTCCATTCCTCTCTAAGAAAAAGGAATTCTTTACGGATGCGGAGAAGCGCCAGATTGTCGATGCCATACAGTCTGCAGAGCGCCAGACCAGCGGCCAGGTGCGCGTATTCGTGGAGAGTCGTTGTCGGTTTGTCGATCCCCTGGACAGGGCCGTGGAGGTGTTTGCCAGCTTGAAAATGGACCAGACCCCTGACCATAATGGTGTGCTCGTCTATGTGGCCATTAAAGACCGGCAACTGGCGCTATACGGAGATCAGGGCATTCATACAAAGGTCGGGGACGCATTCTGGAATGATAAAGTGAAATTGATCTTATCTCATTTCGACAAAGCGAATTATGCCCACGGATTGGTCCATATCGTCATCGAAATAGGGGAAGTGCTCGGCAAATATTATCCTTACGATAAGAATGCCGGCGGCGCCAACGATCTGCCTGACGATATTGTGTTTGGAAAATAAATCAAGCGAACTGTCTTCATGAAGCATCTCTTATTCATACTGATCTCTCTGTCCGTTCTCCGGGTTTCCGGACAGGATGTCCCGAAACGGCCCAACCCGCCCCGCTTGGTGAACGACTTCGCGCACGTGATGACACCCGACCAGGTTGCCTCTCTGGAACACAAGCTGGTGGCCTATGATGACAGCACGTCTGTTCAGATCGCCATTGTGACGGTGCCCAGTGTCGGTGATAACGATATCGGGGAATATGCCTTGAATATTCTTCGGACGTGGCAGATAGGCAATAAGAAGACGAATAATGGCCTGTTGATCCTGGCTGCGACCGACCAGCATAAGGTCTTTATTGCGACGGGATACGGCATGGAGGGCCCGGTCCCCGACGTCACGGCCAAATCGATCGTAGACAATGAGATCGTTCCGAACTTTAGATCGCATGACCGGGAAAACTACTATCGTGGGTTCGACCGGGCCACGGATGCTATTATTAAGGCCGTTGCAGGAGAATATAAGGCCCCCCCGGGTTATGCGGACCGAAACCGCGGTTCAAGGAACGGTAACTGGATCGGGATTGTGGTCATCGTGATGATCGTCCTTTTCCTGATCGTTGGCCGCGGCGGCGGAAGAGGAGGCGGCGGGCTGTTCAGTGGAGGAGGGGTATTCCCCTGGATCGTCGCGGGTATGCTGAGCAATCGAAGTGGAGGCGGTAGTGGATTTGGCGGGGGTGGATTTGGCGGAGGCGGATTTGGCGGAGGCGGAGGTGGCGGTTTCGGCGGATTCGGCGGCGGCAGCGGAGGCGGAGGCGGAGCAGGCGGCAGCTGGTAGTATAACTGGAATAATCAATGAAGAAAATACAAAAGCCCCGGAATTTCCGGGGCTTTTGATTTGACCGAAGTTAATTAGATCCGGAGGCTGGGGTCTTTTCTTTTTCCGCCATTTTGGATTTGATATAGTCGGCTTGTTCCTGCTGGCCTGAGGCTTGTTTTTTGCTTGCAATACCGTTCAGGATATTGTTGATGAACGGATCGGTTTGGTTTCGAACAGTCTTGGGAATGGCGTCCCGGAACTTTACGATCAGGTCGATCCCCTTTTTGACTTTTTCCACATTGTTCACCTTGCCCAGCATGTCGGCATAGGGCTGCATGAATTGGAATTTGGCCTGGCTGACAGGCATTTTGGCAAAGTTCTCCGTCACCATGTCGATACTGCTCTCGTCGCCGTATTTGCTCAACACCGTGGAGATCGAAGTCACTAACTTCCCTTTGGCCGGTTGATCGACCATTCTCCTGGCCATCCCGAGGGCCGCAGCGCTGTCCGTCTTTGTCAACGCATCCAGGGCATTGCCCGCTACCGTATAGGAGGAATCGGCGCAGGCCTGGACGAATAGGGTTTTGTATTCCGGTTTGTTATAGTACCTGCCAAGCAATTCGATGGCCTTTGCCTTGACTACTCTGCTGGGGTCATGAGCGGCCAGATCGGCAAGCCTGGATTCAACGGCGCTCTTCACAGCGTCTTTTTTCAAATCAAGCCTGTTCAATGCATAGTTGCGCAGTTTGAAGAATCGGTCGCCGAGTGCGGCCGTCAACAGCTCAACTGCCTTCGGATCGTCCTGGTTCTTGCCGCAGAAGTCGATCGCCTCGCGACGGTCCAGATATAAACCTCCATATTTGTACTGATGGATAAAGTTGTCCAGTGTCTTGTTGTCTTTCTTTTCACAGAGCAACACCTTGTCCCCATCTACATTTACCAGGTCCGGACGATTGGCATAACCAAATGTGAACGTATCTGTCTTATCCTGTATCCAAACCTTATGACGCTCTTTTGAGGCGCCATTATACACGTCGATTGCGATCGGCAAACGGAATATCTTGCCTGTCTCCTGCGTTTGGTTGACGATCACCTTTACCTGCCTGGCCGCATCGTCATAGGCATAGTCGATCGACAGCTTGGGATGACCGCTGCCGTAGTACCACTGGTTCCAATACCAGTTGAGGTCCTGGCCGGTAACCTCTTCAAAGGCCAACCGTAACTGCTGTGCTTCGGCCGACTTGAATTTATTGGTCGTCAGATAGAGGTGCAGGGATTGAAAAAAAGCGCTATCCCCGACATAATTACGCAGCATATTCAGGATACGGCCTCCTTTAGGGTAACTTACTCCGTCGAAGACATCTTCTTTGTCGGCATAGTAGAACCTGACCAGGTCCTTGCTTGCATTGTTCGGCTGGCCCAAATAACTTTGGATCCCTGCGAAATTGATGGCGTCCCCGGCGTCCTTGCCGTATTTATATTCATTCCATAGCGTTTCGCTGTAGTCTGCAAAGGATTCGTTCAGGGTAATATTGCTCCAGCTTTCGCAAGTGACGAGGTCCCCAAACCATTGATGAAACAATTCATGCGCTATGACGTCCTCCCATCCGTTGCCATCGGTCAGTTCACGGGCGTCCTGCTGGGCATTTTCCGCGTGAAGGGTGGACGTGGTGTTCTCCATGGCTCCGCTTACATAATCCCGACCGACGATCTGGGCATACTTTGGCCAGGGAAAATCGACGCCCGTGATCCTTGAATAAAAAGCGATCATTTCCGGCGTCAATCCGAAGATCCTTCTGGCCACCGGGCCATATTCTTTTTCTACGTAATAACTGACCTCCTTGCCCTTGTAGTGGTCGGTAACGATCGTGAAATCGCCTACGCCCATGAAGAACAGATAGGGTGCGTGCGGCAGGTCCATTTTCCAGTGATCGGTACGTGTGCCGTCCCCATTGGTCTTTTGGCTCAGCAGCGTTCCGTTCGACAAAGTCACATATTTCGCAGGCACGGTCATCGTGATCTCTTCCGTGGTTTTTTGATTGGGTTTGTCGATGGTTGGGAACCACGCCGAATTGGCTTCCGTCTCGCCTTGCGTCCAGATTTCAGTCGGCTTGTCCTTTTCCTGGCCGAGAGGATTGATAAAATAGAGCCCTTTGGCGTCGGTGATCGCGGCGCTGCCTTGTACCTTCAGATCGTTTGGCTTAGACGTGTAGTCGATGAATAACGTATACCTTTCGCCACGTCGATAAAGGCGATCCAGATGGATCTTCAGGATCATCCCGTCATAATCGTATTTTAGGGGCGTTCTGGTCGACCCCCTGACGATAGCAACCTGGTGCAGGTCCATCCCCTTGGCGTCTAATGCGAGTGAATCCGTTGGATAAAAATGAGGCGTCAGGGTGACCCATTCTTTTCCATACATCCAGGACTTGGCATAGTCGAATTTTACATCGAGACGTGTATTGACCAGGTCATTGACCCGCGTGGCGGAGGCCCGGTAGACCTTCTTCCAGGCATCGTTCTCCGCATCGTTCGACGGCTGTGCAATGAGCATGGCGGCCGGCAACAGACCGATTAGCGCCAGCCCTAATCGTTTGTGATTTTGGTTCATCATGTGTGTTTTTTTGTCAGGGGATAAAGATAATAGTTGGGCATCTAAAGCTTGTAAATTTTGGATAAAAGGCAGTTTAACGTACGTTTGCATCCAGGCAGACCCAGCATAAATCCCCTCCTTGGGAAGAAATCACTCATGTCAAAATTCAGTCTGGTTATAATCTGGATGTTCGTGGCGGTCGCCGCCTTTGCACAACAGGATCATTTTATGTTGATCCAGGCGGCTGATGATCAGCCATTTTTCGTCCAGCTTGGAGGGAAAAACCTTAGCTCCTCCGCGGGCGGGCACCTGATCATTCCGGAGCTGAAGGATAGCGTTTATTTGATTACGGTTGGTTTTCCGAAACACCAGTCACCGGACCTGGACTTTTCCATCAATGTGTACAAAAAAGACCTGGGATTCCAACTGAAGAACCTCGGTGAAAAAGGCTGGAGCTTGTTCAATACGCAAACCATGGAATTGATCCTGCCTGTCAAAAAACAGGTCGCCGATACCGCACAGGCGCTGAAAGGGGTCAGAAAAGACGATCCTTTCTCGCGTATGATGGCCGGCGTCGTGGACGATACGGCCGTCATGTACAATACCAATACCATGGTGTCCTACCTGAGGGACACCGCTCGATCCGGCAAGGAACTGACTGCCCGGTCTGCTGCGCTTGCGGATACTTCAAAAAAGGTCCCCGATTCTGTGCAAAAGGTCCCGGGGAACCTGACAAAGATCCAGGATTCGGGTCGGTTGGATTCCTCATCGGGAGGAGCAATAGCCAAAGCCGGTATTCCGGCGGTGGCCGAGGAAACGCCGTTCGTTGAGCTGCTTGCCGAACATCGGACTGCGTCGGCGATCAACCTGTCCTTCGCCGATCATACCAAGGGCAGGATCGATACCGTCCAGGTGAGCATCCCGTTGGATACGGTGGAACGGCTCCCTCCCCCTCCGCTCATCCTCCCAAAACAAACACCGGCGTCAGCGCGTCCCGATAGTACGGCGAATGCGCCTGCCGGGGATCGAAAGATCGCCCGCGGAAAACCCGTCGTGATCAATTCGGACTGTCGGAATTTTGCCACGGAGGTGGATGTGACCAAACTCAAGGCTAAACTGCGCGCCATTCCCAAGGACGAGGACCGGATCCTGAATGCCAGAAAGACTTTTCGGCTTAAATGCTTCACTTCCAATCAAGTAAAGGATCTATGCGAATTGTTTACGAACGATGCTTCCAAATTCAGTTTCCTGGAGGCCGCGTATCCCTTCGTTTCCGACGATCGATTTCGCGATCTTTCGGTTCTTTTGACGGATCCTTTTTATAGTGGCAAGTTCAAGGCCATGACGGGACAATAGATTTGACCATGCCCAGGTATTTCATAGAAGTGGCCTATAAAGGCACAAACTACAGCGGCTTTCAGGTCCAGGACAATGCCGGTTCTGTTCAGGAGGAGGTCGAAAAGGCCCTCGGTGTCTATTTCCGGTCGGCCCCGGCCTTGACGGGATCTTCCCGCACCGATACCGGCGTCCATGCCAGGCAAAACTTCTTTCATGTTGATTTTGAAAGCATTATAGATCCATCTTGCATCTACAACATCAATGCGATCCTGCCGCCTGACATTGTTATACTTAATATTACGCCCGTAGTGGCGGAGGCCCATTGCCGGTTCGACGCGGTGAGCCGGGAATACAGGTATTATGTGTACGGGGAAAAGGACCCGTTTATGGCCGACCGGGCCTACTTTTTTCCTTACCCCCTGGACTTGGGAAAATTGAATGAGGCCGCCGCCCTGGTGCTCCGGCACACGGATTTTACGGCTTTTTCCAAGAAGAGAACCCAGGTCAGGAGCTTCATCTGCTCCATTGAGGAGAGCAGGTGGATGATGGAGGCAGGCTCGCTGATCTATCAGGTCCGTGCGAACCGCTTTCTGAGGGGGATGGTACGGGGATTGGTAGGGACCATGCTGCAGGTAGGCAGGGAGAAGATGAGCCTGGATAGATTCCGCGAGATCTTGCGGCAGAAAGATAACAGACAAGTTGATTTTTCTGTTCCCGGCCATGGGTTGTTCCTCTTTCGTGTGAACTATCCTGTTAGTGTCTGGCAGCACACGACTGCTGAAACCGATCGGGCCGGAGCAAGCCCGCAGTGATGATTTCTTAGCCGGAATGATCCGCTTTCATTTCATTTTAATGCGCTGAAACCCTTACTGGGTAACACTCCTGGCAGATGTTAGTAAATTAGCGTCAAAAATATTTGGCAGGCTTATCTGGCTGCCTATCTTTGCAACCCGATTTGGAAAAAAGGAGTGAGGGGCGCCCGGATCACCTGGTAGGAGATGAAGGGCGGAGGTTCGGATCGGGATTTGTTCTTTGCACGCAGGGCGGTAAATGGAGGCGATCGGGAGGAGAATATCGTGTGGAAAGGGAGTGGAAAATAGGCAAAGAAAAACTTTGTAGGGAAGTCCGGTCGACGTATCTTTGCCGTCCGCTTTAAAAATCGGAAAGTTCTTTCAAAATATCTGCCGGTTCAGGGGCTAAAATAACTTCGCGAAAAGGCAGAAATATTTGGATGAATAGATAAAGGCTGTTACCTTTGCATCCCATTCAAAAAAATGGGAGGCGGTAAACGCCGCAAGTTCTTTGAAAGTTTGGAAGCAACAGCACGTAAATCAAGTATTTACGGTAAGGTTATTTGTAGCTAATAACATTCGATAGAGACGTTAATTTCCACAAGAGATTAAAGTCAGAGCATCAAAACTCATTTACAATGGAGAGTTTGATCCTGGCTCAGGATGAACGCTAGCGGCAGGCTTAATACATGCAAGTCGTGGGGCAGCGCGGGTAGCAATATCTGGCGGCGACCGGCAAACGGGTGCGGAACACGTACGCAACCTTCCTTCAAGTGGGGGATAGCCCAGGGAAACTTGGATTAATACCCCGTAATATTATGAGGTGGCATCATCTTATAATTATAGCTTCGGCGCTTGGAGATGGGCGTGCGGCTGATTAGGTAGTTGGCGGGGTAACGGCCCACCAAGCCTGCGATCAGTAACTGGTGTGAGAGCACGACCAGTCACACGGGCACTGAGACACGGGCCCGACTCCTACGGGAGGCAGCAGTAAGGAATATTGGTCAATGGACGCAAGTCTGAACCAGCCATGCC
>JAUZNZ010000033.1 GCA_030706735.1 Bacteroidota bacterium | reverse complement strand
CAAACCGGAAAGCGCGATCCGTGCGCTTGCCACCTGACCTTCCAATTGTTCCATGGTCTTGCTCTCATAGGCGGCCACAAAAGCGTTGATCAGCGATTGGATATCCACGACCGAGCGTAATATGGAAAACAATTTCTGATAGTCAACACCCATCAACTCCACCAGGTGGGGTAGGGTACAATATTTCCCATCTTCAAATCTCCGTAGGAACCAGATTCCGCAGGCCACGATGGTCACTGCCGATTCCACAAAGAAATCTCCCTGCTTCCGTAACCATTCCCGGTTAAGCGCAAACAACAGCGTCCTCGCCACCTCCAGGGCGTCTGAAATATCTTCCAATGAGTCCGGATGCAGAGGATTGCAGCGTTCGCTGCGGGATAGGTCGTCGAAGCTCAGCAAATGAAACGTCCTCTTCCCGGGTTTTCTCCTTTCCGCCTCACTGAACAGGTTCCAGGCTAGCCGGGTCAGGTCATCATATTTGAAGTCGTAAACGAACATGGAGAACCCCTTCTCCAGATGCTGTTCCATGATCTGCCGGATCACAAAAAAGGTCTTGCCGGCGGAACTCTGGCCGACGACCATGACCCCGCGAAAGATCGAGGTCAGGTTCACGTACATCTGTCTCTCTCGCCCTCTCAATGGGTACCTTCCCCGGAGATTGACGGAATAGGGATTGGTAAGCAGCCGCTCTTCCTGTGGGAAGGTTTCATTTTTGTCGTTGAAGACATCACCGCCGAACAGTCCGGATATCCGTGCCCATAGGGCAATACCCGAAAAATAAATGAGCACAAAACCCATGCAGATCCCGCCCATATACACAAGGGCCAGCCTGGGCAGGTCCAAAGGCAGCTTCAATGCGAGCCACGCCAGCAGGCACATGATCACTCCCAATGCACTGCACGATCCGATCGCCGCCCACGATCGCTGGCGCCCCGTTCCGCTTCCCCCGCAGCACGATACAAGCATCATCCCGGCTGCAATGAGCAAGCTTCGCAGTCGGTTCTTGAATAATCCCGCCTTGATGATATTGTGCAACAGCCGGTCCAGGAACGGCGAAGTCAGATGCCATACCCGGAAGGCGCCATAGCAGAAATAATAAAAATGAAGCCCGAGGATGAGCAAGCCGCCTCCCAGCAGCAACAACCTCATTTCGCGCCAGCCTCCATCACTAGACATGTCGTTTGATTTTATGGTTAGACTCTAATTCCAGGGATTGTCCCTCCCTCGCCACGGCTAAACCTTTCGTTTTCCCCACCAGCCTCAGTATTTCTTCTTTTTTATCAAGGTCAGCAACCCGCACGGCGATCCGGGACTGATGATCGACGAGTATCGGCTGATCGTCGATTGCCCCTTTGCCAGGAATGATCTCCAAATGAATTCCTTCCTTCCGGAAAGCTTCTGATAGTTCATGCCGGTCATTCGGTTCCTGAAACAGTACCCATTTCACTCGGTTGCTCATGTCTTTTTGCTTTTCTTCACGCGCGCGCGCGTTTTTAACGCAGCAGCCCTCCAGCTTCCGCCAGGTCGGCTTATTTTCAAATGAACTCGCAGGCATTATTTTTCCAACGGCTTGCCCGTTATCATCAAGCGTTCGGTAAATCAGCCCCGGTCGTTTGTTTCCCCTTCCATGAGCGATCGGTAGTACCGAGACATTATATCCCCGCAAAATGGCATCAAATTCATTTAGGCTGGTGAAATTATACTCATCAATGACCTTGTTCAAAACCGAAACCATGCCCTCATACATGGGAACTTTCCCATAGTTCACCTTTTTTGCACCCGCTTTTTGTGTTTCCGCCCTTGCCTCCTCCTTCTCCGCGACATGGAACTCCTGCTCCAGTTGATGTCGGATTTGCTCGCGTCGTTGCTTGACCTGGGTATAAACATCGATCCTTCTACCGTCAGGCTTGATTGTATTGGCCACGAAATGCATATGCGCATGCCTCGTATCTTCATGCAAGTAGACCAGGAACGGCTGATCCTGAAGACCCATCGTTTCCGAGAATCGCTTGCCGATGGCTATCAGCTTATCATCGGAGAGAGAATGCCCCTCGGCAAATGACAACACCGCCTGCACCATGTTCCCCTTTGTCCGGTGGTTCAATGTGTTGAGCAGCTTGAATCTTTCCAACTTGTCCACTTCAGTCAGTTTACTAGTCCTTTGCAGAAAATTCTCCGCATGGATCAGCCGCGCCGATCCCTTGGTGATCTTATTTTCATGATATCGCAATATTGTCGAGGCGCTGCCGCTTATTCTGACTCCGATGAACATATCCTATATATTTCGACCAATTTTTCTAATACCTGGTCGATCTTTTCATGGATGATTGTCTTGTCCTTTGCCTCAAACAAGCCCCCTGCACGATCCATACCCCGTGCGATCTGTACCAGCGCCTCTTTCAGGGGGACCATTTCGGTTAAAAAGTGATCCAGGCTTTCATTTCGGTATTTTATGTGGACCGTGTGTCCAAGTGCCTTGGCCCTGAGGTATTGAGCCAGTTCGGTACAGGTGGACTTTGAAAAGGAATGCATGACCGATTCGAATTCATCGGCATTTAATCGGACCTTGATACAGTTCAGCCTGCGCTTTCGCTCGGGAAGATTCCAGCCCATGACCGCCTAATTTTTCCTAAAATTAGGTTCTCTCCAAACGCGATACGCCACTCTACTCAATTTTGAAGGACTGACCGGAAAAAGCCATATTTTCGAGACTCCTCACCATGATCAAAGACAAAGGGAAAATACAATCGAACGGACCAAAACCGCTCAAAAGGATAAGTCGCTTCAACGCGGACACGAAAATGCCACTTTGGGCAAAAATTCTTATCGTTATATTTATGATATTATTTCTCCTTGACTTATTCACCAAGACCGGACCTCCCAAAGTGTTTTTCCCGTCTTTTACCAGATAAAGGCCTAATGAACGATTTTAATGACTTAATAATTAATACTGAGGCAGGACTCTTACGAAACCGACTCGATAGGGCGCTATTGATTAATCAAAGTTTTGTTTTGTGGTATATTTTGGTTGAAGGGATAGTCTGCGAGAATTTTGCCGAATCTGATATCAAGGATATGTTCCACGGAAACATTAGAACCTATTTACGTGCGTACAAAGATAATGCGGACTTTAATTTTATTGTTGGTTGGATGTTGACGGTAGCTTTTTGGCACTTTGATCCATTGCTTAAGGAGGAGGATGGAGTCAGTCTTCTCAATAGTGCATATCGGGCTAATACAAAGAATAGTCTGTTTAAGTGGGCTTTGAGAAAAGTATTTGGATTAAGTGGTAATGAGATCAGAGCTCTTGAGATTGATATTGCAAGTCGATTCGATCAGTTTTATAATTATGGGGATAGTATTCGAGATTACTTTCTAGACGTCATCTGAACTCAAGAATGAACTGCGTTAGTTAATTTTTTATCTAGTTTAAGCACTTTGCCACACAATAAGATTGGGGTCGTAACTATCGGAAAAGGCGTCGCGGGTCAGATCTTTTCACGGTGTTTTTACAACATTGAGAGGCAAGAGACCCGAACATGCGTGCAGCCAAAATACTGGCGTTTTGAAACCATTTAATATTGAAAAAGCGGGCTAAAAGTCGGATCATTTTGCAGTTGCGTTGCCTAATCGTCCAAGATATATTAAGTATAAACCTGTAAAAAATTAATTTTTTCTTGCGTCGGAATTACCCTGAAAGTCATGGCAGGCGACCAGTTCAGCATAAGGGTCAGCAGCTGGTACAATCTCAATGGCAGTGCACCCAGTGCGCCGGCGAATCCTTTGCCTGATCTGCTGTCTGCCTTAATAAGCGGGGTAGGCGGGCTGCCCGCCGGTGGTCACCCAACAGCGACGCAACTAGGTGCAAATAGCTCTCTTTTAAGCTCAAATTTGACCAACTTTCTATCAGACACGGGCTCAACCATTGTCCAGACCCGGCCACATGCTTTTGTAAATTGGGTGCTCTTTGACAATCAATTCAATTTTGTCGCTAGTTCTAGCGGATTTGACCAGGTAGGCACTGACCAGGAATTCCATCACCACACGCTGACAAACCTTCCTATTGATAAGAGCGGATATTTGTATATCTACCTTAGCGACGAGACTCAGAATATCCCAGTGTACTTTGATAATTTTCAGGTTACACATGTCCGAGGGCCGATGCTAGAAGAGGATCACTATTACCCTTTTGGATTGACGATGGAAGGAATAAGTGATAGGGCATTAAAGCGAAATTACGCTGAAAATGAACATAAATTTGTTGGCCAGCTATTAGATGAAGACCTAGGGTGGGATGTTTATCAATTTAGGTTCCGGAATCATGACCCACAGATCGGAAGATTCTTGCAGGTAGATCCTCTTGCCAGCAAATACGTCTACAGCACTCCATACGCATATGCTGAAAATAATCCTGCTACTGGAATTGATTTAGAAGGGAAGGAATTCTTCCCTGCGGTTCTTGCTTTTGCATCTGGAAACGGCGCCATGGGTCAACTCTACCTTGCCAATGCGTTGACGAATTTTAATATAAGGACAAACGATGCGCTGGGTGCAATGAATCGCATTGGAACGAATACTTCCGACCAATCTTCTATGCCAGGTAGTGGCCCTATACAAAACGCCACCGCGTCAGCAAACAATATCATGGATCACGCCAAAGCGGTGCAACCAATCATCGATCATTGATGCTACTGCTACTTTGCAATCCTTAACCCCAATTACTGAGGCGGGTGTACCGTCAATGACCTTTTCTGAAGCCAGCTTAGGCTTTAGGATTGCATCATCCGATGCCCCTGCCGTAGGCGGCACAACACTAGCATCTCCAACTGCGGTACCTGATGTCCTATATCATTATACATCGGCAGGGGCTGCAGGCAATATAGCCAAGGAGGGACTCGCTCTCTCAACGACCGAAAAGCTCGTTTATGCAACACCAAATGGTGGATTAACGCCAATTCAAGCGCAAATTGACTTAAATTTGGGCTTGAACCGTGGTGTTCCTAGTGCGTTGCTTCAGATTGATGCGCGAGGTCTCCAAAATTCGGGCGTTACGCCTGTTCTTGGACCGCGATTAGTAACTGGTGGGAATTCGGGAGCGGGTGGAGGAACGGAAGTGATTTACAATCAAAAAATAGACCCCAAATTCATCAAAAGAGTTTGGTAACATGCCATGGAAGAGGAATTAGTTAAAAAGTTGGAAACCGCAATAGAATTTATTGAAGATAAGATCCCTTTCAAGGTAGGGCCATTTTTATTGGGCAAATCTGCTAATGATCGGTTATTCGTTAATGGATCTTTAGACGTGCTGTATTTTGAGAACATATCACAATATGATGTCAGACATGAATTGAATGAAATGAAAAGCGAGTTCTTGGCATTGATGAGCAAGTCAAAAAGGTTCCAGGAATTTTCAAAGGACAAAGGGATTGATTATTATTTAATTTTCGACACAGGCAAAGCAGGTGTTGAAATATGTGCAGAAATCAATGGTGAGTTTAAAAAATATGTTTAACGGAAAATTGTTATGGCGTGGATTTTTTGGAACTCCAAATACTCAATCAGCAATTATTTCATTTACTCGACCCTATTCTATTTATTTAGCTTAGCCTGCACAGGCAGGGCTGCAGACGCCGCTTTTAAGGAAGGTAATGAATATTACGACGAAAAAAAATATAAGGAAGCAATAGATTTGTATAATGAATCGATTCAAAAGAATAAGTATTTCGCGGGCGCTTATATTAAAAAAGGAATGGCATTGGAATTCTTGGGCGAATATAGGGATGCTATTACAACCTATAATGCTTTGCTCAAAGTTAATATTTTTGCAAATGAGGCAACACTAAGACGCGGGATCTGCTTTCTCAAACAGGGTGCAAATTCATGTGCAATTAAGGATCTGCAGTTGGCTTACCGAAAGGAACCAGATAACCCAGAAACGCTTACTTATTTAGGGTTTTGCAAAATCAAGCTAAACGATACATCGGGGCTTCAAGAATTGAATCGTGCTGTCTTATTAGATTCTCAAAATTATGTAGTCTTCTATAATAGGGCCATTTCTTTGTACTTGTTGAGGAGGTTTTTAGATGCGTTGTGCGATTTTAATAAGGCGAGCGATCTGAATTCCGATTTCGGAGAAGCTTATTTTGGCGCCGGTCTTTGCATAGACAAACTAAATGGCCGAGTTGAAGCTTGTAGACTTTGGAAAATTGCGGCGGACAAAGGATATGTGAAAGCGAGGGCTTTTTTTGATTTGAATTGCAAACTGATCAAAGGTTAGCTGAAATAGTCAAGATTTAATCTGACAATTAGGGTTAGCTTGAATGTTGGGCGCTTTGCGCCAGGTAATTTGCGATCTCATCCAACACTTTCCAAGTCTCCCCCTCTTCGATTAGTACTGGACATACCCCCAAGCATGCAGTTCGCGAAGGCACTGGTAGTAAGCCGTCTTTTCCCTGAATCTTCGCCAACCGGAGAACCCCCTCGCGCTTAATAAGAACGGCTCAATACTACGATGCCGTTCGCGAATCTGCAACAACGCGAAATATATATGCTCAAATGAACCGGCCAGAACCGCCCGTCCTCCACTAACTCTGCCAACTTATCCGATTTTATCCTCATTTTCCTTCTCCCGAATGCCATCATCGTCGCCTTCCTCTGCCCCGTTCTAAACTTTGCTCTTCCTCATCTCGCTCTAGCCGTCTGTTCAACTCCGGGAAATTGATCTGTCTGCTGCAATTCCGTCAGAATGCTGTTCTTCAAGTTGCATTTGTTAGTACTCCCGACAGTCTTGCCAATTCTAATGTAGAAGAATATGCAGAGCAAAGAGGAGTTCCTTCTGACCTAAAATCTGATTCGGTCCTTTTCTTGCAGCAGGGCAAACATTATTTCGAAAACCTTTCTTCCAAATTGAAAATTCCGATTGAGAAGCTTGGCTTTTATATCGAAAGTCTCCGTTTGATCGACAGCGCTTATCGTAAACGAAGACCCGCCATGACTGTATTTTTTAGAGACGCTTACTTATATTTGATAGCCTATCTGGGTGAAGTGTATATGAGTCAAAAGGGGGGTGAGTGGTGCTTTGAAAGAGAGCAAGGAGTCGAGTCCTATGTTCCCTCCATAAAATTACCATCCGGAACAAAACTGGATACCTATATGGGGCTAATGAAGGAATGTTTTGATAATTATAAAACAATGAATATTAGCCTTGTTGCGGAAATTTAACTATACAAAATGTAGGTGATGTCAAAATATTCAGAATTATATTCTCTCGCTGTGGACAAGCATCTCCTCGACAGTCAGACCTATATTTTCATTATATTTCCGCATAATTTTGACCCTATTAATTCCAGGAAGGGAAGTCGCTCAAAGGCGGCTTTTTCGGGCAAGATTGGTTAGCGAAAGTCATTGGCGCATGTTATTAAGTAAAATAAACGACCTGTTTAATGAGAAGGTCGCTTTGCATGACTTTAAAAAGGAGGTAGAAAGTGAAGTTTCTGCCTATCGAAAAGGCTTAGATAAGAAAGGGGCTAGTGTTCCTATCCTTTTAAGTGAAGATATGCGTAGTATCGTTATTAGGAGGCAGGATGTACGGTTGTTATATGATGCGTATTTAAAAAATAAACTTGATGAATGGGATTTGAACTATTTGGTTGAAGGACTATTGCTTTCTGAAAAGATCAACTTTGACAATGACTCGATCTGATCATCGCATCGGCGAGAATTATAGTCAAAACCATCCTAATACTGGAGAGGCCCCGTCTAATATTGACCGAAAGGCTTTCGAAATGACCCGAACACGATATTGGGAAACTGAATGGGACGCCGGAAGATTTCTTGCAATACCTTCAAAATAGAACTAAAGTGTCTGAATTTTTTGAACGTAGTTTTTGCACTCAATGCGAGCAATATTCGGTCATTATAGAAGATGACGGCAATGTATGCTATGGCTATCTCATGGATGGAGATCAAATAATTGGCGATATTTGGTTATACAATCAGAGCCTCACACCACAGAAGACAGAATGGAAAAAATCTGAAATGCCCCTTCTTAACACCGCAGATTTCTTTGATCCTCGAAAACAACCTTTGCCAATTCAATCTAGAAATGAAATCAACATTGTCTTCGTTTTATCAAATGATTTTGATTTGTTGAAGTATGCAAAGATTTATATTCGAAATTCTTTGGTAGCCATCCTGAAGCCTAATGCTAAACCGGGCTGGTCAACAATTGTGACAAAGGACGGGCCGCTTGCTCTCAAATATGAGTCTAATGGAGATATTGAAATTAAGTGATAATAAATTTTTTCAAGGTAGAATCGCTACATCGGAGGAAATCGGTTTACTGAAAAAATATTTTAACAGTATAAGCTTCTTGGCTGTGTATATAGATTTAGTAAAAAATTGTAGAATTATCGAACAACAATTTTACATTGCGGCAGATCAGGATAGGTCGGGAATGGGTGTTCAAATGCAGTGGTTAACTCCCAATGAACAAATTCAAGAATCATTTCAGTCCTATCCAGGCATTATTGTCACAAAAAAGGACTTTCTTCCTATTGGAGCCTGTTTAGCCGGATCGGGGGATCCGTATTTTTTGAAGATCGAAAATAATAAATGGAATATTTATCGTGTCTTGCATGACTTTGCCGTTGATGGCAAATATCGACCTGAGATGCATGAATTTGTAATTGATTTGGAACATTTGATGATGATTTGAACTAATCGCTCAGTGTGCTCAAGTATTTGCACTTTTACCTGCTAATCTTGTTCAACGTAAATTTGCAAGTCTATAAATGCGAAGTCACATGCCTCGCAGGGACTCGTGGCGCATTGCTTAATGAAGGCGATATAGGATGACCTCAAGACTCATCAGACTTCTATCATACCCAACAAACTAATGAACGTTACTCTGGGACTTTTGTAATTCCATCGGGACCTATACAAGTGGGAGTTTAAACGGATATGTATCTAATGAAACAGGCAGTGGTGGTCCGCCTTCCGGTTCCGGCGAAGGTGACGGTGAAGGGCCCGGGCCAGGCAAAAGAAAGCAACAACAAGGTACTGCTCATAAATCTATTCTCGCAGCCTTTGCTTTGGCAGGTGCAGCTGGTGCTGAGGCAACTGAGGGAGGGTCTGCATATGGACCAGAGGTTGGATTGCCCCTTGGAGCGACGGTCTTTGCTGGTGCTCTGGCTTGGGAACTTAAGGAGGATATTTGGGACCTTATTACACAGAAATCCGTCAAGCAGGCAATCACCAAAGATGCATTAAAAAAGCTCGTTGCAGCAACCCCTGCCATTCTTGCGTATCTTGGGAAGAACGGGGGCAGTGAAATTCAAAAGCTATATGAGATTTATGCCAGCCAGCAAGCTCAATATCCTATCGTGACATCTAAGTGGTGGCGACCATTTATGTCTTTGCCCGAGTTAGTAACATTGAACGTTGGGGATACTTGGAAATTTGGTACCACAAAGAAAGATAATGTAATTGGTCCTGCGGAATATTCGCGGTACGGATATAGTGCCTTACCGCCTGGTCTAAAATCGCAGGTGATTTTTACAGGAAATAAGTTACAGGTCAGATTTTTAGAGTCAGTTCTAATTATGCAATACTATTATAATAATGGTGATTTACCCCCAGGAAATAAAGTGCCTTGGAAAAGATGAAAGTATGGAATAATGGTTGGTATTCGAAAGATTTGATTGAATCGGTCTCATATGCCGATCAGATATTTATTGGTAAACTACCCAAGTATTTTGAAGATCGGACCTATGGCTCCGGAGTGAAGGAAATATTTTATATCGAAGTGTGTGAAAACCAAATCTTCGGTACTAATTCTGTAGGGAAGAGTTTATTCTACAATCAACGCAAAAATAAAATCGAAATCGGGTTGGAATTGGATTTTCTTATTGCAATAAAGATGACCAACGTACAATTTTGCAGATATCTGGCAAACAAGTATATGGAACGCTCATTGGATATTTCTGAACTATTGATCCAAGATTTTGATCTTAAAATTTACCTCACTGATCTCGAGGATTTTTTTATAACGAATTCTGTGTTGTGATCCTGGTTAAATTTATTCTATGGAGTTCTATTTTTTTATAAATTTGAAGTTCAACTAGATATATGGACACCAAAGAAATCTATAAGAATATTATTTCTTTTCGTGATAGAGACAAATTCAAACATTACGCATATTTGCAGCCAGCTGTAGAATTCAGTATTGAAGAAGACAAAGTATTTATCAATGCTGAAATAAATTCGTGTTGTGACCAGCTATTGCATCATCTTGAATCAGCTAACTTGCAAGTTGATTTATTAAGACAAATTGTCTTAGATTCTATAGAAAAAATTAAGGATTCCGAACTTGACACTGAAGATAAAGAATTTTGCTACGAATTATTTTTAAAAATTGAAGAGATACTTGGAATTGACGTAGTCGATAAGAACATTTCTATTGGTCCAAGATTATTGGACGAAATGAAGAATATAATGAAAAAGGGGGGATTGAATATGGATGATTTTATATAATGCACCCATCCATGGGACGAAGAATTCATTCAAGAGCAGGTTTCACAATAGTAAAGGGAAATTAGACAATACTTTACAAATTAATTGTAGGGGGTCAGGAAAGCAACAAGTGCCCTTGAAAGCTTCCCTTAGCTTGTAGCGGTTAAGAACATAGTTTCCCATTTGTTTTCTTCGTCCTGTTGGAATGTGGGAAATGCGAAGGCGGGGTCTTGTGCGTTAGGGCATTTACCATATTTCAACAGGAACCCCCGTGGGGTCATATATCCCAAAGAGCTGTGGGGTCTCTCGTTGTTATAGACCCAAATCCAGGCCTGCGTCATCATTCTGGCCTGAGCCAGGCTCTCAAAGGCATAGTTGTCCAGGATCTCTTCCCGGTAGGTTCGATTGAATCGTTCGACATAGCCATTCTGGTGAGGTTTTCCCTTTTGAATAAACTTCAGTTGGATTTGATTTTCGTCTGCCCATTGCTCCATCGCTGCAGACACAAATTCAGGACCATTGTCTACCCTTAGCTTCGCCGGTTTCCCTCTCCACTCGATCAATTTGTTCAGTTCGCGGATGATGCGCTGGCTGGTGAGACTGGTATCAAGCGTAATAACCAGGGATTCCCGGTTAAAGTCATCGATGATATTGAATGACCGGAATGGCTTACCGCCGATCAGACCATCATGCATGAAGTCCATCGACCACGTCAGATTGGGGGCAATGGGTTGGGCCAAAGGCTCCAGAATCCTTGCCGGAAGCCGTTTTTTGCTTGCGTCTCAGGTTTAGCTTCATCGCAGTGTAAATCCGGTACATGCGCTTGTGATTGTCAGTATAATTCAGATTTCTAAGCCGTCGAAACATCATCCAGAAGCCCCAGCGATTGTGCCTGACGGCCAACTGGGAAAAAGCTTCCCGGATGGGTTCGTCATCCCTCCGGTCCGCCTTGTAATAGTACATCGAACAATGGGTGTCAAAGAGCTTGCAGGCCTGCCGAATACTGATCTTATGCTCCTGGTTCGCATAGGCGATCAGCTCTCGCTTTTCAGCAGGCCCTATAGCTTTTTTTCAATTACGTCTTTTAGTATCGTGATATGAAGGGTCTGTTCGGCCACGATCTTCTTATACTGGCTTAGCTCTGACTCCAACTCCTTCATTCGCTTAACCTGGTTAACCTCCAGCCCTGAATATTTGATCTTCCATCCGTAAAATGTCGGCTGGCTGATCCCATGAGTCCGGCAGATCTCGGCGACCTTCTTGCCGGCTTCCTGTTCCTTTAAAATGCCAATAATTTGGCTCTCGGTGAATTTTGTCTTTTTCATTACATCCCAATTTTAGCGATTTTTTCTAATTTATATCGCTACAAATTCTAGGGAAGCTTTCATGTCCGAACATGCAAAACTTGCATGCCTATCAATACTTCTAGTTGTTCGATGGTATATTCCATTCACCAAAGTTCTATTGGAAAATGATTTTCCGAGTTACATAAAGTCCTTTCCGTAGGCCTCTTAGCAGGCATTCCCTAGCTATGGGCAATTTTGGGCGAGTTTTGGCTAAAAGTCCCGCCCATTGTTGAAGAATCGAATAGCGGGCCTGGGCAATAATGCACGTACATGCCAAAATAAGCCCTGTTCGATAAAAACAAAGAAGTCGTTTAAAATGTTGCCAAATATCTAATCGAAAATTGATCGGATAATAGCCGTAAAATATTGTCAATATTGGCAGCCTCTTTAAATTTGGCTTTGTAGGTACTAGGTAACTGGTACATATAAAACCTATATTTCTCTTGTGTCGCCACTTCGAATAGAACAGTATTTCCTCCATCCAGCGGGAAATCATAGCCTTGGATTTTTCGGCAATCGGGCAACGTTAAGATATTTAATCTGAAAAGAGAATCAATGAGATCAGGCCATCCCAATTTCGGGGTAACTGGCATTTGGGTTTTGGTGTAGGATAAAATAGAGTCATGGTCCTCGTTGAAATGAAGAGTCGATTGGCAATAACTTCCTATCCACGAATTAGATGCTTTCTTTATTGACACTATTTGGAACGTGTCTATTCTCGAGTATGTCACCCATATCCTCATTTCAATGGAATCAAACCCATTTTCGAGAGTATCTAAGCTCAATGCATCTCTACTTCTCGAAAGACCGGTAAGATTACGAGATTTTCCATTTTTATAGTCGTAAATGTCTCGATGAAAATTGTATTTTTCTGAATTTTGCGATCGACAGCTACAAAAGGAGAAACACAACACCATAAATATCACCATAAGGAAGACGATCGCCTTGGTTGTCGTAGTAGTCGACATATTCTGCATTTGTCATATGTGCTGTTCTGCTAATCGCATGCCTATATATTCTTGCGAAAATCAAATCCACAAGAGGAATAATTGCTATTACTAGAAGAGTTCTAAGAATTGCTTTATCCTTCATTGGGCTAAGCTAATGAACCATACCTACCGACAAAGGACCGGAATCAGAGCTTCACGGGCTGTTTTGAAGAGGCGGCCTTGTAGATCGCTTCGACAACGCGAATATCGCGCCGACCTTCCTCGCCCGGCGCCAGCATGGGCCGCTTTTCTATAATGGATAGGGCGTCGTCGTCCATTTGTTTGGACTGTTGGAAGGGAACCTCGTAGGGATGATGGATAATACCCAGGGGGCTCGTGCCGTTCTGACGATTGTATTCGGAATAGGGCTGCATTTTTATGTCCCCTTTATCACAGCTGATCGTAATAAAATTCATATACTCCCCAAAACTGGTTTTGATGTCGGCGGTCACCGCACCGGGAAATTCGAGCGTCGCCATGGTCGTCTCATCGAGGCCGTTTTTGTAAATCTCCGGTCGCGTAGTGGAGGTTTGTGCTGAAAGGATGGAGGTGGGTTCCATGCCTGTCCCTAATCTGGCTCCCTGGATAGCATACACGCCCATATCGTACAATACTCCGCCACCCATCTCTTTCTTTTGCTTCCAGTGATCGGTGCGATTTTCGCGATAACCGGCCGCACAGCTGACTTTCTTCACCTTGCCAAGCTGTTGTCCTTTCACCAATGCGCGCCACTCCTGGGTATTCGGCTCATGCTGCAGGCGATAACCGATGGCAAGCGACTTCTTGTTGGTCCGGCACGCATCGATCATGGCCGTGCATTCCGCCTCTGTCAATGCCATGGGTTTTTCGCACCAAACTTCTTTGCCCGCGTTGGCGGCCCTTATTACGTATTCCTTATGCATGGAGGGTGGCAAGACGATGTAGACCACATCGATATCGGGGTTGTTAGCGATGCTGTCGAAGTTCTGATAGTTGTAAATGTTCTTATCCGGGATATTGTATTTTTTTTGCCATGCTTGTGCTTTGGCGGGGGTACCCGTTACGATGCCGGCGAGGTAACAGTGTTTGGTTTGTTGCAGGGCCGGCGCCAGCAGGTCGGTGCTATAGTAGCCCAGGCCGACCAGCGCTACCCCCAGTTTATCTTTGGTGGCTCTTGGCGTGGAGAAGACCGTCCTGGGAGACAGCAGGAAGATGCCGCCGCCGGCAGCGATCGTTTTAATGGCACGTCTCCTTGAAATGCTGTTCATATGATAACAATTTACGGTTAAAATGACCCCCAACACCCGGGCCTGTTCATCAATATTTTCTTCCGTATCATAGGTCACTCCTATCTCGACAAGAAATTGCCCGGAAGCCGCAGGCCTTCTTCATCAGTCAGGACTTTGAGCATGACTTTTTGAAGGCCCTTGGGAATCAGGTCAATTTCCGTCTGGGTCAGCGGCTGAAGCAGTTCTATGAATTCGTCATCTTCATCATAGTATCCAAATTGCAATACCCATTTATTTTTCTCAAGCAACCGGAGTGCCATTTCCTTGTCTTCTTCATAGAGATGAATTTTTATTACGGCCCACTCCTGGTCGTCTTCCGTTTCAAAATGAACGTCGACGGTATCCTTATTAACGACCTCTGTCACGATCTTCTCGACCAGGGAGCCAGGATGGTTTCTAACCAATTCCTCGTAAGTCATATTCTCTGCCATAGATTTCACAAAGATAGCGAGTGAGAGGAGCCAAACAAGGATCGATTTAAGCCGATTCCTGATTAACTCTTCTTTACATTCTTGTTCACGATCCCGGCCAGTTCGAACATCGAGACCTGTGACTTCCCGCCGAACAAGGGTTTCAATTTTGCATCCGCATTGATCATGCGTTTGTTGGTTGAATCCTGCAGCTTATTTTTCTTGATGTACACCCAGATACTCCGGATAATTTCTGTTCTCGGCAAGGGTTTGGTACCAACCACATCTGCCAGGACCGCGGTTGTTGCCAGGGGCGCCATAAAAGCGGCATTGGGTTTACGCGCCTTTTTCTTTGGTGCGGCTTTCTTAACGGCTTTTTTGACGGCTGTCTTCTTGGCTGGGGATTTTTTAGCGGGTGATTTCTTAGCAACCTTTTTTGGCGCAGCTTTCTTCGGAGCGGGCTTTTTCTTTGCCACTTTTTTACTTTTTGACATATGGTTTATTTTAGATAGCCCAATCTCGTTATATTCAGCTATTCTTTCATGTATTTTTTTCCAGACATTGTTAATAACCCGCTCCCGGGCGCTTAAAGGCACACCAGGTGTCCTTAGTCATAGCAAAAAAAGCAGACCGGATATTGTATTTTTGCCGATCATTTGTCAAATGGCATTTTATTCCAATTCGAGCGACACTGAGCTGCTAGTTTTGATCAGAGACGGCCAGGAAGCCGCCTTCACCGAAATTTATAACCGCTACTGGGAACGACTTGTCGCTACGGGTTTCTACTACATGCGTTCCAAAGAGACGGCCGAAGAGATCGTGCATGACGTGCTGATGGGGCTTTGGCTCAGACGAGACAGCCTGGAGATCCAAAGCCTCCCTGCATACCTGGGCACGGCGGTTAAATTTTCTGTATTCAAGGCTATGGCCCGGAATAAAAGGCGCAAGGAGCTTCTCGCGGGGAATCTACCCGCGCGGGATATGCATAACGAAACCGAACAGCAACTGGACGCCCTGTTCCTGGAAGAGTACCTCCGGGGAATCGTTGAAAAGCTACCCGAAAAGGCGCGGCTGGTATTCACCTACAGCCGGGAAGAGGCGCTTTCAGTGAAAGATATCGCCCAAAAAATGGATCTTTCCAGCAAATCCGTGGAGTATTACATGACTAAGGCGCTGAAGGCCATCCGGAATTCCATCCAAAAAATGGGTGTATTCTGCTCTTCCCTGTTCATCTGAAAAAAATTCCACCGCCCGTTTAGGGATACCCTGCTCTGGGGTGTACTATGGATTAAACCGGCGACCAATGGATCAATCGCGATTGGATGAGCTCATCTATAAGTATGCTTCTGGCGAACTGACGGCCGAAGAGTGGCAGGAATTGATGGAGTGGTACAGGACTGCGGAGGTTGGACCGGTAGAATGGCCTGGCAGCCAGCCTGATGAGAGGGAAAATTTGCGACAGCGAATGCTTCATCGGTTGCAGGTCCAGCTAAGGACTACTCCCAAAAAGATCGTCAGGCTTCGGGCCTGGCATGTCGCGGCAACCTTAGCCATCTTGTTTTCTGCTGTCTGGATTGCCCGGCAATATTTGGGTCAGACCCCACAGCCGGCATGGGTTACAGCGAGCAATCCTTCAGGCAAAATTCAGGCTATTCTCCTCCCGGATGGCAGCAGGGTCTGGTTGAATGCAGCCAGTTCGATCCGCTATTCTCCTGCCCTTGGCGACGCGGGTGGCGGACAGAGGGAAATAGTCCTCGAAGGCGAAGGTTTTTTCGACGTGAGGCCGGATCCTGGTCACCCTTTTATCGTACATGCCGGTTCTCTCACGACCACCGTCCTGGGGACCAGTTTTGATATGAAGGCCTTTGCAGACGAACCACTTGCCTCGGTCACCGTCATCCGCGGAAGGGTGGCGGTCCGCGATAGCGCCCGTTTGCTCGGGGTGCTGACGCCCGCAAGGCAACTGCGCAGGGATTCTCGCACCGGAAAGTCGGCTATGTCGGTGATCGATACCAACAAGGTGACGGGATGGCGGGAAGGTAAATTGCAATTCTCCGGGGAGACGATGGAAGAGATTGCGGCGAGCCTGGGCAGGTGGTACAATACCCGATTTGTGTTTACTGATCCAGCCATCGGTCGCTGCCGTTACTACCTGAATTTTGATAACCGCATTTCTCTGCAACAAATGCTGAAGGCCCTGAAAGAGACAACGGATATGGACTTCCGCACAGACGATTCCAGCAGTACGATCCGTATCACAGGAACTGCCTGCCAATAGAACACAAACAATCAAACAATTTGTCCGTATCAATCTTTTATTATGAGAGTATCGGTTTTCTTGGCTGGATTAATGACGATGCTGGCTTCCCTCTCGTCGAGCGTAGGCCATGCCCAGCGTGTGGAGGAGGTAAACATATCTATTCGCCTGATACATTCCTCCATGAATGAGGCGATCCTGGAGATCGAAAGGCTCACCCCATTCAAATTTCTTGCGCGGGCCGAAGATGTGGAGGGGGAACAAAATATCAATCTCGATGTAAAGAACCAATCCGTTGCCAGTATTCTGATGGCCATCCTGAAAGGCAGGGGCTTGGAATACAAGCAGGTAGGCATCAATATTGTTATTAAAAAAGATCGGTCGCGGAAGAGGGAGGCGCCGCTTCCGGCGACAGAGAAAACATCCGTTCGATTTGCCGTCAGTGGTACGGTCCGATCGTCGAAGACCGGGGAGACCATTCTGGGTGCGACGATCCGTATCACCGACCCGCCCACCGGTACTGCGACCAACGAATATGGGTTCTATTCGCTTACCCTCCCTTCGGGTGGGCCTTACCGGATGACAGTCAGTGCAGTGGGTTTCAAACCCGAGGTAGAGGAATTCCAGCTGAACGCAGATTTGGTCCAAAATATCAAACTGGATGAGGAGGTCAGGGATTTACAGGCGTATACGGTCACAGCTACTCCAGGCAGCCGTAGCCTTCAAAGCCCGCAAATGGGTTTGGAAAAACTCAGTATCAGGGAAGCAAATAAGATGCCGGTGATTTTTGGGGAAAGGGATATCCTTAAGACGATTCAGTTGCTCCCCGGTATCAAGCCGGCTGGCGATGGGAATAGCGGTTTTTATGTTCGGGGTGGAACCGCCGATCAGAACCTGATCCTCCTGGATGAGGCAACGGTTTACAACCCTACTCATCTGTTGGGATTCTTTTCCACTTTTAATTCGGATGCGATCAAGAATGTCTCCGTCTTTAAGGGCGATATGCCTGCCCAATATGGCGGCAGGTTATCGTCTGTCGTAGACGTTAAAATGAACGATGGGAACAACAAGAATTACGGGGTGAACGGAGGCATTGGGCTGATATCCTCCCGTCTGATGGTAGAAGGTCCGATCCAGCAGGATAAATCATCCTTCCTGGTTTCTGGCCGTAGGACCTATCTCGATCAATTCCTGAAGCTCTCCCCGGACTCCAATATTAACAGAAGCCGGCTGTATTTTTATGACCTGAACGTCAAAGCCAATTATATTTTTGGGAATAGGGATCGGTTATACCTGTCGGGCTATTTTGGCCGGGACGTCCTCAGGCAGTCCAACAGGGTTGGGATCAACTGGGGGAATACCACGGCCACCCTACGATGGAATCACCTATTCAACAAAAGGTTGTTCTCCAATACCTCGCTCATCTATAGCAATTATGATTATAGGATCAATGCTAACCAGGACGGCAGTGATTTCGACATTTTTTCCCAGATACGGGACTGGAATTTAAAGGAAGACCTGCAATGGAACGCCAGCTCGGATCATAGCGCCAATTTTGGTTTCAATACCATATTCCATACCATCCGGCCCGGAGAAATTACCGCGATCGGCAATGATCCCGGCATCAATTCCCAGGCGCTTCCGAGAAGGTACAGCCTGGAGAGTGCCGCTTATGTTACGGATACATGGAAAGCAAGCACACGATTCAACCTTACCTTTGGAATGCGCCTTTCGGTATTTTCAGTCTTGGGGAAAGGGGAGTACTATAAATTTGATGCCAACGGAAATATAACCGACACCATGATTTACCGTTCCGGCCAGGTCGTAAAGACCTATGTCAATCCCGAACCGCGCATAGCAGCCAGTTTCCAATTGACTCCCATGACTTCTCTAAAGGCATCCTATGTCAGAAATACCCAGCATCTCCATCTCATTTCCAACTCCACAAGCAATAACCCGACGGACAAGTGGGTGGCCAATACCAACGTGATCAAACCGGAGATCGCCGACCAATGGTCCGCAGGCTATTATAAGAACCTCTCCGGAAACAGGTACGAGTTGTCGGTCGAGACCTATTTCAAGACTATGCAAAACCAAATTGACTACAGGAATGGGGCGAATGTCTTTACCAATCGCCCCATTGAATCGGAATTGCTCTTCGGAAAAGGACGTGCTTTTGGGGTCGAAGCGATGCTGAAGAAAAGGGTCGGCAGGCTGACCGGCTGGGTGGCCTACACGTTGTCGAAAACGGAGAGGCAGATCGATGGGATCAACGATGGCCGGTGGTATAAGGCCCGCCAGGACAGGACCCACGATATCGCCATCGTGGGAGTCTATGAATTCAACCCTAAGTGGACCTTTTCCGCCGATTGGGTATTTTATACGGGCGAAGCGGTTACATTTCCCGATGGGAAATATACATTGAATGGGAATGTGTATTTCTATTATACTAACCGGAATGGTTATCGCGAGCCAAACTATCATCGACTGGACCTTAGCGCCACTAAACAGTTGAAGAAAACCCATAAATTCTCGGGCGAACTGGTCTTTAGCCTCTACAATGCGTATGGGCGAAAGAATCCCTACCAGATCGATTTCCGGCAGGGCAAGACCGACCCGAATATCACCGAGGCAGTAGAGACCTCGCTTTTTACTTTCGTTCCTACCGTTTCCTATAACTTCAAATTCTAGTATATGTACCGGATGAATCCTATTCCCATATGGCTGGGTGTCATTGTTCTGATAAGTTCTTGCCAGAGGGTGATAAGCGTGCACCTGAATTCAGGCGAATCTAAATATGTCATCGAAGGCGTGGTCAGCGACCAACCTGGCGCCAGCGCCGTATCCATAACTCAGACCAAGGATTTCAGTTCAGACAATACATTCGCCGGCGTTAGCGGGGCTACGGTCACCGTCGAAAATGGAGTAACTATCTTTCCCCTTGCCGAATCGACTCCGGGGGTCTACACGAACAATAACCTCACGGGGGTTCCGGGTGAAACATACGTGTTGAAGGTTGTCATAAATGGGGTGGACTATTCAGCCTCTTCTACTATGCCGCAACCCGTCGGTCTGGATACGATGTATGTAAGTAATGATGACCTCACCTCCCGGCGTTATATTTCGATCGCCTATTCCGATCCTCCCGGCATCCCCAATTATTATCGGTGGGTACAATATGTCAATGGACGGAAGGAAAAAACCGTCTTCGTTGCAAACGATGAATTTGCCGACGGCCTGAAGGTTCATGGACCGTTGAATTTCAACAATGACACCAACGATCCCGCCCGGGACATCAAAACGGGCGATTCGGTACGGATCGACATGCTCAATCTGGATTCAGCAGTCTATGGATACTGGTATTCGCTCCAACGTAACGCAAGCGGGTCGGGGAATACGGCCTCCCCGGCGAACCCGACCAGTAATATTTCGGGCGGAAGTCTCGGGTATTTCAGCGCGCAGTCTGTCAGGAGTAGAAGCTTGCTGGTAGGCAGGTAGATCATTTCCCGGCACGTCATGAATAGCCGGATATCGCAAAATAGAAAAAGCGCTAAATTTGGGTTGAACCTCCTCTTCTTGCACGATGATATGCTTGAAATTATGGATGTCTGATAAATCCTGAAAAAATGAAATACTTTTCCCTGGTTGCTTTCCTTGCCAGTGCCTTGGCCACGACCAGCGTGTTTGCTCAAAGACCGTTTCAGCAACCCCATACCTTCCCAGATAGTATTGCGCCCGTTGGCATCATCAGGAACATCTCTGATTCTGTCTTGCTGGATATCGTGCAACGACAAACCTTTCGCTATTTCTGGCACTATGCCCATCCCGTGAGCGGACTCTCCAGAGAACGCGATAATACGGTTTATGGGCAATATTATTGGGACTGGATTAATGAAGCAGACAGTACTCCGAATATCAACGATCATCCGTTTGGCGCGGACGCTTGCGCCATGGCCGGAACCGGAATGGGCGTAATGGCAACTATCGTTGCGGTGAACAGGAAATGGATAGGGCGCGATACGGCTGCGAGACGGCTGGTAAAAATGGTAAATTTTCTGCTGCTTGCCGATAGCTACCATGGTATCTATCCTCATTTCATAAATGGGAGCACAGGAAAACCGATAGTTTTTGGCCGGCTGGATGATGGCGCCGATGTATTGGAAACGGCCTACCTGCTGATGGGGCTTTTATGTGCCAGAGAATATTTCAAGGCCGACAATACAACCGAGAACTATTTACGTTTACGAATCACTCAACTCTGGGAAACAGCCAATTTCAAATGGCATGCCGCGGGGGGCAATGAGAAGTTATACTGGCACTGGAGTCCGAACAACGATTTTGATATGAACTTCCCCATCAAGGGATGGAATGAAGGTCTCATAACCTATGTAATGGCTGCTGCATCACCTTACCATTCCATCGAACCGGCAGTTTATTTTAATGGATTTGTGAACAGTACCAATTATAAGAATGATAAGACGTATTTTGGGATCAAATTATCCCTTGGCTTTGAATATGGCGGTCCTCTTTTCATTTCGCAATATAGCTTCTTGGGTATCGACCCTCATGGATTGACGGACTGGCATACCGATTACTTTGAACAAAACACGAACCACACGTTAATTAATCGCCAATGGTGCATACAAAACCCCAAGAAATATAAGGGCTATGGCGAAAATTGCTGGGGCCTTACCGCAGGGGATAGTTATAAAGGATATGCAGCTCATTGCCCGGAAGTAGATCTGGGGGTGATACAACCGACTGCAGCACTGAGCGCTTTCCCGTACACGCCCCAATACAGCATGCAGGTTCTTAAGCACCTTTATTACGATTTAGGCGACAAGATATGGGGGCCTTATGGATTTGCGGACGGTTTTAGCGAAACAAGAAACTGGTATGCCAAGACCCATCTTGCCATCGACGAAGGCCCGATCGTGGTTATGATCGAGAACTATCGGACCGGATTACTTTGGAACCTTTTCATGAACATACCGGATATACAAAATGGGTTGAAAAGACTCGGATTCAAAAGTAACCGGTTTAAATAATAATGTCCTGGCTCGCCAGTTCCACCGTCAGCTCGGCCAGCCTGTTGGAGATCCCAACTTCATTGTCATACCAGGCGACGACTTTTACCAGCTTCCCAATACTCCGGGTCAACGTGCCGTCAACAATGGAGGAATGCGTGTTGCCCAGAATATCTGCGGAAACAAGGGGTTCTTCGGTATATTCCAAAATGCCTTTTAGCGAGGAGGAAGCATGATATTGGAAAAATTCATTCAATTCTGCGGCGGAAGCCTGCCTCCCCAGGTTGAGGGACAGTTCGGCTATCGAGCCGTCAATGACCGGCACCCGATAAGAAAACCCATCCAGCTTGCCTCTCAAACCGGGCAAGACCTCCCCGATAGCCTTTGCGGCGCCCGTCGTGGTGGGTATGATCGACTGGGTGGCGGCCCTTGCTCTCCGATAGTCCTTATGCGGGCCATCTTGCAGCATCTGGTCCATGGTAAAGGCATGAATGGTGCTCATAAAGCCCGATTCAATCCCGAATTCTTTTTCCAGCAGATATAAGATCGGCGCGATACAGTTGGTCGTGCATGAGGCCGTGGAAAGGATCTGATCCTCTTCCGTTATCCAATCTTCGTTTACCCCGGCTACGATCGTTTTTACGTTTCCGGTAGCCGGAGCGGTGATCAAGACTTTCTTAGCGCCGGCATGCAGGTGCAACGCTGCTTTACTTTTGTCTGTATGGCGGCCCGTGGATTCGATCACCACGTCCACTTCCAACTCCGCCCAGGGCAATTTATCCGGCTCTTTCTCACTCAGGAGGAGGATCGGCCTTCCGTTCACGATAAGGCGACCGTCATGCTGCCCGACTGTCCCGGGAAATTTCCCATGCGAAGTATCATATTTAAACAGATGGGTGAGCAACCCGATATCGGTGAGGTCATTGATGGCGACAACCTCCACGCCTTGCTTATCCTGGAGAGCCCTTAGGGTCATTCTTCCTATCCGCCCAAATCCATTGATGGCTACTTTCATGTTGAGTTGTTTTAGCGTTTTATTTTAAACGATGTCCTGAAGGGATGTCCGGAAGGAACGACGGTAATCGCTTGGCGAAACCATCATATTCCGCAAAAAACTGCGGCGCATGGATACGAGACCGCCAAGACCGCATTTCGCCGCGATCTGATCGATAGGGAGATCGCTGTCTTCCAAAAATTTTCGGGCGACCTCGACTCGCAGCTTTTCAACAAATTTGGCAGGAGTAAGCCCGGTTTCTCTCAGAAATACCCTGGAAAAATGGCGAACGCTCATATGACTGTGATCTGCCAGCCGCTCCACGCTTAGATCTTCTCCCAGGTGCCGGATCAACCAGGGATGCAGCTTGCCGGCTATTGAGTTTTCGAGGCTATGAACCTGGAGCAAGGTCCCGAATTGAGACTGATATCCCGGGCGTTTGAGAGGCAACACCAGCTTGCGTGCCGCACTCAAGGCCACATCGCGTCCAAAATCTTCTTCCACAAGGGCCAGCGCCAGGTCAATGCCGGACGCTACGCCGCCGGAGCTGTATATATTGCAATCACGCGTATAAAAAGGATTCGTGTCCACCCTGACTGCGGGATACCTGAGCTGGAACTCCTGGCTGCACTCCCAGTGGGTGGTGGCTTGTTTGCCATCCAGGATGCCTGCCTCGGCCAATGCGAACGTGCCGATACAAATGGACCCGATGCGGCGTACTTTCGGATAGATCTGCTTCAGCCACTGAAAGAAGGCATGTCCGCTTTGCATCTCCATCCGGGAGAAGCCCGCCACGATCAGCGTATCGATGGGCCTGCTGATCTCCGATACCAAAACCGGACAATCTATTGCAAGGCCGCTCCGCGTCATGATCTTTTTGGCGTCGACCGGCGAGGCGAGCAATAGTTCATAGCCTGCGCCCCCGTGACCGGGTTTTTCGCTCAGGGCTCTTTCGGCCGCCATGAATACGTCGCAGGGTCCGGCGATATCCAGGAGGAAGATGCCCGGCATGGGTATCACAACGATCAGTTTCTTTTTTTCCTTTGCCATGATGATAGGACAGACCAAAAGTAATTCCTTCCGGCCATGGCGCAAATGACATATTTTATACAATTTCGGCCACGGAATGTTCGGAGGGGAACCCCATGCGTACCCGACTGTAGCAAAATTGAAAAAGCGTAAATTTGGGTTGATGATAGAGATCGGCAATCCCGCATTCGATTACGACAGGTTTGGGGGAAAATATTCCAGTTTCAGGCAGACAGACGAAAGAATTGCCCAATATGTTCATAAGGCTCTTTCTGGTGCAAGAACGGTGTTGAATGTTGGCGCAGGAGCAGGTTCCTACGAACCCGAAGGCAAATATATTGTCGCCGTGGAGCCATCCGTTACCATGAGACAACAACGAATGGCTGCCGGCAAAGCACCTGCCATAAATGCAAAGGCTGACAATCTTCCTTTCGACGACAACGCGTTCGATGCTTCCATGGCCATGGTTACGGTGCACCATTGGCCGGATATGGACAAGGGGCTGAAAGAAATAAGGAGGGTGACTAAACAGCAGGTGGTGATAATGACATTTGATCCCCAAAAATTAGACGATTTTTGGGTTGCCGAATATTTCCCTGAAGTGGTTGAAGTGGAAAAAGCGCGTTATCCAACCATTGAATTTATCAGGACCAGCCTTGGCGGGCGTGTCGAAATAACGTCAATCCCCATTCCGTTGGACTGCAAAGACGGCTTTCAGGAGGCGTTCTACGGAAGACCGGAAGCATTTTTACAAAAGGAAATTAGATTATCCCAGTCAGCCTGGGGCTTTATTTCTGATGACAAGCAGGAAGAGATCGTGAACCGATTAAGAATTGAATTGCAAAATGGAAATTGGAACAAAAAATATGGGCACTATCGAACGCAACCTTCCTTTACCTGCGGGTTAACGTTAGTGATTTCAACCCCTTAGCTTTATTTCACAAATGCACCGTAACAGCCTGGCCCCTATATTCAATGCGTTTATCCGCATCCGCGCAGATATCCGGTCCCGAACCATGCCCCGGCCGCACAAGCACCACATGGAAAAGCGTGCTCTGCCGCATGCCCGGGAAACTCCCTTTGCGATCCGAAACGGTCAGTTCGTGCGAACGGTCATTCCAGCTTAACGTATAGGTCGCATACGCGCCATGCTCATAATCATACCCGTCTCCCTGGTCTTCATACACGGGGAAAGAGCCATCCGCTCCGGGATAGATCCGCAGTTCGGTTGCCTTTGCCGTGGGTTCCGTGGCATATTCGACATCCGGGCCCAGGGGAACGATGGAGCCCGCCCGGACATACAAGGGCAGGGTGCCGATCGATGCATCGGCATCGACGGTCTGGCCGCCTTCCAACGTTTCGCCGGTCCAGAAATCGACCCACCGGACCGCCTTGGGCAGATAAACCTTCCTGCTGCCCACTCCGGCCATGGCATGCGGTCCGGAATACATTTGCGTCGTCACGGGGTTGACGAGGAAGGCCGGTCCAAACATATATTGATCCGGTATCGACACGACCCCGGGATCGTTCCGGAAGTCGAAGGCAAGCCCGCGCATCATCGTATAGTTGCTCAGGGTGGTTCTTCCCGCAAGCGAATAGACGTACGGCAACAGCCTGTACCGCATCTTGTCATACTTCAATAATATAGCCCTGGTGCTGTCGTCCCAATTCCTGGAAAATAATGCCCTTTCGCCCTTCCCGTGGATGCGCATGATCGGACTGAAGGTGCCGAACTGGAACCAGCGCGTGAATAGCTCCCGGAATTGGGGCTGCGACCAGTCCGGGATCCCATCGGGAGAAACTCTCGACATATAGCCGCCGATATCGGATGTCCAATAAGGAATGCCGGATACGCAGGCATTGATACCTTGTGGGATCTGATTTCTCAGGGCGGAAAACGTACAGCTAATATCGGAGGACCATAAAACAGCGGCATTGCGCTGTTCGCCGGCAAAAGATTGCCTGATCAGGCAAAATACCCGCTTGCCGGGGATATCTCTTCGCCATCCTTTATAAATCCCCTTGGAGTGCTCCAACGAATAGGAATTGAAATAGTCAATGCCCTTGCCCACGGAAAAAACGGCCTTCCGGCGCTCATCGAGCAGGGATCCATTATCCGGCTCGCACTGGTCCACCCACCAGGCGTCCCAGCCATAACGCTTGACCACACTGTCCCTTGCCTGGTCCCAATAGAGTTCCCTCGCGGCGGGGTTGTGCGCATCATAGTAGGTGTCGAACGTGTGCGTAACGAAATTGTCCCAGGTAATGCTGGTGAGGAATCCCTTGGTTTTCAACGCATCGAAGTCCTTGGTACCGCTTCCGAATACCGGCCATATGGAGATCATCGCATGGATATGGGCCCGGTGCAATTCATCGATCATGGCTTTAGGATCGGGATACCGCTCATGGTTCATGACATGAGAACCGATGGGCAGCGGCGACCACCAGTACCAATCCTGCACTATGGCATCGACAGGGATATGGTTGTTGCGATACCCGTCCTTTACGCTTAATATCTCCTCCTGGGTCTTATAACGATCCTGGGACTGGAACAGGCCAAAGGTCCACTTGGCGAACATCGGTGCCTTGCCGGTAAGCAGCCGGTACAGGTCGATGATCCTGTCGAAATCGGGCCCGTAGAAAAAATAATAGTCTACCATCCGGCCGCTCTCCGAACTGTATTCGAAACGGGAATCATTATCCTGTGCTCCGGAGAACTTCGAGGCCGAATAGTTGTCCCACAGCAGGCCGTATCCCTTCGTCGAAAGCAGGACGGGGATGGCGCCGGTCATGTACTTGATCTCGAGGGTCTGATCCCGGCCTTTGTAATTGATGGATCCGGAGTCTTCCGGATGACAGCCCAATCCAAATAGAGCCTCGTCGGCCGGGGAATTGAATTGAGTATGGCAACGCCAGGTATCGATCCCTGCGATGGTTGCGGCGCTCATCGTCTTGTTCCGGTCGGATTCCGAGGTAATGGGCGTACCCATCTTATCTGCATAGCGAATGGCATTCGTCCTCTTGTCGACCGTGATCTTCAGTCTGCTTGTCGTGATCAGTACCGAATCGCCGCGATCCTCCAACCCGAAGGTTGACTGCCCGGGCATGGGAGCGGAAACAACCAACGACTTCCTTCCCGGCCACGTATCGAAGATCGTATATTTTACCTCGACCAGGTCGGGCCTCCAGACCAGGAGGTACATTAACCCCTTGTCCAGCTTGAATTTCACACCGGCGCCATCCCGACTGTACGATACGACTCTCGCAAAGGAAGGGACGGAAAAAAAGAGAGAACACAGAAGGCTTGCCGCTAGGCTGTAAACAACGGATCCCGAACGGTTATTTTTCATAATAGCATTTGCTGGTTGAAGATGGAACAACTGGCCTGCGCAAATTATGAAAAAAATGTAATCTCAACACGTAAAACATCATCCCTCCTGCTTCACGGGCTCATAGTACAAGATCACCATCCCCGAGCCAAGTATCTTCGTTCCGATAAGTCTGAAATGCAGATTTTGACGCAGACCGCTGAACATCGGGTTCCCCCTTCCCACAACCACCGGGTTGACGAGGATCCGGTATTCATCGATGAGGCCCATCTGGGCCATCGTGGACATGACGGTGCCGCTGCCAAGGATAACCATGTCCTTCCCCGGCCCTTTTTTCCATTTCCTGATCTCATCAGGCAGGATATCCCGTACGAGCCGCGAATTGTTCCAGTCCACGCCGGTCAGGGTCTTCGAAAAAACGATCTTGTCGAGGTGATTCATTTTGTGAGTGATCGCCGGATCCTCGTCGGTCGCATTGGGCCAGAAGGCGGCCATCATCTCGTAGGTGACCCGGCCGAATAGGATCGTGTCCGCGGAATTGAGCATGCTCTTGGCATAATCGAAAAATTCATGATCCGTTTTGAACCAATCGATCTCATGACCCGGCCCTTCAAAATAACCGTCCAGTGTGATGAGGTTGGAAACGAATATTTTTTTCATTTTCTCGGGTTTTAGGCGCTCCCGCAACCGCGGCAGCGCGGTGCAAACTTAAGGCCCTCCGGCCGGGCGGGCGGGGTGCGGCTGCGCCATTTTAAGGTGGCGTTTGCGACAGGCCAGCGCCATTTGCACTGAGGTTTTAGTATCTTTAGTGAAGGAAAAAAGAGTCCATATGAAGCATATTTCGATCCTCATTCCCCAGGGTCATACCAGTGTGGTGAACATCGAAGGAACCCACCAGATATTTAATGAGGTCAACTCCTTCCTGGCCCGGATGGACAAGCCGGCCCTGTTCAAGGTCCAGTTGGTAGGTATCCACCACGAGACCAGCCAACGCAACGGCCTGTTCAAGATCAGACCCGACGCCCTGGTAAGTGAGGTGAAGAAGACCGATCTGATCATTATTCCCGCCATTCACGGCGATCCGAAAACGGTCTTAAACCAAAATGCGGAATTCGTCCCCTGGATCATCAGGCAATACCGCGGCGGAGCGGAGCTGGCCTGCTTTTGCATTGCTACCTTCTTTCTGGCCGGAACGGGACTCCTCAAAGGCAAGCAGTGCGCCACGCATTGGACGATGGCCAACGAGTTCCGGGCCATGTTCCCCGATGTTAAACTCGTGGACGACAAGATCATGACGGAGGAAGATGGGATCTACACCAGCGGCGGAGCCTATTCATTCCTGAATCTCCTGATCTATATAATAGAGAAATATGCGGGCCGCGAGCTTGCGATTCTGACCGCCAAGGCCTTTATGATCGATATCGACCGGGTCAGCCAGTCGCCCTTCATCATGTTCCAGGGGCAAAAGGCCCATGACGACGAGCCCATAAAAAAGGCCCAGGAGTTCATCGAGAAGAATTTCGAGGACAAGATCACCGTGGACCAACTGGCCTCGATGCTGGCCCTCGGAAGAAGGAATATGGAGCGCCGTTTCAAAAAAGCGACTTCCAACACGGTCGCCGAATACATCCAGCGCGTCAAGGTCGAGGCCGCCAAAAAGAACCTCGAAACAGGCCGTAAAAATATCAACGAGGTGATGTACGAGGTCGGCTATTCGGATACCAAGGCCTTTCGCACCATTTTCAAGAAAATTACCGGCCTTTCGCCCATCGAATACAAGAATAAATACAGCAAGGACCTGGCCATCGCGTAACCCTACTTCACCGGGACCGCCTGCCCGGCCTTATCTGGCAATGCATCCAGCAGCGCCATCACGGACCAGTTGCTCGCCGTGGCGGAAATGTATTGATTCTCGTCATAAGGCGGAAAATCGCTGCTGAAAAAGGGTTGTATGGGGTTGCTCCGCGTTTCGACGATCCAGGCGCCGCTCGGATCCTGTGTCTTTAACAGGTAACGAATGGCTTTCTGACAGACCTCGTCCTCCGGACGATTCGTGCCGGTCTCGAGCAACGCATAGAGAGCCTGTCCGGTCGCATACGCATCGCTTTTCATGCTGGGCAGCTGAGACCATCCCCCATCCTGGTTCTGAAAACTCCGCAACCTTTCGGCGACCTTCCCCTTGCCCGCCGCATCGCCATTCATCCAGTGCAATCCCAGTAGTTGAAAGACGACCTCCTGTTGCTGGTCCGCGCCGGGGCTGGCTTGCTCCAGCCACTGCCTCGTCCGGGCAACGGCGGCTTCTACCTGCACCCTTTTCCCGGGGGACGCATAGAGTTGGATGGCGCGAATGGACATGGATGCCAGATGGATCTCCCCCGCCTCCAGCGGCACGCGGAAATTCTCCGTCTGGAAAGATCCGTCAGGTCGCTGCTGTCCAAGCATATAGTCCACGGCTATATCGGTGGTCATGTCCGGCGGTATCCTTGCCGCATACATGCCCAGCATCGTGTAAGGTCCGATGAACTTGGCAGTGACGAAGTCGTTCAGCTTGTTCGGATCCCAGGCGAACTTGAGGTTGTCCCTCATCGCCATGGCGCGCTGTTCCGCAAGGGAATCTATGACCGGTACGCCCTTGCGCAGGGCCTCATCGACGGCGAGGCACGTCAGCGTGGCATGATGGCAGGAGGCGCAATGAAAGTGGGTCCTGTTAATGAAGGTATAGCCGCTTTGCTCCAACAGCTTCAGGCCTCTGGCGGCGGAACGCCTGATGTCCTCATGGGCGATAGGGTCTTCCTTTTTCACCCAGCCGCTGAAAAAACCCAGGCAGCAGACACAGACAGTGAGGAGGCTGACGGTAGAGAACAGTTTGTATCGCATAGTTGGTCGTGTATGGGAGTTATTGTGACATATATTTTCTAAGGATCTCTGCGGATTTCGTGTTTCCTTTCTTTTTGGCTAATGCCAGGGCATCGTCCCCATCCGGCTTCCTGTAGGAGGCGGATGCACCATGTTTGATCAGCGCAAGGGTCATTTCCGGTTCGTCTCTTTCAGACTGCTCAAGGTACATCAGGGCCGTGTACCCATTCTTGCTCCGCAGGTTCGGATCGGCCCCGTGATCGAGCAGGTAATAGAAGCAGGGTCGATCGCCATCGCCCGCGGCAAACATCAGGGGGGTGATGCCATTCATAGGGTCCAGCGTGAAGGACATGGGCCGGACATTTACGTTGGCGCCATGCTCCACCAACATCTTCACGGAAGAGAAGCAATGGTAATTGAGCGCGGCATTGATAGGGTAGTCGCCTGAGGAGATCGTATCATTGGCATTCAGCCCAAATCGGAGCAGCAGGCCGAGAACGGCCGTGTCGCAGGAGGAGGCCGCATTATATAACAGCATGTTATCGGGTCCGCTCTTTTTCGGATCGGCGCCATGGTCAATGAGCAATTGACACTGCCCGACCGTGCCCGGTATCCCGGCCAGTTTGGTCAGCACCGTATATTTCTCCGCGGACGGAAGTTGAGGATTTGCGCCACGCTCTAGCAGCAGTTTCATCTTATCCGGGTCGGGAACACTGAACCATAAGGCCGTCAGCCCCCCTGCATCCGCATAATCAACCTTCGCCCCATGGTTGATCAGGATCTTCATCTGATCTGAGCTCCCGTTCAATGCCGCGGCCATCAGGGCGGAATAGCCGTCCAATGTGTCATTGGCGTCGGCGCCCTTCGCCAGAATGGCTTCCAGCGCGTCCGAACTTCCCGACCGGATGACCTCGAACAAGGTCTTGTTGCCTGGCGACTTGTCTGTCGATCGGGGGCCCGATCCCATGAAAACGGGTACCGCAATGGCTAATAGTAATGCAGAAAGGATTCGCATATGAACGAGGGGTTTAATGTAAATGCTCGGGCGGTGAAAAGGATCGGTTCTTTTTGCAGGCGTCGGCAGGCAGGATAAAGATCAGATGATTAAAGGCAGATAAGGTCCGACTACCGACAAATGTATGGTTTAAATCGACGTAAAAAGTACCCCGATAGTAGTATAATGCCGGTGATCCGAAAAGGGACAGCCGGCGTATCGAAATCGTACAGTTGCGCAGGAGGCTTACAATTAAATTGTTGACTTCCAACGCAGGACAAAAATTGCATCATTTTTGGCCATTGCCCGGATATGCTAAGAAACTACTTCAAAACAGCGATCCGGACCCTGCTCCGGAACAAGGTGTTCTCAATCATCAATGTCGCCGGACTTAGCATAGGCCTGGCCTGCGCGATGCTCATCATGCTGTACGTGAAGGACGAAGTTAGCTACGATCGCTTCCATGCAGGGGTGCGCCATATCTACCGCATTTATAGCCAGGTCATCCGTGAAAATGCGCAGATCACGGGCTCCGACGGCAATTCATCGCCCCAACAGGTGCAGAAAATGGGTATTACCGGTCTCCTCCAGGGCCCGCGATTCACAAAGCAGGTTCCCGGAATAAAGGCCTTCGTACGGGTGCGCGGCGGGAACGTGGATATAAGGACCGGCACAGAGGTCAGGTCCCAGAATGTGTCCTATGTCGATCCTAATTTCTTTTCGGTATTCACCTTCCCCCTTCTCGGCGGCAATCCGGGGACCTGTCTGCTGGAGCCTCACTCTGTCGTGATCTCGGAAGACGTTGCCATCCGCCAGTTTGGTACGACAAATGCGGTGGGCAGGATGATCATGATAAGGGATCATGAATCCTTTATCCCCTGTTCGGTGACGGCCGTCGCCCGCAGGTGTCCGCAAAACTCATCTATCAAATTCGATGTCCTCCTGCCATTCATAGTCACTCCCAGCCAGGAGAATGAAGCGATCGCCTGGTTCAATTTCTTCCTGGAGACCTACGTCGTTCTCGATCCGGCTGCAAATGTCAGACAGGTAGAGGCAAAAATGCAGGCTGCTTACAAAAAGGATGCACAGGCGGCGGCCAGGATGCTACAGGAGAAATTTGGCGTCGCCGATCATACCTCCTATGCCTTGCAACCCTTTATCGACATGCACCTCGACAAGGATCTGCCGGCGCAATCCGAAGCAAGTAATCCGATCTACTCCTACATTCTGTCGGGCATCGCATTATTCGTCCTGTTGATCGCATGTATTAATTTTATCAACCTGACCGTGGCGCGCTCCCTGAAACGGGCGAAAGAGATCGGAATCCGAAAGGTGGTGGGTGGCAGCCGCAGGCAGTTGATCGCACAGTTCCTTGGCGAATCTTTTCTCTTGTGCCTGGCCGCCTTCCTGCTGGCAATCGGGCTGGTCCGGGTGCTTTTGCCTTTATTTAACCAGCTCTCCAACAAGGCGCTTGCTCTTTCATACCTGCTTGATTCAAAATTGGTGGCGGGTTATACTGTGCTTTTTATCCTGACCGGTTTGCTGGCGGGCTTCTATCCCGCGATGATCCTCTCGGGATACGATCCCGTAAAGACCCTTTATCACCGTCTGGCCTTCTCAGGCAAGAACTATCTTCAAAAAGGCCTGGTGGTGCTACAATTCACGATGGCCAGCTTTCTGATCCTGGCCACGCTGGTCATCTATTCCCAGTTCAATTACCTGACAACAAAAAAACTGGGTTATGATGATAGCCATCTGGTACTGGTCAGCAAGCAATATATTGACATCCAGCAAGTCAGGCTCTTTAAGGAAGCATTGATGAAGAACCCCGGCATCGCGAACGTGGCGGCCAGGGACGAAGGCTATGGGTTCACCGCGGCAAAGGTCAATGGCGACTCGACGATCCAGTTCGCCATTGAAATTGTCGATGAGGGCTATCTTCCCATGCTGAAGATACCCATCGTCCAGGGGAGGAACTTTTCGACGGACTTCCCATCCGACTCTGCACAATCCATCCTGGTCAACGAAAGCTTTGTCAGGCGTGCTGGTTGGAGGCAGCCCATCGGGCAACTGGTCAATTTCTGGTACAATGACAACAGGAAATTCCGGGTCGTGGGCGTAATGAAGGACTATCATTTTCAATCCCTGAACCAGGTCATCGGGCCCGAGTTGGTCAAGATGAGCGCCGCCAATGAGTACGGCACGTTTTACATCAAGCTGAGACCAAACAACGAAACGGCCGCCCTCCGGGCCATCGAAGGCGCCTTCCGGAAATTATTCCCCATCAGCCCCTATCGATACGTCTTCAAGGACCAGGAGAACCTCAAGGAATATGAGTCGGAGGCAAAATGGAAACAGATCATGTTCTTTGGCGCGCTGCTGACCATATTTATCTCCTGTATCGGTCTTTTCGGCCTTTCTGTGATGTCGGCGGAAAAAAGGACCCGCGAGATCGGCATCCGCAAAGTGCTCGGTGCTTCCGTCAACAGCGTGGTGACCATTCTGTCAAGGGACTTCCTGAAGCTCGTAATCATTTCTCTGGCGCTGGCCATGCCGGCCGCCTGGATCGTCGCAGGCAAATGGCTGCAGAATTACCCATATCGTATCTCGATGAGCTGGCAGCTATTCGCGCTGGCCGGCTTGCTCGTCACCGCCATTGCGTTCGTGACGGTCAGCTTTCAGGCCATCAAGGCAGCGGTCGCGAACCCGGTAAATAGCCTGAGATCGGAATGATCGGAGCAAAATAATTATAAAAAAACCTGAACATGATTAAGAATTATCTGGTGACAGCCTTTCGGTTCCTGATGAAGAACAAGAGTTTTAGCGCCATCAATATTATCGGACTGGCCATCGGCACCCTGTGCTGCCTCTATATCGTCCTGTACGTCGAAGACCAATACAGTTACGACAGACACCATCAGGACGCCGGCTCTATTTACCGGATCACCACTACATTGAGCCTTACCGGGGACAAGCATAATGATGGGTCAGCCTCGCCGCCCATTGCGCCGACAATGAAACAGGAATTCGCCGAGGTTAAGCAGTTCACCCGCGTCATAGATATCGGCGTGTTCGGTTCGACCCGGCATTTGCTGAAATACAAGGACAATACATTTTACGAAAAGGACGCCATCTTTGTGGACTCCACCTTTTTTGACGTCTTCACGTACCATTTCACGAACGGGATCGCAAAAGGAGTATTGGACGAGCCCTACTCGATGGTGCTGCTGAAGCCTACCGCCGACAAACTATTCGGGAATGAAAATCCTGTCGGCAAGACCATACAGATGGATTATGAGTTTGGCAAACACGATTTCAAAGTGACCGGCGTGGTGGATCAGAGCCTCGGCAAGTCGCATATCCACGCCAATCTCTTCATCACGATGAATAGCGGAGGATTTGGGGATTTCGTGCGTGTGCGTGCGAATGATTCATGGGCAGGTAATAACTTCGCCGGTTCGTATGTAAAGCTCAATCCGAATGCTGACGCCGCCTCGCTCGAACGCAAATTACCCGCCTTCCTGAACAAGCACGGAGCCGGCCAACTGAAACAGCTGGGCATGGAAAAGCAACTGCACCTGCAGCCCGTGACCTCCATTCACACGTCAACCGGCTATGAGTTGGAGAGCGATAAGACAGTCAGCCCCTCCTTCCTCCGCATCCTGTTGCTGATCGCCTTTTTGATCCAATTGGTTGCTTGCATCAATTTCATGAACCTGTCGACGGCCCGCGCTTCGAAACGGGCAAAGGAGGTCGGTGTGCGTAAGGTGATCGGCGCAGGGAAAGCCGACCTGATCCGGCAGTTCCTGGGCGAGTCCTTTCTGATCGCGCTGATCGGCGTGATCCTGGCCATGCCCCTGCTTTGGATGTCTCTGCCCTGGCTCAATGACCTCACGCAAGCCAATGTGCAATTGTCTTTGCTCAGCAATACGCGGGTATGGGTCCTTCTCACCGCGATCGTGGTCATTACCGGGCTCGTCGCCGGCAGCTACCCCGCTTTCTATCTGTCGGCTTTTCAGGCTATAAAGGTGATCAAAGGGAATTTCACGAACCATGTGTCAGCTACAGGCATCCGCCGTTCGCTCGTGGTCTTCCAGTTCGTTTTGTCCATTGTACTCATCGCGGGCATTATCGTGATCTACAGTCAGCTGAATTATATGAAGAATAAGGACCTGGGCTTCGACAAAAGCCAGAAGTTGATCTTCAGCTTCTATACCGATGATACCCGGCAAAAGATGCCTGCCTTCGTCGACGACTTGCGCCAATTGGCTGAGGTGAAGGTGGTCGGGGAAAGTAATTTTTACCTGAGCCAGTTCGTGGTGCAGGATCACGGCGTTTACCTGAACGGGGGAAATATGGCCAGTGCCATTGACGCCCAAAACATCAATACCGACGAGTACTTTGCAAAGGCCAACGGGATCAAAGTGATCAGCGGACGCGACTTTCACCTGTATGATTCCGGTAAGGTGCTGATCAATGAGACGCTGGTCAAACGCTTGGGATTGACGCCCGATAAAGCCGTCGGCGTCAGGCTATACACTCAGTATGCTCCTAATCCCGTATCCTGGGTCGAGGTTGCCGGCGTGATGAAGGACTTTAATTTTGCCTCCCTGCACTCGGACGTGAAACCGATCATGCTCGTCTATGATCAGGACTGGCACCACCTGAACAGGATCACCGCTTCGATCAGCAGCACCGATTATACGGGGTTGTTGCATAAGATCGGGACCATCTGGCGCAAAGATCTGCCATCCACCCCCTTCGAATACGCTTTCCTGGACCAGGAAGTGCAGAAGCAATATGAGGCGGAAATGACCTTGTCGAATATCATCAATTCATTCACGCTCATGGCGATCTTCATCTCCTGCCTCGGTCTGTTCGGCCTCGCCGCCTTTAGCGCTGAGCAACGGAACAAGGAGATTGGCATACGGAAGGTGCTTGGCGCCAGCGTGCCCGGCCTCGTTCGCCTGTTGTCAAAGGATTTTCTGCAATTGGTGTTCATCGCCATGCTGATCGCGATCCCGATCGCCTGGTGGAGCATGAACAAATGGCTCGAAGCATTCGCATATCGCGTGCCGATCAGCTGGTGGATGTTCGGGCTTGCCGGGATCCTGGCGATCCTGATCGCCCTGTTGACGGTTAGCTTTCAGGCCATCCGCGCCGCGGTCGCCAATCCCGTCAGGAGCCTGAGATCGGAGTAACCGCGCATGCGATAACCCGCAGGTCAAAAAAAAATATTTTTTCAAAATAGACCGAAAGGTCTATTTTTGTTTTCCGGCGCATTCCGGTTCACCATTTCGATTCACCATTGACCCACCAGACAAAAGCAGACAGGACCAAAAAATTCATCGTGGAAAAAGCGGCCCCCCTTTTCAACCAAAAGGGGATCGCCGGTACCTCCATCAGCGACATCATGGAGGCAACCAGGCTGGCCAAGGGGGGCATATATGGGAATTTCACCGGCAAGGAAGAGATCTCGCTGGCAGCCTTCGACCATATCGTGAACATCGTCGCCGAAGAGGTCCGGCGGCTGACGTCCGGGGAATCCACCGCCCGGGGGAAATTAAACGCTATCCTGGAATTCTACCGCACCTATCCGACAAACCCTCCCATGAAAGGAGGCTGTCCTGTCATCAACTTCGGAACTGAGGCGGACGACACCAATCCCCTGCTTAGGCGGCGGGTGAATGAGGTCATCCTGCAATTCCAGCAGTCTATTGAAAGATTGGTACAACGGGGCATCCGCGATGGCGAGTTCAGACAGGAATGGGATGCCCGCATTTTCGCGATCAAAATGTATGCGATGATGGAAGGCGGCATCATGATCAGCCGCATCCAGAACAGTAACCGCCAGATGAGCCTGATCATTGACCTGTTGCAACAGGAAATGGCCGGATGGCTGACGTGATTTTTTTTGACCATTAATAAACCGATCGGTCTAAAATATGCAAAAGAAAGTGTTGCCCTTCTCCCTGAAGGCTTCGGCATGGCTGATCTCTGGCTTGGGCAGCCTCTTTCCCGGGCTGGCGGCCCGGATCTTCTTCCGCCTGTATGGAACGCCCCCTAAACGCCGGCTGCGGGACGCCCATCTGAAAGCCAGAAGCAAGGCCGTGACCCGGCAAGACCGCTTCAGTAAATATAGTTTCGATTCCACTGCACTGAAGATCGACAGCTATACCTGGGGCGACGGCCGGGGAAGAAAAGTGTTGATCGTGCATGGCTGGGCGGATACGGGGCTCGGCTTTCCCGGCCTCACGGAAGGGTTAGCGCGTGCCGGATATACAGTAGTCGCCATCGACAATCCGGCCCACGGGACCTCGGAGGGTAAACGCACCAACCTCGTTCAATGGATTCACATCCTGGATCAGGTTTTGAACCGTGAACAACCCATCTACGCGATGATCGGTCACTCGGTAGGCGCACTGACGTCCGCCCTGACCCTGGCCCGTAAAGGGGTTCACGTGCCACGGCTGGTGCTGGCAGGCGCCCCTTTGTCGGCGGCGGCCTTCTTCCAGGACACGTTCGAATTATTCGGGATCCGGCCCAGGGTCATCGCCGCGGTGTACCGCCTCGTCGAGACAAAACTCGGCGATGATCTTCGCACCATGAGCCTCGACGATTGCGTAGGGCGGATGAATACAGAACGTATACTCATGGTCTACGATAGCAGCGATCAATTGGTCAGGGAAGGAGACGTCGCGGCATTCCTCCATCGTCATCCCGCCATCCAGGCCGAACGGATCGAAGGCGCCGGGCATTTCCGGATCCTGAAGGATCCGGTCGTGATCAAAGCGATCATTTCTTTCCTGGATAAACCCTGAAGAATTATTTGGCTATTCCCATGTTTCGACGGACCTTAAACGGCGAAATGGTTCCCTGCATGAGACAGTTGTTACTATGTTGCTGCTTGTTCCTGGTTGCGCGGGTTTATGCGCAGCAGTCCCCCGGCTTCAACGGCGTCGATGTCCACCTCGGCAATCTTTTTCGTCTTTCCGACGCGAAGACCCGATCCATCAGCGCCGAGAATCCCACCGGGGCAAAAGGGGAGGGGGGCAAGGCCATTCCGGGCAACGGTCCGCACGATGCGGCACGTGAATTGGGCCAGGGATGGAAAGTGCGTCCATGCGTAACCGTAAAAGCCGGAACGACATTCACAGTGGCTGAGATCGATGGCCCCGGATCCATCCAGCACATCTGGTTCACGCCAACCGGTAACTGGCGTTATTCAATACTCCGCTTCTATTGGGACGATGAAAAGACACCCTCGGTCGAGGCGCCGATCGGAGATTTTTTTGGTATGGGCTGGGGCCAATATGCACCGCTCCGATCCCTGGCCGTATGCGTCAACCCCGGTAGCGCCTTTAACTGTTATTGGCCAATGCCTTTCCGTAAGAAGTGCCGCATTACCATGGAGAATATCGACGCCCGCGATATGACCCTATTTTATCAGATAGACTATATCCTGACCGGGGTCCCGCCTGATGCTGCTTACTTCCATGCGCAATTCCGACGGGTAAATCCGCTGCCCTATAAGGAAAATGTAGTGATCGTCGACAGCATCAGGGGTAAGGGACAATATGTAGGTACCTACCTGGCCTGGGGAGTGCATAATAATGGATGGTGGGGGGAAGGCGAGATAAAATTTTTCATGGATGGCGACACGCAATTCCCTACCGTCTGCGGGACGGGCACGGAAGATTATTTCTGCGGGTCCTACGATTTCGATACGCATTCTAAGAACGCCGCCGGCGGGGACGAGTCCCGTTATACTGAATTCAACACGCCCTACACGGGCCTGGCCCAGGTAATTCGTGGTGATGGCCACTATGCGGTAGCACAACGATTCGGCTTGTACCGCTGGCATATCACGGACCCCATTCGTTTTGACAAGAGCCTGAGCGTCACGATCCAGGCCTTGGGATGGAGAGAGGGCGGCCGGTATCTCCCGCTCCAGGATGATATTGCGTCCATGGCCTTCTGGTACCAGACAGAACCTCATGTTCCTTTCCGAAAATTCCCGTCGAAAGATGCGCTGGAGATCGATTGACATATGCCCGGCAACCGGCAGGTTCCGGCTATATACCTGCCTGCTCCTTTGCTCCGCTGTCGCCTTCCCATTCCTTTCCTGTCAGGATGGTTCGCAAATAGACAAGAACGGGACGCCGGTACACAGTCCTCAGGGCAGCTTCAGATACGACCTTGATTTCCTGAATCGCCAGGACAGCGTGATCGTCTTGCAAAACAGTCAGGGAAATGGCGAACTGATCGTCTCCCCCAGGTACCAGGGCAAGGTCTTCACCTCCACGGCGCAGGGCGATTCGGGAACAAGTTTCGGGTGGATCAATTACCCGGCGTTTGCAGCGGCCGTGGACAGCCACATGAACGCCTATGGAGGCGAGAATCGCCTCTGGCTCGGCCCCGAAGGCGGCAAGTATTCCCTGTTCTTCACCAGGGGCAAGTCGATGGTCTACCCGAACTGGAAAACACCATCTCCCTTCGATACGGAAGCCTGGTCGGTCACTTCAAGGAACAGCAGATCGGTGACCATGCACAAGGATATGCAGATATCCAATTACGCCGGCACCTCATTTTCCCTGGCAATCGATCGCAGCGTGACGATCCTGGATCGCGGACAGATCGATTCCCTGCTCGGCATTCCTATGGATACGTCCATCAATGCAGTGGGATATCAAACAGTCAACATCCTGACCAACACGGGAGCGCACGAGTGGACGGCCGGCTCGGGCATGCCCTGCATCTGGATGCTGGACATGTTCCGTCCCTCCCCTTCTGCAGTGATTATTATTCCGTTCAGGCGGGGGGTGATCAGGCAGGATCGTTCTGAATCCGGCAGGATCGCTACCACGGATTATTTTGGAAAGATACCCCCGGAAAGATTCGTAGTGAAGGATAGCGCCATATTGTACCGCGCTGACGGGAATAGCAGAGGTAAACTGGGCATTTATCCCCCAAGAGCGAAACCTGTGGCGGGCAGCTTCGATGCGGATAACCGGGTGCTGACGATCATTTTATTCGACGTGGACCCGGGCGGGAAATACCTGAATCAGGAATGGAGCATTGGCAAACCGCCCTTTAGCGGCGACGCGGTGAACGCCTATAATGACGGTCCCCTTGCCGACGGCACGAAAATGGGCCCATTCTATGAATTGGAGAGCGTGTCCCCGGCGGCCTTCCTTCAGCCCCGGCAAGCCCAGACACATCATCACGCAGTTTTCCATTTTATCGGGAGCGAAAAGGACCTGAATACCATCAGCCGGCTCGTGCTCGGCACTTCCTTGGGGGAGATAAAAAAAGCCTTCCCGGGATAATGATCATTTCGGTAGCATGCCGAAGTCAACCACTCTCCTCAAATACTGTCTGTTCTGGATCACCCACGTGAATTCCGAACCGCCATTCTCTACATTGAGCATATAGATGTACACGAGATGCGAATTCTTGTCTGCAGATAGATAGACCCCATTGCGCGTACGATTGGCTCCTCCTTCCCTAAAACTGAACTTGGGATCATACAGGTCTGAATAGGCCTCCCTCGGAACCGGCACGGTATCCTTCCCCACCACGACGATCACCGACTCAATGGTCGTTTTGGGCGTCTCACCGTAGTTACCCCCATAGTAAGGATGGCCGTCGATGCGCAACAGATGCTTGTCCACGACCATCAGCTTGTGCTTGGCCGGATCGAACGTACCCGTGCGGATCGTAACCTGGATCAGTTCGCCCCGGACATCCGGTCCCTCGAACTTCATGAAGGCGGGGCCATACTCTTTGAGCGGTACGGTCTTTAACTGCGCTTTCCCGATACTCTCATCCACCCCGGCAAGCGCGAAGCTCGCAATATCGGCCCGCATCATCTTATCCTGTATCCTGGAAAAATTGTCCTTCTTGTTGCGATAGTCCGGAAAGTCCAGATCCTGCGCCCGGCAGGGAGCAGAAAAGAAACTGCAAGCCACAAGCAGCAGGCTGCAAGCCAGGACAGGAAAACGCAAAACGGACATAGCAAATATTTTTACAGATTCATTATTATTTACAAGCATGCAACTACCTGTACGTGTACGCATATCCAATGCTGCCCACCAACTCTTTTTGCTTGTTAAAGCAGGATTCCTTTACTTTCAATCCCTTGTCGTTATACTGATAGATCCACTTCTGGTATTGGCTCACGCCTTGCTCCGGAACGATCAGCATGGACGAGAGCCGCATCCCCTCGTCATATTCGAAAATATAGTCCGGCAGCAGCCGCTTTGCCCTTTGACTGTAACGAACGATATCCGTAAGACGGTTGTCTCCGTCATAGTAATAATACACCACCGGCAGCTCGCTTCTGTTCCGTACAGCATGCTCTTCGGCGATATTTCCCTTTTCGTCCTGCACAAACCGGACATACGTTGTATCGGTGCCGTTCAGGATCTTCAGCATCGCTGACGGTTTCCCGTCCGCGCCATACTGCCAGAGATGCTGCTCCTCGGCCTGCGTATGGTTATCCGTCTCAATGGAAGTATTCGTGATGGATTCAAGCCGGCCGGAGGGGTCGTACCGATATTCGGAAACACTGCGATAGGTGTCGCTGGTGTCGACCGTTCTGACTGGCAGGCCGGCCGGAGAGTAATAGGCGAAAAGCCACGATTCTGTTGAACCCTTGGAGCGCGTATGCGTGGTCACCAGGGATTGATCGGCCGCCACCTCCTGGTCGATCGCGAAGCCCTCGGTCGGACGGCCGTCGCTCTCGGAACTGCTTAGGGTTACCGACCGGACCCTGTTAGCTGAAAACTGCTTCCAGCGGGACGAGGTCTGTCCCGTGACGATAATATCCTTGTAGTAATATTGGGCCATGACGCCCGGCCCGAAGACGATCAACAGCAACGATCCGATAAGTGGTTTCATTTTCATTCTCCCCAACTAACGAAAAAATCGCCCTTTTAATACATTCCAAGGGCTTAAGTTCCTTATTTTTAGCCAAAATTTTCCAATCTAAGTGTCTCATTTAAAAGAAAGAAAGGAGCCGACATGCCTGAATTGCCAAACCAACCCCTTGTATGGACGCTATTGCCATGTTTGCGGGCAGGAAAATCTCGAGCCGAGGGAGACGGTCTGGCACCTTGTACAGCACTTTTTCAACGATATCACCCATTTTGACGGAAAATTCTTTAGCACCGTCAAATACCTTCTGAAACGCCCCGGATTCCTCTCCGTCGAATATACCAGGGGCCGGAGGGCCAGCTACCTGAATCCCATCCGCATGTACGTGTTCACCTCGGCCATCTTTTTTATCATCCTTTTTTCATTGCCGGCCTCCAGGCAGGTCTTACAGGTCAAAGAAACTCCCCCGAAGGAGAAGGTCGAAGGCCTGCGGGATCTGCAAAAGGCGCGTGACAAGGTCAACGCCGGGTTGCCACAGGCCAATTCCGGCGACCGTGAAGATAAACAGATCGAACTGGACAGACTCAATACCACGATCGCGGTAATAAGGCGGACATACGGGGATACCACCACTCGCAAATTCACCAGGGAAGAGCTTAGGGGGTTTTGGTTACAGGCTTATGCAGACAGCATCGGGAGGTCGGACCTCCCTGCGACCGTCCGAACCAGGCTCAAGGACGCCATATCGCAGGCGAACGATACCGCGAGGAGAAATAATTTGTTCGGATGGCACGAAAGCCAATACCATAGCGTAGCACACTACGATTCCGTACAGCACGCCTTGCCGGATAGCCTGCGCGACGGTTTTTTCAAGGGCCTGCTGATGCGCCGGATCATCAATATGGATGAGGAAGTGCGAAAGGACCAAAGCAGCTTTTTTGAACATTTCAAGGAGAATTTCCTGCATTCCTTTCCGAAGATCCTCTTTTTCTCTCTGCCCTTTTTCGCCCTGATCCTCCGGTTGCTCTACGTGCGACGCAAACAGTACCTCTACGTTGAGCACGGGATCTTCACTATCCACGTCTATTGCGCCACCTTCCTATCGACACTGGCCCTGAGCCTGCTTAACGAGCTGACTAATTTGCTCGGCTGGAGATGGCTGGATGTACTCAGCGGCTTTCTGATATTCGGACTGATCCTCTACATGCTGTGGTACCTGTATAAGGCCATGCGTACGTTCTACCGCCAGGGCCGCGCCAAGACGATCGTGAAATACATTATCCTCATGTTGCTGGCCTTCGTCGTGAACACGGTCCTGCTTTTATTGTTCTTAGTGATCTCTCTTATATCCGTATAAGTTTAAACGTTAATAGTATGAATGGAATCGCCGCCTCTTTTAGCCGCCTGGTCGGGATCATGGACGAATTGCGGGAAAAGTGTCCCTGGGATCGGAAGCAGACCGTGCAAACCCTCCGCCCCCTGACGATCGAGGAATTGTACGAATTGGCCGATTCGATCACCAATGAGGACTGGAAGGGTATCCGGGAAGAGCTCGGTGATCTGCTCCTCCATATCGTTTTCTACGCCCGCATCGGAAAAGAACAGGGACAATTTACCCTGGAAGAGGTGATCGACGGCATTTGCACCAAGTTGATCGCCCGGCACCCCCATATCTATGGCGATCCCGCCGACGAAGGACGGCTCGTCGAGGTCAGGGACGACTCGGACGTCAAAAAGAATTGGGAAAAGCTGAAATTGAAGGAGGGCAAGAGATCGGTACTTAGCGGCGTACCGCTGTCCCTCCCGGCCACCGTCAAAGCGACACGCCTTCAGGAAAAAGCTGCCCAGGTAGGCTTCGAGTGGGAGCAGGCCCCCCAGGTCTGGGATAAAGTGCGGGAGGAGATGGCCGAGCTGCAGCAGGCGATTGCCCTCGGGGACCAGGCCGGCATCGAAGAAGAGTTTGGCGATCTTGCCTTTTCTCTCGTCAATTACGCACGGTTTTTGCATATAGACGCTGAGAACTCCCTCGAACGGGCGAACAAGAAATTCATCGGACGTTTCACCCAAATGGAAGAACAGGCCCTCGCTGCGGGCCGGTCCTTGTCCGACATGACCCTGCAGGAGATGGACGACATCTGGAATCGTATTAAAAGCCAAAAACATCCTGATTGAAGTCACTTTTGATCAATATTTTCCGGCGCAACCGGCGCCTCCTCCTGACTGCCTTCCTGCTCTTCCTCAGCGGCTATCTCTTCAATCTCTATTTTTCCAGCTCGGCTTCCGTTAGCGTCCTGCGTAATTCCATAGAGTCCTTCCTGCAAAAAAGGGAAAAGGATTTTGTCCGGTTGACAGCGGACACGGCACTTATCGCCCGCCTGGTCGACCATCGTTACGCGGAAAAGGAGCTCGACGGGCTCGTAGACAAGAAATACGGGGTCTTCCTGTACGCGCCGAAAGATAGCAGCTCCCCACAGACGCCCTTGAAGTTTTGGAATGACCAGCGTTCTCTCCCCGACCCCGGTCTGCCGAATGGCGCGGATAGCAATGGGTTCGTATATCTTAGCAACGGTCAGTACGATTTCATCAAAAGAACCGTAACCCTTGCCGATGGCAGGCTGGTTCCCGCGATCGCCCTGATCCCCGTGCGCTGGCAATACTATATTTCCACCTCAAACCTGGAACCGGAGTTCGTGGACCATCCTTCTGCGGAAGAAAGAGTCAGGATCGAGGCATTACCTACCGATCTGCCTGTAAAGAGTTCCTCCGGCAAGGTACTCTTCTACCTGGGTCTGAAACCGGGCTATAAGGCCGCTGCCAATAATCGCGTCATCCCCCTGGTAGTACTGATCGGCGTACTGCTATTGCTGATCCTGATCCACAACGTCGCCCACGCGATACGCGAAAGGTTCGGCGCAGTCTGGGGCATCGGCTTTCTGGTTTCCCTGATCTTCATCCTTCGTTTGATGGTCTACCTGTTCCCCTCTGTACTGAATCTCCGGCAATACGAACTCTTCGACCCTACGATCTACAGTTCCAGCATCATCCTGCGATCCCTGGGCGACCTGGTCATTAATGCCTTTTTGTTTTGCTGGATCATCCTGTTCATAAAGCGCGAGATCGGCGACTATACCATACCGGAATCGGTGCATAAATGGAGGAACTGGTTTTGGATCGCCGTCGTCCTGGGGCTGCTGGTCATTACAACATTCGAATTTGCCAATATCGTCCAGTCCCTGGTTACCGACGCCAAGATATCGTTCGACGTGACCAATTTTTTCAGCCTGCTGAACAACTACAGCTTTATTGGCTTCCTGGCGCTCGCAGCCCTGGCACTCGGCTATTTCTTCCTCTCCCAGATCCTGTTTCAGCTGGTTGGCTATATTTCGAGGGCGTTATCCATCGTGTTGTACATCAGCGTGGCCTTCCTGGGGTTGCTCGCGCTGACCTTTGTCCGCAATCCGGAACATGTGGAACTGGACATCTTTGTGCTGCTTTGGCTCCTTGCCTACGTGTGGCTGATGCAGCGGCAGATATTTTCGGACCTTCGTTTCCGGCTCAATGTCTCAGAAGTCCTGTTCTGGCTATTCGTCTTTTCTACCTCTATATCCGCAGTCATCTTATTCGAAAACCGGAAGATCGAGGAAGAGCAGCGCCGTCGGATGGCCGAACGATTGGCCGAACAAGCCGACCCCTCCAGCGAGAAAGTGCTGAGCATCGTGTTCAGCTATATGGACAATGACTTCCGCCCCCTCAGCTTCATCCGCTTCAAAGATCCCGGCACCAATATGGAGATCAAGGACAGCATGGTGAACCGAAATTTCAGCGTGTACCAGAACAAGTTCGACACCAAGATCTATACCTTCGATGGCAATGAAAAACCGTTGTACAACGAGCCGAATGTCTCCTTCGACACCCTCAATACGATCTTTACCGTACTGGGCAAACAGACCTCCATCCCCGACCTCAAGTACCACGAGATCGCTTTCGACAAGTACACCTATATCTACAGAAAGGAGATCCTGGACAGCAATCGGAAGGCCGCCGGCTGGCTGTTCATTACGTCCGATCCAAAAAGTTATAAGAGCAATGACGCCCTCGTACCCGAGCTGTTCCGCCAGAAGAAAGAGACCCTCCCGGAATATTATGCCATCTATAACAAGCGCGAGCTGGCCAGCAGCAGCTATAACAATGAATATCCCTTCTCGACGCATCTTACCGACGCACAACTCCCGACCGCGGATTTCGTCCATGTCCGGAAAGGGCCTTATGATGAAATGTGGCATCGCTTCGCCGATGGGAATTACGTAGTTGTCGTCAAAAGGGACAATTCCATCATCGAAGACATTACCCTGTTCGCTTACCTGTTCAGCGCCTTCCTCTTCCTGGTGGCCTTATTTCGCGTCGCAGCCCTTCTGATCTGGTCCCGGCTGCATTGGAGCCAGCTCAAGACCTATTGGGAAATGAATATCCGGTCGCAGATCCATACCACGATCATCTTTATCAGCCTTTTCTCCTTTATCGTCATCGGCGTGGCCACTATCCTGTTCTTCGTCAACCGATACAACAGAAATAACCGGGATCGTCTCGGGCGGTCCATGCAGGTGGTCGTCAGCGAGGTCCAGAGTAAACTGGGCGGCCAGATGATCTTCAGCGACGCCTGGCGCCTGTATGACCCCATGGGCAAGATCGAATTGCAGAATATGATCGAGGACGTGGCCCAGGTCCATGGCACGGATATCAACGTGTATGACCTGGATGGTAACCTGGAGGTCTCTTCGAACCTGTTCGTCTATAACAAGGGAATTCTCAGCAAGAAAATGCACCCCCTGGCTTACTACAACCTCCACCAGCTGAACTCGATCCAGTATACGAATAACGAACAGGTAGGAGGGGTGCCCTATCTCAGCATTTATTATCCCTTGCGGGATGCGAATGGAAATGCCTACGCCTACCTCAATATACCGTCCTTTACCACCCAGGATGAACTGAAAGAGGAGATCTCCAATTTCCTGGTGACCATCATAAATCTCAACGCCTTCATCTTCCTGGTCGCAGGGACCATCGCCCTGGTGCTGACCAACCGCATAACGTCTTCATTCATCCTCATTTCCGAGAAAATGCGGGAAGTCAATCTCGGCAAGACCAATGAAGAGATCGAATGGCGCCGCAATGACGAGATTGGCGGCCTCGTGAGGGAGTACAACAAAATGGTCAAAAAACTGGAAGAGAGCGCCGTGGCGCTGGCCAAGAGCGAAAGGGAAGGGGCCTGGCGTGAAATGGCTCGCCAGGTCGCGCATGAGATCAAGAATCCTCTTACGCCGATGAAGCTGAGCATTCAATACCTGCAGAAGGCAATCGACAACAATTCCGTCAACGTAAAGGAAATGGCGGCCAATGTGGCGAAGACCCTGGTCGAACAGATCGATCATCTTTCCAAGATCGCCTCGGATTTCTCGCAGTTCGCCAATATCGGCAACCCCAGGAACGAGGTATTCGATCTGCACGAAATGCTTTATTCCCTGACCTCTCTCTATGAGACGACCGATAATCTGCTCTTCAAATGGGTGCCCTCTCACCAGCGGGTCATGGTATTTGCAGACAAGACCCAATTGAACCGGCTCTTTACCAACCTGTTGCAAAATGCGCTGGAGGCCTGTCACAGCAAGGAAAAAAGAGTGGTGAGCGTCAGTGAGGAACTGAAAGAAGACTCGATCGTAGTCAAGGTCACCGACAATGGGGAAGGCATTGCGGCGGACATGCATTCCAGGATCTTCACGCCGAATTTTACGACCAAATCTTCCGGTACCGGGCTGGGGCTGGCGATGAGCCGTACCATCGTCGAACAAGCCAGGGGAAAGATATGGTTCGAGACGGTAGAAGGAGAGGGCACCACCTTTTTTGTCGAGTTGCCGATCCTCCGCGCGTTGTCTTGAGGGGCTAAATCCCCCGTGCCTTCTTTCTCTCTGCTAGGTAGGCCTTGAACCGTTCCAATCCGTAACTGCTCAGGTTCCGGTCGGCCGTCAATCCTCCTTTTTGCGCGGCGAGGATCCCGTATTTCGTGTGTTCAAAACCTTCCGTCGAATGGGCATCGGGGTCCACCGAGATCATCACGCCCTTTTTCAAGGCATGACGGATCCACCGCCAATCCATATCCAATCTCCTTGGATGAGCGTTCAATTCGATGGCGACACGATGTTCCGCGCAGGCATCGATGATCATCTCATGATCGACGGGATAGCCCGGCCGGCTAAGCAGCAGACGGCCCGTCATGTGCCCCAAAATACAGGTGTACGGATTGGTAATGGCTTTGACGAGGCGCATCATGGCCTTTTCCTGGCTCATCTTGAGGTTCGAATGTACCGAAGCAATGACCAGGTCGAAGGTGGACAGAATGGCGTCGGAATAGTCCAGGCTGCCGTCATTCAGGATGTCGCACTCGATGCTTTTGAATATGGTGAAGGGGGCCAGCTTCCGGTTCAATTCATCGATCAACGCATGCTGCTCCCTGATCCGGTCTTCATTCAAACCATTCGCATAGAATGCGCTCTTGCTATGGTCGCTGATCACGAGATATTCATATCCCTTCGTCATGCAGGCCCTGGCCATCTCCTCAAGGCTATTGGAACCATCACTCCAGTTGCTGTGACTATGGATGATCGCGCGGATATCTCCGGGCTGGATCAGGGTGGGGAAGGGGCCCGCCATGGCTTCATCAAGAATGGCCGGATCCTCTCTCAGACAGGGCGCAATGAATGGAAGGCCGGCTGCAGTGAATAGGGACTCTTCCGTTACCCCTGCCGGTTTTCCGCCTGTTCGTTGGGTCCAGGCTTCCATGAACTCGGGGCTGCAACTGGTCTTCAGCAAGGTCTCGCCGAATGCGTTGGCATCGGTGCAATGAAAGAGGAGACGAATACCCTCGGGCCCCTTGAACGACAGGGATCCATTAGCCTCTTCCGCAAATCCTTCTGTGGTCAGCAATTGCCGAAGTGCATCGGGAGCGATAGTCGTTACCCATTGAAGGTTTTCGATTACTTCCAGCTGCCGCCTGAACTCGCCGGTCAGCGCCAGGCCATGTTCAGGAAAGGCCGTCTGCAGCTTCATTTGAACAGATCCGGCATAGGCCTCGATCTCCGCGTACAAATGACTGCCCTGGTTCTGGAGATGGAATTCGATGGCGCCCCGGACATTCTCCTGGGTCTTTTCACCGAATCCTTTATACAACATCAGCCTGTTTTCCTGGCATGCATACAATAATTCGCCGATGGATTCGATCTCCATTTCCTTCCAGATCGTAGCGATTTTCTTCGGTCCGAGCCCCTTGATATTTAACATGCCTATAACGCCCGGAGGGGTCTTATTGACATATTCCTGCAAAATCCGGAGTTCCCCGGTGGCGAGGATATCCTGGATTTTCTTCCCGATCGCGTCCCCGATACCTCGTATGGAGGAGATATCCTGGGGGGGCATATCCGCCAGTTGCGCGGGTAATTTTTCGATGGTGAATGCAGCGGAGGAATAGGAACGCGTCTTGAAAGAATTCTCTCCGTGAATGTCCATGAGCTTTGCCAGCATGCTGAACTGGTCGGCTATATAATAGTTGTCGGTGGGCATGATGAGGCTAAGTTACGAAAGGGCCATGTAAACACTCGCAAATCCGGAAAGGCTTGCCTGTGGCTGGTTTTGGACGATCCGGGGGGCGTAAAGCGGGCGCTGCAGAACGGGGAATGGGCGGTGTCTCGCCGCAAAGGGATGAAATGAAAAAGTCCCGGAGTGATCCGGGACTTTAGTATTTTCTGCCTATCTAAGAAATAAGAACTATTTCTTTTTTGCAGCTTTCTTAGCAGCCTTCTTCTTGGGAGCAGACTTCTTTTTAGGAGCTGCTTTTTTCTTAGCGGCTTTTTTTGCAGTTGCCATTTTTTTTGAATTTAATTGGTTAGTAAATCAATTTACCACAATAAAAATAGAAACTTCTTTGAAACAACCAAAATTTTTTTTGATTTATTCCAAATTTTTTTTAAGAGCCTACTTCTACCGGATTGATACTAATGAAGGTTTTATCACCTCTTCCCTTCTTAAATTCAACGAGTCCATCAGTGAGTGCGAACAAGGTAAAATCTTTTCCGACGCCGACATTTTTACCGGGATGATATTCCGTGCCGCGTTGGCGAACGATGATGCTGCCTGCTGTTGCGGGCTGCCCGCCGTAGATCTTAACCCCTAAGCGCTTGCTCTGGGAGTCCCGGCCGTTCTTTACACTACCTTCACCTTTTTTATGTGCCATCTGATCAGAATTTGTAGTTAATGCGTTGTTGTCTTACTTACTTCAGGTCTGCTTGCAACTTGCAGCTTGACGTTTTTATACGATTTCGCTGATGCGGATCTTGGTGTAATGCGTGCGATGACCATGCTTCTTCCGAAATCCCTTCCTTCTTTTCATTTTAAAAGCGATCACTTTATCACCTTTCACCTGCCCGACGATCTCGGCCCTGATCTTTGTCTTAATGTCGCCGCCGACAGACAATTTCCCATCTCCATCGGTCAGCAGCACTTCGCCGAATTCAACCTTGTCGCCGGTGTTCCCTGCTACATGGGGAACGTATAAAGTTTGGTCCTTTTGGACCTTGAACTGCTGCCCGGCTATTTTTACGACTGCAAACATAGTATTCGATATTAGGGCTGCAAAGGTAAGGGGAATCAAGGTAAAAAAGAAGGAGAAGATCAAAATTCCGGCCCTTAAAACGCAAAATTAGGGGTATTTTTCCCTTTTTGGGAGAATGGCCGGGATGCGTCAGGTATTCCCCCTTTTCGCCCGTCCATCCATTTAACGGGGCCCTGCACCGAAATTGGGCATTTTGATGTAGGTTTGCCCGCATGACCCTTGATAAATCCGCTTGAGTATGAAGATCAAATCACTGCTGGCAAGACCCTTTGCCTCCTATATATATAAGTCTATCCACAAGGGGATGACGACGGCTGTTGGCGACCAGGAGGCCATCCTCCGGGATCTCCTGAAAATCGGCGCGAAAACGGTTTTTGGGGAGGAGCACCGGCTGGGGGAGGTAAAAACCTATGAGGACTACAGGCAGGCGGTGCCGATCCGGGATTATGAACAGTTCTCCCCCTATATCAACCAGATCAAAGAAGGCAAACACAACGTGCTTTGGCAGGGCAGGCCGATCTACCTGGCCAAGACGTCCGGCACCACAAGCGGGGTAAAATACATTCCCATCAGCAAGGACTCCATTTCCAACCATATCAATACTGCCCGCAATACCTTGCTTTGCTACATGGCGGAAACGGGCAACAGCGAATTTTCCAACGGCAAAATGATCTTCCTGTCCGGTTCGCCGGAACTGGAGAGAGTGGGGGGTATCCCCACCGGCCGCCTGAGCGGGATCGTGAATCACCATATTCCACGTTATCTCCGCACAAATCAACTCCCCTCCTATGAGACCAATTGTATCGAGGATTGGGAGACCAAACTGGACAAGATCGTTGAAGAGACCACCAGGGAGGACATGGCCCTGATCAGCGGCATCCCGCCCTGGGTTCAAATGTACTTCGACCGGCTGATCGAGACCACGGGTAAGCCGATCAAGGATATCTTTCCGGCTTTTTCCGTCCTCGTCCACGGCGGCGTGAATTTCGAACCCTATAAGGCCAAACTGATTGAAAGCATCGGCAAAAAGATCGATACGATCGAAACCTACCCCGCCTCCGAAGGATTCTTCGCCTTCCAGGATTCGCAGCAGCAGGAAGGTTTATTGCTCAATACAAATAGCGGCATCTTTTTTGAGTTTATTCCCGCGGCGGAGATGTCGAAGGAAAACCCCAACCGCATTAGCCTTAGGGACGTCAAGGTAGGGGAGAATTATGCCCTCGTGGTGAACAATAATGCGGGTCTCTGGGGATACAATATCGGGGATACCGTGCGTTTTCTTTCCGTCAACCCCTACCGGCTCGTGGTCACGGGCAGGATCAAACACTTTATTTCGGCATTCGGCGAGCACGTGATCGGGGAAGAGGTGGAGTATAGCCTGATCAAGGCGGCTGAAGAAGCCGGCCTGCACATTACGGAGTTCACCGTGGCCCCGATGATCGAACAGGGGAAGGGCAAATCCTATCACGAGTGGTTTGTGGAATTTGAGAATAATCCTTCAGATATCCGTGAATTTGCCAGAAAAGTGGACACCAACCTTCGCCATAAGAATATTTACTATGATGACCTGATCTCGGGCAATATCTTGCAGCCCCTGCAGATCCGTCCGGTCAAAAAGCATGGGTTCATCGACTACATGAAGTCGGTCGGCAAACTCGGCGGTCAGAATAAAGTGCCTCGTTTGAGCAACGACCGCCAACTAGCCGAACAATTGGAGAAATACATCGAACAATAAATTCCCGGATACTGCCAATGGCAAATGCTCCTGTAAAAAAGCGGATCGCTATCTTCGGCTCCACCGGCTCCATCGGCAGGCAGTGCCTTGAAGTGATCGCCGCCAATCCGTCTGCCTTCAGCGTGGAAGTGCTGACAGCGCAAGCGAATGACGATTTGCTCGTGAAGCAGGCCATTCACTTTAAGCCGAATATGGTCGTGATCGGGGATGAGAAGAAATATACCAGGGTCCGCGACGCGCTGGCCGCTCATCAGGTCAAGGTGTTTGCAGGCGAAAACTCACTGGAAGAGGTGGCGTCAATGGATCATTATGATATGATGATGGCGGCCATTGTCGGATTTGCCGGAT
>JAUZNZ010000032.1 GCA_030706735.1 Bacteroidota bacterium | reverse complement strand
TTGGCGCGGACGTTGGCCCGATAGGCCTTATAGTAAAGGAAGAGTTCCCGGTCCTCTTTAGACCTGATGGCCGGGAAGAGATGATTATAATAGTGGAGAAATTGCTCAGCCAGTTCCTGTTTGTCCAAAGCATCCAGATCCATACAGAGAAAGGCGACTTCATTCAGCACGTCGATCTGGCGGAGTTCATCATTGAATTCAATACAGTCATAGGGCTGGGGCTCAGGCAATAAGAAGATGTTCCTGGAGTGCAGGTCTCCGTGGCAGTCCCTGTAAAAGCCCTCTTTGAGCCTGGCGGCGAAGAGATCTTTATGTCTTTCAATGAACGCCCCGGATGAGGCGATGGCCCGGTCAATGATCACGGGGGTATCCGCGCCTAAATGGGCATGCAGATACGCTGTTTCATTTTTCAGGTCATTGAAGTCATCCCCGATCTGCAGAACGTCCTTGTCGTGAATGGTCATGGTTCTTTGGTGAAATCCGGCTATTTTTTCCGCCAGGTTCCTCATGTCGGAATGCGTGACCTTATTATTTCGCAACAGTACATCCATTTGCCTGTTCCTGTCCATTTTCCGCATCCTCACGGCGTAGTCGATTATCTTGCCGTTTTCATAGCCGACATACGATCTTCCCGAGATCTCACTAACGGGTTGTACGTCCAGGTACATGTCTGTAGTCAGCCTCCTGTTCAATTCAATTTCCCGTTCACAGTAGAACTTCCGCTTTTCCAGTGTGGAAAAATCAAGGAAAGGATAACGGATCGGCTTCTTGATCTTGTACACGAACCGGTCGCATAGGAAAACCCATGAAATATGTGTCTCGACAAGTTCGGCCGGTCCGGTTTGTTCCGGGAATACCCATTCGGTCTGTGATCTAGCAATAGGCTCTTTTGTCATCTCTTAACTTTAGATAATCGATGGCCTGATTTAACATGTCTTCGATGTTGTCATTGGTAGACAGAAGGATCAACCGATGTCCGCGTAAAGGCTCCCACTGTTGTTTTATCACTTTGTATATCTCAAAATCGGCCTCGCTATCCGCTCTTTTTTGTTTTAATCTCTCTTTTACGATTGCTTCTTCGGCTTCGACCTCGATGAAGATCAATTCTCCTCCGGCGGCATCGGCGAATTTTCTCCGTAGTTCATCCTTATAAAATGTGGCATCCAGGACAAGGTCTTTTCTTTGCTTTACGGACCGGCGTGTCAGCTCCAACATTTCGTCATACACCGATGCCTTCTCCTTTTCGGAATAAGACCGCGCGGGAAACATGCTCTTTCTCACCCGATCGCTATTTACATAATCGGCATGGATCCGTTTGGCAAACCGGGAAGCAAAGTAACTCTTCCCGGAACCCGGCAACCCCAGTACGATGATAATCATAGAAGGTAGTTTTACTTTTCACATAGTATGATGCTATCCCACTTTCCTGGTCTCTTTTCTCCATTTATCAAGATAATACATCACGTCTTCATCGCTAACCTGTTCAAAATCTTCGTAAAAGGCGCCTACTCCATAAAACTCTTCCGGTATCAGGATAACGACCAACTCATCGGCTGCCTCCGACAATTTTTGAACGGCGCTGTCGGAAGCGACCGGGACGGCTACGACGATCCTGGCAGGCTTCTCTTTGCGCAGTATCTTGATGGTACTCAATAACGTATTTCCAGTTGCCACCCCATCGTCAATGACAATCACGGTCTTGCCTGCCAGGGAATCCGGCTCTTTATTGCCCATGAATTTCCGGTACATTTCTCTCAGCCGGTCACGTACGGCTTTGACCTCCTGCTCGATATAGGATTGGGATACTCCTTGATGGGGAATGACAAATGCATCGGTCAGGCTTACGGCGCCGATAGCATATTCCTTGTTCATCGGATGACCTATTTTTTTGGTAAGGATGAGTTCCAGCGGCAATCCCAGTTCTTTAGCCACTGCATAAGCCACCGGCACGCCGCCTCTTGGAACGGCAAGTATCACGCCAGGCTGGCCCTGGTATTTTCTCAATTTGTCTGCCAGCAACATGCCTGCTTCTATTCTATCGGTAAACATATGGAGACATTTTATTGTTTTCTAAGGGACGATCGCTCCCTTACTGATCATATCTTTAACCACATTTTTTGCATAACGGCGCGCCATTTCAGGGGTCGGATTGCGGCTGAATGCTTTCGACTGCCCCGACCAGAGCAGGTCCCCCGACGCCACCATATACAGATTGCTTTCCAACAATACTTCAACATCCTTGGTTAAATACCCGGGTTGCTCATAGTATCCCCAAACCCTGAAATAGTACCCGTAAAACCCATGATAATATCCGATCGGCCCATAGTAGACATCGCCGGGTACCCAGCGGTCATGCTCATTGACACTCAGTACACGCATGGTGAGGACCCCGTCGAACTGCTTGTCCAATAAGATCCGGCGCATCCTGATCGAGTCATTCATTTTGGCAAAATCGGGTCCGAATTCGTCCAGGCTGGTTGTAGCGGCAAAGCCGTGTTCACTCAATTCGAGTCTGAGGTTATCTTCTCCCATCCTCCTCTTTTCCAGGTCTTTGCCGATGGCCATCACTAATATTTTTGAGAAGCGTGCGGGCTGGATGCTGCTATTCCGCCAGGATGCGGTGAGTTGAACGGATGGGCTGCAGGAACTAAGCAGCTGCATCGATAGTATCGTCAGTAACGCCAGCACGGCGAACCTGGCCTTTTTGATCTTTTTCATGTTGCTTAAATTTTTTTTAATAAGTTAGTTTATTCTTTTCCCCGGCCTCGTTGTTGGCGGGTTCCCCGGCCTCGATATCGGTGCCGGCCCCGGCCTTGGATTCCTTCCTCCTATGCTGCCGCCTTTTTGTTGATTGAAATTTTCCCTGCGCATGAGGCCTCGCTGCAGCGACCGTTCTTGCCGGATAAGGTTTTGCGGGGCCGCCCCGGGCTTGTTATCCAAACTCTTCCATTGACGGTTATTCCGCTGCTGCCAATTTCCGTTGCCGTCGTGCCGGAAAATATTTCCACTTTTATCTGTAAAGAAAGGGGAGGGCCTGGTCCTTCCGTCCCTCCGAAAACGGTAGACATCATTATTCAAATGACGCCGGACATAGGGAGGACGATACATCCTTGGCCCCCACCAACCCCCCAACCAAAAATGGTATCCCCAGACCATGTCGGCATTCAGCCAGTTCAGGCCAAGATCATACCCAAAGCACCATCCATACCAGGGATTATACCACATATTGAAGCCCCATGTCCAGGGCCTTGGATAATAGAAAGTTCCCCACCACGGTGTGTAGTAGAATCCGGTTCCATATACCACGGTCGGGCCATATACATAATTATTCAGATAGCCTGGCGTGTAGCCCGTATAAACATATTCAGGGGTCGAATCGAAGACATAAATGAATTTGACCTGGTAAAGCGGACAATCCGGGGGGATCAGATCTACTTCTTCCGGTCTCACCGTGGAGAGGTTCCAGGGCCCGAAAGGACCAAATGATACAAACCAGACGCCATTGTCCGCACAATAAAAATGGCTTCCATACCTGAGCACGGCGGCAGGCGTGTTCAAGGCGTATTGCAGATGTGTTCCCCGGATATCGGCGAACTTCGGGTCCCCGTCATAATTGACCTCCGGAGCGGTTGTGTTCCTGCTGATCCGGGTCGTCTGCGGTATCTGTGCATCTACAACCGCTTCGCGGGCCGCGTCCGTGCCGGCTATGCTCGCCAGGACATGGTCTTTTGGAGAACCCTCCGGTATTTTCGCGAAATCCGCCGGCAGGGAATCCGCCGGGGTATATTCCCATCCATCTGTCAGGCTGGCGGACCTGAACCACCTGCCTGAAAGCAGGATAAAAAATTGCTGACTCCCGCAATCCACGAAAATGTCATTATCCGAATTGGAGACATATAACAATTCGGTACTGTCGATAAGAGAATAGGAGGGATCACCCTTGCACTGTAGCAATTCGGCAGGCACCGTACTGACAAGAATTTCGGCAACCGTATCGGCCCGTTCCCGGTCCGCATCGGAACGTGAACCGGCCAGACTGTCCTTGGCATCGATTGACGCCTGGATCTTTTGCAGCTTTGCCGGGATCGATGGAGTATAGCTAAAGGGACCCGCAGGGGCAGAAGCTACGTACCAATGCCTTCCCCCGTACAAATACCAGGTCTTGTCGAGCATCAAAATGGTAAAAGGAGTGTTGATCACGAGGTCAGCAGCTAATTCCTTGTTCCACTGCACCCGGGGCTCCCCGTCGATAACGACCAATATGCTGGGTTTAGTGGCAAAAAAGATCCGGGGGGGCTGGTTGTTGAAGCCCTGCGATAATGTCTTTTCCCCGATCTTCATATCGAGGGAGCTGAGGAGCTCGTCCAGGGGAATGGAGATATCCAGTCCGGGCATGCCGGTCTCCAGCATTTTTTTGAGCCTGCTTATCCTGGCGGTATCGGGATTATCCGGAAGTCGCAGCGCGAGTATCTTCACTGATTTGATGGTGACCTGGCGTTCGTCCCTCTCGGTTTCCACGATGGCTCTGGCCTGGAACATGCCAAACTCCGGATCCGTCTTGCCTTTTTCCAACAAGGAAAAGGCCGAACGATATTGCAACATATCCTCCCTGAAGGAATCAGGCTGTAGCTGATAGATCTTCAGGATCGAACCGTCAGGCCCCATCAGGGTCCGCGGCCATTCATTTTGCGCTGTTGCAGTAAAACAGAAAAACAAGAAACAGCAAAATGAAGATGAGACCATGAATAAACGTTTCATATTTGACTGTGAGTTGCATGATCAATACATTTAACTGGCTGTCCATCCTCCATCCACGGGCATCGCATGTCCGGTCACAAAGGATGCCGCATCAGAGCATAACCAAACCACCGCTTCCGCCACTTCAGCAGGCTCTCCGAACCGGCCCACCGGCTCCATATTCAAGAACTGTTGTTCCGCCACCTTATTTTTTCCGGTCAGCCTGTCGATCATGGGCGTACGTATGACGCCCGGGCAGACCGCATTGACACGAACGCCCAGCTTCGCATTCTCCAGGGCGGCTGTCCTGGTAAGACCCACCACCGCGTGCTTGCTGGCTACATACGCGGGAAGACCCGGGAAGCCGATCAAACCGGCTACCGACGCGCAATTGACAATCGCTCCTTTCCCCTGCCTGATCATATGCGGCAACTCATGCTTCATGCACAACCAGATGCCCGTAAGGTTGATGGCAAGGGTCCTATCCCAATTGTCCTGGGTGCATTCATGGGTCAGGGCCGATACCCCTTCGATGCCGGCATTATTGAAGGCAAAGTCCAGGCGACCGTAGGCAGAGAAAGCCCTGTCGATCATCCCCGTAATATCAGCGGCCTTCGACACATCGCATTTCACGAACAGGGCCTCTCCGCCTGCCGCATCGATCTGCTTTAGCGTAGCTTGTTCTTTATCTTCTATCCAGTCGGCGACGACCACTTTGGCGCCCCTTCTCGCGAAGGCTAACGCTGTCGCCTGACCGATGCCAAAACTGCCGCCGGTCACGATGGCCACTTTATTCTCAAAGATCTTTTCCATATCCGTTCTTTAATCGATGAATAATAGGTTATCCCTGGTCCTTTCGTGCACTTCGGGCGATTCGTCACCATAGCCCAGGATAATGGCCAGCTTGACTTCCTCCGAAGCCGGCACATGCAGCCTGGGGAAGATCTTCGTTTTTTCCACAAATTTGCCGAAGCCGACGGGACAAGTATCCAATCCCAGGGATTTCGCCGCCAGCATGATATTCTGCGCGCACATGCCGATATCCAGGGAAGCCCATTCATTGTCCCGGCGAGCCGTAAGGAAGATGACCACCGGAGCTCCGTAAAAGACAGGGTCCTTTATCGCGTGAAGGTCGACCCCACGGGACAGGTGCAAAAGCCCGGAGGCTGCCTTTAACATTTGGGCGATACCGGAAACACCGGATCTCAACGCGCCCTTCATCGCAACCCCGGCGATCTCCTTTGAGAAAGCCTTTATAGTCTCCTTATTGGTGAGCACGTAAAACTGCCAGGGCTGTCTGTTCATAGCCGACGGCGCCATCCGGCCAGCCTCCAGCACCTCTTCAACCACTTGCCTGTCAACAGGTTTGTTCTTATATCTTCTTACGGCGCGACGGGAATAAATGATCTTTTCGGTTTCCGTCTTTTCTACCGGCGCCAAAAGGGTCCTTTCCATAACTTTTTTTATAAAGCTAATCCCTAATTCCCCTGCAGGCCATGATGCCCATCAGCGTCTAAGCTGATAAGTATCAAGCACAAGAGGATAGCTGATCATGTCGTCCCGAATGGGAGGGTTGTACCTTAATCAAAATTGAATGATATGGGACCTGCAAAAACACCCCGAAGCGATGCGCTCTTTGGCACCTTCCTGCAAGATGTCAGAGAGATCATGGAAAGTCACCCCCGGATATTCAAAAAAAGGTATTATCAGTTTGACTATGTCGTGGGAGAGGAAGAAGGCTATAGTCTGGTCAGTGAGCCGAATATTTTCCCCGGAAATTTGAAGAGAGAGATCATGCAGGCATTCAACCTGCGGCTTAACCAGGATAAGAGGCCAGGCAGAAGCCGGGTTAAGAGAAATCGAAACAATCATTTAAAAATATTTTGAATATGAAGACTTTTCTGATAGCAACCGATTTTTCCGCCGCTTCACGAAATGCCACTCAATACGGGATTGAACTGGCCAGGGCATTCAATGGAAGGGTAATCTTGCTGAATGCTTATCAACCTTTGCCCGTCGTCGCTACCGATTCGTTGGTGACGGCCATGCCCGTAGACCTGGGAGAACTGGTGAAACAGCAGCTGGAGGCGGAGGCGGATCTTTTCAGTTCCGAAAGAGCCACTCGTCTTGAGATAGTGGCCAAGGAAGGGCCGGTAGCCGATACGATCCTGGGCGCCGCCAAAGAAATGAATGCAGACCTTATTCTGGCGGGCATGAAGGGGGCGGGGAAAACGGCACGGAAGTTATTTGGCAGTACGGTGACTTCGTTGGCGAAGAAATCCGCTATTCCCGTGATCGTGATACCGGAAGGGGTGTCTTATAGGGATCCCGCGACCATCGCGCTGGCGAATGATATCTCCTCACAATCCGGAACGCATCTATTGGACGCCCTCCGGGGTCTTGTAGAGAAATTCCATTCGAAGCTTTATGTGGTACGGGTCGTTACAAAAAGATCCAACGAAGTGGTCGAAGTGCTTAACCGGCCATGGAACCTCAAGACCATGGTAGCCGACCTGGAACCTTTATTTGAATTTCCCGTGGATAAGAACATCGATAAGGCACTGAGTGAGTTTGTTTCGACCCATCATGTCGATCTGCTGGCGATGGTCCCGCATAAAGAATCACTGCCGGAAAGATGGTTCCTGCGGAGCAATACGAAGGAAATGATCTTTAAGACCAATATCCCCTTGCTGGTCTTGCCGGAACAATCCCATAGGCTGGGGAAACATACGCATTCCGTCCTTTTTTAAAAATCGGCTGTCACCCTCCATTTGGCTATCAAACCCCAAATGGAAAGGTCTCCGGCATCTGGTGGCCATCGGGCCGGATATGCAAGGGATGCAGGGCCGTCGTGTGGTCCAGATAAATAAAAGCGTCATAACGTAACGGAAGGATGCTGGGCACGTAGTTCCCATATTGTTCATATTGGGAATTATACACCACCCCGATGGCGCGATGACCTATATGATTTTCCATGAAGACATCGTGATGCAGATCATCCATGACCAATAGCTTATTTTTGTTACCGGCTATATGCAGTAAATATTCCCATGAACCTTTTGAGGCGGGAGGGACGGCCATCTTTTCCATTGCCGCGCCCCAACTGTGGCCGGCGATGGCGGAGCCTTCATAGGAGCCGAAACCTACCAACACAATCTGATCATCGTGATATTTCAGCCTGGCCAATTCCCCGATATTATACATGCCTTCGTCGCTCATATCTGTCGCCCGGGCGTCCCCGACATGCGTATTATGAGCCCATACGATGGCCTTTGCGTTGCTGCCATGCAAATTCAAAAGACGGTCAAGCGTTTGAGCCATATGATCGTCGCGCACATTCCACGAATGGGCGCCCCCCTGGACCATGGCCCGGTAGTATTTCTCGGCGTCAACCATCACCAGGGCATTTTGCTCTGCATTGAACACATTTTCATGGTCGGTATTATAGGTAGGGAGCTTGGCGCGGATCTCCTTCAGCAGATGGACTACTTCATTCTCACATAATTCCGGGACGAACTGGGTTGCTCTGGCATAGGACTGCCCGTCTTCGCGCCGGTACGGCTCAAAGCATTTGAATGCTTCCTCCGCTACTTTCAGGGCCTGCGGATCCGTTCTTTGCAGGTATTGCATGATATTCTCCAGGCTCTCCCAAAGACTATAAACATCCAACCCATAGAATCCGACCTTCCTGGTTGCGGGCAGCGCGCGGTTGTATTGTTGCAGCCAGTCTGCCAGGGCAATGACCTCCCAATTGGCCCACATCCAGGTCGGCCACCTGTTAAAAGAGTGAAGTACGTTAAATGCCCCCTTTCCCTGGTCCGTATAATTCTTTATATACCGGTTCAGCCGGTAGCAATCAGGCCAATCTCCTTCGACTGCAATAAATTGAAAGCCTTTTTCTTCGATCAGTCGCCTGGAAATATAGCTGCGCCAGTTGTAGTATTCGTGCGTGCCATGGGAAGCTTCACCCAGCATGACGATGCGGGCGTCACCGATGCGTTTGAACAGGGGATCCAGGCTGTCCCGATCCGTGAGCGGGTAGGCCCATTGCCGGATGGCGCCAGTGGCTTCCTCTTCATTTACTTTGGATGGTTTGGTAAAATAGTGCGGCATGGCTGAACGTTTACTTGTTAATTGGATCTGGTCAATAAGCCCTTTTCATGCTCCTCAATCGCCTTAATGACGACGCGTTTTCGTTCTTCATCCGCATGGAGCGGCGAGAACAGGATAGGGTCGCCATTCGTAAAGACGACAAAGAAGAATTCGAAGATATGGTTTTGAAAAACTGTGCCATGATAGAGGACTCCGCTGGTAATCTTCACTTTCTCATAGTCCAGACGGTATTCCCGGTTGCCTATCTTGCATTTAATTATAGCCATTTCCTAAAGATGGTTTACATATTTGACATTGATCTGTGGTTGAAAGATGATTCGCGACTTAACGGAATTGGAGATCAGGCACGCGTCCTCGGACTTTTGGAGAACACGTATGGCCCGTTGTTCGTCTGCACTGCTTTCAATGGACAATACCGGCGTCAGGATAATTTCGCTGATCATATATTTCCCGTCCACTTTCTCCAGTTTTCCCGTTGCCTTACTTTCGAAATTCACAAATTTCAGGCCCGAGTTCTCTGCGATGGCCAGAAAGGTCGTCATCAGGCAGCTATTGACGGCTGCCACCAACAGATGTTCCGGCGACCAGACGCCCGGAATACCCTTGGCAAATTCAGGCGGGGTGGCCACTTCTATCGAAGAGTCCAGAACGGGTGAACTGATCAGGCCTTTACGGCCTGTTTCCCAGTTCAGGCCAACTTCGTAATAATGTGTAGTTTCCATAATCGAGATTTTAGGTAGTTTACAAAAATGGCCATTGGTATGGCTTTTTCGCATGATCCGGGTCAGGCCGGGACATGAGAATGATTACCTTGTGGGAATTACAGGTCAAGATGAATGATCTCGAGGACGTTGCGGTCGATCCGAACCAGGCCTTTGTCGGACATTTTCTTTAACAGGCGGGAGATGACCTCGCGGGAAGAGTTAAGGTCGGACGCGATCTCCGTCATCGAAACAGCAAAACGGCTGGACTTGAGTGTTGCCTGCTGTTTTTTAAGGTAGTGCAGGAGTCGTTCATCCATATTGCGGAAAGCGATGTGATCGATGGTTGTCAGCAGTTCTTCAAAGCGGGAGCGATAGGATTCAAGAACAAAATGGTACCAGGTCTTATATTGCGTCATCCATTGGTCCATGAATTCAAGGGGAATGCTGATGGTTTCCGTATCAGCCATGGCCCGGGCCATGATCTGGCTAGTCTCCTGTTTGATCTCGCATATCATGGATAATGCACAGGCCTGTCCGGGCTGCAGATAATACATGAAGAATTCGTTGCCTTCGTCGTCTTCACGGAATATCTTGACCAATCCTTTCGTAATGAGCATGGTCGATCTGATATGCTGGCCAGTCTTCATCAACAGATCTCCTGCCCGGAATTCACGCAGGCGGGCCTTTTCGCTCATGATGCGGATAAGCCCTGGTTCAAAGGAGGGAAAAAGGTCGCTTATCTGCTTCTCTTCCACCATTCGGCAAAAATAATCAAAGGCGTGATATAAGTCACGGCAAATACTTGTTTGACGAAATATTTTTGCAATTAAAACAACATGTCCAATTTTCTTAGTGTCCCGTGGAATTCCCTGCAAAAACAGATTACATGAAGACGATCATTTATGGCTGGAACCTGATGCGTGCACTGCGCCTGATCTTCGGCATCGTCGCTATCGGGCAGGCCATATTCACCAGGGATTGGGTATTGGGATTAGCGGGCGCCTTCCTCCTGTTCATGGCGTTGGCAAATATCGGTTGTTGCGGCGCAGGTCAGTGCAAGCTATGAGCCTGCTGCCTTCCGATCCGCGTCAGGCCGGGACATGAGAAGGAGGGCCAGCACAACGACCCAGAGCAGGAACACCCCGATATTGATCCGTTCCCACAGGCCGATGAACGGCGTAGGCCCGTTTCTGGCGACATTTGGGGCATCCAGGAAGGTCAGCGCGCCAAAGCAAAGCAGAACCGCGAAGGTTGCTATGCAGTAGAGCCGGAATCCCTTGCCTAACGATCTGGCCGCAAACCCCAGGGCGACCAGATAGAGGATCTCGGTCACCGCACCCAGTGCGAGATGGACGGTGTCGGACAGGGTACCCCCGCCTGCAGCCAACGTCTCGCGGAGGTGCATCGGGGCGAATGGCCAAATGAGGCCGAGCAGGCCATAAACGATCATCAATTCCCCGGTGACGCGAAGGCTGCGGTTTCCGTAAGCCGACTTCCACACTCCCCAGGAGAAGGCGATCACAAGGATCGTGTATGGAGCGCTCACCCAAAGCCAAAGCGACCTCGTCGGAGCGCCGACGGCGGACAGCTCGCTGACGGTTTGAGAAAGGGAACTGTAACTTGTCCAATGCATCGGGACAAGAATATTAATCGCCACGTAAAGCAGCGACGAGAGGATACCGCAGATAAGCAAGAATTTTCGTCTCATGGCGAAATGATTTTTGTCAAGATGTCCGGCAAGACGGAAGTCAACGTACCCCCACTTCGGCCACGACCACGCCATTTCCACTGACCACGTGCAGGATCGAAAATTTGAAATAGCGGGCGGAAAGGGGATGGTGCAGTGTGACCAGTTGCTCGAGCGGATTCGATTTGATATTGGCGAACTCGCCTTCGGCTGCCTTCTGCCAGTTCGTTCCATCCTTGCTCGTATAAAAGATATAGCGGTCGGCAATGCCTTCCGTCCTTTTGTCCTGCCTTGGCAGGTAGGTGAAGGCCCGGATCGTTTCAAGCTTCCCCATGTCGATGATGAGTTCCTGTGGCAAGGAGGCAACCGCAGCGCTGTCCCTTTGCAAGGTGCTCCAGACGGTCCGCCCGACGTCATCGATGGCCCATTCAACCCTGCCCCTGCCGCCGGCGCGCGCGGAATCCGAACCCACCTCGGGAACCGAACCGATTACCTTCCATCCCGATTTGGACAGGCCCAACTCCCGGGTGGTCACTTCGCTGGCGGTATGGTCGGCTTCGAAGCTCCGGGCTCTTACGATGCCGCTGCCAGGCATGGGAAAAGGCTCGCTGTAGTTCGGGGATCCGGGACCGGGATCCGTTCCATCCAGGGAATAATGGATGGCGGCCACGGGTGCGGGGGTTTCGATATGTACCAGGTCTTTCTTGTCACGGAAGACGGATGGCGCCACCAGGTGTGGAGGCTCTTTGAACAGACCGAGATCACTTAATGCAATGCAGGCGGCGGAGTGGGTGATCGACAGTCTGACCTTATCCGTGACCACGTTCTGCTGCATCCGGATGAGGCGGTTCGCGCCGATGCTGGTGGCGGCCCCGATCGGCTTCCATTGGCCGGCTTCGTAGGCCTCCACGGTAAATGACCCGATGCGCTGTCCCAGTTTGATGTTCTCACGGAGCCGGATCACGTTGAAGGTGGTTGGCTTGCCCAGGTCGATCGTCAATTGGGCCGTGGTGACCGAATCGTCCGTGGCCCAATAGCTGTAACGGTCATCATCGGTCAGCCGGGAAGGACCATATTCCCCCATATTATTTCCACGAATATTGCTGGCCGTGAGCCTGGCGCCCCTGGCCAGGTTGACGGCAAAGGTCTGTTTCAGCAGGTCGCCGAATGCTTTCAGACTGGCCACATCCCGTTGGTCGAGCAGCCCCTTGCGGTTGGGGGCGATGCCCAGGTCGAGGCTGGCGCCGCGACCTACACTCTGATAATAAAGGTCGAGCAATTGATAGGGTGACTTCACCTGCTGATCCTGCGAAGCGTGATAGAACCAGCCCGGCCGCAAGGGGACATCGCATTCGGCGGGCATCCAGAACTCGCCGTTTCGGGTGCCTTCGGTCGCTTCCTCATATTTGCTATAGCCGTTGGCGGGACGCATACCGGGGTCCGGAGCGTGTGGAGTATACGTAGCCCAACAGGTTTGCCCGGCATGGCCCTCTTCATTGCCTACCCAGCGTACATCCGGTCCCACGTCCCCGAAGATCGCGGCGCCGGGCTGCAGTTTCCGCGTGATCGCCCAGGTGGTATCCCAGCCATAATAGGTCGTTCGATCGATCCGTCGTGTATTACGTGCACCGCCATAGTAGCCGTCGCCGCCGTTGGCGCCATCATGCCAGGACATGAAGAGGGGGCCATAATTCGTGTACAATTCCTTCAGCTGTGCCCGGTAGATCTGCACATAGGCCGCGGTGCCGTATTGGGGATTGTTGCGATCCCATGGAGAGCAATAAATGCCCAGCCGCATACCCAACTTATCGCAGGCCCGCTGATACTCTTTTACCATATCGCCCCTGCCGCCTCTCCAGGGGCTCTTGCTGATCGTATGTTCGGTGGTCTTCGAGGGCCAGAGACAAAGCCCGTCATGATGCTTGGCCACGACGACGACTCCTTTGAACCCGCCCGCCCTGGCCGCTCCCACGATCTGCATCGCATCGAAGTCCACGGGATTGACGATGGCGGGGTCTTCGTCGCCATAGCCCCATTCCTTATCGGTATAGGTGTCGACGCCGAAGTGAATGAGACAATACATCTCCGTCTCGTGCCAGGCAAGCTGGGTCGCCGTCGGCAACGCGCCATAGGGCTTCGGCGGGTCCTGGGGGGAGGCGGGTAATTCGTTCAGGACCGGATGGGCCAGCGCATTCAGCGTGGTATGGCCATCTTTCAGCTCGTCGAATACCAGCACTTCGTTTACCCCTTTCCTTAACCAGCAGGATGGGACATAGAGCGTTTGCTGAGGACCGATCTCCCAATATTTTCCCAGGTTGATCCCATTGAGAAAAACGAAGCCTTTGCCGAACCCACGCATATCCAGGTAGGTATCGTTCACTTCGTCCAGCGAGAAGCTGCCTTTATACAGGGCAGGCTGGCCGGCAATGGGAGCCGGGCCAAATTTAAATTGACAGACGGTGAGAAAAGGAAATCCATACATCGTCCAATTGTGGATCGTTCGACCATCGAGGGTTACCGCCCCGGTGATGCCCTGCCGATTATCGGTTAGAAAGGGGCCGTAATTGATCCGGCCATTGTTCTCCACCCAGATATCCAACACCGCGTGAGGGGACACATTCTCCAACCTAAGGGAGTCCTGCCTCAGTCGCCTGTCGAGCGTAGCGGTCTGCCGTCCGTTGACATACACGATCGCAAAGTCCCGCAGTCCATTTATTTTCAGCCACCCGGTTGCCTCATCCGCAAGCCGGGTACGGTAAAGTACAAAGCCATAGGCCTGGCCCAGGTCTTCGAAACATAAGGGCGACCTGGAGGCGACACCCCCGGGCAGGTTATTGAACACCCCGGCACAGGCTGAAAGTTTGATGTCGTTGATGGCCATGGTCTTCTTTCTTTCAGGGACGGGAGGCAGGCTTTCTCCCGGCGGCAGGCGCCTGGCGATGACCTCCCGGAAGGCATAGAACTTTTCCGTGGGGTTGCCGGCCTCGTCGAGCGGCGCATCATAATCATAGCTGGACACCTGCGGCGAGTAGGATTCCCGTTTGCTCATGTTGGCTCCATTCATGAACCCGCGCGTGCTGCCGCCGTGAAACATATACATATTGATGGAGAGGCCGGCGCTCAGGATCTTGTCGAGCGTTTCCGCCGATCGTTTGGATCCGGTATGGGCGTGGGCCCTCCCCCAGTTGTCGAACCATCCGGGGTACCATTCCGCCAGATAGAAGGGTCCCTTCCCCTCATGATATTTCCGGATCACTTCTTTTGCCGCCGTGGGGTTCTCTTCGCCATTGACGGCGGGAAGATATCCGGGCAAATAGCCATTCCCCATCTTGTCCGCTCCGTCGCAGGTAAAAAGGATCCCATCGAAGCCGGCCTGCCTGAAAAGACGGCGGTTCAATTCGAGATAGCTCTTGTCATTACTGTACGACCCATACTCATTCTCGATCTGCACCATCAGGATATTGCCGCCATGCGTGATGAGCAGCGGGGTCAGCTGCCGGGAGAGCTCGTTGATATATCGTCTGTATGCGTCTACAAAACGGGGGTCCTTGCTTCTCACCTTTACCGTACTGTCCCTGAGCAGCCACCAGGGATAGCCGCCGAACTCCCATTCCGCGCAGACATAGGGACTGGGACGGAGGACGACCCAGAGGCCTTCTTCTTTGGCGATGCGGACGAATCCGGCGATATCATTATTGCCCGTGAAGTCATATTTCCCTTCTTCCGCCTCGTGTGCATTCCAGAACACATAGGTGCCGATGCAGTTCAGGCCCATGGCCTTCGCCATTTTCATCCGGTCTCTCCAGTATTCGCGGGGGATCCGTGGGTAGTGCATCTCGCCGCTGATCATCTGGAAGGGCTTGCCGTCCAGCAGGAAGGTACTGTCGCCCAAAGCGAAGACATGTCGGGGATTTTGTGCCGGCAGCGGGTTGACGCAGGAGAACAGACAGATGAAAAGGAGACTGATCGAAAGGAGGAATGACTTGCCATGACGATTCAAGAACATACGGGAGATATTAGTACATGGACAAAATTATAGGCTGAATGCTTACAAGCCGGGAAAATTTCCTACAATCTTTCGTTCCATTACGCCGGCTATCGACAGGGCCCTTTGCCGGGCCAAATCTGCATTGGGCCCTTCGAAATGCTCTTCGATGGTCTCCAGGAATAATTTTTTCCACTGCGCAAAATGCTCCCCGGTCAGGGGGAATTTCTGATGCAGCTGAGTATGGGTCACCATCGGATTGCCCGTATAATGGCCGGTCTGAAAGAGCACATTCTCCCAGAAATCATACATGACCGGGAGGTGATGTACCCAGTCGACCTGTGCGATATCGTTAAAGATGAACCCAATCGATGCATCTTTTCTAACCTTTTCGTAGAAGGCGTCCACTAATTGGCAAATTTCCTTTCTTCCTTCGATATCTTTTTTCATGAGCGGTGGTCTATAGATCCTTACGGTTAAATCTCCGAACCGACAGGTACAGTGGCGCCACTATCCATGCCAGAATGATGCCACCCGAGTAGATGCTGCCCCAATTGCCCCCGAAGAACTCCTTGAATACGGCCCCTGTATACCCCATCATGGCCGAGACATCCATCTTCAACAGGATGACGACCCTGCCCAGATCGATCGGGTTCAGCGAACTGAAGACAATGGAGGCTTTTTCAAGCGGGTAATCGCTGAATTGGAATAAGATAAAGAGCACGATGCCGTCATAGATCAGGGAAAAGTAGAACCATAAGAGAATGGCGATACCCATCCCCTTTGCCTTTTCCCTGGCGAGCACCGACGCCAGGATGGCCAGGGAGGCAAATACCAGGGTCAATCCCATCCCCACGGCGATCAGCACGCCTCCCACTATGGATGGACTGTAGATCAGCACCGGGATCCCTGATCCGATGAGAAAGGCCAACAGCAGTGAGATGGCCAATCCGGAATAAACGCTAAGCAGCAGCCGCGTACGTTTCAGGGGCTGTGACACGAGCAATTCGATGAATTCAGCCGAATTGTATATGTAAATGGTCGCAAAGATGATGCTTACCAGCGGTACGACGATCAGAATGACACTCATCAGACTCAGCAAACCCTTTGCTTTATTGTCTTCCAGATTAAACACGCTAAGCGAAATAGCGAGCAGAAGCACCGTATACGCCAGCATGATCTTATTCCTGATAATGTCGGAAATGATATATTTTATGATCTTCATATTCCTGTGACTAACTTATCTTTTTTCCGTTGACCGCATGACCCTGGCAATGGCTCCGGCCAGCCTGTCTTCCCCGGTATCCAGTTTGAGTTGTTCCATGTTCTTATGGAACTTCAGGCAACCGTCTTCCAGGTAGATCACTTCGCTGACGATATCGTCCAGTTCGCTGAGGACATGTGAAGTGATCAGTATCAATTTCCCTTTTTCCCTGACCGCCCGGATCTTATCCTTCAATAATTCGGAGGCAAGGGGATCCAGTCCCGCTGTAGGTTCATCCAGGATCAGCACCTCGGGGCCGAACAGGAAAGCGAGGCAGGCGCTCACTTTCTGACGGGTGCCGCCTGATAAGGTATGCATGCGTTTGTTCATGATCCGGTCCAATTGAAAAGCATGGATAAGGTCCTCATCTGTCGCGGAGGCATCCTTTTTACGGATATCCTTCAACATATCAACCACCTGGGCGATGGTCATATTATCCGGGAACCTCCCGATCTGAGGCATATAGCCTATTTTGGAGCGGTATTCCCATTCATTGGCGATATTTTTGCCATGGAACTGAATGGTCCCGCTATCAGGTACCACCATGCCGAGCAGGCATTTTATGAACGTGGTCTTTCCGCTGCCGTTGGGCCCGATCAGCGCGATGCTTTGTCCTTTGCTGCAGGTCAGATTGATATCACGCAGAGCTTGCAACTTTCCGAACTTCTTACTTACATGCGCAGCGTTGATCATGGTAATCGTAAAGGTTTCATAAAGGGTTTATCGTCCCGGAGCGCTTCCGGCGTAATGCTGGGTATTACTTTTTCCGATTTGTCAAGCAGGCCGACCATGAAACTGTGGTACAACATCATCACTGTAGGATTCTTCTCCGCTATCATGGAGTACAGGCTTACCGGGTGATAGGGCACATCGCCGATGCCATCCCTGCCAAGATCATAGCCTTCGTATTTGTCCCAATAATTGGCATTAAAAGTATTCAGCACCAGGCTGCCGTTGGTCGCGATATCAAACGTATTGCCGTTAAAATTGTTCCTTGTTATGACATCATCGGAGCAACTGGCCTGTATCTTCATGGCCCATCCATTTCCGGAAAAGGTATTTTCCGTGACCAGGATGCGTGTAGTTCCCTCCATATAGATCCCGCTCGTGTTATTGAGGAAATGATTTCCGATCACCTTGCTATCGGTGATCTCTTTCATCAGGATACCATACGCGGACCCACCCCAATTTTCAGTGAACGTATTACCCAGCATCGTGACCCCGTGGGAGAACATGACCGATACGCCGGCCTCGTTATGACGGAACAGGTTCCGCTCGTATACATTATTATGCGAGAACATAAAATGCAGTCCGTACCTGGCGTTGCTAAAACTGCGATTGCCGCGGATCAGCGAATGTGTGACAAACTCGAAATAGATCCCGTCCCGGTGGCGTGTGATCTCATTATCAAGGATCCGCATGGAATCACATTTCCAGCAGTGTATGCCATTTCCCGACTGGATATCGTTGTCGGCGTCGGAATGGATCGTATTGCCGGATAGGGTGCAGTTGGACGAGCCAAGGCAATAGATGCCGAAAAAAGTGTGATCCAGGATATTCGAGCGGATGGTCACATGATGCGCGTTATAGATCTTGACGCCTGCAATATCATGCCAGCCCGAGACGCCGGAATATTGAAAATGGAACCCTTCCACCACGACGTCATTCGCGCTGACCGCGAGGATCTCATATTGCTTTTCGCCGTCCAGGATCGGCCAATCGATCCCTCTAAGGCAAACCGGCTTGCGGATGACCAACCCTTTTTCCGTATAGATCCCCTTGTCAACCAGGATGGTATCGCCCGGCGCCGCCAGATCCAGGGCGTGCTGAATGGGGTGACCGGTTCCCGCCTGACGGACATGCCAGGTCTTGCCCGAAGCCATCCAGGGAAGGCATAGACACAGGATTACTTGTACAAATCTTTCCATAACACCTGTTGGCCTTGTAATTCATTCCGGTACTTGGTCAGGCTATCCGGACTGGCAAATGCGGCTACATTCCCGTTCATCGGGCTATGCAAGGCGGGGCTCTGCAGCAGGTAGCTGTCAGCCGCCCTGATCCATTTTCCATTGCCGGAAAAATCGGCAAAATAGAATTCGGCTATTTCGCTTTTTGCCACCCGGTTGGATTGTATGAACGACAGCAGGCAATGCATATCGTCAAATTTATAGGCCTTTCCTTTTTGCGTCAGTATTTCGAACCCGAACCTTCTGTCCGAGATCCCCATCTTGCAATAGTCGCAATCGTCCTGACCGTATCGGATGGGGTTGGGTCCGGTGCTGCAACTCATTATCGCGGTCGATACGAGCAACATGGCCACGATGACTGGTGTGGAGGAGGGAGTCGGGGAAATGCGGGCCTTATTTTTCCGGTGCTTTCGGATTTCGAGAAAGGCCGCCAGCGCCAGGAGAGCGCCGACCCCGGCAAAGATCCATCCCCCCTTGTCAGGCACGGAGTACGCGCTGAAATTCAGCAACTGTTTGTACCCGATCAACGGGGGTTGGTACGCCATCCCCGGCACTTTGATCGGGGCGCTCTCGTCCAGGTTGTGCCCATAGTTGTACTCCCACCGGTAAAAGTCGACCATGGAAATGAACGCGGTCGCCAGGAAAAGCAGTACAAATCCATAAAGCAGCTTTCTCTTGTTGAGCAGGGCGACCAGCAACCCGATGGCCAGCAGTCCGCCAATGATATAGGGCAGGGCAATAAATTCGACAAAATCACGGGTATGCAGGGTACGCATACCGATATAGTGGTTCAGTCCATTGACGATATCGACGTCTCCCCCGATCTTATCGGCATAGATCTGCAAGACGAGTCCCTCCGGGTACTGGGGCGCGGACAACTCTATCCTCCATATCGGCAGGAAGAGCACGAAGACCATCGCGATGGAGGCGACCCCTACGATCCATCTTGCCACGCCGGATAGTTTGTTATTCATTATGGATCAGTTCTTGTTCAAGGTGGAATCCGCATCCTTCCTGTTGGTGCCATAAACCAGCGCAACATTGCTGCCCGCTGGGGACACCCGGACATACCCTTGCATTTCCTGGTGCAAGGCGCTGCAGAAGTCCGTACAATAGATGGGATAGACACCCACCTTCTCTGGAACCCATTTCAGCGTGCAGGTCTCCCCGGGCATGATGAGTATTTCCGCATTGTTTGCACCTTTAACCGCAAATCCATGCGGGATATCCCAATCCTGTTCCTGGTTGGTCACATGAAAATATACCTCATCGCCCATTTTCACCCCTTCGATATTGTCCGGCACAAAATGAGACCGTATGGCCGTGATATATACATGGATCTTGTTCCCTTCACGCACCACCTTGGCCATTTTTTCGCCTTTTGTCGCATAGGGATGTTCATTTTCTTCGATCCGGAAGAATTTTACGGAATTCTTTGAGATCATGTCAGCCGGCAGGGCCTGCGCATAATGGGGCTCGCCGATCGTAGGGAAATCCAGGATCAATTTCATTTTATCCCCGGAGATATCATATAATTGAGCGCTTTGTGCGAGTTCCGGACCGGTGGGTAAGTAACGATCCTTGGTGATCTTATTGTAGGCGACCAGGTATTTGCCATAAGGGTGCTTCGTATCGCCGCCCGGAACCATCAGGTGGCCGACGGAATAATACGTCCGGGCCCGGTCTACCACTTTCAGATCCTTGATATTCCATTTCACGACTTCTGAAGATACGAACATGGACGTGTAGGCATTTCCTTTGTCGTCGAATTCCGTATGGAGGGGGCCAAGGCCCGGCTTTTGGACTTCCCCGTAGAGGGCCGCCTCATACTTGATGACCGGTATTCCTTCATAGTCTCCTTCATATTGCTTGCCTTCAATGGCTTTCAGCATTTTGGTGAATGAGAAAACCGGGATCAGGGCTGCGAGTTTGCCGCTGCCTACAATATACTCGCCTGACGGGTCGACGTCACAGCCATGCGGGGATTTGGGACAGGGTATGAAATACACCATATCCTTCAATTCCTTCGGGTCGAGCACCAATACCTCTGTTTCAATAGCGGACGCGGCGGTATGCGTTCTTTCATTCAATAGATTGTGCGCATAACTCACCTTTCGCTTCACGCCCTTGCCCTGGCGAGCGTATGCCTCCGCTTTTTTCCAGTTCACGGCCATGATAAAATCCTTGTCCCGTTGCGACGCATTTACTTCCAATAAGGAATGCGCCTGCTCCGTATTATAGCAGGAGAAAAAGAACCAGTCATGCGACGGGCCTTTGCCGGCATGGCTCAGATCAAAATCAATGCCCGGGAGCATCAGTTGAAAAGCGATCTTTAAACGACCGGATACGGAATCGACGCTGATGAAGCTGATGGTGCCATGGAAATTCTTTTTGTACGAATCGATCGGCACATCCTGGTTATCCCCCATCGGGACGCTGAACCGCGTGCCGGCCACAATGTATTCGGTATTTTCCGTGGCAAAGGGAGAGGAATGGTTGCCCGCACTGTTTGGTATCTCCAGAATTTCCTCCGTTCTGAAGGTAGCCAGATTGATGCGTGCCACGCGCGGCGTGTTATTCGCATTGGCGAACAACCAGCGTCCATCGGCCTGACCGCCCGTCTGGGAAAGCTCGAGGTGATGCTGGTCGTCCCAGGGAACGAACCCGTGCGTGGTATTGAGCATGGGCTTTGTCTCCTCGCTATAGCCATAACCGTTCTCAGGGAATACCGAAAAAACCGGGATAAGCTTTAGCAGCCTGCCGGACGGTAGCCCATAGACCGACACCTGCCCGTTGAAACCGCCGGATACGAAATTGTAAAATTCATCGTATTTGCCGGGTTGAACATATACTTGTGCTGCCGCGTCGGAACTAATGGTGGTGGCGGCATTCTTTGGCTTGCAGCCCGGGAAGGCAAATGCCAGCCCGACAAGCGGAACGAACAACAAGACGATCTTTATCCTATTCATGGTATGATTTTTTGCGTGTTACGGTCTATTTTACGCCATCCTTTTACTTTACGCCGTCATTCTGTCGCATGAACTCAAGCATCTTGCGTGCGTCATCGTCGGTCAGGTGCTGATTGGGCATTTGGACGAGGCATATTTCCAGCAGGGACTGCGCTTTGGCGTCTTTTACCAGCATTTCTTCCGTATTGGTGACGAAATTCATGATCCATTCAGGCTTTCTTCTTTCCGTCACTCCCTTCCATCCGGGCCCAACCAATTTCTCGGACGTCAGCTTGTGGCAACTGGAGCACTTCATATCATAAATGGATTTCCCTCCGTCAGCCAGCTTATGATCGAGATTGGGCGAAACGTCGACATGGGTGAATTTGCCGATCCCTTTCTCATTTGTGGACAGCGTGTCTGAATTCGCGGCAGACCCTTGTGTTCCAGATGATTGTGCGAGCTTGTCTTTCTGATCCGAGCCATTGCCGGAACAGGAGTAGATGAGCCCCGCCATAGTGAGGACGATGAGAACTTTTTTCATTTTTGCAATAATTAGGTTAATGATCGTGCAAGAATAGGACAGCTTTTGAACAGAGAATATGATTTAGATCATAAAAAAGCTTAATTTATGTCAGCAATTGTGCGCTATAACCTTGCTATGATCAATATAGACCTCCTATTATGCTGGGGAGCCGTCCATCGCCGGATCGGGAAAGGACAGATCATTTTTTATCAAGGGGATAGAGGCCGCTATTACTACCAGATCGTGACGGGGAAGGTGAAAATGGTGAGTTGCAATGAGGAAGGGAAGGAGTTCATCCAGGGTATCTATGTAGATGGCGAAACGTTCGGGGAACTCCCCTTATTTGATGGCAATACCTACCTGGCCTGCGCCGTGGCCGAAGAAGATACGCTGCTGATCCGGCTCGGGAAAGAGAGCTTTATCCATATATTGAAGGATGACTTCACGCTTCATTTTGCGTTCACCCGGCTAATGGCCGGGCGCTCCCGATTTAAGTCCGTTTTGTTAAAAGAGCTGTCGTGCTACGGGCCGGAGCATCGCATCGTCACCCTCATCAGGCAATTCAAACGGACCAGCAAGCTGCCCTGGGAGGCGAAGTATAAAGTGGACCTCACCAGGCAACAAATCGCCGACATGACCGGACTAAGGGTAGAGACGGTGATCAGGGCCATCCGCAGCCTGTATGTTAAGGGCGATCTGTTATTGAAAAATGGCAAAGTATATGTCTAAATTCTCAGGGCAATGCAAGGAACCGAATTTATAAGATTCCGGCGGTGGGCGGTCTTATGCCTCCTGAATTTCGTTTTGGTTTCGGTCCTCGGCATGCTGCTGCGTATTAAGATCGCTCTGCCGTTGCCGGGCGTTAATTATAAGTATCTATTACATGCCCATTCTCATTTTGCCTTTGCCGGGTGGATATCCACTGCACTTTTTACAGCATTATTATACGTGTTATCCCTGTCCGGGTTCCCCATAAGGCGGGTCTATACCTATCAATTCTGGCTTGCCCAGACAGCCAGTTACGGCATGTTATTGAGTTTCCCTTTTGAAGGATATGGGCCGGTCTCGATCATTTTTTCGATGCTGTCCCTGATCTTTTCCTGGTGGTTCAGCTGGCAATTCGGGAAAGATGTGGGAAGGAGCGGACTCCCGCCGTCCATTAAAAGGTGGATAAGAGCCGCTTTATTTTTCTTCGTCTTATCCGGCGCGGGGCCGCTCTTGCTGGCCTATATCATGACGCATAAGATGGTTCCGCCAACCCTCTACTTTAACTCGGTCTATCTTTTCCTTCATTTCCAATATAATGGGTGGTTCAGCTTTGCCGTCCTTGCCTTATTCTTCTTTACCGCGAAATATTATCAGCTGCCATGGGATGAGAAAAAAGGACGGATCTTCTTCGGGTTGATGGCGGTCGCCTGCATTCCGGCGTATTGTTTGTCGTTGCTGTGGATGGATCCTCCTGCATGGGTATTCGTCATTGCGGCGGCGGCGGCCGTTTTGCAGGTGGCCGCCTTACTATTTTTTCTGTCGCTGCTGCGGGACTCGTGGGCGCATTGGTCGCGACTGTTGCCTTACCAGACAAAACTATTCTGGGGATTGTCCTGTCTGGCTTTTACGATCAAGCTCGTTCTGCAGGCTTTGTCCGTCATCCCCTTCCTGGGTCGGTTTGCCTTCGGGCTCCGGCCCGTGATCATCGGCTATCTGCATCTCGTGACGCTGGGGTTCCTCAGTTTTTATTTGATCGGGTACTTTATACAGGAAAAAATGCTGCACTCCGGACCGTCCGGGTGGAAAAAAGGATGGGGAATTTTCCTGACCGGCGTCTTGTTGAACGAAACGCTGCTGCTTTTACAGGCCTTGTTGGCGATGTATGACCGGAGTTTATCTTTTATCCCGTTTTTATTGCTGGCTGTCGCGGCGGTCATTTTCAGCGGATTGGCTATCATGCTCCGTGATCAGCGGCCGACCCGTTTGATCTTTCGAAGCTATAGATCAGATAGAACAAAGCCGGAAGGATGAAAACGCTCCCGGTGAGCAAAGGTAATCACCGAATTGAGCTAATTTTTTTAATTTTGTTCGGGACAATTATATGAGACATGTTTATATTACGAGCCTGGTTGCCCTTCTTTTTGCTACCGGGATGTCGTCAAACCGGCAGTATACCATCACCGTTCACATTACCGGCCTGCGAAGTGACAAAGGGACCCTTTATCTGAGCCTCTACCACTCGGCACGCGGATACCCGAGGGATACTTCGGCTGCGTTCAGACTCTCCGCCGCCCCAATCTCCAACAGCAAGGCCACCGTCATTTTGGAGGCCATCCCGGAGGGAGTCTATGCCATGGCTTGTTTCCATGATGAGAACAGCAACAGGAAATTAGACGGCAACTTGTTCGGGATACCTACGGAAGGTACGGGTGCATCGAATAATGCCAGGGGTTCATGGGGACCGCCGAGGTTCCGGGATGCAGCGTTCACGCTCAGCAATGACACGACCCTTACTATTAAAATGGTTTATTAGCGGTCCGGCGCCAGGCCCCGTCCCGCCTATTTGAGAAAACCCTTCGGTGGCATTATATTTGCAGCATTAAACAATAAAATTATGAGAAAGGCGAAATTTATCCAGGCTTTAGTAGTATTTGTTTTGTGTGCGGGAATTACCGGCAGCACCTATGCACAACACGGCGGAGGAAATGGGCCGACCAATCCGGTAAAATTGGGCAGCTTGACCTTCAATGCCGGGATTGGCGCGGGGGCGTATTATGAGGGAGATTATTATAATTCACCATTTGGTTTTAAGGCGGCCATTGAACGCGGTATGTGGGAAGCCGGCCCCGGCGTGGTCACCCTCGGAGGAGAGATCGGCGGTTCCTTTTCGAATGGCGGTTACTATTCCAACTATCATTCAAATACGGTCGTTGTTGCCGTGAGGGCCGCCTTTCATTGCGGTTGGGATGTTCCCGGGCTGGATACCTATGGCGGCGTTTCGGCGGGATTAGGCTTTCATCATTATTCTTACAATAATAACACGGATTATTCGCACAGCTCGGTGATCCCGGTCCCGGGCATCTTCGTGGGAGCCAGCTATTTTGTCACTCCGACATTTGGCTTTAACGCCGAAGCAGGCCACGATATCACCGAAATCCAGGTCGGCATCGTCCTGAAATTGAACTAGGCGATATTCACTTCGTCATTTGATATACATCCGTGCGAAGATCGAAGGGATCTTTCACTGACATGGGATCATTCAGGTATACTTCAAAGGGCGGCCCATCAGCCATTTTGTTTTGTTGTTTAAGCCGGTTAAACAGAGCGGTATAGGCTGGCCCTATTTGGTCATAAGGGCCCTGGTAATGGGCGACGATCGCATTTCCGGAGCGTAGCGCTATCCATTTTACTCTGCCTGTCAATTGATCGGGCCGTTTATCCACCTCAACGGCCGCATCCAGTATGAGAACCGGCTGGGTTGAATAATAGAACGCCATGGTCCTGCCGGGTTTCAGACCGTTTTGACCAACGAATGCAAAGAGCTCTCCGTAATCCCTGCCCATGATTTGGCTTATGTCCGCCATGCCGGTCGCCGTATCTCGTATCGTTAACAGCGTCATGGCGCCTACTGTGGTATCTGCCAGAATGAAGGCAGGCTGCCTGCTGGTATCCGATGATTTGTCCATGGCAGCAGCCCGAAGGCCGGCCAGCGCAAACAGCGCGATAAATAGTCGTTTCATAAAAAACAAATAGTTCCTTTATAAGATTATATAATGACCTGACTTTTTCTTCCACCTTTTCAGTTCGGGCAAACTGGTTACAGCCATCGTGATCGTCTCTGCCGGTATATTCATTTCCTCCATTTTGTTCCTTACCAGCGTTTCCATTTCGCGGAGCGACATATCCGGAGCGGTAAATGCGCCCTCCTGATAACAATATTTACAATAGTCCTGATTCCTGGATCCATCTTTTTCTGTACCCAGTACTTCATCGCCGTCCAGCGGCATGCTGCAGCTTTGACAATATGGTTTCATATAGATAAAATTTTACTGCGCTAATGGCTTTGAAAGTAATACCTGATTCATGTGAAAGTCATGAGGGCTGTCAGGTCCGACGGTGAGTTTGATCAATCCGCGCGTGGGGCCTTGCCTTTGAACAGGCATAAAGAAACGATCCCGATAGACGATATCGCGGCGCCGTAGACAAAAACGGCCGTATGGCTGACCTTGTCCCAAAGTTGGCCGGCCACGATACTTGCGATGAGACCGGAAATCCCGACCGTGGTAGAATACCAGCCTATTCCGCTCGCCCGCAAATGGGCAGGGACCAGATCAGTTGCGTAAGACTTGCCGACGGATCGGAATACCCCCTGGAAGAGCCCATAGAAGACAAACAGGATCGCCGTTAGGAAAAAACCCGTGGTCATGGCAAACCCTGCATAGGCGATGAAAAAGATGATGAAGGACACGAGGAGGACGGGCCTCCTGCCCAACTTGTCCGATAAGGATCCGGCCGGATACGATATCAGCGCGGCGAGCAGATTAAAAAGGGCATAGATCAGCACGGTGACCGTCAGAGAAATGCCTTTCCCTTTCAATTGCAGGATCAGAAAGGAATTGCTGGAATTGCCGATGCCAAAGAGCGCGGTGATCATCAGGTATCTCCAATAGGCGGCGGGGAATTCGCGGAAATGCATTTCTATTTTGGGACTTCCCTCCGGCCGGATCTTTCTTTCTTTCACGAAAAGCACCAGTAAGGCGGCAATGCCCCCGGGGATAAAGGCGAGGAAGAAAACGGTATGAATATTTAATTGGAAGAAAAGGAATAGCAAAACCGTGATCACCGGACCGAGGAATGCACCGAGATTGTCCCCGAAGCCCTCCAATCCAAAGGCCTTTCCCCGGTATTTCGGTTCGACCGATTCGGCGATCAGCGCATCCCGCGGCGCGGAACGGGTTCCTGCCCCGAGCCTGTCGGCGAGCCTCGCTCCCAGGGCAAACTGCCAGGTACTGGCCAGGCCGAGAAGTGGCTTTGCCAGGGCGGCGAGAATAAAACCGGCCAACGCGATCGGCTTTTTTCGCTGCAATTTGTCGGATAAGAATCCTGAGAATCCCTGCGCCACATTTTGGATCGCCTGGGCCATGCCTTCGATAAGACCGAGAACCCCACCACTGGCTTTCAGGGTTTGGGTCAGGTAGACCGGCAAAATGGGATAAAGCATTTCCGTAGAGATATCGCCAAACAGCGATGTCAGTGACAGAAAGATCACGTTCCTCGAGAGACCGGAAAACCAGCGCTGTGCAAATTTCGGCATCGCCTAAAAGTATTAAGAAATGGCCCTACGATATTAGCTTATCCGGCGTGATCGGGAGTTCCCGGATGCGTTTGCCGGTGGCATGGAAGACTGCATTGGCGATGCCCGCTGTCAGGCCGATCAGGCCGACCTCTCCCAATCCCTTTGCGCCCATCGGGTCAAGAACCGGATCGGGCTTGTCCACAAAGAACACGTCGATGTCCGGCATGTCGGAGTGAACCGGTACATGGTAGTCGGCCAGGTTGTTGTTGATATACCGGCCGTAACGATGATCGATGAGACCCTGTTCCATGAGGGCGATGCCGATGCCCCAGGTGACGGCGCCGAGGACCTGGCTATGGGCCGTCTTGTGATTCATGACCCTGCCGGCATCGATAGCGGTCAGCACGCGGGTAACGCGAACCTGGCCGGTCAGCGGGTGGACTTCGACCTCCACAAAATGGACGGAAAAAGATTTGCCGGAATATTTTTCCAATTCAGGCTCCGGTTTGGATCCGGCGGTGGCCTCCAACTCCGTCAACCCATGCTTTTGCAGGATGCCGGGGTAGTCTATCGCCCTGGCCTGTACGCTTACCGCTTCGAGATCGATAAATTTTTTCTTAAGCGCAGAAGCCGCATCGTATACCGCGGAGCCGGTAGAGGCTGTCGTATGAGAGCCGTATTGAGGAGGAGCCATCGGGAAGTCTGCGTCCGCCCAGGCAATCTTTACCTGTTCCGGAGAAAGGTCGAGGACATCCGCGGCGATCTGGGTCATGATGGTAATGGAGCCAGGTCCGGTGTCTGCGACCGAACAACGGATCACCGCTTGTCCGTCTGCTTTCATCGTTATACTTGCCGAAGCCGGCGCTCTTTCCGCTTTGTAAATGCCGGCGCTCATACCCCAACCGACGAGCATTTCTCCGTTGCGCATGGAGCGTGGGGAGGGATTTCGTTTTTCCCATCCAAATTTCGCGGCCCCCCGGTCATAGCATTCCTGTAAATAGTTGCTCGACCAGGGGAGCTGTTTCATCGGGTCGTCGGCGTTGAAGTTTTTTTTCCGCAAAGACAGCGGGTCCATGTTGAGTGCATAAGCCAGCTCATCCATCGCCGACTCCATCGCAAAGGAACCGCTGGTCTCCCCGGGGCCGCGTGTCGGGCAGGGCGTACTCATATCTAATGGCACCAATTTGTACTCCGTATGCACATTGGGGCAGGCGTACATGGATTTTGTCGGGTCAAGGATGCGTTCGGAAAACTGTTCATATCTGGAGGTATTTCCCCAGGCCAGGTGGCTGATCCCGACGAGCGTACCGTCCGTCTGCGCGCCGATCGCATATTTTTGAATGGAGCGGGGCCGATAACCGACCATATTGAAAACCTGCGTCCTTTGCAGGGCCACCTGAACGGGCCGTCCGACGATCTTTGCGCCCATGACGGCCATCATCTCCTGCGGCCACATCCGGGATGAACTTCCGAACGCTCCACCGACAAATGGGGAAAGGACCTTTACGTCTTCTTCCTTCAGCTTGAAATAGTTGGCGAACTGCTGGCGCGTCGTCTTGACACCCTGCGACTTATTGAAAATAAATAATTTGTCGTCGCCTTCCCAGTAGGCCGTCGTGGCATGGGGTTCTATGGGGTTATGTACCTGCCAGGGCGTCTGGTATTCCGCCTCGACATGCACAGGCGCATTTTTCCACGCCTCCGGCAAACCCCTCGTATAGTCGGCGGACCTTGGGGGGATGACCGCGGCCGAAAGATTATCATGGATATCTGTCTGGTGGTCCTGCGTTTCGTATTCGACACGCACCAGTGAGGCGGCATGTTCTGCCTGCGCGATCGTTGCGGCGATCACCAGCGCGACGGGTTGCGAATTGAAATGGATCCGGTCATCCAGGAAAGGTTTGAATTCGGCGCCCGCGAAGACCGGCGTGGCGGACGTGGAACTATGCAAATAACCGGGGACCGGGGGAGCGTTGAGATGGCTCAGTACCGAAAGTACGCCCGGCGCCTGCAGGGCGGAGCGCGTGTCGATCGAGCGTATGCGCCCTTTGGTAACCGTGCTCGTGACCACGCTACCATACGCCATGTGATCAAACCGGTAATCTGCCGCGTATTTCGCGCGCCCTATAACCTTGTCGAGCCCTTCGACCCGGTTAATGGGTTGCCCTATGAAATGTTCATGCGGCGCCATGGGTTACAAATTTAGGACTATGATCCGATTTAGGACTATGATCCGACTATTTGTTTACCCGCTCAATTAATATGCCAGGGCGATGGCGCGGCGCCGCGCCCGGGATCTATTCCTTTACCCGGATCTTCCCTTTCATTACTTTGTGGATGGCGCAATAATAGTTCGAGCTGCTGTCTACGACGTGCATATAATCCTCGCCGGGAGGGATAATATGGGAGGTCCATGCCTTACTGTCCAACTCGGTAACGCAATGCGGCACCAAATCCCGGTTTACGAAGATCACCCGATCGCCCTTCCTGGCGACGATGGAATCCGGCACGAACTTCATGCCCTTGATCTCGACCGTGAAAACCGCGTATGCCGTGTCCTTTGGTGCCGCAGGTTCGTTTTGCCTGGCTTTTTCCGGGGAATTGCTGCAACTGCTCAAGACCAGCAGTGCGGCGGCCAACAAACGGATCATTATTTCAGACTTGATTGAACCATTTCGGCGTGTTCGAGATGGGTCTTCAATATGGGATCGACTTTTTCCAGGAGCGCCTTCAATTCGGCATTTTGTGCCTGCGGGATCAATACGCCTTCGACGGCAGAGATCACCGCCTTGTGATAGGCAACCTCATTGTCGATATAGGCCTTGTCAAAAGCCTTCCCGGATTTTGTACGCAGGGAAGCGTTTGTTTTCTCCGCGTCGGCTAACATTTTTTTACTGACCGCATTGTCTTTTGGGGTAACGCCGAGTCGCTTGACAAGAGCTACTGCCTGATCGATGACGGCCTTGTGATCCGTCGCCATGGTCTTTGCGAAATTCAGGATGTCGGCATTTTTGGAATGCTTTTGGGCTATACCGGCAAATCCGATGTCATTCTGGTTCGCCACGACGGCTACAGAGGCAATTTCGGGATCTGAAAGCTTTGGCGTCGACTGGGCGGAGGCGTTCGTCGAAAGGAAAAGGCTGGCCGCCATGGCGCAATAAGCCCATGACATAATTTTTTTGCTCATATGATTTTAATTAATGCTTTCCTGTTAGAGTGAGCATCGGGAGAAAGGTTACAGGATTTGCATACATATGATTTACGGCGTAGCGGAAACGGCATTCTGGCTTTTCAATTCAGCGTCATTCGCCTTGCGGTTGTGGAGAATGTTGACATAACTGAGCGCCAGCGGAACATTATAATTCTCATAGGCTTTTTGCGCCCACATGAGGGCGCCGTCGAGGTCGCCATTTATTTCGCATATGATGGCCATATTATAACAGCCCCTGCCGGCCAGTTTGCCATTGGGATTGTTCGATTGCTGCTGCCAGATCTTGGCGGCTCCGTCCCAATTGCCGGTTTGCGCCATGCGCTGGGCCACTTTGAAGTCGCCATTGCCTCCTACATAATAGTACCTGGACACGCGCAGCCAGTAGGGCGTGACCCTGCAGGCATAGGCTTGCCCGGATTGGGTCCCGACTTGTTTGATGCCTTCCTTCCGACCGGCGAGCGCCGAAGCGGCGGCGAGGGGATTGAGAGACCGTTCGGATAGTTGAATTTCTTTGGTGATCATATATTCATCCAGGATCGTCCTTGTTGACGGATCGTAGATCCTCCAGCCGGTCTTCACAAAGGTTTGCATATTCATCTGCTGCTGTAAGGCAGGGATGCTGGCGCCTCCCATATTGAGCGCGGTGGAAGACGCGGCCACTTTCATTTTCGACTCCGTATCGAAAAATTCGAGGGAGAATAAAGCGTCGGTTTGGTTCTCGCGGCAGATCTTTTCCACGGTTTCCCAGGCCAACGAAGAAGGCAGCACGCCGGCCCCGAAGGTTCTCAGGTCGAGGTTTGCCAGCGGCTTAACGGCCGTAAACCGGTTATTCTTCATCAATTCGTCGGCAAGTCCCGAAACACTGGCTTTCGCGCCCTCCGTAACCAGGGCGGTGGATTCGAGCGAAACCGCCTTGTGCATGGCGTCGATGACCTTGTTCTCGTCGGAAGCCTTGCTTCTGTCGATGATCCCTACGGTCTTTATATTGGGTGGAAGGGTTACCGGTGCAGGCTCCAACACACTGAGCGACATTAAACTGGTGGACCCGCAGGAACAGCAGGTCAGGGCGATGAGGGCTATAAGCCAGCGATTTTTCATGGTTTAGCGTTTAAGATGTTGGATTTCAGGCTTAAATATTAACGTTTTTTCCGTGGATTTAGTATTTCCGCACCTGCCTGTCGTATGGTCGGGTCTGCCGTTCGGTAGTTGCCTTCCCCGCCTGTTCAACCTGCTCTTATTTTTGGCAATAAACCCTTTTATGAAGAAACAATTCAATGCGGTATGGCTTGTTTTACTCCTGGTAAGCATCATATCGTGCAACAAACGGGCGGCCCCCGACGCGGCCAATACCCTGCAGGCATCTCATTCGGCACCGTCTGCGGCCTCTTTGATCTCCGTTCCGAATATCGTATTTACCCTGGCCGGCGACACGACGGCCGGTTTTGTCGACGGGATCGGAACGGCGGCCAGGTTCAACGAGCTCAATGGAATTGCCATCGATGCAAGCGGGAACCTGTTCGTCGCCGATGGATTCAACCGCAGCATACGTAAGGTCACTGCGGCGGGAGTAGTGAGCACCCTGACGGGGAGGATCGATAGCACAGGCTTCATCGCCACGGATGGATCGCTTGGTATTGCGCGTTTCGGCATTCCGGCCGGTCTTGCATTCGACGTTACGGGAAATCTATTTGTCACGGACATTGCTTCCCAGCGTATCCGCGTCATTTCCGGGGACAATGTGGGAACCATCGCCGGCGGCAGCGGCGACACCCGCGGGCCGGTCGAATTCGACTTTGCGGATGGCGGCGGGTTGAAGGCAAAATTCGCAAGCCCCTATGGCATTGCGGTAGACGCCGCCGGAAACCTGTATATCGGCGACCAGGGCAATCAGCGGGTGCGCAGGGTCAGAGGAACGAATATCTTCAACGCGCTCGTTTCGACCTTCGCCGGGCAAAAGTCCGGTTTCCTCGATGGACAGGATACGGCGGCCCGGTTCAGTTTCCCTTCGGGTCTTGCGATCGACAAGGCAGGAAATATCTATGTGGCCGATCCCTTCAATCATGCCGTACGGAAGATTACGGCTACCGGCCTGGTCACTACGCTTGCGGGAAACGGCACGCCTGGATTTGTCAATGGGGTGGGCCGGGCGGCGAGGTTCAATTCCCCCATTGCTGTGGCGGTGGACAATGCGGGAAATGTTCTCGTTGCGGATGCGGGTAACTTCAGCATCCGAAAGATCACAGCAGATGGAAATGTAACGACGATAGCAGGCAACGGAACGAAAGGAAATGTCGATGGAACGGCTGCAGGAGCAAGATTTACTGAACTCTCCGGAATTGCCGTTGATCAGACTGGGGTCATTTATGTGACGGACCAGCACCGCATTCGGGTGATCACACATCCGACCGTGGGTCATTGATTGGTATCGGAGATTTGTATTTTCGCTCTAGTTAATAGGGGAATGTCCCGGCAATGGCCGGGCATTTCCATTTTAGGCCACCATGGGCCCCTGGGTGCGGGAAAGTGTGAATTATATAATGAATGAATGCAATTAAATAACAAGTAGTTCATGTAAATACCGGAGCTTTGAGCGGCTAAATACGATGAATTTATGTTTCAAGACCAGGAACCCGGGAGCGAGGGGACGGATCAGCCGGCGAAAGCAAAGAATCTGGGCGTTTGGATGGATCATGCCAATGCCCACCTTATGGAATTCACCACCGTACCCATCACGACCAAGATCATTTCTTCCCGATATACGCGCGAGGAAAAGGAGCAGAACGTGGAGAAGGGCGAGAACCTAAACGGATATTACAAGAGGCTTGGCGAGATCATTCGGAACTACGAGGACGTGATCCTCTTTGGTCCGACCAGCGCCAAATCGGAATTATTGAATATCCTCCGGGCTGATCATTACTTCGAAAAGATAAAGATCGAAGTCGAGCAGACGGACAAGATGACCCAAAACCAGCAGCACGCTTTCGTGCGGGACTACTTTTCGAAGCACCTGCTGTAAGGCGGTTATCCTTCTTTTGATTGGGCATTTGATCGCATGTAAAGGGGTATGCGCCCCTCTGGCCGCCGCATTTCTCCTGCTGAGGCCCATTTACTCAAAATTTTATAATTTGGTTACAATTCGGGCCTTGACGTTTACTTACAATTACGATAGCATATGCGAAAAACGGGCGAATATTCCGATATGGAACTATTGAATGCGTTGCAGCAAGGAAGACCGCCCGACGAGGCTATCAGACAATTGTACCGCTCCTATTTCGACATGGCATGGGGATTTGTAAGGCAAAACAATGGAAATCAACAAGACGCGGAAGACATTTTCCAGGAGGTGGTGATCCGGTTCATCGAAGGGGTGCAAAAGCAGAAGTTCAGGGGCGAGACCAGCATCAAGAACTTCCTTTATTCCATGACCCGGCATATCTGGTTGAACGAATTAAAACGACGAGGAAGGGCCCAGCGGAGGGAAGTGAAATACGATCGCGAAGCCGATAAGGCCGAAGAGGGGCAGGACATTTGGCTGGCGGATCAGGAGATCAAGGCCCGACTGATGAAACTGATCGACGAGCTGGGGGAGGCCTGTAAGAAGATCCTGGTTGCTTTTTATTACGAAGGCCGGCCGATGCGCGAAATACTCGGCATGATGGATTACCAGAATGAGCAGGTCCTGCGCAACAAGAAATATAAATGCATGTTGCAACTTGAAGAAAGGCTGACCGGCGATGCCCGGTTGACCGAATACTTTAAATCAGCCCTTTTATGAGCGAAAATTTTACAAATAGGGAATCGTTGCTCCGGTATCTTGATGGAGAATTGGCTGAAGAGCAGGTAATGAGCCTGGAGAAGCAACTCGCTTCCGACGCTTCGTTGAGGCAAAAGCTGGAAAATCTCCGTTTGACGAGGCGGTCCGTACAGCTCTATGGTCTCCACCAGCAGGTGAGAGCGATCCACGGAGAAATGATGGCCGAGGTGGGTGGCCGGGAGCAATTCCATCCGGTCGGCAGGTACCGGAAAATAGTCACCTGGGTAAGCCGCGCGGCGGCCATCGTCGTCGTGGCCCTGGGTCTGTCGATACTTTACCAATACATTACGGTGTCAGCTGACCGCCTTTTTCGGGATAACTTCCATTCCTTTACACTGCGAGGCACCCGGGGCCGTGTTGGGAGCACCCACGCCGCCGAGGGCACGGCGATACGTGAGGCTTATGTCGATGGACGCATGCAGGACGTTACCCGGCTATTCGGTCAATTGCCCCATCCGGCCGTCGGAGATTATTTCCTGGCGGGCAATGCCTTTCTGATACAGGATCGTCCGGCCGACGCCATCCGCTGTCTCCTGGCGGCTCAACAGCTCAATAGCGCGCAGCAGACCCATCTGTTTGAGGAAGATATCGAATACTACCTGGCCATGAGCTACCTCAGGAACGGCCAGATCGCCGGCGCCCTCCCGATCTTCGAAAAAATACATGACGATCCCGCACATGCCTACCACGATAAAGCCGGCAGTGGGTTCCTTCGCAAGTTGCACTGGCTGCAAAAAGGAAAATGAGAACCCCGCCCCGCGCGGGGATTTTTTTTAATTATTTCCGGTTACATCAGGATTCGCCGTGTTGACCTATCATGGAGGCTAAACTTATTTTTAACACCTTAAAGCAGCAAACATGAAAAAGATGATTTTCCAGGTTCCGGGAGTAGGGATCATATTGATCGCACTTAGTGTGGTGGCCCTGTCCTGCCAAAAGAGCATGAACAAGACCGGTGTCGTCCCCGCAGGCCAGACAGGTCTGAAAATATTCCTTACCGACGATCCTGCACTTTCCTTCGACGATGTGTTCATTGATATCCAGAAGCTGGAAGTGAAGGCGGAGGATAGTGCAGACGCCGATGCAGAGCGCAGGGACGAGCGTGGCAGCGATGAACGGGATCATGGAGGAGAGACTTCGGGCGGTTGGATGACATTGGATATTCATCCGGGCGTTTACGACATTCTCCAATTCAGGAATGGGTTGGATACGCTGTTCGCCTCGGGTAGTTTCCCGTCGGTAAGATCCCTGAAAAAGATCCGGTTGACCCTGGGCACGAACAACAGCGTGGTGATCAACGGGAATACGTTTCCGCTTTCGGTCAAAAACAAGAGCAATATCGTCGTCATTAACCTGAGCGGAGATGACATGAGCTTCGATCAGGGCCAGATCCGGTTCTCGCTTGATTTCGATGCGGGCGGCTCGATCCGGCTGCACGGTGACAAGTTCGAATTGGATCCCCATGTGCGGATCTTCAGCAAGGAGAAGGCGTCAAGCATAGAGGGCGTCGTACTGCCCGCAGCGGCACAGGCTACGGTGATGGCCATCAGCGGTACGGACACGGCCACCGCCAAACCCGAAAGAGAGGGAGAATACAAGCTCGTGGGATTGAAGCCAGGCACCTATAGCCTCCTGTTCCATGCGACGGCAAACAACTACCTGGATACGACCCTGAACAACATTGTGGTGGCCGGGCGGGAAGACGTGCACGTTAGGACGGTCACGTTGCACCAATAATCTCGGGCGTGGTCCCCTATTACTATCCTTGGAAACCTGCCTTTACCACCGGGTGCGGAATGTATTTCTCCGTACCCGGTTTTTTTTTGCAACGCGGAAGAGGGGCCAGCAAAGCAATATGGCTGCCAGCAGGATGCCGATCTCCAGGAGGAGTCGCCTGCCATGTCGCTGTTCACCGACCGCATGAAAGTCGCCGACCAATACGAGCGGCGCCCAATAGGAGGGATGCTTGAATCGCGCCTCGATGTCCGGATCGTTCAGGTAGTCCAGCTTGGCTTTACGCAAGGCCTCGTCGGCCGGCTCCCCAGCCTGTAAATAAGCATGGACGCGCCGGGCAATTATGGACGTCGCCGAGTCGTCGGCCCTCCACAAGGTAGTCATGATGCTCCGGGAGCCTGCATAGGAGAATGCCCGGGACAGGCTGATAATGCCTTCCCCATTGATCACCTGACCCTTGCCGGTCTCGCATGCGCTAAGTATCACCAATCTCAAGGAATGGAGATCCAGGTGAGCAATCTCTTCCTCGTATAGGCGGGATAGCGTGTCCGGGGTCGTTCCGCCGGGGTCATAAAAAGCAATAAACGAACCAGTGGGGTCTAGGTCATTGGCCACTGCATGCGTAGCGAGATGGACGATCGGGTAGTTGGGGGAGAGGCTCATGAAGCTCATCTTCGTTGCCTCCCTGTCCAACAATACGGATCCGGGCAGGCCGGTCACTTCCGATCCCGAAGTGGGCAGCCTGGAAAATCGTCCTGCCGGTGTTTTTTCCGCAAAGGGCGCCATGGCAAGAACCCGGTAACTTTCCTTGCCCCGCGCCGAACTGTGGATCAGGAAATTGGCGGAATAATTGTAGCTGATCGCAAAATCATGGATCAGGATGCGCCCGGTGGAGGGGATCTGCAATAGCTCGAAAGGAATATAGGCTATCTCGTTGAATGGGATGACGACAAGGCGTCGCTTGTCCCGGATCTTTTCGAATATCGGGGCAATGAGCTGCGCCGAAAGATCGCCGATGAATGCGTTGACCTTTCCCTTTTCTCCCTCCTCGCCGGCATCGAGCTCCTTGCGCAGGGACAGGATATGCTCCTTGAAGGCCGGCGGCCGCTCTGCGGCTACGCATCCGGATCGTTCGGCCGTAATATAAAAGCAATAGAGCTTATCCGCGGTATAATAATAGGAGAGGAGGGCCGCGTCGTCTTTCGACAAGTCCCGTTGAATCTGCGCGATTGTCGGGCCATTCGAATGAAATTTCAGCCGGTAGTATTCGGGGGATGCTTCCAGTTTGTCCTGGAGGGCCGATATCCTGAGCCCCAGCTCACGCATGCTGTCCTGAAGCCGGCCGGCCGCCGGACCTTCGCTGGTCCTGGAAAGCCGGATATTGAGACTGACCATGGTCGACTGAATTTCCTTCACTTGACGAGCCATATCGCGGGCGCCGGCATCGACCAGGTTCGGTTCGGGTATGCTCAGCTCGCCCTGTAGAACCGACGACTTGTTATCTTCCATGAATTGAAATATCCTTTCCAGGCTGCCCGGAACCTTGCCGCCCGCATACAATTGGAAACCCAGATCCACGGCCTGCTGATAGGCAGCACCGGCTTTTTTTACGAGGAACAACTTCGCCTCGTCGGAATTATACATCCTCTCCACATGACGGACCAGCGTGAGAGCCGACGCGTAGGCCGCGAACGCGTCGACGCCCTTTCCGGCAGCCTTGAACGCTGCGGCCTTGGCGAGCAGCACATCGAAGAGCAGGAAGGAACTATGCAGACCATAAAAGGAGGAGGGATTATGGCTGATCGCCGAATCATTGAAATCCCGGTCGGCCTGGATGATCGCCTGCTGATAGTACCTCAGCGCCGGCATGGGGGAATCCTTCGCCATGCACAGGTCGCCCAGGTATTTCAAGGTGATGCAGAGATCCTGACTTTTCTGCGGCATCTTCGGCTGACTGTAGGCGGATAGCGCACGTTGCAGGTCATTGGCGGCTTCGGCGTACTGCCCAAGCCGGATATGCGCCCCGGCGAGGTGGTTGTACTTGATCTGATCGTTGTATCCGACAAGGGTAAGATAGTGGATGGCTTCCGGAGGGTGCCCGGCTTCCAGGTAAGTCGCGCCGATATTATGCAGTAATTCGTTTTGATTGATGTGGTAAGGTAGCAGACTCTTATACAGGGCGATTGCCTGATCATAATCCTGGAGCCCTCTCAGGGCTGTTGCGATGTTATTTTTGTAGTTCACGATAAAATAGCGTCCCTGGGGATCGTCTGGGTTGACCAGAGCGAGGGCCTTGTTGAAGTACAGAATGCTTCGCCGGTAATCTCCCGTCTCATAGTAAAGGGCGCCCGACTTATTATATAGCCGTTCGGACTCGGGGATGCGGGGATAGGCTTCGATCACGCCTTCGGCCTGCTTGTAGAACCAGGACGCAGAGTCAAGGTCATATAGATTGTAGTAGCAACTCCCGGCATACAAATAGGACTTGAAGAGCAGGGAATCTACCGGAGTTCCGGGCTTGAACCGATGCCGGATCGAACGTAAAAAATCGCCGATCGCAGCCTGGTCCCTGCCTCCGGTCATTTCCAGTATGCCGGCCTTCTGATAACAGTCTATGAGCAATTCGGCGGGGCCTCCATTTTCCAGGCCGACGATCGCCGACCGGTACCCGGCCAGCGCCAGGCTGTCCGTCCGGGGCGTGGTAGTCGGCGCCGAATAATATCTTTCTGCCTCGCGGTATTTCCGAAGGTAGTCAGGCTCCTGTCCCCGCGTCTGCATAGGCAACAGCCCGCCCAGCATGATGATGGACGGCAAGAGGCAACGCCGTATGAAAATGGGCATGAACGAATGGGATTCCACTCGCCAATTTACGTAAATAGGCGGATGGATCAGGGGCACTAACGGCCGATAATGAAAATGCAGGGGGGCCTTGGCTTGGCAGGTCTGGCCGCTCCCAGGCCGGTCACGGCGATGCCGTTGGCTGTGCGCTGGGTCAAATGACGGATGAGATCCGAAGATGACCCCAAAATGGTGCCCTGGCGGGAAGAAATGATATCATATACCTCCTGCGATACATCGTTCATCGTCTCGAAATAATAGATCTTGATATCGATGCTGTTCAATGCCTCAAGGCTCTTATCGTTGATCCGGTAGCTCATCAGGAATTCCTGCCGGCTATTACTCGAAGGAATGGTTCCGAAGACGCCGTTGCGAACCGTTTGTGCGAGATTGATCCGGCCGGTGCCGAGGTCGATCGTGCAACCTTGCCGGTTACAATTGGACCCTTCATCGAAGGCGCTGCCGTTATTCAATCCAGGGATCGCGTTGGAGGTCCAGCCGTTATAGATCGGATTGGCGATGGAATCCCCTTGTGCCAGGTTATAAAAGCCGTCCAGGAAATTGACTCCGGAAATAATGACGATCTGCGAAACGGTGTCGGAAGAACCCTTTGGGATGAAGGACACGCGGTATCTCAATCCCGTCTCGCTCTTCGATACATTGATCTCGCCGGTATTCCCGTCGATCTGTATGCCGTCGGGGAAACCGATATACTGACCGGCGGAGGGATGAAGGGGGCTGACGATGAGATCGCCGGCTTGCGGACGCAAATAATAAATGGAATCTCCGTACAGGACAGCCGTGGTATTTCCAGGCGGAGATGCCGGGCCCGGGGGGGCACTGCTCTTCTTGCAGGAACAGGCCAGGATAAGCGACAGGCCGGCAATCGGAAATATGCGTATTAAATTATTCATTTCAGCGCCCAGGAATATAGGTCAACGCGGAAGGTCGGATTGTAACCAGCGTCGGGCCCATTTATCTGAGAAACAGATATTGGGTCGAAAAGGTTGCCTGATATAAAGAAATATTGATATAAATCAGGATTTCCCAGTCCGGGATTCGGCCTGGCAGCCATGGCGACGATGGCGCCGGGGCCGATGACTTGAAAATAAGTATATTACAAAAAGTTCACTTTCTTGTTCAACAAGACCCGCATAGCGCCGACACCCAGCGGCTATCTGCATTTGGGGAATGTATATTCTTTTGCGCTCACGGCCGCCCTGGCGGAACAATCGGGTGCAAAGATCCTGCTGCGGATCGATGACCTTGATCGTGACCGGGTGTTGCCGGAGTATGTGGATGATATCTTCGGGACGTTGGGTTTCCTGGACATTCCCTGGGACGAAGGACCGATGAACAGCGGCGAGTTCGAGGAGCGGTACTCGCAGGTGCATCGATTGGAACTGTACCGGCGCGCTCTGGAGGACCTCCGTGCAAGCGGATCGGTATTTGCCTGCGTCTGTTCGCGCTCCCAACTCAGCAGGACCGTTTGCACCTGTAAAGACAAAGCATTACCACTGGATACCCCGGACGCTGCATGGCGTCTGGACACGACCACTCCGCGTCAATTGAACGTCAGGATCTGGTCCGGGGTGGGCGTCACCGGGGGCAATGCGCCCGGGAGCGACGCAACGATCATGGCGACCCTTCCCGCGGACATGCAGAATTTCATCGTTCGAAGGAAGGATGGCTTCCCCGCATACCAGCTGACCTCGATGCTTGACGACCTGCATTACGGCGTCGACCTGGTCGTACGTGGCGAAGACCTTCGGTCGTCGACCATGGCGCAGCAATACCTGTCGGTCGTACTGCAAAAGGACGCATTTCGCCGGATCAGCTTTTACCATCATCCATTGTTGCTTGGCCCCGGTCATAAAAAGCTTTCCAAATCCGCAGGCACTACGTCAGTGCAACATCTCCGTAAAGAAGGCTATGACCGGCAGGCAATCTGCACGATGATCGCCCGGATGCTGGGCTTACCACAAGCCAGGCCGCGAACCTGGCAGGAACTCATCGGCCAGGCAAACAGTTCTCGCCTTTAGTCATCCCGCAGGGCCCAGCGAACCGGTCGCGTCCCTTGCGGGTCAAGTTGGGAGCGTGGTGTACCTGAACCCCAATAATTTATTAGATTCGGGCATGATGAAAGATATGAAGATCCTGCTGGCCGAATTGGACAGCATCCTGAGGGAGAAGAACCCTGAAAATTATAAGAAACTGCAAGACCCGCTGCCGGAAAAGGAGGTCAGCGAGCGAATGAAGGCGCTTGGCGTGGAGGATCAGGCCTTCAAAGACCTTTTCCTTTGGAAGAACGGGGTCGATATTTCCGGGGGTATCGACGCGACCGACGAGCTGTTCGTCTTTGGCGTTTTGTTTTCGATGGAGGGAGTGGCCGAATATGCGGAGTTCGATCCGGGAAGTCCATTTATCCCTTTGATCGGGGATGTAACCGGCGATATGCTGCTGTTCAATAACAGCCGAGACGGCGATCGGGGAAAGCTGCATATCTATTCGGTTTCGTTGTTGTCGATCGACGAACCTTACACCTACTTTGATTCCATCAATACGATGGCGGAGACGACGATCAGGGCCTATAAGGAAGGCGCCCTGTCGATTGACCGGCGCGACGGGCGGTTGGCAGTTGATACTGACCGGCACCGGAAGATTGCCGCAAAGATGAACCCCGGATCTGCGTTTTGGAAATTAAAATAACCGGATCCATGATAAAGAAATGTGCTTTCATCGGACTTTTGCCCACGTCGGAATTCCTTTTGGCCCAGATGGCGCCCTTGTGCTCATGGATGATCCCTGAAGAGATATAGTGTCCCATGCCGAAGCCGCTGTGATCGTTAAGTGCAGGGATCATTTGTCCATCCAGACAATGGAGTTCCCCGTACCATATTCGTTCTGTTCCCAGATCCGGTTCCCGGGGTCGATGATCCATTTTCCGTCCACGATGAATTTGTAGAGATGTTTGCCTGCGGACAGATGGACGCTGCAGACCCATTCGTCGCCCTGATGCTGCATGGCCAGGGTATTCGGGCTCCAGCCGACGAAGTCCCCGGAAAGGAAAACCTGGTGCGCGCCGGCATTGCCTTTCAGTCGGAAGGTATAATTGGGGTCAATGATGAGATAGGAATTGCTGATCTTCCCGCCTTCGCGCAAGGTCATGGGGTTTTGCGGGTCGGTGATCCATTCACCGTCGACTATGAAGCGGTATTCGTAATTCCCGGGCCCCATCGTGTAAGCAAGCTTCCATCCGGAGGCCGTCCTTTCCATGAACAATTCATTCTTCCGCCAATGATTGAAGCTGCCGCTCAGCACGACCTGCCTTGCGCTGCTGTGGCCGGGCAATTCAAAAAGATGCGGTTGACCAAGCCGGACAACGGAGTTGAATTCTCCATATTCATTGGGCAGTTTATCGGGATTTGCCGGATCGGCCATCCAATGACCATCGACGATATAGCGATAGGTATGCGTTCCTTCCGCGAGGAACAGGGGTAATCTCCATCCCGTTGGCGCTTTGACCATTTGCAATTGGCCGCTTCGCCAGTCATTGAAGCTGCCGGCCAAATACACCGAACGGGCGTCCGTATAGCCAGGGAGGATGAAGACCGCATTCGTCACATAGAACACGGAGTTCGTGTTGCCGAGACCGTCATTCTCCCGTTGCTGATTGTCCTCATCGATCGTCCACCTTCCGTCGACGATGAACTTGTACCAGTATTTTCCGGGTTTGAGAGGGACCTTGGCGATCCACCCGCTGTCGGTGCGTCGCATAGCGAGGCCGTAGGGGGACCAGTCGTTAAAGCTGCCAGCCAGAATGACCTTGTTTGCGTTAGCCTCGCCCCGAAGGAAGATCGTCACCGCACCCTGGTTGGCCACAAAGGGATATTTGTGTCTGAATCGATTATATCCATACAGGATGCCGTTATTCACGGGCGGGAACAGTTCCGCGAACGTCGGGTGTTTTTCGGTCATCTGCATTTGCCTGGCCGGGTCGCCGATGTCCCCGAAACTGATCAGGGGTTTACTGACCACGAAGATATTGTCCCTGCCGATCTCCACCTCCCAACCCAATTTTTTCAATGAATCGTGGTTCCCGGAAAACAGGAGCTCATGAAGGCCGATGGAATCGAGGTTGTAGCGGGCGATAAAGCTATCCAGCGTTGCGCGCCGGATCTGTTTGCCGAGGGAGATCATCATCCTGCCGTCCCTGATCCCATAGGTATGGGTATCAGGCTGCGCGTGCAGACCGGTTCCGGTCAGACAGGTCGCCGCGAACGCGCAAGACATCAGGAAATCTCTTATCGCCATATATACATTTTATGCCTTACAAAATTAAACCCAATTTTATGTAATGACAGAAAATCGAAACCCAGCATACCGTCCAGGCAATGGTCGTAGCTGGTGCACATGTATTGAAGGTTGGTGATCAGAACCGGCAGATCGCCCACCGCGCGGCCTCCGATCCTCATGTTCTTCAGGCTGCCATATAAGGCTTCCACCTTCCTGGCTCCGCTGCCATCGAGCAACACGCGTTGGGTGACGGTCACGTTCTCTAATATCTTATTGGGCAGACGGCTGTCCAGGACATTCGATTCGGCCCCGAAATCGACGAGGAACAGCAGGCGTTTGCCTGCCATTTCCGTATGGACAATGATCTTATAGTCGGTGATGTCGATAGGCAATTCGTCGAATGAGGTAGTGTCCTTGAGTTGTTCGCTGCGATATTCGGCCGAGCCCTTTCCCGAGATCAAATGCAGAAAGATGACCGACTTTTCATAGTCGATGATCATCTCGAATTTCGTAAACAGCTGCATGCCGAGCAGACCCAGGATCCGGATGCCCTTATTGTTCTCGATATGGCCGAGGTTGATGCGGTCGGCTTCCACATGATAATAGTGCACTCCGCCCATAAGGACATGGTCAACCATCGTGCCTTCATTTCCTCCCACCGAACCGGTTATTCCCCCTCCATCCGTCCCCGTTGACCGGGAAGGATAGTGGCGAAAATAGCTCAGGTTCAATACCAGTCCCGGTGCGCCCGTGTCCAGGATGAAATTACCTTCGATCGTGTCGACCTTCGCTTTGATGACGATCAGGTTGCCGGCGCGTATAAAGGGGATGACGCAGGAGGCGGAGTCCATTTTAATGACCGGATCGGAAGCCGGATCCGGTATCGGGGAACGCGCCGGAACAGCCCAGCAGAGGCTGGCACACACAGCAATGAACAACCCGGGCCGAAGGATGCGCATGAGCTAAGGTACTCATTTCTTCATTTTTGTTGCCTCATTCTTGCCGAGACCCAACCTGGGTCCATTAAGACCTCCTTGTTCCTGGTTGAGGCGGACAAGGCGGTCCGCAGACACTCATTCAGCACCAGGCGGGTCCGTCTTTTATGCGGGTTGAAATCGCGGACGTCAAGCTGCTCCTCGTAAATGAGCTGCTCATGGAAACCGTAGAACTGAACCAGCAGGGTCTGCTTGTCATTGGGTTGCTTGTCCGTTGGGCAGGCAACGACCTGCCAGAAGCCTTCATCGGGCATCCAGTCTGCCCTGGCCTGGGCGGACGTCTTGCCGGGTACGATCCAGGCTAAAAAAAAGAGGACGGCGATATAGGGGAATTTTTTCATCGTGCATGATTTTGCCATAAAACTAGGGGCCGGGCGAAAGGTTTTTTCGGATTGTCGACCAACAGGCAGACTGGATGGACAGCGGTCCTGTTTGCGTCGCTGAACGCACGGGAGGCGGCCGGATTACCGTTCATCGACGGAAATACGGGTTTGGTCGAAAGGTGAGCAACATTGTCTTTTTTCCGCCGTCTATAAGGTAATTTGAAGAATGCCTGAGCTCATGTATTCTGCCCTTCTCCATAAGTTATCGCGGCGGCGCGTCCTCCAGCACATCCTTTTTTGGCTGGGGGTCACGGTATTCTTCTATTTTGTTTTCGGCCGGGATTTCGAACCCCTGGAGATCCTGGTGAATACGATCGGTTTCATGCCCGGGCACATGATCTTCGTCTATTCCCTGATCTACGTGCTGATCCCTCATTTTATTTTCAAAAGGAGAATGTATGCGGCGATCCCCGTATTTTTTCTGATCGTTGCCGTCTCCCTCCTCTACCTGCGAATAGCGGATGTATACCTGCTGCATTACTCGGGTTTCCCGCACCTGTGGCGACCCGGTAACTTCCCACGCAGCATATCCGTCCTGTTCAGCGTCGGCTGGATCGCGGTATCCATCAAGCTGCTTAAACACTGGTTCGTCGAAAAAGAATTGCAGCAAAAATTGGAAAAAGAAAAGCTGACCACCGAATTGCTGTTCCTGAGATCGCAGCTGCATCCGCATTTTTTGTTCAATACGCTGAACAACCTCTATTCGTTGAGCCTGGAGAAGTCATCGCAGGCGCCGCAGGCCATCCTGAAATTGTCCGCGCTGCTCAGATATATATTGTATGAATCCGACGAGCCGGCCGTGCCGATCGCCGAGGAGATCGGGATCATCCAGCATTATATCGGGCTGGAGCAGCTGCGTTACGGCCAGCGCCTGGAAATTTCCACCCGGTTCACCGGCGACATGAGCGGCAAGCAGGTCGCTCCATTGCTCTTACTGCCGTTCGTCGAGAATTGCTTCAAGCACGGCGTGTCGGAGCAGCTCGATGTCTGCTGGATCAGCCTTCACCTCCATGTAAGCGGGGAAGCGCTGGATCTCAAACTCGTCAATAGCTGCCATCCGGCGGGAGAGCCGGCCGTGGCGTCCGGACCGGGATCCGATTCGGCGTCCGGACTGGGGCTGCAGAATGTACGAAGGAGATTGAACCTGCTTTATCCGGGTTGTCATAGCCTGAAGATGACCCGGGAGGCAGATACGTTCACGGTTTCCCTGCGCATTCCATTGTCCGGGGTCAGTAATGCCGCCGGGGAATCGGGCGCTCCTATAACTAAATATTATGAAACTGAGATGTATCCTGGTTGATGACGAGCCGCCGGCGCTCAACGTATTGCAAACCTACGCGGAGAGCATGGACAATATGCAGGTCGTGGGGCAATGCCGTAACGCCTTCGAGGCCATGCAGGCCTTGCAGCAGGGTCCCGTCGATCTCATTTTCCTGGACATCAAAATGCCCCGCCTTTTGGGAACAGATTTTCTGCGGACCCTTCGCCACCCGCCCAAGGTCATCTTTACTACGGCCTACAAAGACTTTGCCGTGGAGGGATTTGAGCTCGATGCGGTCGATTATTTGCTGAAACCTTTCTCCCTGCAACGCTTCATACGCGCTGTTAACAAGATCCTGGCCGATGGCGCGGACGGAGGGACGGATACGGGGATAGAGGCGGGCCCGTCCGGAGCGCCCTTCCTGTATTTCCGCGTGGACCGGAAAATGGTCAAGGTCAACCTGGATGAGATCATGTATATCGAAGGCCTGAAAGACTATATCCGCATTGTCCGCGACCGCCAAAAACCACTCATTGTCAAAAAATCCATGAGCTCCGTGGAGGAGATGTTGCCCGCCCATCTCTTTGTCCGCATTCATCGTTCCTTCATCGTGGCCGTGGGCCGGATCAATGCCTTTACTCAGCATGACGTCGAGATCGACGGCATCGAGCTGCCGATCGGGAGAGTGTACGGCCAGCAGGTTGGGAAACTCGCGGGTCGCTGAATATCCTTATTTTCGTCGTCATGATGAAGCTCATTACCCTGCTGATGGTTGCGACCCTGCCGTTGACGTCCCCGTCGGCGGCGGCGCAGCAAAAGATCCCCATCCTCTTTGACACCGATTTTGGTCCCGATTACGACGACGTGGGCGCCATCGCGCTTTTGCATGCCTTCGCGGACAGCGGGTACGTCGACATCCTCGCAACCGGGGCGAGCAGCAAGTATGAGAATGCGGCCGCGGCCTTGTGCGCGTTCAATACCTATTTTGGCCGGCCTGATGTCCCCGTCGGCGTGGTAAAGGGCAAGGCGCTCGACCTGGGCGACTGGCAGCATTGGTCGGATTCGGTGATAGCGAATTATCCCCACCGGATCAAGTCGAATGACGAGGTGCCCGACGCAGTGGAAGTCTATCGCCGGGCCTTGTCGGAGCAGCGCGACTTCAGCGTGACGATCATCACGGTGGGCTTCTTTACGAACATGGCTCATCTTCTGCAATCGCCCCCGGACAACCTGTCGCCGCTAAATGGGATGGAACTGGTAAAGCGCAAGGTCAGGCACCTCGTAAGCATGGCGGGAAGAATGCCGTCGGGCTTCGAGTTCAACGTGAGCAAGGATCCGTCCTCTTCGCGCTATGTTTTCAAATACTGGCCGACGCCGATCCTGTTCAGCGGGTTCGAGATCGGAGCAAAGATCCATTGCGGGTTGCCCCTGATCCATAACGAGGCGATCCGTCATGACCCGGTGAAGGACGTTTTTTCCATCGCGATCCCCAAGGCTCCCGAAGATTCCGCAGGCAGGATGAGTTGGGATGAGACGGCCGTCCTGATCGCCGTAAAGGGCTGGGCCTCCTGGTACAGTGTCGTACCCGGAAGGATGCGTTGTGACGAGGATGGTAAGGATGATTGGGATCCGGCGGGCAGCGGACACCTATATATAAAGGAGGTCGCGCCGCCGGCCGAGGTGCAGGCCCGGATCGACCGGCTCATCCAACATCAACCCGTTTACAGGGCTGCGCAATAAGCACGATGCAGATCAGCTCCGATAACATATTACTCATTGGCTCCATCCTCCTGCTGATCAGTATCCTGGTTGGCCGGACCACCAATCGCCTGGGCGTGCCCACGCTGCTCTTCTTCCTCCTGGTCGGTATCCTGGCCGGATCCGAAGGGATCGGGGGCATCGCGTTCGACGATCCCAAGCTGGCTCAGTTCATCGGGATCACGGCACTCAACTTCATCCTTTTTTCCGGGGGATTGGATACGGACTTCCGTCACATCCGACCCGTGCTCTGGAAAGGCGTTGCCTTGTCGACGCTTGGGGTGTTGTTCACGGCGGTCGCCGTCGGCCTGTTCGTCCATTTTCTGCTCGGCTTTACCGTATCCGAAGGCCTGTTGCTCGGTGCGATCGTAAGCGCCACGGATGCCGCGGCCGTATTTTCTATTTTGCGCGGCAAGGGCATCGCGCTGAAAGGGTCGCTAAGTCCGCTGCTAGAGTTAGAGAGCGGCTCCAACGACCCCATGGCCTACTTCCTCACCATTTCTCTCGTCGGCGTCGTGAAGGCTGGCGGCTTCGATGCCGGCCATTTGCTCATTTTGTTCTTTCGCGGCTTCGCGATCGGCGGCGGGATGGGGTTGGCGATGGGCTGGGTAAGTCGTTGGATCCTGAACAAGATCCGGCTGAACAATGAGGGCGTCTATCCGGTGTTGTTGCTGGGACTTGCCTTTTTCAGCTATTCGGCTACGGAATTCCTCGAAGGGAACGGCTTCCTGGCTGTTTATATCTGCGCAATTACGCTGGGCTCCTCTGATTTCGCACAAAAGGAAAGCCTGAAAAAATTCTATGACGGCCAGGCCTGGCTGATGCAGATCGTGCTCTTCCTGACGCTGGGCCTGCAGGTATTCCCTTCACGGGTGATGGCGATCACGGGGACGGGACTGCTTATCTCGGCCTGGTTGATACTCGTTGCCCGGCCCATCGGGGTCTTCGGGAGCCTCGCGTTTTCGCGGATGGGCATACGAAGCAAACTATTTCTTTCCTGGGTGGGGTTGCGCGGGGCCGCTCCGATCGTTTTTGCCACCTATCCGCTGATCGCGGGCCTGGAGCGTTCCGATATGATCTTCAACCTGGTCTTCTTTATCGCAGTGACCTCTGTTTTGGTGCAGGGAACCGCACTGCCCTATGTTGCCAGGTGGTTGAAGCTGACGGCGACCGACCACCGGGTCGGGGATTAAGATAATACCTCTTCCATGCGCATGCTCCTGGACCCCTTGATGAGGATATAGGCATTCTTCAGATCCAGGCCCTTGAGCCACTGGCCGGCCTGCCTGGCATTTTCGAAGCGTTGCCAGGGATGATCGGTTTTTAGGAAATCGCCCCCAACCAATGCCACCTCTTTCCAGGGATATTGGCGGATCAGGTCGATGATGCGCCGGTGCTCCCCGACGCTGCCCGGCCCCAGTTCGGCCATCGCACCCAGCACGAGCACTTTGCCGCCCTCCGGCATTCGCGCGAAATTCTCGATCGCCGCCCGCATGCTGGACGGATTGGCATTATAGGCATCGAGGATGAACTGATTGCCGTCCTTTTGGATCAGTTGCGAACGGCTATTGGACGGAGCGTATTGTTCGATGGCCTGGCGGATCTTCTCATCGGGCACGCCGAAATGTTTTCCCACGGCGACCGCCACCAATACATTGGGCAGATTATAGTCGCCCACCAGCTGCGTGTGGATCAGGCCGGTACTTGCGCCGTGCGTCATGTTCACGGTGAGGAAGGGGTCGTTTCGTCCGGCGCCGTCCGCGCCTTGCCCGGCGCCTCGTTCCGCCGTGCCGGTGTAATCGGCATTCGCGGAGCCATAGGTGATGATCTCCGGGATGCCCTTGCTCATTTCACGCAGGTAATCGTAGTCCCACATGACAAAGGCGGCGCCGCCGGTTTGCCTCAGGAAATCGTACAGCTCGCCCTTTCCTTTCTTCACGCCCTCCGCGCCCCCAAATCCCTCGAGGTGCGCGAGGCCGGCATTGGTGATGATGCCATGCGTGGGCCGTGCATATTCACAATAGCCGGCGATCTCACGCTGGTGGTTGGCTCCCATTTCGATCACCGCGAACTGGGCGTCCTTCTTTACCGACAGGAGGGTCAGGGGCACGCCGATATGATTGTTCAGGTTGCCTTGCGTGGTATAAACTGTAAAAGCAGCGGCCAGCACGGCATAGACCAGTTCCTTGGTCGTCGTCTTGCCATTACTGCCGGTGATGGCGATAAAAGGAATATCGAATTGGCGGCGGTGGTGGAGGGAGAGCGCCTGTAACGTGCTGAGCACGTCGGGCACAAGGATCAGGCGGCCGGAGAGCGCGTCATTCACCGGTTCGTCGATCACGGCATAGGCGGCTCCTTGTTCGAGGGCCTGCTCCGCAAAAGCATTGCCATTGAAGTTCGGGCCCTTCAGGGCGAAAAAGAGATCCCCCTTCTTCAGTTTGCGCGTGTCCGTTTGTATGGACGGGTATTGCAGGAAGAGTTCGTAAAGTTGCCCGATGGACATCTTGCAAAAATAAGAAGTCCCGGATTGCTCCGGGACTCTTTTTATTATTTCGTTGGGGAACCTATTGTTTCCTTGAATTCTGTCTGCGCTGCTTGTAGCTGATACCGGTCTGGCGGCCATTACCCGCGGGGCTGCCCACGCGATCCATGGCACAACGGAAACCGATGGTCGAGCTGGATTGATCTTCTTCGAGGAAGCGTCTCGTGCCGGGGCTCAGCCAGTAGGCGCGGTCATCCCAGCTTCCGCCCTTTATGACCCTCGACTTGTTGCTGATCAGGGTCGTCTTGCCATAGCCATAATTGATGCCGGCGATCGTGGAGTCACCGTCGAGGTAGTTGATCACGTCGCCTTTCTGGTAGTTGCGGCGTTTGACGCTCTCAGAGTCGGTAACGAAACGCATCTTGATGCGGCCCAGGCTGTCCCTGGATGCCTTTCCTTCCTTATCGAGTTCCACGGTTTCGAATTTGTTACCGCGGTAGGGGGCTACGTCGTTGACGTCCTGGGTCGACATCGGCCTGTAGACGTCACCTACCCACTCGCTCACGTTGCCGGCCATATTATACAGACCGAATCCGTTCGGGAAGAAGGAGGTCACCGGAGCGGTGTAAACGGCATTGTCATTCAGACCGCCGGCCACACCCATGTTATCGCCTGAACCTCTTTTGAAGTTGGCCATAAAGGTACCCTGCCAGCTGCCGTGGCGCGTATCGCGCAGGCCGTTGACGTTATTGCTCCAAGTATAAACTTGCTTATTGGCGATGAGCTCTTCCCCACGCTTCTTGTCATTCTTGCCGGGAAGAGGATTCTGATTGATATAACCCAATGCCGCATATTCCCACTCCGCTTCTGTCGGGAGGCGATAGTTCGGCAGCAGGATACCATCTTCGAAGGTCACCTGCGTGCGGGGAGTACCGTTGGCATTCTTTAAAGGATTTTTCTTCGACTTGGCAGCCTGGCCGGGAGTCGCCTGGAACTCGCCCATCAGGTAAGCCTTGGTATTGAAGTTCTCCTGTCCGAGCCCTTGCAGGTTCTTCAGGGAGTTCTTGTTAATATAACCCTTGTCGACGAGCGCTTTTTCATTCACGCGGTCGGATCTCCAGAGACAGAAGTCATGTGCCTGCCTCCAGGTCACCCCTACCACCGGGTAGTAGTTGTAAGAAGGGTGGCGGAAATAATACTCCACCAGCGGTTCGTTATAGGCCAGCTCACTCCTCCAGCAGAGGGTATCGGGCAATGCGGCCTCACGGACAGCCTTGTATTCATCCGCATCGAATACGGTATTGAGCCAGTAAAGATATTCGCGATAGTGTATGTTGGCCACTTCGGTCTGGTCGATATAGAAGGAGTTCACGGTGACCCTGCGGGGGACGTTGTTCCAATCGCTCATGACGTCTTCCTGGGTAGCACCCATGGTGAAGGTACCGCCCTGGACAAACACCAACCCGGGACCGGTGCGTTGTTCTTTCTCTTTGGACACCTGGAAGCCCCCCATGTTCTTATCGTTGTAATTCCAACCGGTTACAGAGGACTGGTCAGGCTTTTTCTTACAGCCGGTTCCGGCAATAGCCACACAGGATGCCAGGATTACTAGGTTTTTCAGATTCATAATTAGCGCTTTTAGCCGTAATTTGTAACTGGATAAACGTGGTTTTTACCCAAATATTGTATTTAAATACGGGGCTAACTTATCCACAGTTGCCCCGGTAGTTCAAGCTACTGCGAATATAACACCTTTCTGCAGAATGACGTAGGTAGAACCCCCCTCCCGGGCTGCGGGAACTACCCATGTAAATATCCTAATTTTGAATGGATAAATAATTGTATGAGAAGGAATTGGCTGTTATTGGCGGCATTGGGGGCCCTGGCTTTCCGCGCGGAGGCCCAACGGGTCTATCGGGCCGGGTCGGTGCTGGCCTCCGGAACCTGGTATAAGATCGCCGTAAAAGAACCCGGGGTCTATAAGGTGGACCTGGCCCTGTTCCGGGCCCTGGGCGCCAATACGTCCGGCCTTTCTTCCGCCTCCATCCATCTTTTCGGCAATGGGGGGCAGATGCTGCCCGAACCCTGCCGCGGACCCCGCATCGACGACCTGCAGGAGAATGCCATCGACATGGAGGACGGAGGGGACGGGCTCTTCAATGGAGGAGATTACTTTCTCTTTTATGCACCGGGCCCACATGCCTGGATCAAGGATTCCGTCAATCGCCAATTCACGCACCGGAAGAACCTGTATAGCGAAGAATCCTTTTACTTTATCCAGATCGCGCCGGCGGGGGGAGCGGCCAGGCGGATAGCCAACGGGGGCGCGGCGTCCAGCCCCAATGTCTTCGTCAATTCCTTCGACGAACGACAATTCTATGAGCTCGACAGCGTCAATTTTCTGAGCAGCGGGAAGGACTGGTACGGGGAAGAGTTTTCCAATGTCCCCGGCGGACTGACGACAAGGTCCTTTCCCTTCTTTCTTCCCCATCTCGACAGTACGCAGCCCTTGTCGGTCACGGTGGATGCCATGGCCCGTTCGATCAATACGGGTAGCCGGTTCACGGTCGGGATCGGCGGCGCGCCGGTCATTACCCTGGATATCCCGCCCACCTCGGACGGCAATTACGACGTATTCGGCAAGGTGATCCAGTCAAAGGGAACCTGTCTGGCCGCACAGTCCAATTTTTCGCTTGTCGTCAATTTCACTCCCGGAAGCTTCAACGCGCAGGGATGGCTGAACTGGATCGAGGTCACGGGGAGGGGATTGCTGTCTCTGGGCGGTATCGCCCAATTGCCCTTCCGCGACTGGAACAGCGTCGGAGCCGGACATGTAGCAGGCTTCACCCTTACCGGGGCAGGGGGCGGCGTCCGGGTTTGGGACGTCACCGATCCATCGGGGCCGGTGAATATGCAAGGCGCGCTCGGCGGGAACAATTTTTCCTTCGCCAACGAGGCCTCGACCCTGCATGAATATATCGCGTTTGCCAGCGGCGGTTGGCTGAACCCGCTCGCCCTCGGCAGGGTCGACAACCAGAACCTGCATCTGGCGGTTTCCCCGTCGCCGCAATTGCTGATCATCACGGCTCCTTCCCTGCTGGTGCAGGCGCAGCGGCTGGCCCTTTTCCATCAGCAGCAAGACCCCGCTCATTTGCGGACCCTCGTCGTGACGACCGCGCAGATCTATAACGAATTCGCCTCCGGCAGTCCGGATCCGACGGCCCTCCGCGATTATGTGAAAATGTTCTATGACCGATCCGCGGGCGATTCGACGAAGCGACCACGCTATCTGTTGCTTTTTGGGGCCGGCTCATTCGACTACAAGGATCACCTGGTGAACAATACGAACCTGGTTCCCGCCTATGAAAGCGCGGCCTCGCTCGACCCGCTGACGACGTATTGTTCGGACGATTTCTACGGGATGCTGGAAGATGGCGAGGATGTCAACAATATCAATGCCGTCAACCTGCTCGATATCGGGATCGGGCGGATTCCCGCGAGGAACCCCGCGGAGGCGACATCGGTCGTAAACAAGGTCATTCACTATCTCGATCCCGTCACGCAGGGGCCCTGGCGCAATGAGATCAACCTCATTGCCGACGATGGCGATCAAAACCTGCATCTCACGGATGCGGAGGCTTTCTCCTCAACGATCGGCGCCATGGCGCCCGCCTGGAACCTGGAGAAGATCTATCTCGACGCCTACCCGGAACAGAACACGCCCGCCGGTGGCCGTTATCCGCTCGTGAACCAGACGATCAGCAGTCAGCTATACAACGGTACGCTCATCTGGAACTATACCGGGCATGGCAGCAGCACGCGTCTTTCGAATGAGGATATCCTCGACCAGGGCGTGATCAATGGATTTTCAAACCCGGATAAACTGCCTTTGTTCATTACGGCCACCTGCGACTTTGCACCCTATGACAATCCGCTGGTCCAATCCATCGGCGCCAACCTGCTGCTGCGTCCTGCGACGGGAGCTATCGCGCTGATGACGACCACGAGACTGGTATTTGCATTCAGCAATAAGATCATCAACAACAACTATCTCCAGACGGCCTTTCAACCCCGCGCCGACGGCAGCTATCTGAGCCTTGGCGACGCGGAGAGATCGGCAAAGAATTTTACTTACCAGACGCAGACAGATGCGGTGAACAATCGCAAATTCACCCTTATTGGCGATCCGGCGCTCACCCTGGCCTTTCCGCGTTTCCGGGTGCAGACGCTGACGATCAATGGCAAACCGGTGACGCCGCAGAATGGAAATCCACCTCCTCCGGCCGAT
>JAUZNZ010000031.1 GCA_030706735.1 Bacteroidota bacterium | reverse complement strand
GGGTGATCAATCCGCCCTGTTCCTGGCAGCCGCGTACGAACTCCTTCGCGATATCGCCTTTATAGAAACGGTCGTATGCGGCATAGATCGCCTCCTTTCGGCTCTTGTGGTTCTTCAGCGCCAGCTGCTCCGCCTCGACCAGTTTGTTCAGGGTCTCCAGCAGGTCTTTCTGGACAAATATTTCTCCAGGCTCCGGCGCTTCGCGGTCGGCTCCCGGATGCGTGAGGAAGACCGCCTTGCTATAGGGCCACTGCTTGAGGTATCGTTTGTTCGCTTCGAAGCTGTTGGCGATCTGCGCGTCGATGGCATATCCCGCCGCCAGCTGCATCGCCGGCGCCAGCACGTCCTTCAGGCTCATGGTCCCGAATTCTGCAAGCAGGTAGCAGAGGCCGCCGGGCGTGCCGGGGGTTACCGCAGCCAACGGTCCATATTCCGGGGGGAAATAATAGCCCTTGCTTTTGTAATAAGCCGCCGTCGCGCCCGTCGGCGCAAAGCCCAGGGCATTGACCGAAATGACCTTCCCCGTATGCGGGTTATAGATCAGCGCCTGCGTTTCGCCGCCCCAGCTCAGGACGTCGTACATGGTGCAAACGGCCGCCAGCATGGCGCAGGCCGCGTCGATGGCATTGCCGCCTTTCTGGAAGATCTGTGCGCCGGCCTCGGCGCCAAGAGGCTTGCCGGTGATGGCCATCCAGTGCGTTCCATGCAGGCCGGGCTTTTGGGTCTGCTGTGCCGAGCCGGAGAGTCCGGAGAATCCGGGGAAACAGCCCAGGAGCGCCGCGGCGAAAAATAATCGCTTCATAGAAAATCGCTTTATAGAAATGATCTTTATTGGGATACTCTTTTATTTGGAGGTCGGCTTATAACTGCCGTCATCCACGCTCTTGATGAAGGAGATGAGGCCGGGGAAATAGTGCGCCTGGTCATCCCACATATCGCAGTGGCTGCCGTTCGGACAATAGGTATAGCTGCCCTGCTGGACCTGCTTGCTCATCCACTCCATATACCTGGGATCCATCGTGTCGAATTCGCCGCCGATCGTCAGGGTCGGCACCTTTATTTTGGGCAGGTCCGCCGACCGGTCCCAGTGCAGGAGCCTGCCTCCCGTCTTGAATTCGCTGGGGCCCTGCATCGACACATAAATGCCTTCGCTCAGATGTTTGAACATCCGGTTGACGGGATCGGGCCACTCGGCCAGGCGGCACAAATGCTGCTTGTAGTATTCGCTGAATACGAGCGCCTGGTACACGCTGTCCTTATAAAGGCCCCTGTTTTCGTACGACTGCAGCGAATCGACCAGCGATTTTCGCATCTTCGACCGCAGCACGGCATTGTATTTTTCATACGCGGGGATGCTGGCGACCATGTTCGAGATGATAAGCCCCTTCAGGTTGTCCTGGTATTTCAGGGCGTATTCCATTGCCAGGATGCCGCCCCAGCTATGCCCGAGCAGGTAGAAATTGTCCTTATTCAGGCCCAGCGCCTGCCGGACCTGTTCGACCTCTTCCACGAAATGCTCCGTGGTCCACAGACTGCTATCGTTCGGCTGGTCGCTATAGTAGGATTCAAGCTGGTCATACTCGATGAATTCGATGCCCTCCTTCGGCAGGAAGCTCTCAAAGCATTCGAAGTATTCATGGGTTCCGCCCGGGCCTCCGTGCAGGAGCAGCACCTTGATCCGCGGGTTATTTCCGATCCGCTTGGTCCAAACATGGAACTTACCCTTCGGCGTGCTGATCTCCACCATCCGGACGCCGCCGGTCTGAATCCCGCTGTCCTGGGAACTGAGGTAGGTATTGCAGTCGATGCCTTTCGGCGCCTGCCCGCAGGCGGCAAACAGCAGCGCGGAGGCCAGAACGATCAATGATCTCATAAGTGCTTGAAGTTGGTTCCCTTAAAGATAAGCAATGGGCGCTAATTATTTGCGTAGTGATGCAGCAGCCATTAACTTTAGGAATATGAAAAGTAGCATTGCCCGAAATCTATTCGCCGCCGCACTTTCGACAGGCATCTCCGCCTGCTTTTTCCTTTCCCCCCTGACCTCGGCCGCGCAAACGGAAGGCGATTACGTCTTGCGGGATTTTACGTTCGCATCCGGGGAAAAGCTGCCCGAACTGCGCCTGCACTATACCGTCCTCGGCCGCCCCATGAAGGACAGCCACGGTCATACCGCCAACGCCGTCCTCATTATGCACGGCACGACCGGCGACGGTCACCAGTTCCTGAGCCGGCAATTCGCAGGGGGCCTGTTCGGCAAAGGACAGTTGCTGGATACCGCTAAATATTTCATCATCCTCCCCGATGCGATCGGACACGGGAAATCCAGCAAGCCCAGCAATGGACTGCATATGCGATTCCCGAAGTACACCTATGATGACATGGTCAGGGCGCAACACCTCATGCTGACCGAATGCCTGGGCGTCGATCACCTACGGCTGGTCATGGGAACCTCGATGGGAGGGATGCAAACCTGGGTTTGGGGAACGATGTACCCGGATTTCATGGACGCCCTGATGCCGCTGGCCAGCCTGCCGGTGGCGATCGCCGGCCGGAACCGGATGCAGCGCAAGATGGCGATCAACATGATCGAGATGGATCCGGCCTGGAATAATGGGGAATACAGCAGCGAACCCAGGGTTGGATTGAGCGGCGCCATCTCGTCGCTGATCTTCATGGTCAGCAGCCCATGGCAATACCAACGATTGGCCCCGACGAGGGAACAGGCGGACAGCATGCTAACGGTGATGGAAGATCGCTATTTCAAATCCCTCGACGCCAACGATATGATCTACCAGCTCGACGCGTCCCGCTTTTATGACCCCTCGCCGCACCTGGCGGCCATTCGCGCTCCCCTCTATGCGGTCAATTCCGCCGATGACCAGGTCAACCCGCCGGAGCTCGGCATCCTGGATCGCGAGATCAAAAAGGTGGCCAAGGGGAAATATATCCTGCTGCCGATCACGGAAAAAACCACGGGGCACGGCACGCATTCGAATCCCGCCGTCTGGGGAGAGTACCTGAAGGAGTTGCTCGCGATCTCGGAACCGAAGTAAATCGACGGTGCCCCTCACCCGTCGTTTTAACAGAACTTTGGCATCAACCGATCTGATTTCAGCCGAAAAATTGCGTCTATATTAAGTGAGGCCCTAAATCCTCAAATTATGGAAACAAATTCTACACAACAGGAAATATTGCTGATCACCGGTACCTCTTTCGCCAACAGAGGCTGGAGCAGGAAAGATGAAGAGGACGACCCGGGCCGTCTGACAGATAAGGAACAACTAGAGGAGGCCTGCTGGAACGGCATGCTGCGCGAAATGCTCCCTGAAATATGCCGTCAGCCGGACAGCGACGAAAAATTATACGTCTGGAAGATCCGGGAAGCCCTTTCCTTCCTTGAACTCGATCTGGGCGGATTCCCGACCGTGAAGGATCAGCAGCATTCGATCGACCCCTATTGCTTCATGACCATCCAATCCTACAGCTGACCGCCACCGCACCGCCGTCGCCCACCGTCGATGCCTCAGAAACGGATGATCGCAAACCCGTTCCGCCGCGGCCCGGCATAGGGTATGGCAATCTCCCTCTCCGAAATGCGTCGTGCCTGCTGGAAATCCAGCGTGATCTTGAACTTCCAGAACAACGGGCCGCCGTCTGCCAGCAGGTTACCCCGGCTGTCCATGACCGTAGCGCTCCCATATTCATCGTCATCAGCGAACAAGCTGTTATAAAGAAAAATGAGTTTGTCCCTGATCGCCAGCACCAGGTAAGACAGGGAAGGAGAATTCATTTCCGTCGTCTGCCGCTTATTCAGCATGCCGCTCCAGCAGCTGTCGCCACGCATTCCGGGAAGGTAATAGAAGCTCAGGTCCCCTCGCTCCCGCTCGCTGTTCGGGCCACCCAGCATGGAGTAACGCGCATATCCATCCCTTATAACCGCCGCGCCCGCTTGACTTGCCGGCGCCGGATTGTCGGCAAACAGCACGGCAGGGTCCCAACGACTGTCGTCGATGGGGTCATCCACCCAGCCCGTAAAGGGCCGCCCATATTCTTTCAGCAATAAAAAGCCTTTGCCGGGCACGGGGGTAAAACTCTCCTTGTACAAATTCGCATTTCGGATCTTCGCCGCCGGCAGCGTATTGAATCGATAGGAGCTGTCGAAGTCCAGCGCCTGCCTGGAGAGCGAATAATGTGCGACACGCACCTGTTTCAGCGTGGTATAGTGCAGCCGCGATAATACGCCGACAAACGCCTCCTGGCCTTCGTTGTCCAGCGACAGGGCCAGGTCTTCCGGGGACCCGCCCGGCGGCAAGCTGATCTCTTTATAGGACAGGCAATTTTCCGTTTCGCAGAAATGGAAGAGAAGGTAATTCTGATTGGTACGGGATGGCGAAATCATCAGCCATTGCCCGTTATCCGCCAGCTTGACGGGACTGTTGTCGTAATCTTCGATGGGATAGGCAATGAGATCGTCCTGGATCAACGGCTGCGTGAGGTAGGGGTGGTCGAATACACGGTAGTAGAGCATCCGCCAGTCCTGATCGAATAGCAGGGCATGCAGTTTTGGCGGGGAGGACGGCACCGGCTCGAAGCCTAAAAGAAGAACCTTGCTCCTATCCGCCGAACGGATGAGGAGGAAGCTGTTGCCTCCCTCCGGGAAGGACAGGCTGCCCACTTCTTTCTCGCCGCCGCCGGCTACTTCTCCGGTCGGCTCGTAACGCCGGACCACCAAACCGGTCCTCATGTCGCGGCGCAATAACAGGAGCTGGTCGAAATGATCGGCGCCGGAGATCAGGTACTCCTTTACCACGGAATCCGTCAGTGGCATGGCAGGCACCGAATTCAGCCGTTCCATGCGCGAGTCGAATACTTCGAACCAGGATTCTTCATTCGACCCATCGCGATGCTTGCCTCCGCGCCTCCTGCGATCCACGCGGACGATAAAATGATCCCCGGCCATGCCGGCAACCTCCCGCCGCTGGACGAAGCGATCCTCGGGCGGCGAGCAATACAATACCCGCTGCGCCGGCAGACTGCCGGCGACGAACAACAGCATGCCCGTTACCAGGGATAGTGCGCGCCACATCTCCTGAAGTTACGACGAATTCCTCCTACATCGCGCCGAGCTGCCTGAGGTATTTCTCCGAGTTCGCACGCACGTTGGCGGGCGGGTTCAGGCTCAGAGACTTCTTGAAACTGATGATCGCATTCTTCTTATCCCCTGTGATGGCATAGCCTTCTCCCAGGCTGTCCCAGCAATTGGCGCTGGTCGGATGCCGTTTTGCATTGAGGGTGAACATCTCGATCGCCCTGGCCTGCTGCCCTCCGTTGAGCAAGGTATAGGCATAGGTATTGAGCTCGACCTCCGTGGCCTGCAGCACCGCGGTGTCCATCATTTTGTCGCCTTCGGCTGTTTTGCCCATCGCCTTCAGCAGGTTCGCCTTGACGCTAAGCGTATTGAAGCTTTTGTTCTGTGCGATGGCCTGGTCGATCCAGCCCATGGCCTTCTCCATATTGACCTTGTTTTGCAGGGCATAGTTGGCGGCGCTCGCATAGCCTTGCCAGCTGAAGCCAACCGTGCTCTTCAATTCCTGCTCGGCATTGGCCATGACGATATTGTCGACGTCGAAGGAGATCTTTACCGGGAATTCCTTCTTCTCCCATCTCAGGACAAGCTCCACAGAGGTCTTGGTCGTATTATTGAAATCATAGGTGAGCAATTCGCTGGACGCAGGCACATCCCTTACCGTGATCGGGGCCCGGAACAGATCCTGTTTCGGATCGTACCAAAAGCTGCCCCAGGAACGATAGTCTTTGGAAAGGATCACTTCCCCGGAATTGTCCTTATTGATCACGAAGAAGAGGCCGTAGGAACCTGCGGGGACGGGTTGGCCCTCGACGGTTGCGGGATGCGAGAACCTGATGACCGTATTCTCGTTGGCGCCGGCCCTCCAGGGGGCGGAGTTGCCCGCACCGAAGCCCTGCACGTTCCAGCCGTAGGGCACAAGGGCGCCCCATATGGGACGGTTTTTTACCGAAGGCCTCGAGTAATTGACCGTGACGGTCGAGATACCAATCGTTTGCGTTACCGATGCGGCGGGACTCGGCACTCTGGGTGTAGTAATGACGCCCTGACCCTGGCTGGTCAGTGAGAAAAGGCTCCATAGCAAAATGGGTAGGCTTACCCTGGCAGAAAGTTTTGTCATAAATCAGCATTTTGTTGCATTTAAAGTTATTGTTATTTGCTTTCGATATGGGCTTCGTCACAACAATTCTACTCAAACGGTCGATTCGCAGGCTGAAAGGCCACCACGGAGAACTGAATGTGCCGCTGTTGCGCCGCCGTTACGTCGGGGTCCCGCCGCCCCAAACAAAGAAGCCCCTCTGAGAGGGGCTCCTGCGCGACAAGGTATGCTTAGCGAGTTGGCGCGTGCATGGCGCTCTTGAAGTATTCGCCACTGCCCGAAAGCGTAAAGCCGTCCCAGGAACGCAGAAGCTGCGGCCCCCATTCCGGATCGAAACACCAGGCCACCCAGCTGATGCCGCGGCCTTCCAGGTATTTGGTGATATGATCTCCATAATCATTTTCCCCGTCGGCCGGTTGCCCGCTGCGCACGCTGAACCCGATCTCCGTGGCCACCATCGGGTAGCTGGCCGCGGCAAATCCAAAGTCTTCCTCCCACCTGGGCTCCCAGGGAACGGGACGCTTGTTCGGATAGGGATGCGTGACATAGGCAATGCCTTCCGCATCGATGGGATTGAGGCGCAACGGCGTCAGGTCGTAGGCCCAATCGAATCCCGCGCAGAGAGGGATCGGCGCCTGGCCAAAGGAACGAACCAACGAGATGATGTCCTCATTGATCTTCTTCCATTCGCTCCAACTCACCGAGCCCAACTGGCCCCGGAAGGTCGTCGGTTCGTTGAACAATTCATAGAAAGCCACCGTATTATGCCCATTGAAGTGCCTCGCGATCGTTCTCCAGAATTCATAGGTCTCCTTCTTGCTCGTATTGTACATCGGGTCCTGGAACAGTTCCATCTGCAAATTGCCGATCGAATGCCAGTCGATGATGACATACATGCCCAGATCGGTGCACCAGTCCACGACGGAATCCAGCATGGCCAGGTATTTCACCGGCGTCCGGTCGCGCCAGGCCGCGGGATGCACGGGGATGCGAACGAGGTTCGCGCCCATCTCCTTCACTTTTTCAAACAGGGCCCGGTTGAAATGCCCCTGATGATCCAGCTTGTCCGGATCGGCGACGGATACGCCGCGAAACAATACGGTATCGCCCTTCGCATTCACGAATTTGTTGCGGTAGACACTGACCTTCGACAGTTGCGCAGCCTTTGCACTCTTTCTGGGGAATCGCTGAAACAGTTCGTCCGAATTTCCCTCCTCGGACAGGTTCCGGATATCGGACGCTTCGCAATGAATGCAATCCACGGGATGCCTGAACCAGGCAGGCAATCCCTTCTCCCAATGAACGTGAAAATGGTCGACCGTCAACCGGTCGGCAAATTCTGCATACAGGGCCGGCAGGTCATGCTTGAATATAGCCAGCGCCGGATCGTTGGCGGGCCGCAGGTCGATATTTCCTCCGTAGCTGGACGTTAACGGACCCGCTTTGATGGTAAGATCCACATCCTCAAAATGCAAATCCCGGATCAAGCCTTTCCCTGTGGCATAGACCACGATGCCCGACTCCGATTCGGCTACGATGTGCGAAAAATGCACATGACTGATCGAGCCGGTCTCCTTGCTGCCCAGCCCGGGAATGGAAGAGATATGTATCGGCTCGCCATGCCCCCACCATCCGCCGGTATGCAGACGGGTATGAATGACGATATTCGAAAAGATCATATTCTCCATATTTCCCTTCTGCCGCTGGAAGATGCCGATGCCGCGGTTCGAGTCGTAAATCGAAATATTGTCGAACAGGAGATCCCCGGAATTATTGTTGTTAAATACATTGTACCCGACCCGGATCCCCGCGGAGCGGGAATGCAATACGCAATTGGTCGCGGTCACCTGGCTCGAACTGATCACGGCGATGGCATCGTCCCCGGCCTCGATGACGCAATCGGATATCGTCACATGGCGCGAGTCATACAAGTCGACGCCATCGCTGTTGGGAATGCTCATGTTATTGGCGATCGTGATGCCCGATATCCTGACATCTTCCGAATTCAGAAAGGCCATCGTCCAGTTTGGAGAGTGCATTAACCGCACATTGCTGACCGTTACTCCCGTGCAGGAGGAGAAGATGACCATGACGCCGGGACGGTCTTCATAACTTCCCTTCCAGAGTACCGGCCCATCCTGCCGTCCGTATGCCGGGTTCATATAGTCATTCCCCTGGCGCGTGTTTTCCGGTTTGTAATCGGTCGCGCGCTGCAGGCTGTCCAGGTACATGAACTGATCGCCGTTGCCGTCGATGATACCCGAGCCCGTCAACGAGATATCCGTTTGACCGTGCGCCACGAGGATGCCTGTCTTCGAGCCCGCGCCCGGCCCGCTGAACCCATAGTCCTTCTGACGTCCATAGTCCTTATCGTCCCGGCTGCCGCTCAGGATCGCGCCCGGCTCCAGGTGGAGGTCGGTGTGGCTATACAATTTCACCGTACCGGTCACCCAGCGCCCGGGAGGAATGACCACCCTCCCGCCGCCATGATGGAAACAATAGTCCAGCGTTTGTTGGATCGCGCGGGTATTCAGGGTGAGACCGTCACCCTTTGCACCAAAATCCGCTATCGAAAAAATGTTGCCCGCGCTATGCGCGTCGCCCGCGCTGGCCGCCTTGCCCGGCGCCTCTTGCGCCATACCGGCCAGGCTCATCCACAGGACGAACCCCATCGCCGAAATACTTTTAATCATGGGGTAAAGCTATTACATTTAGGTCAAGAATTCCAGGACATGAACGGGAGACCCAGCCTATACCTCTACCTCCTTGGCTTGCTGATCACCATTGGGCAAGGCGATTGGCTCATGGCCCAGGACCCGCTCCGGGAGCCAATCCCGTCGACGCAGCCGAGCCACTGGCAGCAGGAGCAGATCGCCCGGCGTTACGGGATGTTCATCCACTTCGGCATCAATACGTTCTTCGACCAGGAATGGACCGATGGATCGAAGCCGCCTTCCGCCTACCACCCGGATACGGTCGATGCCGACCAATGGATCAGCACGGCCAGGGAGGCGGGCATGAAGTACGTGATCCTCGTCACCAAGCACGTCGATGGCTTCTGTCTCTGGGATAGTCATTACACCGATTATGACGTGGCCAGTTCCGGCAACAAAACGAATGTCGTCGAAGCGGTGGCCAGGGCTTGCCGCAAGTATGGCATCCGTCTTGGACTCTACTATTCCCTCTGGGACAGGCACCAGAATGCCAACCTCTCCGACAGCACCCTCGACCAGGCCTACAATGCCTATATGGTCAACCAGATCCGGGAATTGCTGAACCTGACCAACCGGTATACGCCGGTCGTCGAGCTTTGGCTGGATGCGGGTTGGGAAAAAAAACGGGCACGGTGGCCGATCGCGGAACTCTATGCTGCGGTGAAATCCCTTGCGCCGCAATGCCAGGTGGGCGTCAACTGGTCGATCGGGCGGCCCGATAATCCGGACCCGGATTCCAACTGGGTCTTGCCGACGGCGCAGCGGGAAGGCTTCCCGATACGATACTTCCCGAGCGATTTCCGCATGGGCGATCCTTACCTCCCCGCCAATCCCGACCCGAAGTTGTTCAGCCACGATGGCCACCTTTATTATATGCCCTGGGAGACGACGGTCTGCATCAGCCAAAAATGGTTCTACCATACGACCGACACCGTCTACAAGTCGCTGCAGGAATTGTCCCGCCTCTATCGGGTCGCCACGGCACAGGATAATATCCTGATCCTGGACCTTCCGCCCGACCGGCACGGCAGACTTCGGGAAAAAGACCGGCAGCTGGTATTCGCGCTGCGCAGGGAGATTGACCAAAATGGACTACCTTAGCACTACTTATTTATCTAACCAGTAGTCCGCTATGCTGCCGTGGAAAACGATCATCCAGATACAGAAAGACTGCGATACGCCGGTTTATCTGCAAATTGCCAATTCCATCATCCAGGAGATGAAAAAAGGCCGTGTGGGCCCGGGCATCAAGCTGCCCGGCACCAGGCAGATGTCCGAGATCCTCGACGTGCACCGCAAGACGATGGTTCGGGCCTACGAAGAACTGGACTCGCAGGGATGGATCGAAATGCTGCCCTCCAAAGGCACCTACACCAGCAAGAAGCTCCCGGAGATCAACCCGAGGCGCTTTTCCGAAAAAGAGGTCAGGAAAAATTCTTTCCCCAGTACCACGGGCTTTCCCGTCAAGCCCAATACGAAGATGCGGGAGCCGGTCGCGCCGAGACGTCATATCGTAGGGTTTCATGACGGACCGGATACGCGCCTGATGCCGGTCGATGAGCTGGGCAGGGCCTACAAGAGCGTCCTGGCCCGCGCCATCAACGCAAAACACCTCTCCTATGTAGATACGGCGGGCATGCAGAAGTTCAGGACCGTACTGTCCGACTATCTCAATACGAGCCGCGGATTGCAGACGAGCTTCGAAAATATCATGATCACCCGCGGCAGCCAGATGGGCCTGTTCCTCCTGTCGATCGTGCTGTTCAGCCAGGGGGACACGGTCATCGTGGGGGACCCGGACTATTATTATGCGGACCACGCCTTCCTGTATGCCGGCGCCCGGATTCAACGCGTTAAGGTCGATGACTCCGGGATCGACGTCGATGCGATCGAAAAGGTCTGCCGGAAGAAAAAGATCAAGGCGGTCTACATCACCTCCCATCACCACTATCCCACCACGGTCACGCTGATCGCTTCGCGGCGCATCCGGTTGCTGTCGCTGGCCGAGAAATATGGCTTCATCATCATCGAGGACGACTACGATTACGACTTCCACTACCTCAGCAGTCCCATCCTGCCGCTGGTCAGTGCGGACGTCAGGGGCATGGTCGTGTATATCGGAACCTTGAGCAAGACCATCGCACCCTCCATCCGGACAGGGTATGTCGTGGCTCCGCAGAACCTCATCCTCGAACTGGCGCGTATGCGCCAACTGATCGATACGCAGGGCGATCCCATTATGGAGCTCGCCCTGGCCGACCTATTCATGGACGGAGGCATCAAACGCCACATGAAGAAGGCCCTGCACGAATACCATCAACGCAGGGACTTCGTTTGCGCGCGACTCGCCGAAAAACTGTCCGATGTCATCGACTTCCGCATCCCCGACGGCGGCCTCGCCATCTGGGCCCGGTTCCATAAGTCGGTTCCCCTGGCGCCCCTATCCGATCGCCTCCGGGAGCGCGGCGTCATTCTCTCCAATGGACAGATCCATGACAATTCTCCCGTTTCCCTGAACTCCACCCGGATGGGCTTCGCCTGGATGAATGAGACCGAAGCCGCGCACGCCATCGACCTCCTCGCATCGACCATTCGCGAACGGCGCTGAGACCCGGACTACCTTCCTTCATGCGAACCGGCCCCATCGCTCCGCACGGCCCGGTCAACCGGACTACTAATCATAAATAAACCGGCCTTGAAAGTAGTCCAAGCAACCCCTAGTTTTACATCGTGAATTATTTGAACCACATAAAAAGTACAGTTATGAAAAAGTTATCCGTTTTAGCCTATTCATTGATCATCGGCCTCAGCTCCTTTGCATACAGCGGCACCGACATTAACGAAAAATTGCTCCGGAATTTCAAAGAGCGGTTCCCCAACGCCGAACAGATCCGCTGGACCGAGTTGGCGGACAATTATATCGTCAATTTCATGGAAGACGGGGTCCGAACCAATATCATCTATGATAAGGATGGCGTGTTCGTCCGTTCCACACGCTACTATTTCGAGCAGAACCTTCCCTATTATTTGCTCGTGACCATCAAGAAGAAGTACACCGACAAGAAGATCTTTGCCGTGACCGAGGTCTCGACCGCAGCGGGCATCGAATACTTTGTCAAATTGGAGGATGCCAGGATCTGGATGACCATTCGCATCGACGGCGAAGGCAATCTCGGCGTGGTGGAAAAATACAGGAAAGCCTGATGGAAGAGCGCCTGACCACCCACCTCTATCGTGGCGGCCAGATCCGGTAGTTACCGCTGCAATGCAGCAGGCTCATGATGTAGAGAAGACCATCGTAATAACGTTCGACCAGTTCCTGCGGAATGGGGGCGTTCCAGACGGCTTCGACAAAATCACGCCTGCGCGGATCGGTAGCTGCCAGACTGGCCACCGCGTTGGTGGCGACCAGGCCGCTCGCATGCCGGCCTTCGACAAGCTGTCCATCCAGCGTATATTGGTCACCGTATGAAGACATGCCCTGGGATGCAAAAAAGGCCTGGATACGGTCACTCAGCCTCCGTTCCCCCGGGTCTTTTTGCCACCAGGACCAATCGACGGCCCAGTTTGTTGCGGTCCGCCAGGAATCGAACGAAAAACGGGAAGAACGGTTGCTCCTGCCGCCGGCGAAGGGCGTTCCGTCGAAGTTGGCATAATCCGGCGCCAGTCCGGTCTGAGGATTCGTGGCACGCTGAAAAAAGGCCCTGCTGGTATCCGCCGCGGCGGCCCAGAAATCACGATCTTCGACGGGTCCCCATCGCGCCCATAGTTCATAAAAAGCCGGCAAATGGTAGGAAGGATCGGTGAACCGGCCTCTGTCCACTCCGGGTACGAAGCGGATCATCTTCGTCTCCTCATTCACCATCGTAGCGATCGTCCTCGGCCCGAACTTCGTTTGGCCCGATTTCAACGGATGATGACGCATCGTCGAAAGGATCTTGTCCGCCCAGGCGCGATAATTATAGATCCCCTGTCCATTGCCCCAGCGGCCCGAAGCGAAATAAAGGGCCGTCACGAAATATTCTTCTCCGTCGGGGGCAGGCGTTTCCTCATTCGGCGTCCCGTCCCGTTTCAGGCTCCAGGAGAAATAACCCTGCGAAGGATGCTCCGGCGCAGAGATGTACATGTACGTCATGGCGTAGTTCCATAGGGCGTCGAATTCGGCGCGCTTGTTCAACTGCACGGTGATCATCATGCCGTAGGACATCCCCTCGGTTCGGATATCATGGTGCGGCACGTCGCTGATATAGGCCAGGGGACCATTTTCATTCTTCCCCGCATCGAAATACACGGCCTGTGTGGCGGTATCGCCATGGAAGAGTTGATGATAAGCGGCCTCGATCCTGGCTCTGATCTCCTTGTTCGAATGGCCGGATTCCTTGAAGAGGTTGGGATATTTGCCGGTCGCGTAGGCCCCCGAGCCGTCGCCGGGCCCCGTGGTAACCAGGCCGATGCAACCCATTAGTATGGATAATATCAAAGTGGTGATTTTTGGCCCAAGTTAATGGAAAAATCATTTCTGCACCACCTTCACCCAATCCACCAGCATCCGGCACCTGCCCGCCTTGATCGCCTCGACCGTGGAAGCGTCCAGTCCGAAATAGGGCTCCTTGGTACCGAAGACCCCGGCAGGGTATCCTCCGCCGATGGCGAAATTGAGTATCAGGTATTTGGCATTGTCGTAGCTCCATGGTCCATATTTCGCGACCATGGCCTTCGTCACGCGATAAATAACGGCATCGTCATATCTGAAGATCAGGCTATCGGGCGTCCAGTCCACCGCATACACATGCCAGTGGGTAATATCGTTCTCCGGAGGAAAGAAGAACCGCTTTGTAAGCGGCGTATTGCCGCTGTATCCCGGTCCGTGCATGGCCGCACTCGCCCATTGCCTGTCGCCGATATTCTCCATGACGTCTATTTCGCCGCATTTCGGCCAGGGTCCGTTCCCCAGGATCCACCATGCCGGCCAGAGCCCGTGTCCCTCGGTCATCTTGATCCTCGCCGAGGCCTCTCCATAGGTAAATTCCATTTTGCCGCGGGTGTCGATCCGTCCGGAGAGAAAGTCGAATTTTTTCCCGTCCGGCGCCATGTACCCGGCCGAGAACCGAGGCTGCAAGACCAGCGCGCCATTCTCCGCACCCTCCGCTTCGGCGCCATGCACGATATAGAGGGTCGCTGTGGAATCGACATAGGCCTGCTGCTCGTCGTTCACGACGCCCATGCTGGTGCCGGTGATGCGCACGCTCCACTTGCGCAGGTCCAGGGTCGGACCGGAAAAATCGTCGAAGAAGACGGTGCGGCCGGTTTGCGCGGCGACCCCCGATCCGGCAAGGAGCAACAGAATAAATGACGCCTTTATCATACCCGAAATTAAGTAAATTGACGTCATGAAACAGCTCGTTCCTTTCCTGCTCCTCACGCAGGTCTTCGTTTTGCCCCTGATGGCTCAGCGAACGCTCAACCTGGAATACAAACAGGATCAGCAAGGCAATTTCGTTTTCTCCTGCACCAACAGGGGATGGTGCCCCTATATCGTGCGGGTCGACCTGCCGACCCTGGAGAACGCGCGGGCAGACCACGCGATGCCGTATATAACCGTCGTCCGGCCCGGCGTGACGCGGCTGTTCAAACTGACTCAAACCGGCGGCGACGTTAAATTCAAATACACGTTCGGCTATTCGAAGGGATGCCTGGATCCACCCGTCAATACCGGGTTCACCTACCTGCTTCCGGTCGCCCCCGGCAAGCAGGCCCAGGCCTATGAGCAGGCCGTGAGCCCGGCGACCCCGCTGCGTGCCGGAGATACCGCGACGACCGGAGCAGCCGACCTCCGATCCAGTTATTCCATCCGCTTCCGGGCAAAGTCCGGGGATACCTTATATGCCTCGCGCCGGGGCACGGTGACGGACGTGCGCGTCAGCAGTGACGAAAATGACCAGGGTGTGGAGACCACAGGCACCGCCAACTTCATCGAGATCGTTCATGCGGATTGCTCATTCGCCCAGTATGGCGTGGTGAAAAAAGACGGCGCCCTGGTAAAGCCCGGACAATTCGTGGAGGCAGGCCAGCCGATCGGGATCATCGGCGGAGATAAATTCGGTCGCGGCTCGGAAGCCAGGATCAGCGTCCGCTATAACCGCAAGCCCGACGAGTCCCACGACATACAGGGCGAGCAGCAGGCGGCCTGGGCCTACGTTCCGCTAAAATTTTGGACCAAGAGGAATGGCAGGGGCATGCTGACCCACGGCGCCACCTACACGAGTGAATTCCCGGAGCCTATCGTGACACAGGAAATGAGCAAGGCGGAACTGGCGAAGTGGAAGGCAAAGAACCACCCCGGCGCCAGGACACACAAATAACCACAACCTTCAAGCCACAAATATGCCCACTGATCATGCCCGGTTTGCCCGTGCCCTTGCCTTCAAAGCCCTCCATGAACGCGCCGGTCTCTTCATTATTCCCAATCCCTGGGACGCCGGATCAGCCAAACTGCTGACTGGTCTCGGATTTGAAGCACTCGCCACCACCAGTGCCGGATTAGCCTACTCCCTCGGCAAGGCCGACGGCCAGGTGACCCGCGAAGAACTGTTGCAACATGCGCGATCGATCACGTCGGTCACGCATCTGCCCGTTGCAGCTGACCTCGAAGGGGGCTTTGGCGACGATCCCGCGATCTGCGCTGAAACGATTTTGAAGGCGGCGGAGACTGGCCTCGTCGGCGGTTCGATCGAAGATGCAAGCAGGGACCCAGCCAACCCGATCTACCCGCTCCCATTTTCCGTGGAGCGTGTCAAAGCGGCCGTTGCCGCTGCACGCAGCCTTCCTTTTCCGTTTACCCTGACGGCCAGAGCGGAAAACTATCTGCATGGGCGCGCCGATCTGCAGGACACGATCCTGCGCCTCAAGGCCTTTGCCGAGGCCGGCGCGGACGTCCTCTTCGCTCCGGGACTCAGGACGCGACAGGAGATCGAATCGGCCGTCAACGCAGTGAGGCCGAAACCATTGAATGTGATCATGGCCTTTCCGGGCGCGGACCTAACCCTCGATGAGTTGGCGGGCCTCGGAGTCAAAAGGGTCAGTCTGGGTTCTTCGCTGGCGCGCGCTGCGTATGGCGCCTTTTTCCGCGCCGCGGAAGAGGTCCGGCAGCAGGGCAGTTTTACCTATGCCTCATCGACGATCCCCTTCGCGGAGATCAATACGCTATTGCGCAACAGGTGAAAATTCATCCATGCCCAATATCGTCAGCCGGATCACTTTCCCATCCTTGTCGAGCCCGATCTGCAACGGATAGGACCGCTGGTCATTATAGAAGTAGGTTTCCGTTTGAGGCTGAACGACCGTCTCCTTCCCATCCCAGAGTTGCCGAACGACGAGGTCGTTACCCCTGGCGACCAGCTGCACCAGGTTGTCCGGATCGTCCTTGAAGCGATATTTGCCTTCATACGATTTAAGCTGCGCGGAAGTAGGCGCCTTTTTAACGGTCCTGATCCAAATATCCCGCTTGAAGGCCCGGGCCTGGCTGATGGTGCCGTCAGGCCCTTTGGTGAAATCAAGCGCGAACACCGGCGCCTGCCTGCTGAAAAAAACCAGCTCAGATTGCGGTACAAAGCTTACTTCCTCCCCATCCCAATGTTGTTTCAACACCAGGCTATTCCCCCGCACGGTGAATTGGATATGCTGTTCCGGACGTTCCTTAAGCTGGAACAATCCTTCAAAGGGTTTCAGTTGCTCCGGCGTGTGCGCCATCTCCGTCTTGATCACGGGTTTATAATTTTTTTCGCGCGGCCATGTTTCGCCGTTTCCGATCGACACCCCATTAACGCCCCCCGAAGAATCTTTTATAAAATTGACCCGGAAGGGTCCCCCGTCTTCCGATTTACCCAGGAATTGCAGATCCGATTCCGGCGTAAAGGGGATCACGGCATTGTTCCATAGCAGCCTGGCCTGCAACGTATCTTTTACGCCGGAGAACTGCACGACCATCTCCTCGTTATGCGGATTTCGAAAAAACCCCTCCACCGTCTTCCATTGGCCCTCGGTGAGTTTGACAGGAGGTTTGGCTTTCTCCTGGCCAATGGCCCGCGACGCGACAAATGGGCCTGCCATGAACAGCATGAAGGCAAGCAGCCGGGTAAATGAATATTTCATATTTTGATTATTTTATCCATATCAGGTATACGAGGTACGCCATAAACAAACCGGCCGCCGCGACCAACAGTCCGCTCCTGCGCCTGCGTTTAAGGAAGAGCAGCAGGAGCAGTCCAGTCAGGGACACCAGGGCCATCAGGATCGCGGCGACGTCGATGAACACCGACCAGGCATGGCCGGTATCCCGGCCCTTGTGCAGGTCATTGATCAACCCGACGAACCCGGCGCTCGTCTGCGTGATATCGAAGTCGCCGTTTCCCCGATCGATAAAAACGTCCGCCGCAAAACCGGGCCCTTTAAACGATACGCCAACCTGTGCGTCGTCGATCCGAAAATCACTCAGGGCGGCATGTATGCTATATTTGTTGCGCAGAAATTCGACGATGTCCAGGCGATCGATCTTCATGCTGTCCTTTGCATCGATCCAGCGCGGATTCAAGCGTCCCTTCTCCTGCACGCTGTGCACCTGGTCACCGAAACGATCGGCATGGTTCAGGGTAAGCCCGGTGACGGAAAAAAAGAACACGATCACGAAGCTGATCATGGACAGGTAAATATGGAGCCATCGGGTCAGCATGGCCCCCCTTCTTTTCCAGACCGTATGGCCCGGCTTCCCGGTCATCCCTTTCTCGTTTCCATCGAAACCGCAGAGAGTTCGATATTTCCGGGAAGGGTCCATTGCCTGGCGGTCTGATCCCAGTCGATCTCCTGTCTCATCAGCTGGTAGGTTCCATGCTCACGCGATATTTCGATCTTCACGGTATACTTGCCCGGCTTGACCTCATTGCCTTTATCATCCTTGCCATCCCATTTGACCGAATATTTGCCTGCAGACCGGGTCGCACTGGTCACGGTGCTGCCGAATTCCTTGTCGGTCGTGTATAGCTCCCTGTATTTCAGGTACCATGACTTGAGCTCCGGCACGTAGCGGTTGCTGCCATGCCAGAGACAGACCGTACGGACGGGCGCATGATTCTCGTCCTCGATCCATACGGCGACATAGGGCCGCTTGGTGACGGCCTCCTTTTGAAGGTTAATTTCCAGGTTGATCAGCAATTCGAAACCGGCCTTCCCGCCCGTTGTGCGCGCGGCCGACATCGGCTCCCGGAGCTCGAGCGCGGCCCATCCCTTGCTGGCATACCGCTGTCCGCTTCGGGTAATGATGAGGTAGTCGACGCCCGGCATCGAGGCAGCGAGTTTCTCGCTTTCCGAAGGCTTCATGACATTGAAGGCCGTGGCCAGCGCGCCGGCGTCCGTAGCGCTGGATGCGACGACCGTTGCGCTGAGAATATCGTCGGCAGGCTGTCCGCTTCGGGGGTCCACGATATGCGAGTACCAATGCCCGTGAATACGTTCACCGCGCCGGTAATTCCCGCTGGTGGCCACCGCCCTGTTGCCGATCGACAAACGGTCCAGCGGCAGGTCGTTCTCCGCGTCAAACCGGGGATCGCCCACGAGTACCGTTTCCTTTTGAGGGCCGGCCACCACCAGATCGCCGCCGATGTTCACGACGATGCCGGAGACGCCGGCGCAGGCAAGACCCGCGTCCGCCGCGTGCCGGATAATATAGCTCTTCACGAAAGAGTTCAGCATCAGGGGCGCCCGGTTAAGATGCGTGGCGGTTTGCGCTTTCGCATCCAGACTCCAATGCGGTTGATGAACGAGGTTGACCGCTGCGGCCAACTCGGCATCCGTAGGCATCCGCTGTTCGGCGGCGGACTGTTTCCAAAGCCGCCCGATCACTTCCGCGGAAGCGTCCAAAGCGCCGCCGCTTCGGATCCTCCATTGGTCGAAAAGGTTCAACACGTCGAACAATTCCGGGGATACATGCACCGCCTCGCCCGAGGTCCGGAACCATCGGCTGAATTCACTGCCCGCGTCATAGCCGCTCAATATGTTCGACATGCGCCCGATCTCTTGCAGGACGGCCGACTCGGCCACCCGGGCCTGGGCCGGGGAGAGGGCCGAGACCTTCAATTCCATGGACGTACCCAATACATTTTCGTAATGCGAGACCGTCCAGGGCCCGGAGCCTTCTTTACCGGGCCCGGAAGGCGCGGCGCTGCACAATAGGGAGACTAATGCTCCGGTAATAAAATAAGAAGCCCACTTCATATTTTCCGTTTAAAATTGATAATTAGAAAGGTTGCTGACGCAAAAGTTTCAAAAATCCACAAAAAGATCTCCCGCAAGGTATTTCATGCCTGAATCACAGGCCACGGTAACCACCGTTTTTCCAGGCCCAAGCTGTTTGCCGATCTCGATGGCCGCGCAAACATTCAATCCGCTCGAGGTGCCGGCGAAGATCCCTTCTTTACGGGCCAACTCCCTGGCAGTCTCCCGGGCGCGGCCTTCTTCAAAGGCCATCGCGCTGTCATAGCCATCTTCCTGCAGCATGGGAGGCCTCCTTCCAATTGCGATTCCTTCGATGTGATGAGCGCCGCTCTTGCCGGTTGAGAGAAAGGCGGAGGAGGCGGGTTCCAGGGCAACCACGCGGGTGGATGGATCCGACCCTTTCAGCACGTCGGAAACGCCCGTCAACATCCCTCCGGTGCCAACGGCGGCGCAAAACACGTCAATCCGCCGGCCTACTTGTTCCAGGATCTCCCTGCCCATGGGATGATATCCGGGGGCTATATCCGGGTTGACGAATTGCCGGGTCCAATAGCAGCCTTCTTTTTGCAGTTGCAGCACGCGTTCTTCCATTCGCACGAACAAATCGGGAGTGATCTGGCCACCCACGCTGGGCAGGATCTCCAGGTCGGCGCCAAACAGTTTGATCGTTTGCAATTTCTCGCGGGCAAAGGCGTCCGAGCTGATCGCCTTGAAATGGTAACCCTTGGTGGCACAAATAAAGGCGAGGGAACTGCCCGTGCTGCCGCCCGTATATTCAGCCAGGGTGACGTCCGGTCCGATATCGCCCCTCCTTTCGGCTGCTTCGACGATGGCCAGCGCCAACCGATCCTTATAAGAGCCGGTGGGATTGAAATATTCGAGCTTTACGAAAATGTCTGCGCAATTTGCCGGCAGCATACGGGATAGCTTAACCATGGGCGTAAGGCCGATGGTTTGTCGGATGGAATGGTAAACGGGAGGCGCCAATGGTCTTTTTGTAAATGTATCGAATAATTCAAAACCCCGGCTCCCATTCCATGCCGGTAATTGCGAACAGGAAGTTCTGCAATTGATGCACGTACCGTATGCTTACCCGTGATGGGGTGGGATGTCTTAACCTGAGTCCCTCCGAAGTGTATTCAAAGTCGATATGGCTGCTGCCCGAGGTAAAGATCCATTCCTCGCGGACAAAATTCCGAAATCCGCATTTTTCGAGGATCCTGGGCGTCAGGGTAATGGGTTCAATATCGTTAAAATCAGCTTCTTTGACTACTTCGGTCACCTCGGCGGCAAAGGCCGTCCGATAAGCGCCGCGTGTCTGCGCGGTTTCGCGGCTGACTGAAAGTTGGGTGTCGTAGATCAGCGTGTTGCATAGGATCTGCTGCACGGTGATCACTTCTCCACGTTGGTTCCTGACTTTGTTTCCGTAACGGAGTTCATTTGCGCGAATCATAGAGTCTATTTTAAAAGATTGAAATACAACGAATTAGTTCATTGGTATTTCAAGGGAATAGACTCGGATCGGAGAATTCTTCGGGGGAGGGTGATTAGGAGGGTATTCAGCACAAGATAATGGGTGAAGGCTGAATTTGCAAGGCGGGCGCGCCGGGTTTTATCCACAAGGGGACTTCCCCAGGTTCCACGAGTCCCGCGAATTGTTCCACAAAAGCGACCCATTATATTATTTTATATGTTTTATTTTTATAAAAATTTAATAAACAAATTTTGATCCAGCGCCTGTTTTTTGCTTTTTGTCTAAATATGGGCCGAAAATCGCCCTTTATTAACATGTTTAATCACATTATAATTTTCCATAATTTCTCAAGATTTAAAAATTTCTTTACTTTCGTCTGGCTGTAAAGTAACATTTGAGAGGTATTGCTTGCTGTTGCCCAAACAAGGGACTCGGGCAGTACCTTTTGTTTAAACCAATTAGTCACCATAAAAAACAACTAAATATGGCACCTGCTAAATTAGAGTATATCTGGCTCGACGGGTATCAACCCATCCAAAGTTTGCGCAGCAAGACAAAGATTGAAAAAAAATTCTCCGGCCGCCTGGAGGATTGTCCGATGTGGTGTTTCGACGGATCTTCCACCGAGCAGGCTCCGGGGGGATCATCCGACTGTCTGTTGAAACCCGTCTTCCTTGTAAAAGATCCGCAACGCAAGGATGGCTGGCTCGTGATGTGCGAAGTGCTCAGTCCTAACGGCACCCGTCACCCCAGCAACGGAAGGGCATTGATAGAAGATGACGACAATGACTTTTGGTTCGGCTTCGAACAGGAATATTTCTTATGGAATGCGGAAACGGACAAGCCGCTCGGCTTTCCCGAAGGCGGCTTCCCCAGGCCGCAGGGCCCTTATTATTGCTCGGTAGGCGCTCTCAACGCATACGGCCGCGCCATGGTGGAAGAACATCTGGATGCCTGCCTCGAGGCCGGCCTGAATGTAGAAGGCATCAATGCCGAAGTAGCTACCGGCCAGTGGGAATTCCAGATCTTCGCCAAGGGCGCAAAGGAGGCCGGTGACCAGGTTTGGATCGCTCGCTACCTGCTCGAACGGATCGGAGAAAAATACGGCATCGCCATCAACTGGCATTGCAAGCCTCTCGGTAACCTGGATTGGAACGGCAGCGGCATGCACGCTAACTTCTCCAACTCCCTGCTCCGGGAATGTGGCAGCCGCGAAGTATTTGAAAAGGTTTGCGAAGCGTTCCGCCCCGTGGTCACCGAACATATCGAAGTCTATGGCCCGGATAACCACCTGCGCCTGACCGGCAAGCATGAGACCGCCGCCATCACGGATTTTAAATACGGCATTTCCGACAGGGGCGCCTCCATCAGGATCCCCATCGGCACCATCGAAAGAGGATGGAAAGGATGGCTCGAAGACCGTCGGCCCAATAGTGCCGCCGATCCTTACAAGGTAGCTGCCCGCATCATCAAGACGGTCAAGTCGGCCGACGTGATGATGGAAGAGCTCGAAGCCAGCGTCGCGTAAAGCCGCCTGGGTTCAAAGCAGCACGGAGATCATTAACGGGATCGCCAATTTGTCGGGTTTCCGGTTCATGGTCGTATTGAAATCCTGAATGGCCCGTTGCAGCAGATAATTGTCCAACAATAGGTCCAGGTCAGCCTGGCGCTCAGGGATCAGCAATGATCCCTTTGTCGTTTCCAGCCAGGCCCCGATAAAAAAGCCGCTCATGTAGTGCGCCCACTGGATAGCAAAGGGCCTGATGTCCTGCTCCGCAAGACCCAGGGACCGGTGGTCTTCCATAAAGCCCGCCTCCGCTACCTCGAAGATCGATGCGACCATGGCGGCAAGGTCTACGAACGCGCAGCGCCTCAGTCTCCGCTCACTATACGACAATATGGGATCACCACTGAAGTCGCGGATCGCCAGGTCCTTTCCGGTCATCAATACCTGGCCCAGATGAAAATTGCCATGGATGCGGATCTTCTGTATATCCAGCCGTTTCGTATAGATCTTCTTCAATCTCGCCAGCAGCTCGGTCCGCCCCGCCATGATGCGCTCCACCTGTTCCTGCTGGTCCGGAGGGAACGCCTTTTTGAATCGCGAAAGGTTATAGATCATCTGGCGAACCTGGGATTGCATCGACGAAAAGAGAGAACGCTGATAATGCAACGAAAAAGGCTCGGGCCGGAATTCCTTCGGTTCAACGGCGGCACGCAGCGCAAGGTGCATCTCCCCGGTTCGTATCCCCAGGAGCTTCGCCATTTCCGCTGCCGGAGGTCCGACCAGTACCTGGAGAGGCTCGGGCAGGGCGGCAAATGCCGGCGGGGCCGTCAAAGTACCCAATCGTTTTTCCGGATGCAGGTCCTCCCGCTTGCCCGCGAGGATCCTTTCTATGTAGTTATTGATCCGCTCGAGGCAATAGCTGCGGCCGTCGCCGTGGTTCTCGATCATTTCCTGCAGGATCCCCAGCACGATGCATCCCTTGCCCAGCTTCCATTCGACCGCGCCGATGAAGGAGGGGATATGCGCATACCCGGCCTTCGACAGATAGCGGTTCAGCTCCAGGTCCGGATTGACCGACAGCTCGACCTTGCGGTACATCTTCAGGAACCAGGTATTGTCATACACCACGGAGGCGTTGTAGACGTCCGATGCATGCAATTTTGGCCGCACCTCGGTCTCTTCATGCTCCTGCAGGTATTTTTTCAACACGCCATTTCCATAGAATTCGATCCGCCCGTCCGGCGTATGGATGCTCCGATGCGCCGCCATTTTCTGCAGCAGCCAGGATTGCCATTCCGGTACATAAAAAGCGTCCGCCAGCAATCCATCCGTGTCGGCCGCATGCACTTTCGCAAGTATCGCCTCCGGACAGGTTTGTTGCAAGCGGGTGGCTTCCTCCTCCTTGACCAGCCCCACCGGTAATTGGTACAGATCCGATGGTCCCGTCTGGTAGTTCACTTCGAGCAGGAGCCATAGCACCATCTTCCCGTCGATGGATACGGGCATGGCATGCCGGATCGTGACCGAATACAGCGAACGTTGCATCTGCGGGAACCATTTGGCCCTTTGCAGGTGCCGCGGCAGGATATTCCCTTCCAGTTGTCGCCTGGTATTGGGTTCAAGCAGGTCCTCCCATTTGCGGGTGATCAGCAAAGGCACGGTGGCGGCTTCGTCCATCTCCGGATGCGCCTTTTCCAGCAGGAACCATTGAAAAGTATAGGGGGCCATGGTAAAGAAGTACATGCCTTCTTCGCGAATGACGGGAAAACGATTCTTTGAGAAGCATTCCACCGGAACATACCCTTTATAATCGCGCAGGTCCACGTCGGCGGCCTGCGCAAATTTTGACAAATTGACGACGATCAGCAAAGTTTCTTGCTCATAGCCGCGCGTATAGGCAAGGACCTTGGGATTCTCGACATTGAGGAACCTGAGGTCCCCTCGCCCGAAGCCTTTGAATTTTTTACGAAGCCCGATGAGCCTCTTCATGAACCAGTAAAGGGAGGAGGTATTGCCGACCTGAGATTCCACGTTGACGGATTCGTAATGGTAATCGGGATCCAGGATCAGCGGCAGGTACAATTTCTGCGGATTGGCAGCCGAAAATCCGGCATTGCGGTCCGCGGACCACTGCATCGGCGTACGGACCCCATCGCGGTCGCCCAGATAGAAATTGTCACCCATGCCGATCTCGTCTCCATAGTAGATCACCGGCGTGCCGGGCAGCGAGAACAGCAGGGAATTCAGAAGTTCGATCTTGCTCCGGTTATTATCCATCAGGGGGGCGAGGCGGTGGCGAATGCCGAGGTTGATCTTTGCCTTCGGGTCGCGCGCGTAGGCCTTGTACATATAATCACGCTCTTCATCTGTAACCATCTCCAGGGTCAGCTCATCATGGTTTCGCAGGAAGATGGCCCACTGGCAGGTGGGCGGAATGGCGGGCGTCTGATCGAAGATATCGGTGATGGGATACCGGTCCTCCATCTGCAGCGCCATGAACATCCTGGGCATGACCGGGAAATGATAGTTCATGTGGCATTCGTCGCCATCTCCAAAATAAGAGACCGAATCCTCCGGCCACATATTCGCCTCGGCGAGGAAGACGGTTCCCGGAAAATATTGATCGATATGCGCCCGCAATTCCTTCAGGAAGGCGTGCGTTTCAGGCAGGTTTTCCCCATTGGTTCCTTCCCGTTCGAACAGGTAGGGCACGGCGTCCAGCCGGAATCCATCCACACCCATCTTGCACCAGTAATCGATGATCCGGAATACTTCGGCCTGCACCTTTGGATTGTCATAGTTGAGGTCGGGCTGGTGATGGAAAAAGCGATGCCAGTAGTATTGCTCGGCGAGTGGGTCCCAGGTCCAGTTGGATGCCTCGAAATCCTGAAAGATGATGCGCACGTCCTTGTATTTCTCCGGGTCGTCGCTCCATACATAAAATTCCCGTTCAGGCGACCCTTTCGGGGCGTGGCGTGCGCGCTGGAACCAGGGGTGCTGGTCCGACGTATGGTTGATCACCAATTCGGTAATGACCTTCAGGTTTCGCTGATGCGCCGCCTTCAACAACGCCTTAAAGCGGGCAATGTCCCCATAGGATGGATTGACCGAATAATAGTCCGAAATATCGTAGCCGTCATCCTTAAGGGGAGAGGGGTAAAAGGGCAGGAGCCAGATCGCTGTAACACCCAGGTCCTGCAGATAATCAAGCTTTTGCATCAGCCCTTGAAAATCGCCGACGCCGTCCCCATTGCCATCGCAAAAAGCCTTTATGTGGAGCTCATAAATAATAGCATCCTTATACCAATGCCGTTCGTCGTCCAAAATAGTGTCCGCCATGGTATGTGGCACACAAATATTGTGCGGGTTCTTGACTGTGCGTCAGGTCCCTCCCCACGACTTGACGAAAGGAAGAACCGGGCAAATTTCTCTACATCCGAACCCCCGATACCCGCCTTCCCACCCGTCAGTTCGTGGCCGGCGTTATCGTGATATTCCTGAAATCGATCGGCCCGTGATCGCCCTGGAGATAGATCGGGCCCGGCTCCTCCTCCCGGCTGTCAAGGGCCCCGCCGGTAATGCCCGGGATCTCGCGGTTGCAGATGATCGTCACACCGTTGAAGACGACGGTAACCATTCTCCCAAGCAAGGTCACATCGAAGGATTGCCACTCACCCGGACCCTTAGCCGCCGGTTCGCTGGGCGGCAGGAATCCATAAATGGCGCCGATGACATTGTCCGGCGGTTCGTCTCCCCCGGCATCTTCGATCTGAATCTCATAACGTCCCCGCAGATAGACGCCGCTATTGCTGCCCTTCGGGTACCGGAACTCGACATGCAGCCTGAAGTCGGAAAAGCGGGCGTCGGTGGCGATATTTGCACCCGAGTGCGGGCTCCGGAGCATGCCGTCTTCAGCGATCCATTGATTACTACCCAGCGCATGCCAGCCACTGAGGTCCTTACCATTGAACAGAGAATTCATTCTTCCCCATACCGGTTGCACGCGCCGCCGAAGGGCAGGCGCACGGTGACCCACCCATGCATACTGGCTCCCATTACTGGCCGTCATCGTTCCCACCAGGCTGTCTCCCTGCAAGACGCCTTCCACAGAAAGGTCGCGGTCCTCGCGTTCCCACTGCGGCGGGATCGAGAAGCTCATCTTGCCTTCATCGAAATGGACCCTCGATATGGGTCGCGCACAGCCCCCGCCGCCAACAAACCGGCCCACCAGGGTCTTCAGTCCCGAATGCGTCACTTCCAACCAGGACGGCACCGATCGTCCTCCCTGGAGAACGACCAGGTCCCAGCGGCCTTCCAGGCGCGCCGCGTCGGCCGGAACCAGGCGGGCTGTCGCCCCGGACGCCCACGCCACACGGCCCCGCGTCGGGAAAGACGTCGGGAAAGACAATAGGATGGCCAGGCAGCAGCTCGTCAGTCCAATATGCAGGATCGTCGACCGATTCATGTGATCAAAATTTAGGTGCCTTGAATATAAGGAAATTTTTTCGCTAACTTCCTTGCAAAGCCAGGCGCCATGAAAATGTACCAGCAATCGATCACCCTGCCGAAGGCAAGAAGAGGCTTTCATCTGATCACGTCCGCCATCCTGCACGGTGCTCCGGGCATCAGGGATTTCCGCAAGGGACTCTGCCAGGTCTTTATTCAGCATACATCCGCCTCGCTCAGCATCAACGAAAATGCAGACCCGACCGTCCGGGCGGATTTCGAGACCTGGTTCAATAAGGCGGTTCCCGAGAACGATCCGGATTACCGTCATGACCTCGAAGGTCCGGACGACATGCCCGCGCATATCAAGGCCTCCCTGCTCGGATCCTCCGTGCTGATCCCGATCGTCGACGGACGTTTGGGCCTGGGCACCTGGCAGGGAATCTATCTCTGCGAGCATCGTGATCATGGCGAGGCCAGGAATGTGCTGGTCACCTGTTGGGGAGAATGAGGTCCAGCACCATCAGAACATCTTGCATTTTCAGATTAATTTTTCTATCTTGCTCCATCCAATATTTCGTATGAAAAAAATCCTCCTCTGTGCATTTCTCCTGCCATGCGCGGCCATGCACACCGGCCCGCACAACGGGCTCCCGTCATCATCCAATCTTGTCGAAGTACGTTCAGGCACCTGGCCCATCAATATGGAGCGGGACATCGAGTACCGGGATACGTCTTATTCGCTGATATTCAGGAACCAGGAGGTGTTGACCGACGTGGTGTTGGACACCCTGGAATTCGGCAATATTACCCAGCTTCGCTACTTTGAAAAGGCCCTCACCGCCCTCAAATCCGGCGGCAACGGGGATATCGCCAAATTCAAGGATTATTCGATCAAAAGAACGGATAGCAAATTGCAGCCGACCTCCTATTTGCTGCGGTTGAAATGGTCTTCCACCCAGTTCCAGCAGCCGGAAGCCGATCTTATGCGCAAGACGATCGAGGGACTGTAAAAGGAGGGTAAAAGGCAATAAATCCGGTCCTTTTTCGTTTTAGGAAACCGACTATTAATCACTGATTCTGATCCCTTTAGAAATATTTAACATCTATGAAAAAACTAATCTTTCTGTCGCTCTTCGTGTTGCCTTTCCTGGCAAATGCCCAGTTTACCATTGTAAATACGTCCACCGTCAGCCTGGTCGACCTTCGGCCCGGGACCTGGCCCATCAGTTTGCAACGCGTGATCAAGGAGTCGGATACGACCTATGCGCTGGTATTCCGTGATCAGCAATATGTCAACGACATCAGCATGGCGACACTTCGGTTCAAGAACCTGTCGCAGGTAAAGTTTTTTCAACAAGCGCTTTCCGCCCTTAAGAATGGTTCTACCGGCGACGTGGCCCGGTTTAAAGAATACACGGTCAAGCGAATGGACGAAAAGAAGGGGGTCATTCTCTATATCCTGACCTGTACGAATGGAGAACTGACGAATTTCCAGCAGCCTGACGCCGACCGGATGATCGCCGCGATCCTCCCGCTTTAATACCCCGGCCGACCCCTTTTCGGGGGCGGCCTCAGCATCATTTTTTCCCGAAATCCTCAGCGAACTCGCAATAGAGGCTGGCGGAATTATTCGCAATGAATTCTTTGGCCGACCTGGACTTGTTCTTGTCGGAAATGTCCGGGCCCAGCGCCAGGGCGCCCAGGAGATCCTTCAATGCCTTCTCGGCAGGGGTCATGGAGGCCCAGAAACTTTCTCCCTGCAGGGTCTTGCAATATTGCTCCAGGCTCTCCCGAGGCATCTGCTCCAGCATCGTCTGCAGTTCATAGTAGTCCTTCGATATATACTCCTTTGGGGTGATGCCGATCGCATTGAAGCGGTTGAGCTGGCGGTCCGAGTAGGACAAGGAGAAAAAGACATTGCTCAGCATAAAATCGTACCATTTGTCGGTATTGCCCCTGTCCTTTGCCAACAGGATGCGGTACAGGCACGGAGTCAGGTTCATATTGTCATAGATGTTCCAAAGCAGCATCTTATCCGATTTATCCCGGATGGAGGCCGGGATCGGCGTTACCCTGGCATTCGGCGTCGACTGCGCGAGGGTATGCTCGTAGCGCTCCACGCATTCCGGGTGCGTCTTCAGCGAGTCTTCGATACTGGTCGTATCCCTGAAATTATAATTGCGCGTGGAAAGTCCCCTGGAACGCTTCTTGGTCCAACCCTCCTCGAAGGGCAACCTGTAGGCGGTGAAGTAGGTCATCAACGGCTGTTTCAGCGGCTGCCGGTACTGGATATCCGAGCTGTCGAGATGCAGGAATACCCTTGCCATGAACGGGATATTGCTCCTCTTCAGCAGGATGATCGCGAGCGAATCGGCATCGCTTTCATGATAGCGCTGATGCCTGCTCCGGTTAAACGTGAATCCTTCATATATTTTCTTCAGCCTCGAAAGTCGTTCATATTTCGAATCGAGCACCGCATTGAGCGACTTCTTATAATCGTCCGAGCTCAGCCATTCGGCTTTTTCGCGCATGGCGTTCTCCGCATGCTTGAGGATATTATGCGACAGTTCATGGGCGATGACCAGCGCCAGTTCCTCCCTGGATTCGGAAAAGGAGATCAGCCCCAGGTTGACGGCAAGCAAATTCCCGCCGACGGAATAGGCATTGACCGATGGGCTCCGGTCGATCAGGAGCAAGGGCCTGACCGGGATCATATCCTTATTGGCGTCAGCGATCTGGTTGATGAGGGCGCCGATATAATCACAGATATCCTGAACATGAACGTAGTTGTCCTTTGTGATGGCTTCGGTGATGAAATCCGTCCGGTCATTCCAGAATTCCTTGTATTTCTTCTGGGCCTCCCTGGTCGTGAATGCTTCAGGGCATACCCATGCCTTCTTGAGGGAATCCCGCTGCCTGGAATAATAGATATGAGAGAGGTCCTGATAGCTGTATAGAACATTCGTTTGGGCGAGAGAGCCCGAAAGGACAAACAGGAGCAAAATCGTCCCTAGCGGCTTCAATGAGGACATAGCAATGGATTTAGGCTGGTGCTAAAGGTACAACGGCAAGAAGATAATGAATATTGCCGAAAAACCGCGCTTTCATCTGCTCGAAAAAGCCGCCTTTCTTGAAATATCCGCGGCAATTTTTTTTGCATCGCGGGCAATCTCACGGATCTGGCCCGTCGGACTTACCCAATAGCCGCAAAAATACAAATTGTCCCCGCCGAAATATTCCTGTTTATCCAGCGGCCGCCGTAAATCCCCGAAACGACGTTCATCGACCTCAATGATCTCCGCATAGTCGCGGTAATATCCGATGGCGGCGACCAGGCTGTCGAAGGCCGCCGCTCTGCCATCGCTGAAATGAATGGTCCGACCTTCGATATGGTCGATATCGCCATAAAGGGTGATATGTCCCTTGCGGATATGGCGGAGCGTGCCAATATCCAGGACCGGCGCTTTTCCATCCTTCCGGATCTGCTCCAGCGGTCCATAGGGCATTTGCCTCAGGCCAAGCCGGGCCAGGTCGCCGACGAGCAGGCGCATGAGAGGGGCGCTGATGGAATCAGCCAGTCTTGCGGGCAGCCGGTTCAGCAACAAACTAAGCGCGAGGACAGGGACGCCGAAAACATCTCTTGGGACCACATTGACCGGCGAGCGGACGGACATCGCCGGGATGGCGTCCCGTTCGTAAAGGTCCAGGGCAATTTCGCAAGCCGAATTCCCAAACCCGACGACCAGCACCCGCTGCCCGCTGAATTCCTGACCCGTCTTATACGCATGGCTGTGCAGGATCCTGCCGGGGAAGGTTTCCATTCCTCTGAATGTGACGGGCTTCGGTTTGCCGAAGGCGCCGGTGGCCATGACCAGGTAATGGGAATAGAATGGGCCGTTCGGGGTTTCGGTGATCCAACCTTCGTCCGCCCGCCTGATAGAACGCGCTTCGCAATGGAAGATCGGTTCGATATGAAAGGCCGCCTGATATTCCCCGACATAATCGAGTACCTGCTGCCTGGATGGATACCTGGGCACCCTCCTAGCGAATTTCCGGTACGGCAGGTTTGAAAAGCGTTTGTTGGTATGCAGGTGCAAACGCTCATAATGATTTCGCCAGGGGGCGGCCACCTGCGCCTCCTTTTCAATGATGAGGTGATCGATGCCCGCTCTTTGCAGGCATGCCGCAGTGGCCAGCCCGGAGAGGCTGGCGCCAACGATGAGGGTGGTCGTCTGCTGCATGATGCCACAAAGATAAGCCGGTCGTCCCGGAACAACCCCTCAGTTCGTCTTCACGAAAGGAATCGCTTTGTGCAATCCATTGCCCCAGTCCAGATTCAGCATATAGTAACCGGAGGCGACGGACGGCAGCGAGAGGTTGAAGGTATTCAGCCCCTGCTGGATGGTAATATTCATCTGCCTGACCAATTTGCCTCCCGCATCGTAGATGCTGAGCGTGCCCGCGCCGGGCCGTTGGGTGTTGATGCTGACGGTCATCGCGCTCGAAACGGGGTCCGGATAGGTATTGATCTTTTCCAATGCGGCATTCTCGCGCAGTACGATCGCGACGTCGGCGTTGCCCTCCAGGGTCTGCACCTTACTCTGCAACTCCTTGATCATTTCCTGTTGCTCCTGCATCGCCTTGACCAGGGGCACGACGAATTCAGCATAGCGCAGCGCATACAGGCCGCTGTCATTCCTCGGTTTGTCGACCCCGCTGAACGTAAATCCCGCCTCTTTGGCCGCCTTCTCTACCTCCTGCGCAACGAAACCGGTAAAGACGATCCTCTCTTTATCGGCAATCGCGTCCTTCATTTGCTTGTTCCACTCTTCGCCATGATTTTCCCCGATCCGCTGACTGAGGCCGGTCACATTCAAACGATAGGTAACAGGCCGCAGGCGCATGATGAAGTCAAGGCCCTTCACGTCTTCTTTGATGTCCTTCTTATAGCGTCCGTCGCTGAAATTGCTCCATCCCGCATAGCCCCCGATGGACCAGGTGGCGGAATTGCCGATCCTCGCCGTGCTGTTATCCGGACAAACGACGCCCTGACCGATCGCTACCATATTGTATTGGCCCGCAAAGCTGCCGCCGCAGTTTGCTCCGAGGATCGTATTGTTATAGCCCAGGTCATAGTAGACGCCGGCATTATACCCCACGGCCGTATTATATTGGGACCCGGTGGTATAGAACAGCGCCTGGTAACCGACGGCCGTATTATTGTTGCCGTAACTATTGCTTCGCATGGTATTGAACCCGATGGCGGTATTGTTATAGCCGCTGGTATTCTGCGAGAAGGCGCCGTATCCCATTCCCGTATTGGCATTCCCGCTGGTATTGTTGTACAACACGCCGTACCCCAGGGCCGAGTTGTAGCCTCCGTACGAGTTGGTCATGGTGTACGAACCCACCGCCGTATTTTCATAGCCCGGATTGGAGAATAAGGACATATACCCTATCGCCACGCTGTAGGTGCCGTTGGCATTTTGTCCGGCCCCAAAACCAAACGCCGTTTTGCCGGAGCTGTTGATCTCGCCGGAATAGGCATTGTTGGTACGGAATCGCAACGGTTGGTTATCGGTCGTACCGAGGAAGTTGGTGCTGGGATTGGTTCCGGCATTTCCGGTGAGGCTCCAGGATTGAGCCTGGGTGGCTGTTGACAGGGCGATCGCCATCAACAGCATGGGGATTTTTTTCATAACGTTTAGTTTGTGCTAATATGAATTCTTTGCTCCTCATTCTCCTACCGTAAAAAGGTGATTTTTACCAAAAATTGGGGCCTTTTGGATTTATTTACAACCTTTATACAGTCAACACAACAGCTTGCATGCACTCTCCCAAACAGCAGATATGGCTCCTCGCAATTTTGATCGTTGGCTGGACCAATTCACTGAAGGCTCAACCGGGTTTGTACGAAAAAGAATTCGAAGCGGCGAAGGATTCGGAGGTGGCGAAGCTCAGACAACATCCCGCCGCGGACACGGGTAGAGTGATGGCCCTGATAAATATCCTGGACTGCGCCAGCTTCCTAAGCCAAAAAAAGACCGTGATGGTTTATTGGCAGGAGGCCAGCCGGCTCAGCCGGCAACTTAAGTTCAGAAAAGGAGAGGCCATTTGCCTGGAGTGGATCGGCAGTTATTACAAGTCCTCGCAGAAGATCGACAGTGCGACCATTTACTTCGACTCCGCCCTTCTTATCGCGGGATCTTCTACGGACCTTTGGTTGCGACGGACAAAGGGCTTCATTTTTTTCCAGAAGGCTATGATCGCAGAGGGGCAGGAAAACTATTACACCGCATTGAATGACTATTTTGACGCGCTGAAAAATTACGACTCCTCCGACCTGGTCAAACAAAAAATGGTCTTCATCCGGATCGCGTCTATCTATCAGCGATTATTCAATGATGACAAAGCCCTCGAATATTATCACCTCACCCTGGAGACGATCCTGCGGCTAAAAGGCAACAACAACAATATCGAATCGGCAGGGATCTATTCCTTCATTGCCGGGATCCATTACAATCGGGGCGACCTGCAAGGAGCTAAGCAATACCTGAACAAACTGGCCCCGTTCATGCCGGACACGGTGGAAACCATGATCACGGGCGGCTACTATCATCTTGCCGGGCAAATCGCCATGCGGGAGAACCATTCCGCCGCAGCCATCGAAAACCTGCAACAGGCCTTGACCTATTATTCCGCTACCGCCCCCATGCATATCGACGACATCTCGAATGTGTGCGCAGACATCGCCAGGCTGAAGTTGGCGACAGGCGACCTGCAGGATGCGAAAAGATACGCCGATTCCAGTATCGGCGCGGCCAGGAGGAGCGTTCACAAAGCCGTTATGGCCAATGCCCTGACCGCTATGTCGGAATACTATAGCCGGACTGGCGCTCAATCCAAAGCGTACCAATCCCTGCGACTGGCCACCGCGATGAATGACACCGTGCTGGCGGCCGCCAATATCAAACAGGCCAACACGCTCTCTGCGATCTATGAGAGCGATCAGAAGGAAAAGGAGATCGCCCGCCTGGAATTGGATAAGAAAGTGCAGTCGGGCGCCGTTCGTCAAAAGGCCCTTCTCAACACGATCTTTATCATCGCCCTGGTTGCCTTTATCCTGATCAGCTTCATTCTGTACCTCAATTTCTCGAAGACACGCAAGCTGGAAAGACAACGGATCAGGGAACTGGAAAAAGAGAAGCAGCTGATGGGCATTGAAGCCATGCTGAAAGGCCAGGAGGAGGAGCGGAGCAGGCTCGCCAGGGACTTGCATGACGGATTGGGCAGCATGCTTTCGGGCGTCAAAATTTCCTTTTCCAACCTCAGGGACCATATTTCCATGAACCCGGGTAGCGCGCTTACGTACGACAAAACGCTGGAACAGTTGGACCGGACCATTGCGGAACTGCGAAAAGTGGCGCACAACCTGATGCCGGAAGCGTTGGTTCAATTTGGGTTGCGGAGCGCCGTGAAGGATTTTTGCGAATCCATCCGCCTGACCGGCCATACGGAGATCATCTGTGAGCAGTTTGGTTCGGACAGGGAATTAGGCAACATTGCCGATGTGAATGTCTATCGCATCGTCCAGGAACTGATAAACAACGCCATCAATCATGGCAAAGCGGACCGGATCCTGGTTCAGGTGACCAAAACGGCCGAAAAGGTGCTGATCACGGTGGAAGACGACGGTAGAGGCTTTGATACGGGCGCTTTGAAATCGGCGAATGGCATCGGTTGGACCAATATCCAATCCAGGGTGAATTATTTCAACGGGATCATCGACATCGAATCCAGGCCTCGCGAAGGCACGACCATCAATATCGAATTAGTCGCCTAGCCAATAACAAGAGACAGTCCATGATCAGTGTTTACATAGTAGAAGACCATACCGTGGTGATCGAAGGCATCAGGGTGCTGTTGCAAAATGAAAAGGACATCCGGAGCGCCGGCTTCGCCGGTACGGCAGCGGATTGCCTGACTTATTTTGCCGACCAGGCCGCAGGCTCCTCCCCTGCTGCGGACGTCGTCCTGATGGACATCAATCTGCCGGATATGAGCGGTGTCGAGCTCTGCCGGCAACTCAAAGCGAAATATAAGGGGGTGATGGTTCTGGGGTTGAGCACCTTCAACCAGGGCATCTATATGAATAAGCTCATGGAGAACGGCGCGAGCGGTTATCTGTTGAAAAATATATCGCGTCAGGAGTTGATCGACGGCATCAGGACGGTCAACCAGGGAGGCATTTATTTCAGCTTCGAAGCCGGGAAGATCTATAAGAGCACCATCGAGAAAAACAGTCAGAAACCCGTGCTTAGCAAACGGGAGAAAGAGATCGTCAAGCTGGTGGCCGAAGGCCTGACCAATGTCCAGATCAGCCGTCAGCTATTTATCAGCGTCGACACCGTCGACACGCATCGCAAAAATCTATATACCAAGCTCAATATCAACAATACCGCACTGCTCATCCGCTATGCCATCGACAATGGGATCGTCCCATAAAATCCTACCTTTACCGCCATCACAAGCACACTTCTTTTATGGGTCCGTTCACCAAAACATTCGCCGCAGCCGCCGGGCTGGCGGCCCTCCTGAGCGTTCGGCAAGCCTCCGCGCAGGAGGTCTATCATTTTACGAAAGGGCTATTCCTGTCTTCGGCCGGCCGGTATGGACGGGAGGCCATTTATACTGACCAATTGGCCTACCGCCTTTTCAATCATACCCTGGAGCGTCCCGTGGCGAACGGGAAATTCGGCGCCAACGGAAGAGGGGAGGCGATGACCTGGGTGGAGGTGAGCGCGGACAGCCTGCTTCGTTTCCGAAGACGCGGCGCATTCGGCGGGCCGGGCGGAGGCGGCGGATATTATTATTTCACGTATTCGTCCCCGGTAGTACGCACGGCTTTGTTGCACGTGAAGGGCGACGCCTCCCTGTTCTTCAATGGGGAGCCCCATGCAGGCGATCCCTACGACCTGGGTTGGCTCTATATTCCCGTCAGGCTGAACAAGGGGATCAACGAACTATATGTTCGCGGCGGTCAGGTAACGGCCGACCTCATCTTCTCTGCCCGGCCCGTCCAGATCAATCTGGAGGATTCCACGATGCCTTCGGTGGTCCTCACGCACGACAACCACGCGTTGCAGGGCGCCCTGGTCATCATCAATGCGAGTCCCGTCGAGTGGAGGGGTCTCGTGCTCGAATCGACCACCGGTGCCACCGCGAAGGTCCGCACGCTGCTTCCGCCTATCGCTCCGATGTCCAGCCGGAAGGTCGCCTTTGGGTTCGATGCATCGGGCATCGCCGCTGCAGGCCGCTATGATTGCCAGATCAGCCTGCTGAATAAGGGAAAGGTTGTCGACGAACGCAGCATGCCCCTGTTCGCCGTTGAGCCGACAGGCAAATACAGCGAGACCTTCGTAAGCGATATCGACGGAAGTCTGCAATATTATGCAGTGACCCCACAGATCGGCGGACCGAAGAATAACGCGGCCCTCTTTCTGTCCGTGCATGGCGCGGGCGTGGAAGCCATCGGCCAGGCGAGGGCTTATCATTCGAAGGATTGGGGCACCCTGGTCGCCGCCACGAACAGGCGTCCCCGCGGCTTCAACTGGGAAGACTGGGGGCGGATCGACGCCATGGAAGTCCTATCCATCGCGAAACGGGAATTCAAGCCCGACCCGCAGCACATTTATCTCACCGGTCATTCGATGGGTGGCCATGGAACCTGGTATCTTGGCGCCACCTATCCAGACAAGTGGGCTGCCATCGGCGCCTGCTCCGGCTACCCCACCCTCAAAGGATACGGCTCCGCGGACGGGCTGATCCCCGATAGCAGCCGGTCGCCCATGGAACAGATCTTATTGCGGGCCAGCAACCCCAGCGACGTACTGCAACTGGCCCATAACTACAAGGCCCTGGGCGTGTATATCCTCCATGGAGACGCCGACCGGGTCGTGCCGGTGACCTATGCCCGGCAGATGCGCAAAGTGCTGGGAGAGTTTCATACCGATTTCAGCTATCACGAAGTTCCCGGGGCCGAGCATTGGTACGGCGATCAGAGCGTCGACTGGCCTGCCCTTTTCGATTTCTTCAAGTGGCATGCGCTCGCTCCCGATTCGTCGATGGATAAGCTCGAATTCATCACGCCCAGCCCCGGCATTTCGTCCAGCTATCGCTGGGCCGACATCTGGCAGCAGGATCATCCCCTCCAATACAGCCGGATCAACCTGACCCGGGACCGGCATGCGGGGACCATCCGCGGTACGACGGAGAATATACGGGTGCTTGCCTTGCGGCTGACCGATTTTGGGGCGGGCAAGAAGATCTCCATCCGGTTGGACAGTTCGGCCGCTATCGAGTATACAACCCATGGCGAAGAGGATACGGTCTTTCTGAAGGCAGCGGTCCCTCCGGGCGCCGGTGCGGCGGGCATCGGCGGGGGTTCCGGCGGCTGGGCCCTGTGCGCGCGTCCGGCCTTGTCCGAAAAGAGCCCGCTGCGATATGGCACGTTCAAGGACCCATTCAGCCATCGGATGGTCTTTGTGTATGGCACGACAGGCAACGAGGAAGAAAACAGATGGAACTATATGAAGGCGCGCTTCGACCTGGAGACCTGGTATTACCGGGGCAATGGCGCAGCCGACCTCATCGCCGACAAGGAATACCGGCCCGACCGGTTTGAAGGCAGGAATATCATCCTCTATGGAAATGCCAATACCAACAGCGCCTGGGGACAGCTGTTGGGAGACTGCCCCATTCAGGTACAACGCGGGCAGGTGCGGGTGGGAGAAATGACGTTGAACGGCGACGACCTGGGAGCCTACTTCACCTGGCCCATCGCCCGCTCGTCGCAAAATTCCGTCGGCGTGGTTAGCGGATCCGGGCTGAAGGGCATGAACGCGACCCTTGCCAATCAATACTTCGCCGGCGGCAGCGGCTTCCCTGATTTCATGATCTTTTCGCTCGATATGCTATCGAAAGGCGCCGAAGGCCTCAAAATGGCCGGATATTTCGACAATGACTGGAAGCTGGATAAGGGAGAAATGATCTCCCGCTGAAATCATTTGAAGGAGAACCGGACCACCTTGAGCGTATCGCCGGCCGGAAATTCATCGACATACCAGGAATTCCCGACGTTTTCGATCGCATAGTCGAACCCGACGGCCAGGCGCGATGTATCGTTGCGGGGCACCCGTCTTTCAATGATGATCCGGTGGGCGGAATCCGGGATCTCCGATATCTTCATCGTGGCCAGCGTGGAGTCGAAGAGGGTTTTACCAACCTTTCGCATGGTCAGGCTGAATTGGATATTATTACTCTCGTCCGAGAAGTCTTTCGTGGTATACAGCTCATACCGCACGATCCGTTCTTGCGTGAAGTGGTTTTCGTATGGAGGTTGTTCTTTTTTGCAGGCGGCAAGGCAGCTGACCACAGCCACAATGACCAATAGGGAATATACTTTCATGATGAAGGCGCAAGTAAGTACAAAATGCCCGTACTTTCAAGGCCACTTTCCCTACGGCCGTTTTCAGCCTACGAACGGCGTTTTTTATCCGGGGCCTCCTGGAAATGGGCCATCTCCCGGATGATATAATGGTCATCAAATGCCCTTTCCAGAAGAACATTCACCCCTTTGGCCGACCATTCGCCCATCAAATCCCTGAACGCCCAGTACTCCGACGACCGCGCCAATATAAAAGTGAGGTCGATCACTTCCTGGCCGAAACGGAAGGAGATCTTATTGTTGTCTCCGGAACTGACCGTCCTGGCCTGTCCGATCGTCGTGGATTCCCGGTAGGTGAAGCCCCGGAACGATTCGAGGTAAACGACGGCCGCGTTGATATCCGCAAGGGAATACAGCATATCCTTGATCTGTACCCCTTCGGCGGAGAAGACAAGACTGCCTCCGTCCGGGATCTTCGCCTTAAACAGGGGATTATTCGTGTTCTGCACATACAGGGGAACAAAAACCAATAGGATGCCGAATGAAATCAGCCCGGGATATCCGAGCGATCCATTTAGCATGGAAGCGAAATACCAGAAGAAGAAAAAAACATAAACCACAAAGATCGCGATCGCATTCGGGTTGAATTTGTACACGCTTGCCCTGATCCCCTCCTTTAGAACAGATGCAGCCTGTTTCATCAGATCGGCCTTCAACGCCTGTTCCGCCTCCGTAGGGGCCTTGGCCTCGGGACCCGCCACCTGCGTATCAGACGATCCGGCCTCATCGACCTGATTATTCACGATCCGGACGGGTGGCCATTTTGCTTGAATGAGGATGCTCGCCCCACCTGAAATAATATCCTTTCGCAAAAAAGCGATCGACGTGATGACCCAGACCAGAGCGAATGCCATGATCAGCGTTCCCCAATTGATCGCAAACGTATTTGATCTCGAAATGCCGGGCGCAAAACGGAGGTATCTGATCTCAAAGGATCGTTTACCGACCTCAAATCCGTCCTGCAGGTAGTTCCCATAGTAGATCTTGCCATCGACCGCATACCGGGCCTCCATCCAGGTTATCCCCCGTCTCGGGCTCTTATAGACGGCCAGGATCTCCGCTCCCGTCTTTCCGCTGAATATCCAGATCGATTGATACAGCAAGGACAGGGCGACCCAGGTAACTAATATGGCTAAATAGAATTGACCTTTGCTCAGTTTCATCTTGCAAACCCAAGATACAAAGAAGATGGTTTGAGCCGGACATTTATTCCGTGCGCAACGCCGCAACGGGATTCGCCCTCGCGGACTTCCAGACCTCATAACCCACCGTCAACAGGGTAATGGCCAAAAGTCCAAGCAGACTGAGTATAAAAACCATCGGGCCGATCGAAACCCGGTATACAAAGCCTTGCAGCCATTTGTTGGCAAAGAACCAGGAGACCGGAATGGCTATGAGGCTGGATACGATGAATATTTTGAGAAATACCGAGGCAAACAGGGCAATCACTTGCCTGTCCCCCGCCCCGAGCACCTTTCTGATCCCGATCTCCTTGGTGCGCTGTTCCGCTGTATAGGACGCCAGGCTCAATACGCCCAGGATCGTGATCAGGATCGCAAGAACGGCAAATATTTTGGCAAGCGAGGAAATGGTGTTTTCCACCTGGTACATCCGGTTAAACTCGTCACTGACGAACCAATGATCGAATCCAGCTCCGGGAAAAGCGGCTTTCCACTTCTTTTCGATATCCGCAATCTTCTCCTGGAATTTCCCGACCGGTAATTTTATGTAGGCGATCTTGTCGATCCGGTCGAGATGCGGATTGAGCACCAGGGGTTCGATGGGCTGGTGCATGGATCGGAACGGAAAATTCCTGACCACCCCGATCACGCGGTAGAGCCGGACACTATCCTGCGGATCCCTGACCATCGTCCCCATAATGTCGGGGATGGGCTTATTGAGGGCCTGAACGGCTGCCTCATTCAAGATCAGTGAATTGCTGTCACTGAGATCACCGATTTGAAAATCCCTGCCGGCGATGAATTTCAATTGAAAGGTCTTTGGGAAATCATATTCCACGCTGAGCTGGTTCCATTGCAGATCCTTATTCCCCAGTGCAGGGAACTTGAATGTCCGGCCGATAAATCCAAAATAATCAAGCCTAGGCAAATGATTTCCCATAGTCACGTGCTCGATCTGCGGATCCTGCAGTACGGTCTGTTTGAATGTCTCAAAACGCTCCTGCTGGGCGATGCCGCCGAATCGGATGGCAAGCATCTGGCTGCCTTGTTCATTCAATTTGGTGGTCTTCAACTGGTCCATCTGCTGAATGACGATCAGGGTATAAATGACCAGGCCCAGGGAAACCGTATATTGGACCGTAACCAGGCCTTTTCGTAGGAATTCAGCCGCCTTGCCTCTTACCATCTGCCCCTTCAACACCTTTACAGGCTGAAAGGCCGATAAATATACTGCGGGATAGAATCCGGCCACGAAGGTCATGAAGAGCACGATAACCCCGACGATGATCATCATGTAGGGATCGAACAGGGAGGCCATGGAAAATGACTTATGGGCCACCTGGTTGAATGGATGGAGAAATAACAGTACCAATAGTAAGGACATCAAGAGGGCGCAGCAGGTCATGATGAAGGATTCGAGAAAGAACTGCGTGGCGATCCCGAAACGCATGCCACCGAAGGATTTACGGAGCCCCACCTCTTTCGATCTTTTCACCGACCGTGCGGTGGCCAGGTTGGTATAGTTGATACAGGCGATGACCATGACCATCACGGCAATAATGCTGAAAATGGTGAGATAAACCTTGTCTCCATGGGTGTTGGTATTGTCTTCCCACAGATTCTTCGGATCGAAATGAATATCCGCCAGCTTAATGGTGAAGCCCTCAAATTTTGACCCGTTCGGCGCCACCCCGGCGCTGGAGGCAAGCATTTGGTGGGCCAGGGTATTCAAAACGGCATTGATCGGTTTGATGTCCGCGCCCGGTTTTAACACGATATAACTCTCAAAGAACTCGGTAACCCGGCCAAAACGAGGGGCCTCCAGGTACTCGGCATACTGATCCCCATACACAGCATGTAGGGCATTCATATTGATGATATAGTCGGGCTTAAAATGTGAATTCGCGGGATAGTCCCGGTAAACGCCGGTCACCTGCACATTCAGTTCTTTGCCCCTTGTCGCGAAGGAGTGCTTCAGGGCGATGACCTTCCCCATGGGATCTTCCCGTCCAAACAAGTTTCGCGCTCCCGTCTCGCTTAACAGGATACTGTTGAAATTTTCGAACATTTGCCGGCGATCCCCCTTCAGCAGATCGAAATACAGCAATTTATCAAAACCCGGCTCGGCCCAGACGATCTTTTCGGTAAGGACGATCTTATCGGCCGGCTTATAATTTAGCGAGGTAGGATACCCAACATTGTCAATGCGGCTCGTGAACCGGATCTCGCTGCGATTGTCTTTCAGATAACGCATGAAAAAACCCGGCGCGACGGTATTCTCAAAGCGTTGGCCGTCGGGGTTGGTGAACGTACATCCGATCCGATAGGTGTCCTTGTAGTAGGGCTGCATATTATCATAGCGCAACTCGTCGCCCACATACAAGAAAATGAGGATGGCGCTGGCCAGACCGAGGGCGAGCCCAAAGATATTCAACAGGGAAAAAAATTTCTGCCGCTTGAAATGCCGGAGCGTGATCAACAGATAATTTCGGAACATGAAAAGGGGCTTTGTACTAAGGTCTTTAAAATATAGCTACAAAAAATGAGAATTCCGACAAATGCCGTGTTAATCCTATCTAAAGCAGAGGTTTTCGGGAGTGATTCAGACGCTAAACTCAATATTTATCAACGTGCCTTTGCCAGGTTCGGCATGTATCGCAAGGCGGCCCTTCAGATAGTCTACCCGGCTGCGAACATTCACCAGGCCGGCGCCTTCTTTATTTTCGGGAAGATTTGCGTCAAAGCCCTTGCCATTATCCTCAACGACGACGCTGAGCCGGCTCTCTTCTCTGATCAATTGAACAAATACGTCCGTCGCACCGGCATGTTTCAGGATGTTGTTCAGTAACTCCTGGACGATCCGGTAAATGATGATCTCCGTCGACTGATCGAGCCGCTTGCTCATGCCATGCGACTGGTAGGTCACGGTCAGCAGTTTTGCATGATTAATGCTATGGCAATATTCCTTCAGTGCCTCGTCAAGGCCGTATTTTGTGAGCATTTCCGGCATCATGTTATGCGCCACCCTTCTCAATTCCTTGATCGAGCTATCGAGCATATCCAAGGACCGTTCAAATACGGCCATATTTTCGGGAGTAATGAGCAGGTTGTTTTTCATATTGCTTAAAGAAAATTTTACGCCGGATAATAGCCCGCCGAGTCCGTCATGCAGATCCCTGGCCAGGCGGATCCGTTCTTCCTCCTGTCCCTTCAAAATGGCATCGACGACAACCAATTGTCTGTCCTTTTCCAATTCACGGATCCGCTGTTGCTGCAACCGCTGCTTCTGCTTGTAGGTCCGGTACGAGAGTAAACTGATGACCGTCAATATAACGACGCCCGCTATCAAAAGATAATTAAATATGTTTTTTTCTTTGAGCCTGAGCAGTTCCAATTCCCGCTCCTGTTCGAGGCTTGCAATTTTCTTTTCCCTGTTTTCCGATTCAAACACCGCATCCATGATGATCCGCCGGTTATTGTTTTGCACAGTGGCCAGACTGTCAGAAATGGTAATTAATTCATCGGCCATCTCAATCGCCTTTTGAGACTGCTTGCTTTCTTTGTAAAGGAGGAACAGTTGCTTCAACGTATACTTCCTCTGAGGCATGTAATTGTGCTTAACGGCAATGTCCTTGCTAAGGTTCAGGTAGTACTCCGCCTCTTTGTATCTTTTCATGGCAAGGTATACCCTGGCCATGCTCTCCATAGCGCCGGCTACAAAAGAAGAATCTCCCCAGATACGGGCATTCCGCAGTTCGTCAAGTTCAGCGGCAAGCGATCCGGGATAATTCTTTTTACTCAGTTCATACTCTCCTCTGGCTTTGAAAACAAACGTATTACTCGTTGCATCCTGGTAGATGCGTGTCAATGAGTCGCTTTTTGTTAAATAGGTCCTTGCCTCCTCCAACTTGTGATCCCTGCTGCAGGCTTCGGCAAGGCTCGCATAAATGGAGATTTGGTAGATCTTGCTGCTATTGGCGTTCAGGTAGGCCATCCCCCTTTTAAGCGTCAGCCTGGCGTTCTCCCAGTCATTGACATCGAAATAGATATAGGCCATGTTCATATAGGCCAGCGCCGTACCTGCCGAATCGCTGGTCTTTTCATTCTCGCGGATGGCATGCTGATAATTAAGCTGGGCATTCTCCCAATCATTGATCATGGAGTAGGCCAGACCCAGCATAATGTAAATATTGCCCGGGGTCAGATCGGGAGTGCCCTTCCCCGCTGCAGGCTGATAGATCTTCAGGCTGCGGCTGCAGGAAATAATGCTTTCTAAATAATTCCCTTCATTATACTTTAGCTGACCTTCGTAATACAACATCAGGCAGGACAAGGCAACATTTGGAGACTTTCGCAACTCCTCCTTTACCAACGTCATTTCCGCCTCCGCCTGATCCGGGTTGTCAAGCAAGGCAATATAGGTAAGATGATATTTTATTCTCTGTGAATCGTTCTTTTCACGCAAATACTTCTCGTGCATGCGACCTGCCCTCAGGTCCTGGGCGACCAGGGGCAAAGAAAACAGCGAAAATACCAGAAGAATCTGCGATTTAAAGATGTGCATGACGGCATTATGCATGAGCGATTAGCATAAAGTTTACTATTCTGCCCGAGATTAGCAAGCCTTCTTCCCAAAATCACTGTTTCAGGTGATTGACCTGGTCTTTCCATGGACCTACTTTTGAACCTGCTTCATTAAAGCGCTTTTATGAAATCCCTTTTACTTGCACTACTTATTCTGCTGACCCTTCTTTCCGGGCAAGGCTGTAAGAAATCCGGTTCAAATGGCGGCCCCGTCCCTCCGTATGTCCACGACACGAGCTCCATGCGCACAGCCGTTGGTACGCCGGTCGGAGATCCGGTCAGCAAGACGATCGATGCAAGCGGGGGGACGATCATTTCATCTGATGGAGTGCTCCAGGTGACCATACCGGCGGGCGCCTTATCGGCTCCGACCGTTATCGCTATTCAGCCGGTTACCAACGAAGTACCGATCGGATTATACCAGGGACATTCCCTTACTCCCAATGGGCAGCAGTTTCAAAAACCGGTCACCCTTACTTTTCATTATACCGATCAGGATGTGGATACCCTCGATCCCGCAGAGCTGGCCATAGCATACCAGACCGGCGATCAAACCTGGGAGGTATTTACCGACGTGACCGTAGACACCGTAAACAAAACCGTCTCTGCGCAGACGCCGCACTTTACCGTTTTTGATCTGCTTCCGGATATCCGGATCAGCCCCGAGGAAGCCATATTAGGAGTGGGAAAATCCATGCACCTCGACCAGCAGATCCATTTTGACGCGGATCCCTATGCAAGTCTTCCGGCCTTTGTCAGGTATACGTCTTCATGGGACGATGTGAAGGATGGGCCCGCCGTGTCGACCACTGTTTGGGCGGTCAATAATATTAAGGGAGGCAATAAGACCATTGGAACGATCACCACCGCCAATGAGGCATCGGCCGTTTATACGGCTCCTGCCAAAGTACCGTCACCCAGCACCGTTTTCGCAACCGTTTCACATCAGTACGGCAAGGCCAAAATTATTCTCCGCTCGAAGATCAGGATCGTGGATGGGGCTGCTTTTCATGTTTATCTTCAGTACTTTGCACCGAGTGTGAATGAATCCGGCTCCTATTACAATTGGTCTGATGCGGGCAGCTTTGATGTGTCCATATCTAATGGCAGCGGGTCCGTATTTAACATAACCAACCGAAATGCCACCGTTACGTTGGACCATGACAGTAGTACATGCACGACTACCTTGGTCGACCCGCCGGTCGGACCCATTAACATTACTTATGAAAGCAACAGTTTCGTTCTATATTACAGTAACACGGTCTCCATACATTTTGACGCCCTGGATCCCAACTACTATATCCGGGATGCGGTTTGGAAGAGCCAATGCCCCGGAGGCCAACCCACCCAATTCGGAGGTGGCCTCGGACCTCCGTTCCCGGCCAGTTTGCAATTCCCGGCCGTGGATGGCACGCAAACCATTGTGAGCGGCCAATATACGATGACGGTAACGCGGATACAATAGGCTAGCGGGCTGGACCACTCGTTCGGGGCGCGATCACTCGTTCGGGGTTCTTTCCTTTTCTTCCGTTGCGCCGTCCTGATGCCGGCGGCTATTAAAAGACTTGCCGAACCGGAAGGTGAAGCTCAAAGCGAGTATGCGGCTGTCCCTTTTAATTTTGAAGTATTCACTGGCATCCGGGAAAGAGGTCAGTCCTTCCATGGCACTCGTGTAAAAAATATCACGGCAGCTCAGTTTCAGGCTGCCTTTTTTCTTTAGTATCGCCTTGCTCAAGCCGGCGGATACCTGCCCGGCGGGATAGAGCAGTTCTTGTATATCCTCGCGCGATCGGGTAGTATAAAAGCCGGAAACCTCGCCGGTATAGCCGTTCCCGAAGTCGAACTGATTATTAGCGTTCACGTTCAGCTGATTGATCGTGGAGGAATAGTTGTTCCCGTTGAAACCCTTCAGTTGTTTGTAATTATATACCGCTGTCAGTTCCATGGACCAGCCTTTTACGGGATGCCAGCTGAGGCTGGCCGATAAACCCAGGTTATCGACTCCTCCGACATTCCCTTGCGTGTAGTACAATATGGTCTTCGACGTGTCTGACAGGAAGATTTGTGAGAAATAATTGGAGAGCCGGCTGTAGGACAAGCCCGCCGTAAGCAGCTCAGCATACTTGTAGCTGAGTTCGAAGTTCCAGCTGTATTGCGGGAGCAGGTATGGATTGCCGGTCTCGTAAGTATACTTATTGATGATATACAGAAAGGGGTTGAGGTTTTGAAATGGAGGCCTGTCCACCCGCCTTGCCGTCGTGAATGTCAGACTGTTCAGGGAATCCATGCTGTAAGACAGGTAACCGCTCGGGAACCAGCTCTGGTAATCCCGGGAAACGGTAGAATCCTGCTGCGTGGCATTCCCCAGCTGATGCGTCGTATAGGAGGTGTATTCATATCGCAAACCTGCCTGGTAACTCAGCCGTCGCGCCTTCCCCTCGATCGACGCATAACCCGCACGGATATTTTCCCGGTATATAAAATGATTGCTCCTGCTGTCATCCTCCACCCATTGCTGGTTATCCAGGTTCTCGTAGGTTGCGGCATTGTCCGTATGATTCGAAGACGACTTCAGCCCGGCCTGTAAAGTTACCATCGGGCTGACCCTTAGTGATGCATCTATCTTGCCGGAAAAGATTTGGATGGAAGTGGGGATATTGCTCCGGAATACCTCGGTGTACCCCCCGGGGGCGAGTAACTGATTATCAAAATCCTGCCTTCTCTCGATAGGGTAATCCAGGTAGTCCAGGTCGGCGTTCAGGTCGGCATCTTTCGATAAACGCTGCCTGGCATGGAGGTTAACCCCGCCATTCCTGAACAGGCCCCAGGGAGTGCTTGTTGTCAGAATGGAGGAATCGACCGAGCCGTCGGCCTTCAGCCAATCGGCATGGGCCGTATTGTTTCCATTCCGGCGGATGTCCACGCCGGTCAGCGCGAGGCCGATGGTTGTCGCGGGTGACAGGTCAAATTCCGCACCCGTTTTCAGGGTGTTATTGTATACGGTGCCTTTGAAATAGGTCGGCTGCCGCAGGGTGGCTATGACGTCCTTATTGCCGTCGAAATAGTTCCGGTAAGCGAAGAGATCGGTCAGGTATTGTGATGCGCTATAACTATAATTGAAGAAGAAATTGAGGGAGCCTTTCCGGTAGTTCAGAACCAGGCTATTATTGCTCTTGGGGTACACGCCCTGGCCGTAGGTCGTGGTGAAGCTGCCGTTCAGCCCGTAACTGTTGCTTTTCTTTGTCTTGATATTGATGATCCCCGCGCTTCCGGCCGCATCATACCTGGCCGTAGGATTCGGGATCAGTTCGATCCGCGATACTTGCGCGGCGTTCATGCTGCTTAGGAGATTGTTCAGGTCGTCCCCCGACAGATAAGTGGGCCTGTCGTCGATCATCACCAGAACACCCTGTCGGCCATTCAACGAGATCCCTCCATTTTGGTCGACCGTTACGCCGGGTGACCGCTCCAGCACCTCGAGCACGGTGGCGCCCATATTGGTTACCGACGCTTCTACGTTCACCACCGTTTTTCCCCGAACTCTTTCGATCGGTGGAGTATGGGCCGTCACCGTCACCTCCTGGAGCGATTTATTGAGCGGCAGCAATTCGATCGTATCCCTTCGCAAGGTTCCCGCCGCCGCTCCGACCGTTCCCGCTGCAGGGATTCTAAATTCATCAGTCGTCTTGGGTTGGTAGCCCGTACAACTGACCAGCGCCCTATATCCGCCGCCCGCGACGACGCCTTTGTTGCCGCCGCTTTCTCTGCCGCCGACTTCGAAGATCGCCTCTCCGTTTTCTCCGGCCACTTTGCTGCTCACGACCCTTCCGTTCCTGATCAGTCTGACAGTCGCCCCGCTGACCGGCTGCCGCTGGTCATTGACAATGACCAACGAAAACTTATTTCCGCCGCCTGATTGGCAAAATGCCCGCTTCGGCAACAGCAAAAGGCTCAACGGCAGGAGGCTCCACATCAAAAAATGCGTGTTCTTCATGGCTTCCGGCAAATATCAACCAGAAGCCCCAAAAACCGCAGCCACTGAACCTTTTCTGTCGCCGCCGGTCATTGCGGGGTTGTCAGCCTAATCCATGAATTCATTACCTTCTTCTGAAAATAAGAATAAGGATCACAATCAAAACCAGCGTTCCAAGTCCGATGTACATTTGATTCGATTTAATGATGAACCGATCTCACAATCCGTTGCCCGAACGGACGTTTAAAAAGCGTGCCACCATGGAAAATGACCGCCCGTACCGCCGATCGGCAATATTGTCTACATAAATTCCCGGAGTGGTCAGTCCTTTTGGTCGAGATGGTATTCTTCGTCGATCTCGGAGATGATCTTCCTGGCCTTGGCGATACACTTGTCGTAGCGGTCGAGGACTTGCCCCGGTGAACTGAGGGCGATCGCTATGCTTTGCCCTTCGTCCCGTGCCAGGATGTCGGTGACATTGTCCGTGGAATCGGTCAACCGCCGCCTGTTCATCACCACATAATCGAAGAATTTTCTTTTGGAAAGGATATACGAGTCCGTACTGTTCAATAGGCTGACGATGTCCTCCTGGTACAGATCCAGGATATCGTTTTGCAACTCCGAATCCTCGATCTGGCCTATTTTGCCCGAGGCTTTGAAGCCTTCAAAACGACCGTTGTTCGGGTTCAGCGATGTCGTATTGAAGAGCCAATTATAATATTTGTTCAGCGAATCCCGGCTGACGCGCTGGTTGAGCCGGAGGGCCGCCAGGTAGGTGAATCCCGCCTGCTGCTGTTCATAAGATTCCCGGTCGCTCTTCATCTCCGCGACATCGTGTTGCAGGTCGCTCTTCAGGCCGAGCATGAATTGCCTCACCTCCGCCTGCTGTTGGGCATGTTCGCTGCGGTTATGGAACCAGATAGACAAGCTGACGGCAAAAACGATGATAAACACCTCGAGCAGGAACTCGCGGAGCTTGTGCCAAAAACTATGCTCTGTGCTGCTCCAAATCTTGTAGATCTTTTTGGTATGCTTGATGACTTCCTGTTCTGCCATGTGACTCGATTTGCCCTAAAAATAGCAAATTGTTCGAACCCGGCGGCATTACTCCGACCTCAGGTTCTTGGCCGGGTTCGACAAGGCCGCCTTTACCGAATGGAACGTAGCCGTCAGGATGGCCGTCACCACGATCGCACAGGCCGAGACCAGGAAGGGGGTGAACGATAAACCGGTATTGTAGCTAAAGACCTTCAGCCAGTTGCTCATAAAGTAATAAGCGACGGGGAAAGCGATACATGCCGCGATCAGCGAAAGCCATAGATAATTCCGCGTGATCATTGTTACGACCTGGGTAATGCTGGCGCCCATGACCCGCCGGATACTGATCTCCTTCTGCTTTTGCTGGGTCGTAAACGCGGTAAGCCCAAGTAACCCCAGGCAGGTGATGATGATGGTCAGAATGGACAGTACCGAAAAAATACTACCCCGCTTCTCATCCGCCACGTATTGCGAACTCAGGTCCTTATCCAGGAACTTATATTCGAAAGGCAGGGCCGGGAAATATTTCTTCCACACGCCTTCTACGCCGGCGATCGACTTGTCGATACCCGCCGGGCTCATCTTGATCTCGATAACATTATTATTGGCGCCATAGAATAACAACAACGAAACGATCGGGTTGTACAGAGATTGTTGGTTGAAGTCCCTGAACACGCCGACCACCTCAAGGTACCGCCCCGACGTGTCGCCGGGAAATTTGACCCGCTTGCCGATCGCCTCCGTCCACCCGAAATGCTTGACCATCGCCTCATTTACCAGGATACTGTGGAGCGTGTCGGCGAGACCCGAGAAATTGCGTCCCCTGACGATGGGGATCCCCAGGGACGGCATGAAATACTCATCGACCCCATAACAGTTGATCGCCTTGTCCACATGACCTGTATTGGTCTGTACCGTGAACAGGTTCAGGTTGGTGTTTGGACTTCCCGGGTAGTTGTTCCCGGTGCCCACGCTGCGCACACCCGGCACGCTGCGGAATTCGTTGTCCATCGCCGCAATCTTGCTCCGTTCATCTTCTCCTGTATTTACCGTCACGGTCATCATTTGGCTCTTATCGAAGCCCAGGTCTTTCTTGCGCAGGAACGATAGCTGGGAATACACGATCCAGGTACAGATGAGCATCGTCATGGAAATCGAGAATTGCAAAACTACGAGCGTTCGCCGCAAGGTGACGTTGCCGGATGCCTTGGACAAAGTGCCCTTCAGGACGCTTACCGGCTGGAATGCCGAAAGATAAAAGGCGGGGTAGCTGCCGCCGGCTAATCCCGTAAACAAACCGACCGCCAACACCAGGAAGATATTGAACGGTTGAAACAAGGTCCCGATAGTAAATCCTTTTCCGGACAAGCTGTTGAAAACAGGGAATAAGAGCATGACGAGCCCGAAACTGAGCAACACCGCCACAAAGGCGGTCAGCAAGGACTCACCCAGGAACTGCAGGATCAGCTGTTGCCTGGTGACACCCGTCACCTTTCGGATGCCGATCTCTTTGGCCCTTCTGGCTGAGCGGGCCGTTGTCAGGTTCATATAATTGATACAAGCGATAAGCAATATGAAAAAAGCCACCGCCGAAAAGATCCATATATAGGACATGCTTCCCAGTTCCTCCGGTTCCTGTTCCAGTTGGGAGTGGAGATGGATCTCCGTGATGGGCTGCACCGCAAAGCGCATTTGAATGTTGAACTGGTCGAAAATGGGTGCGACAAACTTTTTGTTGATATCGACCAGCTTTTGCGTGACGGTTGCCGGGTTAACGCCCGGCTTCAACAGCACGTAGGTATAATTATTGAAATTGCCCCAATTTTGCCCGCCATTGGGCTTGATCGTAGACATCGAGATGAGCATATCATACCGGATATGCGCATTCCGGGGGATGTCTTCAATCACGCCGGTCACCTTGTACACCTCGTACACCGTCCGGAGCGACTTGCCCACTGCCTGGCCGTTCTTTCCGAAATATTTGTCCGCCAGAGTCTTCGTGAGCACGATGCTATTCGGTTCCACCAGGGCGGTGGCGGGATTGCCTTCCAGGAAGTTTGCCGTAAATACCTTGAATAAGGTGCTGTCCGCGTAAAAGATCTTCGTCTCATAAAAATTATGATCCCCCTGCTTGAACAGCGTTCTTTCCTTGCCTCCGAAACGGACCATCTCTTCCACCTCCGGGAAATCCTTCTTTATCTGTGGGCCCATGGGGAACTGCGTGATGGCCCAGTTGGTATTCTTATCCTTCTCATGGATGTACGATACCACGCGATAAATCCGATCCGCCTTCGTATTATAGCGGTCGAAACTCAGCTCGTCCCGGATGTAAAAGATCAGGAACAGACTGAACGAAATACCGATCGTGAGTCCCAGGATATTCAATAGCGTGTACGCAAAATCCCGCCTGAAATTCCGTAGCGCGATGAGCAGCAAGTTTTTTATCATGGCAATTGATTGAGATGATCCGGACGCCCTGTTAGACGGACAAACCACGGTCTTTGTTTCAATAAAAACGCCAAAAACGTAACACGATGAATATCAACCAAATACATATGTTGGCCAACCTGGGACCGTCCGATTTCGTGACAAGACTGTCCGATTCCCGCTGAAGCCGCTACGGGCAGACCTGTACGCAAGCAGGGCGGATGATCAAGTCAAAAGGGAGGACATACGAGACAAAAAGGAGGTATGGAAAGGCTACCGATAGCTATACGGCATTTCAAATTCCCCGTTAGAAATGTCCACTTCAGCGCCGTAAGGATTGCAGGTGTAACAAGTGATCTTTCCGGAAAATGTTCCGTGCAGACGCCCGTTTGTAGATTGATCGATAGTCATGGTCAAGGAATTATTCACCAGGGTGTAAGAGCCGGGGACGTTGTTGATGTAGTTTTGTATGTGCAGGTAAACAATCGATCGTCCGGGTAATGACTCGCCGGGATAGTTGTAGATACCGTTGATCCACCTTGAGCCGGACTCCGTTTCCCACTCCATATGTGTACCAGTTCCCCGCTTATAGACCTGAAAATTGCAATCGATGGCCTGGGCTGATGTGTCAAAGACCGCCTCCAGACTATCAAATACAACCTTCTTACCATCTACTGTCAATTCCGCGAAATTGGTCCGGGCGGCATTCTTTTTGGAACAACCAATGATAATCGTTAGCAAGAATAGGAGAGACGTACAGTAACGCATATTTATAGGGGCTTGTTTATACATTGTATCAGAAAGATAAGAAATATTTGGCGATCAGGATGGCCGATCTCTTTAAAAAAAGGTCATTTGATCGTACCTTTCACCGCATATGCAACCCCCCGACTACAATCCGGGCTGGCAGGCCTTTCAGCACCTGATGACAGAGATCGATGTTCCTGCCAAAACGATCCTTCTCAGGGAGGGTGAGGTTTCGAGGCAGGCCTATCAAATCCTTCGGGGATGTATTCGCCTTTGGTTCAATGATAATGGCCGTGATATTACCTTCCAATTTTTCTTTGAAGGCCAGGGAGTCTCTTCTATCGAAAGCTTCCGCACCGGCCGGCCGAGTCTCTTTTATATGGAGACCGTGGAGCCCTGCACACTGCGTGTGATCACCAAGGCAGACTTCGATAAGATGCTGGCAGAGGCACCAGGTTTTAAGGAGTTAATAGAGGCCAGCATTTACCAGCGTCTGGAACATTATTTTGCCTTATTCCTGTCCCGTATCCGCGATACACCGCACCAACGCTATCTGGACCTGATAAAAGACCACCCGGAGATCATCCGGCGCGTTCCCCAACATTATATCGCCAGTTATCTGGGGATCACCCCCGTCTCTCTCAGCAGGATAAGGAATAAAACGGACAAGACCCGGCGATAGGCCCGGCTTTCTACTCGTTTCTTAACAAAAGTTATCGTCCGCCGGCGCCGCGGCGGAGATCTTTGTAGCAAAAAAGCCATGAGAGTCGTCATCGTCTTCAATCATCCGTTTGAAGGGAGCTATTGCAACGCTATTCTCCAATCCGTGCTCAAAGGTCTCACCCGCGCCAGCCACGAGGCAGACGTGTTGCATCTCGATAACGACGGGTTTAATCCCGTCATGACGGCCCGCGATCTAATGGGGTTCATAAATGGGGCTCCCATCGACCCCATCGTCCGGGATTATAGCCAACGGATCGCGTCGGCCGATCATCTCGTCTTTATCTTTCCCATTTGGTGGGAGCTGATGCCGGCCCTGACGAAAGGGTTCATCGACAAGGTCATCTTTCCCGGCGTCGCCTATGACTATGATAAGTCCGGCCGTTGGCCACGCATGATAAAAAGATGGCCCAAGCTGCAGGGTATCACGATGATCACGACAATGAACACGCCGTCCATTTTTTATCGCCTGGTCTTCGGAAATGCCATCAAGAAGGCGCTATTCACCGGAACGTTCTGGAAATTGGGTTATCCCAATCGTACATGGATAAAATTCAGCATGGTGAAATTCGTATCCCAGGAGAAAAGAATACGCTGGCTGCATCAGTTGGAGGATCGTTTTGCCGGATGGTGAAGGCTTCGCGTCAACACTACTGCGCTTACTTTCCAATACAAAACTTACTAAAAATATAATCCAGCTGATCCTCACTGGTGATCTCGCCGGTGATTTCGCCGAGATAGTGGAGGCAGCGGCGGATGTCGAGGGCGAGGAGGTCACCAGATAGGCCGTTGTCGAGACCGCGATGAATATCGCCGAGGGAGGCGGCCACTTGTTGTAATGCCTGGTAGTGCCGGGCATTGGTGATGATCGTACCTTCGGTGACCGCCTTGCCTTGAAGGACTTGGTCCACCAGGCGCTGTTTCAGTTCGTCAATATGCCGTCCGTCGCGCGCGGAGATAAGGACTTCATTGGGATAGGCCGCACGGGCCGTAGCCTCGTCGGTCGTATCCAATTTATTGAGCACGATGAAAAAGGGTTTACCGGCAGCGGCTAGCTCAGCCCGGCGCGCGATGATCTCGGCCGGGGAGTCGTTGATGTCGAAAACGTACACTACAATATCGGCCTGTTCCATTTTCTCCAGGCTCTTGCGGATGCCGATCGATTCAATCGGGTCGGCCCCGGCGTGCCCGGCAAATTCGGCAACATGGTGACGGAGGCCGGCCGTGTCGATGAGACGGAAGAGGATCCCTTCGATGTTCAGGATCTCCTCGATGGTATCGCGGGTCGTCCCGGCCAGTTCGCTCACAATGGCGCGGTTCTCGTTGAGCAAGGTATTGAGCAGCGTCGATTTGCCGGCATTCGGCTTGCCAATAATGGCGACCTGCACGCCATGGCGAATGACATTTCCCAGCTGAAAGGACTGCAATAATTTCCCGGTCAATTCTTCCGCATCAGTGATTAGAGCGTATAGCTTCGAACGGTCGGCGAATTCGACGTCTTCCTGGGAGAAGTCGAGTTCGAGTTCGATGAGGGCGGAGAAGCTAAGCAGTTGCTCGCGCAGGTCGCGCAATGCCCTCGAGAATCCACCGCGAATGGTATGCAGGGCCGTGCGGGCCGAGGTGGCGGTATTGCTGGCGATGAGGTCGGCAACCGCCTCCGCCTGGGTCAGGTCGAGCTTCCCGTGCAGGAAGGCGCGTTGGGTAAACTCCCCCGCACGCGCCAAACGGGCCCCGCCGCGCAAAATCGCCTGGATAACGCGTTCCTGGACGTACGGCGACCCATGACAGGATATTTCCACCACGTCTTCCCCGGTATAGGATCGCGGGCCCCGGTAAAGGGATATCACGGCCTCATCCAACAACTCGTCCCCCTCCTTCAGGAGGCCGACATGGAGCGTATGCGAGGGCTGCTGCGATAAGTCCCTGGAGGGGAATAGGCCGTCCACGATGCCCCAGCTCCCCGACCCGCTCAGGCGGATCACCCCGATGGCCCCCACGCCCGGCGGGGTAGCCAATGCCACGATCGTATCATCCCAACCAATCAGTTTACCAAGCATCGTGCAAAGATAGGGTAGTCGGATACCCCTTGCAAGAAAGTGAACTTTTTGCGGCTCCATCGGCCGTCACTCTCGGTCCCCCTGCAACATAAACACTACCGGCTGGCTTTTATACGACTTCACAAACTTCCCGTTCTGGAGCGCGGGTGTCCACTTGCCGCTTTCTTTGATTACGCGTACGGCCTCGTGCCGCAACCCACCAGAACCGGGCCCGGAAACGGCATCTGTTTCACCGACCGAGCCATCGGTACCAATGGTAAAGCGGACCACGACGGTTCCTTCGATATTGCTTTCAATGGCCTCTTCCGGGTAGCGAAAGTTCTTTTGCAAATAGGCAACCCAGGCTTCCTGCCCACCGGGGTATTCAGCCGCAGGGCCGATCCCACAATCAAAAATGCCACTATCAGAAGCCGAGTCCCGTGCGGAAACGGTCTTGTCGGCAACTATCGGTCTGGGCTGCACATTCTCCCGCCTGCACCCTGTGAGCACCAGCACCAGAGCCACAAGAAGGGGTATGCAACGATTCTTATTTCCGAAGATTGCCATCTTATTGAGTATCTATTTGAAAGACGATCGGCTGGCTTTTGTACGATTTTACGGGGCGGCCATTCTGTATGGCCGGCACCCACTTCCCGCTTTTCCGGATCACCTTTATAGCAGCTTCCCTCAATCCTCCCTCCTCAGGCCCGCTGATGGCATGCACGCCGCTGACGGTTCCATCCCGATCCACGATAAACTGGATGACTACCGTCCCTGAAATACCCTTGTTCACGGCTTCATCAGGGGCAACAAGGTTCTTGCCCAGGTATCGCCGCCACGCCTGAAGCCCGCCAGGGTATTCGGATTCCTTCTCCACTTTCATAAAGGGTTGATCGGAATATTCATCTTTCGCCGGAGCGACAACCACTCCCCTATCTCCGTCGGAAGGCGGCGCGGTGATGTTCGGATCGTCAAGACCATTGACATTGACGGTGCCGATCTTTGTATTCACGAGATCATCCTGGGTCGGCGGATACTCGTCGGGTTTCACTTCCTTTACGATCCGTATGGTTGTGAATGCCGCTGTCTTGATCTGAACGGCTTGCGGTTTCGGCGGCGGCACAGGCAACGGATCGACCTTGTTATCCGGTATTTTCACCAGCGTCACATCCGGCGGATCCGCATGCCAGGGGACGGTCGCTGCACGCAAGCCTGAAAGAAAATAACCACCGCAAAGAAAGAAAAGGAGAGCGCCCGTTCCGAGCAGCGCCCTGGTTAGACGCTGACTGTAGGTCTTGCGTAATTCGTAGGCCCCATATTCCTTGTTCTTGCCGTCGAAGATGATGTCGAGCAGGTCGGCACCGAGGATCTTATTTGTTTCCATGACAGTTGGTT
>JAUZNZ010000030.1 GCA_030706735.1 Bacteroidota bacterium | reverse complement strand
TTATTCGGAAACGGATCAATGATGCGGGCGTATATGTTCATCCGGAGGATGCGACCATCGCCGGTTGTTCGCATATCCTTTGGACCGGGCGCCCGATCAGTCCGGAGGCCACGGCCCGGAATGCGGTTTTTTATGGGGACAAGGCTATCGACCGATCTCCCTGCGGTACGGGCACGTCGGCGCGCATGGCGCAATGGTGGGCTAAAGGAAAGCTGAAACCGGGAGAGCCCTTTCTCCATGAGAGCATCATCGGATCCTTGTTCACCGGGCGGATCGAAGGGACGACGACGGTGGGCGGCCTGCCTGCCATTCTCCCGAGCATCGAGGGTTGGGCGCGGGTGTATGGCCACAATACCATTACGATCGATCCGGAGGACGATCCTTATGCGTACGGGTTCCAGGTGCTATGACTACGGCAATTCGCAGCTACGGCAATTCGTAGTGGATCGACGGGGGGAGGTTGCCGAACAACTGGGTATCTTGGCTGTTAGACCTGCTAACCAAAAACGTTTCGTATGAAAGGTTCACGTTTCCCCTACGCCTTTTTACTTTGTCTTTTATCCCTGGTTCTGAATAATACGGTGCGTGCGCAGCACCAGCTCATAAAGATCTGGCAAACCGATTCCGTGCTCAGGCAGCCGGAGTCCGTGTTGTATTCGCCGGAAGACAAGCTCCTGTATCAGTCCAATATTGGCGGCGACGTCGACGGGAAGGAAGGCAAGGGGTCTATCGGCAAGGTGGGATTGGATGGCAGGCCCATCCAGGTGGATTGGGTGACCGGTTTGAATGCGCCCAAGGGTCTCGGCCGATTTGGTAATCTGCTCTATGCCGCCGATCCGAATGCGGTCGTCGTCATCGATATCAAAGCTGGAAAGATCGTCAGGCGCATACCGGTGCCTGGCGCCGTTTTTCTCAACGACATCAGCGTCGACAGCAAAGGGGTCGTCTATGTTTCGGACACGCGCACGGCTAAAGTGCATCGCATCGAGGGCGGGAAAGTGAGCACCTGGCTCGAAGGCATTACCGGCGCCAATGGCGTGCTATGCGTGGGCCGTGACCTGTACGTCCTCGGTAATGGCGCGCTATGGAAGGCCGGCCCGGACGGCAAAGCGGTCAAGATCGCGGACGGCATGGATGCCAGCACGGACGGCATCGAGAGAGTAAAGGACAACGAGTTCATCGTGTCGTGCTGGGCGGGCGCCATCTATTATGTCAAGGGTGACGGAAGCAAGCAGATCATGCTGGACACCAGGCCTGAAAAGATCAACTCTGCGGATATCGGATACGATCCGGTGCATCGCGTCGTATATGTTCCTACCTTCTTTAAGAACTCGATTGCCGCCTACAGTCTGAAATAGATCAGCGGTAGAGTAAATTCCGGCGAACTCCTTACTTTTACCCAATTATTATGGATTGGAAACCGACTCTTTTGTCCTATCGTCAGACAGGCTATTTCTCGAAAATAATTACGGATTATCTGGACCAGGCCGACACCCTCAGGCCATTTTACGAGCATCCCGCGAATGCCGGAGGCATAATGGCCTCCATCAAGGCCCGGCAGGGGTTCAGGGTGAACCGTCCGGCATTGGTGGACCGGTTGAGGCGACAATATGAGGGGGTACATGCTGCGGCGCCTGTTCAGCGGAATATCGAAGCCTTGCTCGACGAGGAGGTGTTCACGGTGTGCACGGCGCATCAGCCCGCCATCTTTACGGGCTCGCTTTATTTCATCTACAAGATCCTGCATTGCATCCGGCTGGCGGCGAAGCTGGGGGAGGATCATCCCGGAAAACGCTTCGTACCCGTATTTTACATGGGTAGCGAAGACGCTGACCTGGAGGAATTGGGAAAGGTCTATCTCCATGGCGAGAAGCTGGAGTGGGACACGAAGCAAAAGGGGGCTGTGGGCAGGATGAGCACGAAGGGACTGGAACCACTCTTCCATCGGATCGAAGGCGAGTTATCGGTTCAGCCATTCGGCGCCGAGCTGGTCGGCATCCTTCGGGAGGCCTACCTGGAAAGCCCGGATATCCAGACGGCGACCTTCCGATTATTGCACCATCTGTTCTCCGACTACGGCCTGGTCGTTCTGAATGCCGATGACGTGGAGTTGAAACGGCTGATGATCCCGGTATTCGAAGATGATCTTTTCCGGAATATCCCCTCCCGGATCGTCGAAGAGACCACGCGGGCGTTGTCCCAGCATGTCAAGGTGCAGGCGAATCCGAGGATGATCAATTTATTCTATTTGAAGGATGACCTGCGGGGCCGCATTGAAAAGCGGGATGGCGTCTTCTATGTGCACGAGTCAAGTATCGTGTTCAGCGAAGAGGAACTGCGGGAGGAATTGCACCGCCATCCGGAACGCTTCAGTCCGAATGTGATCCTGCGGGGACTTTTTCAGGAGACCCTTCTTCCCAATATCGCCTTTATCGGCGGCGGGGGTGAGACGGCCTACTGGCTGGAATTGAAAGATCTTTTCCGGCATTATGGCGTGCCCTATCCTGTCCTCGTGATGCGCAATTCCTTCCTGCTCGTGGAGGCTCAATGGACCGAGAAGCTGGAGCGGGCCGGTCTTTCCGCCATCGATGTTTTTCGTGCCGAAGACGAATTGATGAATGAGCTGGTAAAACGGCAATCGACGTTGCAGCTTAGCCTGGAAAAGGAGATCGGGGAAGCCCAGTCCTATTATACCCGCCTGAAGCAGGTCTCCGCAGCGGTCGATCCCACGCTTGTCCAGCATGTGGATGCGCTCGAAACCAAGGCCCTTGAACCGGTCCGGGAGCTGGAAAAAAAATTGCTCAAAGCCGAAAAGCGGAAATTCAAGGATCAGCAACGGCAGATCCATGCCATTCAGACCTCTCTTTTCCCTTTGAATAGTCTGCAGGAGCGCGTCGATAATTTCATGCCCTGGTATGCCAGGCATGGACGACAGTTCCTAAAAGACCTTTATGACCATTCCCTGACGCTGGAACAACAATTTGTGGTATTGCAGGAAACTGTATGAAAGCGATCGTCATTACTTCTCCGGGCGCGCCGGAGGTGCTGCAATTGCAGGACCGGCCGATCCCTTTGCCGGGCGAGGGCGAGGTTTTGGTTCAGGTCAGGGCCGCCGGCATCAACAGGCCCGACATCAGCCAACGCAAAGGCAATTACCCGGCGCCACCGGGTTTTTCGCCCGATATTCCCGGGCTGGAGATCGCCGGCGTCGTTGAGCAGTGCGGTGCGGCCGTTCGTCGCTGGAAGCCGGGCGACAAAGTTTGTGCACTGCTTGGCGGCGGGGGATATGCGGAATATGCAACGGTTCCGGAAGGACAATGCCTGCCCATTCCCCGGGGATGGAGCCTGGTCGAAGCAGCCTGCCTGCCGGAGACCGTTTTCACGGTATGGCACAATGTGTTTCAGCGGGGGCGATTGAAAGAGGGAGAGCGCTTTCTCGTGCACGGGGGAAGCGGGGGGATCGGAACCACAGCGATCCAGCTTGCGAAGGCTTTTGGCGCGATCGTACTGGCGACGGCCGGCAGCGAAGAAAAATGTGCGGTCTGCGTCTCGCTGGGTGCGGACCGATGTATCAATTACAAGAAAGAAGACTTTTCGGAGGCGTTCCGGGCTGAAGGCGCCGATCTGATCCTGGATATGGTCGGGGGAGATTATATCGGCAAGAATTTGCGCCTGCTGCGGCCCGATGGCCGGCTGGTCTTCATCAATGCCCCGCGCGGCTCCAAGGCCGAGATCGATGCGTTCGAGATCATGTCCCGGCGTCTGACCCTCACCGGCAGTACGCTGCGGGCGCGGGATCCCTCCTTTAAGGCGGCCCTGGCTGCCGAGATCGAAAAGAAGGTATGGCCGGTCCTGGAAACGGGCCGTTATAAGCCCATGATCTTTGCGGGTTTTCCGTTGGGGGAAGCGTCGCGGGCGCATGCCCTGATGGAGAGTGGGGGTCATACCGGCAAGATCGTGCTGGAGGTTTGAAGGTTAGAGGTAGGCTGCTTTTTCCAGGTGGAGTTGCGCGTCGAAAGTATAGAGCCTCGGGTCGCCGGTTGGAATATCGACTTCCGCGATCTTCGATTCGCTGATGTGTTCCAGATGCATCATCAAGGCGCGCAGACTATTTCCATGGGCGACGATCAGGATGTTTTGGCCGGCGGCCAGCAAGGGTTCGATCGCGGCCTGGTAATAGGGGATCACGCGGGCGACGGTGTCCTGAAGGCTTTCCCCGCCGGGCGGTCGCACGTCATAGCTCCTTCGCCAGAGCGCCACCTGCCGGTCACCGTATTTGAGAGCCGTCTCGGCTTTGTTCATTCCCTGCAATTGTCCATAGTTTCGTTCATTGAGGGCTTTATTCCTCGAAATGGGGAGATCGGTCCGGCCGATCTCTTCAAGGATCAGCTGCAGGGTCTCTTCCGCCCGCCGGAGTACGGAGGTAAATCCATGGGCGAAGGTGAATCCCTTTAATTTTTTCCCCGCCGCGCGGGCCTCGTCCCGGCCCAGCGCGGTCAGATCAACATCTGTCTCCCCGGTAAAACGGTTTTCCAGGTTCCAAACGGATTGTCCGTGTCGGACGATAACGAGTAGTGGCATAGGTAAATGTACCGATCATCTTCGGAACTGTGGCAGGGTATTGGTATCTTGAGCCGTCATGAAGCCGAAGACGAAATTTTCCGCAAAAATAAAGAAGGCCCTGAAAATAATGGGGCCCGGTTTGATCACCGGGGCGAGCGATGATGATCCATCCGGTATCGCGACGTATTCGCAGGCCGGTGCACAATTCGGGATGGCCACGCTGTGGACGGCGCTGATCACTTTTCCCCTGATGGCTTCCATCCAGGAAATGTGCGCCCGGATCGGTGCGGTCACTTCCAAGGGCTTGACGGGCGTGCTGAAATCGCATTATCCCAAAGGCATTATCTACCTGATGATGGCCTTCAGTTTTCCGGCCATTGTGCTCAATATCGGCGCCGATATCGAGGGGATGGGGGCTGTGGCGCACCTGCTCCTGCCCGGCATGCCTGTTTTCGCCTTCGAGATCCTGTTCACCGGGATGATCCTTTTCGGCGTGATCCTTTATCCTTATCAGAAGATCGCGGGCATCCTGAAATGGCTCTGCATGGTCTTACTGCTCTATATCATTATCCCCTTCCTGGTCAAGAACGATTGGGCACAGGTATTGAAGCATACGGTGATCCCTACGATCCATATGAATAAGGAATTCTTCTCGATCCTGGTCGCCATTCTGGGTACGACCATTTCGCCCTACCTATTTTTCTGGCAGGCGACGATGGAGGCGGAGGATATCCATTTGTCGCGAAAGAGGGTCATTGTCGACAAGCGCTTCATGGAAAAAATGAAACTGGACGTTTATCTGGGCATGCTATTCTCGAATGTGGTGATGTTTTTCATCATTTTGACGACCGGCGTCGTCCTGTATACGGCCGGTATCCGCCAGATCGACACCGTGGAGCAGGCGGCCAAGGCCCTGGAGCCTCTCGCCGGCAAGGTCACGTATGCCTTTTTTGCCATTGGGGTGATCGGCACCGGATTCCTCGCGATCCCTGTCCTGGGTGGATCCCTGTCCTATATCGTAGCGGAAACGTTCAACTGGCGTCAGGGGTTGGACAAGAAGTTCAATCAGGCGCCGGGATTTTATGTGACCCTGATCGTTTCGCTGATGGCGGGGCTTTGTCTGGATTTTCTGAACATCAGTCCGATCCAGGCCCTGATCTACACAGCCGTCCTGTATGGCCTTACTTCTCCCGTGATGATCGCCGTGGTATTGCATATCTGCAACAATCCGAAGATCATGGGCACCTCGGTGAACAGGAAAGGGACGAATATCCTGGGTGTCACCGCGCTGATCCTGATGACCGCTGCCGCCGTGGCCTTGCTTTGGTTCCAGTTCGCGCATTGAGCCGTTCGCGGAACGGTCGTGGAAACGTTCACGGAACGGTCGCGCAACGAAACCCCGGGAAAAGTCCTATTTTCAGGTCAAATCAAGAATAATGAAAGCAATCAGCTTATCCGGCATACTGTGGGTATGCGCCCTACTCGCCGGTGCGCAACAGCCTCTTAAGGTGGGCGTGGCCGGCCTCAATCATGACCATGTGTTCGGGTTGATGGAGAACTACAAGAAGGGGCGGGTGATCATCCTGGGCATTGCCGAACCGGATCAGCAACTGGTGCAGAAATACAAATTGCGCTATCAGTTGCCCGATTCCCTGTTCTATACCAACGTGCCGGCCATGCTGGAACATATCCGGCCCGATGCGGTATTGGCCTACAATGCCATTGTGGATCACCTCGCCGTGGTCGAGGCCTGTGCGCCGAAGGGCATTTCAGTCATGGTGGAAAAACCGCTGGCCATCGATACGCGGCAGGCCAAACGGATGGCGGAGCTTGCGGAGAAGTGGCATATCAGGGTGCTCACCAATTATGAGACCACCTGGTATCCGAGCAACCAGCGCGTGTATGCGATGGCGCATGAACAAGGTGCGATCGGCGAGATCCGTCGCATGGTTACGCATGACGGGCACCAGGGCCCCAGGGAGATCGGGTGCAGCCCGGATTTCCTGAAATGGCTGACCGATCCGGCCAAAAATGGAGGCGGGGCCGTTGTCGATTTCGGATGCTATGGCGCCAACCTGATGACCTGGCTGATGGGGGGCCATGCTCCGATCGCCGTTACGGCCGTGATCAGGCACTATAAGCCGGAAGTCTATCCGAATGTGGATGACGATGCCACGATCGTGGTCGAATATCCGGGGGCGATCGGTTTTATCGAGGCGTCCTGGAACTGGCCTTTCGGCATCAAGGACCTGGAGGTCTTCGGCAAGACGGGGTATCTGCATGCACTGAATGGAAACACGCTGGTGGAGAGAACGAAGGATACCTATGATCCTGTGCCGCTGGAGGCGGCGGCTGCTCCCTACACGGATAACCTGACCTACCTGGCGTCGGTGCTGCGTGGACAGACCAATCCGACTGGCGATCTTTCGAGCCTTGATAATAATGTCATCGTGGTTCGGATCCTCGAAGCAGCGAAACAGTCGGCAAAAGAGGGGAGGAGGGTAGTGTTTTGAGGAAGCGTCTGGCGTTTTGAGGAAGCGGGCGGGTGATTGGGGAGGCAGAAGGGCGATTGGAGGGTTTTTGTAGGGTTTTTACGATGCGATTTCTATTCCCGGCCCGGCCTAATTTGGAAAAAATTCCGAAAATGGGAGAATGTCCCAAACGCCGATCTTCATAGTTCATTGATATTCAGGAAGTGGCAAATTGGTATGCCAGTTGACTTTAATATGGAAATTCGTAGTTATGAAAACTGTCAACCACCTCCTGAAAATCACCGTGATCCTGATGGTGCTTATTGCACCCGCTACTCTGGTGGAAGGTAAAAAAGAATTCAGTGCAAGAGCGGAGAACAAGGCTTCGCGTTTGGCCTTTCACGCTGCCGATGCCATTAAACATATCATCAATTATAAAGTATCCGTTGCCGCTGCCAATAGCTCTGTCGAGATGCAAAGCATGTTGAAGGCCATTGCAAGAAGGTCGGAGCAGAGGCGAGTGATGAATGTGGCCATGGCCATCTATAATGAAATGAGCCTGGCTGATTCCGGTCTGAGCGAAAAAGCGTTCGAATATGCGTGGGTTGGTTATATCAAATTACAGAAGACCGGCAAGCTGCATAATACCAATGTCCTTTCGATCTGTGACTTCAGCCAGTCTTCGGCCAATCAGCGGATGTATGTGATCGATGTGCGTAACAGGCGGTTGTTGTATCGCACCTATGTTGCCCACGGGATCAATTCCGGTGAAGAATTCGCCAACTCTTTTTCGAATACCGATGAATCCTGCAAGAGCAGCCTCGGTTTCTACGTGACCAGCACGACGTACTACGGCAGCAACGGTCTTTCCCTGCGCATCAATGGACTCGACAGGGGTTTCAACGATCATGCCGCCAGAAGGAGTATCGTCATCCACGGCGCCTCGTATGTCAGCCAGCGCATCCTGCACAAATATGGCGTGATGGGCACCACCTTCGGTTGCCCTGCGATCCCGACGGAAATGACCGAACAGATCATTCCTACGGTGAAGAACGGAAGCTGTTTCTTTATCTACTTCCCCTCTAAGAAGTATATCGCCCAGTCTACGGTGCTCAACAGTTAGAATGCCATCTATTCATAACAAAAGGGAAGGTCGCCGCTTATTGCCCGGCGGCTTTTTTTTTTGCCCGAATGTCCCTTCCCGGTTACTTCCTTTTGCTTGCCGAAACGGATTTGGTTATCGTGAGGCCTTTCCGGATCTGATCCATGTCCCTGACCTTACCGAGGGAATTGGCGTAGGCCTCTTTGAGGAGTCGCTTGATGTAGGTCTTCGGGAATGTCTTTATTGAGCCGACCAGCAGATAGCGGTATTGCTTTCCTTGTCCGATCAGTCGTTTTTCCGGATCGCTGATCTCGCTGCCCCAATAAAAGCCGAAGTGCACATTATGCTTCGGGGTGCGGCCGACGGCGATCGAACAGAAGGTATGGCCGACCCTATCGGTCGGCGACCAGCCAATGGCCAGGGCATTGTAATTATCATAGATCAGCTCATTGGTTTGGGGATACAGGTCCCAAACGAATTCCCGCAGCCAGTGGGCGATCTCGCGCGTTTCGGCGGGAAAGGGTTTCAGGAATTTGTTCAGGTCCTTGATTTGTTCCTTTGGCATGATCCTAAAATACATTATTTTCTTTTGTTGTCGTGAATGGCCCCCCAGATTGTCGCCATTCCCCCTCACGGATCATGCCCTCCGGTCGTAAGTTTGTGTTGTCGATCTTGAAAAACAAAAAAACAAAAAACATGACTACGCAAAACATGCCCCTGACGACGGCGCGCCCGCAGGGCGCGCGCTGGGCCGGCTGGATTATCAACGGTCTCGTTATTTTATTTTTACTTTTCGACGCCATCATGAAGATCTTCAAGGAGAAGCATACGATCGAAGCTTCCGCTAAATTGGGGTGGCCGGCGGAACAGAACCAAGCGATCGGCCTGGTGTTGCTGGTCGCCACCATACTCTATGTCATTCCGCGGACCGCATTGCCGGGGGCCATATTACTGTCCGCCTACCTGGGCGGGGCGGTAGCGATCATGGTGCGTGCCGGCGAGAATTTCATTTTTCCGATCCTTTTCGGCATCCTGCTTTGGGTAGGCTTTTATTTCCGGAATGCGAAATTCCGCTCGCTTGTCGCGCATCCGAACGGAGCGTGATGCCGGCGTCCGAGCCGTGGCCGGCTGGGTGAGCATTCATGTGGCTTGCTGATCCAGGATGACCTCGCGTAAGATCAGAGCGTGATTATGCTGTTCGTCCCTGACTGCATAAAGCAGGGTTACGGTTTGATGAGCGCGGACGTCCGCGCTCAATTCTTTTAGCGCGGCGGAGCGGGTTAATTCGGCCCGATACTTTGTCTTGAACCCCGTCCATCTGTCCGGATCGGCGTGTATCCATTTGCGAAGTTCGGTGGACGGGGCGACCTCCTTCAGCCATTTGTCGATGTGGGCGTTCTCCTTTTTTATCCCCCGCGGCCACAAGCGGTCGACGAGGATCCGGTAACCGTCTCCCGTCGCATAAGGCTCGTAAATCCTTTTTACTTTAATATTCATGGCGATTAAATATCGGTTGAAGTACACAAAAGGGAACTGAAATTAGTATTTTTAATGAGGCGCGCCTATCGGTCCGGTTAATTTCGTGAAGCAAATAAACATTTTGGTCATATTGATGCTGGCCGCCATCCTGGCTGCGGGAACTGCTTTAACGACAGGCAGCCAGGCCCTGGAGGACGATATACTAAGCTCCTTTTTGGTCTCTTGACCGTCCATCGCTGCCTCCGCCTTTCTGACCATCGAAGAGATGGGGCCTTTCATATGTTCCTGGGGATCGCTCTTGCCTGCTGTTTCCGGGTCGGGCTTGAGGGTCGGGCGGTTTTCTTCCTTCTTTATCCTTTTGTCTTTTTCTCGTGGCTGCTTCATATAGTGGGCGTGGTTACCATTTGTCCCCGGCCGGCGGGGAGTTCCGGGCGCGGCGGACGACATTCTGAAGACTTTCTGTAGTGAATATTAATCCTCTGTTAGGTTAGGGTTACCAAATTCCTAATTATTGGTCTTCCTGCATTTTAAGGCGAGCGTATTCCTAAAATTTGCGCATTAAATTTTTCGCCATGCGCAGAACCAAGACATTCTCCACTGCACTATTCATCTCACTGGTCTTTCTTCTCTCCGGATTTACAGGGCGGGCTCAGCAAATAAGGGGATTAGTCACGGATTTGCAGACGGGCGAGCCGATGACCGGAGCTACGGTTGTGATAAAGGAAACAGGCAAGAGGAAATTCGTCCAACTGGACGGCACGTTCAATTTTAAAGATGTGAAACCCGGGTCGTATGATCTTCAAATTACCCATGCAAGCTATAAGATGTTTGAAGAGCATATTGAAGTATCGGCGGAACAACCTGTAAATCTTGAAATACATCTTCAACCGGCGGCCATCGAGTTATCCAGTGTGATCATAACCGGTGGGGGAAATGGCTCAGAAAGAAATACCCGTTCTCTTGAAAAGAATGCCAACCAGCTTGTGAATATCGTCTCATCCAGGAATATAGAGTTGCTTCCGGATATCACGGTGGCAAATGTAATGCAGCGGGTCAGCGGCGTTGCTGTTGAAAAAAACAGTTCGGGAGAGGGCCGTTATCCGATAATCCGGGGCATGGAAAAACGATATATAAATACGCTGATCAATGGTATTAAGATACCAAGCCCGGATAATAAGAACCGCTTCATCCCGCTGGATCTTTTTCCCTCGGAACTGCTGGAAAGACTGGAAGTAAGCAAGAGCCTCACGGCGTCTATGGAAGGAGACGCCATTGGCGGCACCATTAACCTGGTGATGAAGGATGCTCCTGCCACCAAGCTCTTCCAGGTAAATCTTGCCGCCGGGTATAATGACATTTTTGGCGTTCAACCCTTCCTGCATTTTGATAAGCGTACGATCAACCAAAGATCGCCTGCTGAAATAAACGGGAGTACCTATCAGGCCACACCCGCCGATTTCCCGGTAGGCCATTTAAACTACACAGCCCGAAACGCCCCTGTCAATACTACATTCGGGTTAACCGCAGGCAATCGTTTCGGGGAGAATAAACGGCTGGGCGTATTGTTTTCCGGCAGTTTTCAAAATATAAACAGCGGAACGAGGTCCACCTTTTTCCTGCCCAATGCGCAACCCAGCATCAACAACATACCCAGTTTCATCGATCTGTATTCACGCCAGTACTCCACAGATAACCGCCGCCTCGGATTGAACGCCAAGGTCGACTATCGGATCGACAAGAAGAATAAGATATCCTGGTTCAATACATTTGTCAGACTGGATATGTTCCAGACAAGGTTGAACTCCGATACGGTCGTACTAAATTCCCTGGTTACCGAATCTTTCAGAAGCGCATGGCAATATCAGTCGATATATAATTCGACCCTACAGGGCGTTCACGAGTTGGGAGGATCCGTCCTGGTAGACTGGTCTGCCGTTTATTCCATGGCAAACAATCATATCCCGGACGAGGCACAGTTCGGTCATCAGTTCCAGGTCGGTTACGATAGTGCCTCCAAGTCTTATTCGAGGGTGCAGGATATACTCGAGGGGATGTCGCGCAATTGGTTGCGTAACAGCGACAAAGACCTGTCGGCGTATGTGAATGTAACCAAGCAGGGGAATCTTTTCGCCAGGCCGTTCGAGTTGAAATTGGGCGGGATGATCCGCGATAAAAAGAGGGATAATTTTTACAATGCCTATTCTTTGAATCCGAAGCAGGGTCAAACCGGCAACCAGCTCTATACTGATATCAACTCCGCACAGTACACTTTTATCGGCTCAAATGCCACGCCTGATCTGAACGGGAATAATTATACGTTCACCGAAGATATCGTGGCGGGTTATGTACAGGGCAAATGGAACCTGTCGCCAAAACTGGAGATCCTGGGAGGCGTGAGGATAGAGGGTACCCGTCAAAAGTACGAAACACAACTGGGCGAGGCTACCGAGGCGAGATCGGGAACCATAACGTATACCGATCCGCTGCCAAGCGGCCAGGTAAAATATGCCTTGAGGCCGGATCAGGCCCTGCGTTTTTCGTATTACAGGGCTATAGCGCGACCTCAGTTTGCTGAATTGATCCCTGATGGCCCGGACGATTTCGAAACCTTTAAGGAAGTAGGTAATCCGTCCGGTTTGAAACATTCCCTGGCCGACAACTATGATTTGCGATATGAACTGTTCCCGGGAAAGGGCGCAGACCAGGTATTGTTGGGAGTATTCTACAAAAATATCCAGGATCCCATTGAATATGCGGCGGTAAAATCAGGCCCTACGAGTCAGCAATTAAAACCCATCAATATCGGAAATGCGACCAATTACGGTTTTGAGGCCGTAATCACCAAGTATTTCGGATCATTCGGGATCTCTGCGAATTATACCTATACCCGGTCGAGGGTAACGAATGACAGTCTGTTGTATTATTATTTCGACAATACATTGGGGTATACCTCAAAATATGTTTCAGAAACAAGGCCGCTCCAGGGGCAGGCTAATCATATCGGCAATCTTTCCCTGATCTATAAGAATGCCAGATCGGGCCTCGATGCGCAACTGGCATTTACGTATACCGGAGAAAGAATTTCGCTGGTTAGTCCTTATGCCGGTTTGCATTACTGGCAACAGCCTTTTTCGGGGCTGGATCTCTCGTTCGAAAAGAGGATCGCAAGGAACCTTACCTTTTATGGCAAGCTGAATAACCTGACCAATTCGCCTACTGTAGGGAGTTTGCATATTCCTTACAAAACGTATTTGTCTGCAAGCGGTTCGAAGGCGTTATCCCTCCAAACTGACCCTGAGAAGCAGATCATCGTGCAAAAGGATTATGTGAAATCATCCTTTCTGTTCGGGTTACGGTTCAAACTTTAAAACTTTATTAAAAGAAGTATATGAAATGGCATTATTCAGTACTATTACCGGCGGTGATAACAGGGCTTGCGTTGGGCTCCTGTAAAAAGGCCGTTGAGGAAAAAGAACTATGGAAAGCGGTCCAGGCCGTTGCGGCGCCGGTGAGTGACGCGGCGTGTTTGTCGGGCGCCATTAAAGGCACCATGCTGTCGGGGAAAACGTATACGGTTTGCGGGGATATTATTATCAACGTGGGTGATACCCTGACCGTTCAGGAGGGCGTCACCATCAAGTTTACAGGAAAGTACGGGATTGGGGTCAATGGATCATTTATTTGCCTGGGCACAAAAGATCATCCCAATTGGATCACTTATGATGGAGCGAAGAAAACCGACACCTATGGGTATGATCCCTCCCTGGACTCCGCCTATATGGGCAGGTGGATAGGGATCATCGGCGGAACGACCTGTCCCATGATGATCCTTAAATGGACCCATGTGGAATTTGCGGGCATTGCCGTTCCCAAATCGAGTCCTATTTATCCAATCTCCAGCAAGCCGTATTCAATATTCTTTCAAAATCCCGCGGGCATCTTTGTTTTTGAAGACTCCTGGCTATACGGAAGTACGGATGATCCTTTCCGGATCCTGGGAGGAAAAATAGCGGTACTGAGGAGCACTTTTGAAAAATGCGGATATACCGGGGGTGAAGCCATGAATGCAAAGGCCGGAACCATCGGCGATTTTGCCTACAATCTTTGCATCGGCATGGCGACCAATGGTCCAAAACTATCCAATTCCGGCGCCGCGGTAGGCGTCCCCGGATCCAATGTGCGGATGTATAACAATACGATCGTGAACTGCGGATTCAGGAGATCGGCAGCAGGCCGGGGCGGGTCCATCAATTTTGAGGAAGGCGCCGGTGGCATGGCCTATAATAACCTGATCGTTAACTGCAAGTTTGGGTTGCGCGTGGTGCAAAATCCCATAGCAGATACCGCCAATCTGCGTTATGGATATAATTGGTATTATGCCGATTCGGGGTCGGTGGCCGACAATTTCATTCCCAATCTGGCGGTCAGCACGTGCATAAGTAATGCCATTCCTACCGATATTCCCAACCCGCTGAGTTACCTGCCCGCAGGCTGGCACCCGGGAGATTCCTATACGGCTCCTTTGTCCTTGTTGGGCGCCAATGATCCACAGTTTATCGACGGGCCTGTACCCATGCCTGAAGGTTTGCTATTGAGGGATATTGCGTTTGTGGGTAAGTATAATTTTGCCTTGAAACCCACTTCGCCGTGCGCAGGCAAGGGATATACCGGATTTAATCCAAGAAAAGACGTTCGCGAGGATCCGGTATATGGCGCTACGGAGATCACGTTGCCAGGCAAGGACATCGGCGCATACCAGGTCAACGGGGCGGGCAACCATCATTAGTTTAATCCAGCGTATGTCTCAATCGCTTCTGGCTTCATCCCGTATATGGCATCGAAGGATCGCCTCTCTGCTATTTATCTTTTTCTGCCTGATCGGACTTACCGGCCTTATGCTGGGTTGGAAAGCCATGTTTACCAACGTAATATTCGATAAAAGGAATGTCAGGGCGGAAACGGCCCTGAAGAAATGGCTTCCCCTGGATTCCCTGGAAAAATTGGCCGTCTCTTCATTAAATGAAAGAACGAAGGGCCATTTCCTGCACGCGGAAAATGTCTTATTGAAACCCTCCAAGGGGTACATCAATTTCTCTTTTGAGGATTATTATAACATCCAGGTTGATGGCGGCACGGGTACTGCTATTCACATCGAACAGAAGAATGGCGGCTGGATACAGGACATTCATGATGGTGCCATACTTGACGGATTGTTCGCAAGCAAATCAGGGGTCTCTAAAAAAGCGTATACTTCCATTATGGCGCTGTCCCTTCTTTTCCTGGCCATCAGTGGTTTTTACCTTTGGTATAAGCCCCGCCGGATCAAGCAATCAAAAATAAGGATATGAAGCAGCTCATTTACCTCCTTTTCTTTTTCGTTTCCCTCTTTGTCGATGCGCAGGATAAAAATGATGGCCATACGATATTCGTCGCCAACCCCTATCTGCAAATCGGTGAAACTCCTTCGGCCGGTACCATGGATATCTGCTGGCAGACAAATGATGAAGACGCGAGTTGGCGCGTTGAAATTAAGGCAGAAGGGGGTGAAAAATGGGTCGCCGAGCCGAAACTGCTGGTCAGGACCGTATCGGTCCCAAATGTTGCACCGAGGAGGATCTTTACCGTCAGTGTGGCTGATCTGGCTGCAGGTTCCGTATTTTCCTACAGGCTCATCAGGAACAAGAAGGTGGTATTTTCCAGTGAAGGGCGTGCGTCCAAATCCCCGCAACAAGCATTCCGGTTTGTAGCTATGGGGGATATCGGAGCGGGAACCACGGATGCCAAATTGATCGCGGAACAGGCCGCCTTGGCAAAACCGGACATGGTAGTCATTCCCGGAGACATCGTGTATGAACATGGGTTGGTATCTGAATATGACAAGAACTTCTGGCCGGTATATAATGCCGATTCCACGACGCATAGCGGTGCGACCCTGATGCGTTCAGTCCCCTTTGTGGCAACCCCGGGGAATCATGATACGGAGGAGAGGAATTTCAACAACTATCCGGACGCTTTGGCCTATTTTATGTTTTGGGATCAGCCGGTGAATGGCCCTGCTTCGAAAGAGGGCGGGCCTGCTTATCCTTCGTTGATCATCTCGGACTCCGCCCGAAAGTCATTTGTGTCGGCCACGGGATCCCGCTTTCCCACCATGACCAATTTTTCATTTGATTATGGCAATGCACATTTTCTGATGCTGGACGCCAACCCCTATGTCGATTGGACAAGCCCCGCACTGAAGGACTGGCTCAAAAAGGACCTGGCCGCGGCTTCGGGTAGTACATGGAAATTCGTTGTCTTTCACCATCCCGGTTTCAGTTCATCGCGTGAACATTTTGAGCAGCAACAGATGCGTCTGCTATCGCCGATCTTCGATGAGGCAAAAGTGGATGTCGTATTTAGCGGTCATGTGCATAATTACCAGCGTTCTTTTCCGATGAGCTTTGTACCGGACAATAAAGGGGTCATGCTGGTCGGTGGAAAAGATAATAAAACCATCCGGGGAAGGGTGGTAAACGGGAAATGGACCCTCGATAAGCATTTTGACGGCAGCACGAACACCAAGGCCATCGGCGTTATTTATATAGTAACCGGCGCCGGCGGTCAGGAATTGTATAATCCGGAACAAGCAAAAGATCCGGACTCGTGGCAAAAATTTACCTATCGATTCCTATCCACCGTTCATTCCTTTGGCGTCATCGATGTGAACGGGAAAAGCTTCAGGTTACGGCAGGTGGATATGAACGGAAATACGATCGACGAGTTTAGCATCATAAAGGATTAATCCTTCCGGCGGCTTGCGGTTGTTACTGATTATCAACGGGCGGTGCGGCGAGCAGGTTCTCTGCCTCCCTTGCCTTGATCTTCCGTTTTCCGAATTTATACATTAGGTTCAATCCGAACGAACGGTAAGGTATCCGTAAAACGGTGGCGGCATTCAAGCCAACGGCCTCCTGGGTTGTTCTTTGGGTAAGATATTCGCCGAACGCATTCACCGCGACCAGTCCTATGCTGCCATTTCCGTTAAGGATCTGCTGGCGGAGAGCCAGGGAATAAGAATAAAAGCCTGCCTGCCTGCCCTGCCATTTTATTCCGGAGCGGTAATTGCCAAATACCTCTGCCACCAATGTCTTGCTAACCTGGTAATTGACGTTCATATTGCCTCTGGACTCAAACCCGCCGGATCTTTGAGGGATCGCATAAACATTGTTTACCTGCCGGTCGTACAATTGAATAGTTGGCCTCAGGGTGAGTAGTTTGCCGATGACGAATGACCCGGAAAGATTAAGTCCGTAGCGTTGTTCGCCGGCGATATTGCCGCGCTGCACCACATTCACGTTACTGTACGTCGAATCCCCGACGACATATTGAGGGTAGAACGTAGTATAGGATTTGATGTCGGGGCTGTTATGGGTATACAGCAGCATGATGTTGAGGCTATTGTCATTTGGCAGATCCAGGTTGTAACTCAGCTGGTAATTCCTGCCAATTTCCGGTCTGATTTCCGGGTTGCCGGTAACGATATTATGCGGATCAGATAAGTTTACAAAGGGATTGAGGTCCTTGAAATCGGGGCGTTCCAGCCTGTATGAATAGGCAAACCTGATGATCTGTTGGTTGGGGAAAGTGTGAGAAACGATAAGCGAAGGCGCCAGGTTACTATAGTCGGGAATATCGGCTTTGCCGGAATTGCTGTACCATGCGTTGTTTGCGGTATGTTCCCATCGGAGGCCACCTATCAGATCAAACCTGTTGAACAACCTGCATGTTCCCGAAAAATACCCGGCGACCACTTTTCGTTTGAAGGTCGAGCTGTAAGATTGCTGTGTGTCAAATACATAGTCGTATACCTGCGGTGAAAACGTAAAGACATTTGCATTGCTCAACAGTTCTTCCATTTCCATTTTGGCCCCTGCCTCCAGCGTTATATTCTTTGCCACCGGTGTGGAATAACTTATGGCAAAACTGTTTACGTGATCTTTGCCGGGATTATTGCTTGTCGATCCCGAGAAGAGGGAGTCATTGCCGACATACTGCTGTGATTGCCGATACCCGGTCGTGTTATCGGAAGCGCTGTATAAAAAGGAGAAGGTCAGTTCCTGCTTATCTTTGCCGAATTTTCTTTTGTAATCTGCATTGACATCCAGGTTCCCGTTATTGAATAATGTATTGGAGAAACGGCGGCTGGTCAACTCGTCAAGAGTCGTTCCATATTTATCCTGCTCACTATCATACTGGTCGGAATAGCCCATGTTGCTATTTCCAAAATGGCTGTATGCCATGGACAGGGAAATATTATCCTTCAAGGTAATATCCCAGTCCATCCCGACCCCGGATCTGGAGGAGTTCCTGGTGAAATCGCTATTTCCCTGCTGGTGCAGGCGGTACTGGTTGCCGGTGGCGGTATCTACCGCATTGCGGGTGAGTTCGGACAGCGTATTCACCTTCAACTGGGAACTGCCGTTAAAATACGCGTTAAAGGAAAGGTTATCTATTTTGTAGTTAAGGTTCAGGGAACCGTTCTCTGCTCTCGTTCCTCCAGTTGCATTTATGATGCCACTGAATCCCCGGGCTTTGTTCTGCTTAAGTATGATATTGATCACCCCGCCGGTGCCGTTGGCATCGTAACTGGCGCCGGGGCTGCTCAGCACCTCAATGCTTTGGATCTGTGAGGCAGGTATCGATTGCAGGGCATCGGAAATCGTGCTGCCGAACATAGCGGATATTTTCCCATTTATCAGGAAACCGACACTGGGGTTCCCCAGCAATTCCACATTTCCATTTACATCCACCGAGACTTGCGGCACTTTTCTCAAAACATCGATAGCCGTTCCTCCCTGTGAGGTAATGTCCCTATCCACGTTATAGACGATCTTGTCCATTCCATATTCCACGAGCGGCTTTCTTGCCGTCACCGTCGCATTTTGCAATACGGTTACTGCCGGCACAAGATAAATAGTTTGGGCAGAGGGCGTATTTGCCGCATTCAGCAGATATGAACCGGCAAAGGATCTGTACCCCACAAAATCGACGTACAGCTCATATTTCGCCGGTTGCAGGTCATTAAAAAGGAAATAGCCGCTTTTGTCGGATATAACCTTGCGATCAGGAGAAACGCCGGCTTGTCTTAATATGAGTGTCGCTTTTTCCAGGCTATTGCCTGTTGCCGAGTCCTTTACGTATCCGGAGATCCGGAGGGCCTTTGAAAGGGGACTATTTTGCGGGAAGGCCATTTTTGCGAATAAGAGCCAAAAACATATCATCCAACCTACTTTCATCCCATGCCGAATTTAAGACGGCAAAAGTAGGGATCAATTCTGTAGAGTTTCTGAAAGTTCGCCAATCGCCGGTTTTCTCCTGAAATATTTCACAAAAGGATAATAAATCTATGCCACCCATTATCGTATTCGTAGCTCAATTTAAGCGAAGACGTATCGCAAATTTGCTTAATAATCGATAAACCGAGACCGTTATTTCCGGTTTGGGAAGAATTCTTATAGAAGCGGCGGAATATGCGATCCGGGTCGATCGGCTGATTGGTTCCGGTATTGCTGACCGTTAAACGGTCCTCTTTGAGTTCCGCATGCAAAACCCCGCCGGGAAGGTTATGCCGGGTGGCATTGCCCAGCAGGTTATTGAGCAGGATGTCCAGCAGTTCTTTATTGCTGTGAATGACCGCCGGCGACAGATCGACCGAGGATTTGAGTTGTTTGTTGTGCCACAATTCCTGGAATTGGAGGACTTTGTTCACTATGGCATGATCCAACCGGATGTCCTCGCTTTTGGTAAATTGGTTGTTGTCGATCCTGGTCAGCAGCAACAAGGATTCCTGCAACTTCGACAACCTGCTTACAGCGGAATAAACGAACTTAAATGATTCGCTTTGCTTCTCAGTCAGGTCTTCCTGCATGATCAGGTCCAGGTTAGAGCGCATGATGGCCAGCGGAGTTTGTATCTCATGCGAGGCGTTTTCGCTGAACTCTTTCATGTTGCGGTAATCGCGGGTCGCATTTTCGGCAGCTTGCCTGAAGTGGGCGTTCATCAATTTAAACTCTTCGATATTGGAATCAGGGAAGGCCGGGGTGGCGTTGTTGTTTACCGTAAAGGTCCTTATTTGAGCAAGCGATTGGTAGAAAGGCTCCCAGATCCTGTTGGATACCCTGGTATTGATAAGTATCAATAAAAGAAGCATTACCAAAATGGTCACAATGGCGACCTTCGCTATCAGGATGGTAAGGTGACTTGTGCCTTCCAAAGGTTGACTAATGGTTACTTTCCATCGCTCCTTTTTCAGGGTGACGGCAAATACCAACGATCGTGAGATATGGTATTTTTGCTGTTCTGCAATATATTGAGTGGCCGAGTGGAAGCCGCTGTCTTCAAGCGGAGCATTATGTTCTTCAAAGCGGATGATCTGATCGTCAAATGAAGTGATCCCGGGAATTGCTTTATTATTTTGTATATAGGTCTCGATCCGTTTTTTTGATCGCAGGATGGCGCCATCCAATTCCCGTTGCAAAACCTGCCGGATAAGAAAGTAACTGCAGACGATGGAAATCAAAAATACAAGGGTTATGGATGGAATGATCAGACGGTTATAGCGGGCGGTCAGTTTCATCTCCCTATTTATTCCACTGAGAATCTATAGCCGATCCCATATACCGACCTGATGTAGTCGGGACAACCCGCTTCGGAGAGCTTCTTTCGAAGGTTCTTTATATGGGAGTAAATGAAGTCAAATGAATCCGCCATGTTGGCGGAGTCGCCCCAAAGGTGATCCACAATGGATTCTCTGGTGACCACCTTGTTCTTATTGCTGGTGAAATAGAGCAAAAGTTCATACTCCTTGCGGGTCAGATCGATCAGTCCATTTTCAGTCTGCACGCTTTTGTCGACCATATTGATGGTTAGTTTATCCAGTTCGATCATATTATTTCCTTCAAACGATCTTCGCCGGATAATGGCGTTTACTCTGGCGGCAAGCTCGGCAAGGTGAAATGGTTTTGTAAGATAATCGTCTGCGCCAAGTTCGAGGCCCTCGAGCTTATCGTCCAGGGAGTTCCTGGCAGAAATGATCAAGACCCCGTCCGATTTTTTTTCCTCTTTCAATTGCTTCAGGAGTGCGAGGCCGTTCCCATCTGGAAGGGAAATGTCCAGTATGACGCAATCATAGTCCGCGCATTCTAATTTTTGTTGGGCATCGTTGAAGTCGGGGGCCAGATCGCAGGCAAAATTGCTTTGCAGCAGATAGGTGGAAATCGTTTTCAACAAGCCCGGCTCATCTTCAACAATCAGCAGGTTCAATTTTATTCAGTTTAGTCAGTTCGTTAATCGAATCAATTATAGTCAGATTAGGTCGTCCGCCTGGGAAATCGAGGTTAAGTTTATATGAAATATTTGAGAGTATCCGGGAAAAGGGTAGGCCGCGCGGCGTATATTTGAGGCACAAACGGTTAAACATGGGTTCTCTCAAGAAAGTCTTCTTATCCGGCACGTGCGTGGCTGTGCTGGCTGCGTCGGCCGCTGCTCAAGGCAAACCTCCCATTTTCAATGAATCCGCCGCTCACAAACAAGAGCGAATGCAATGGTGGGCTGACGCCCGCTTCGGGATGTTCATCCACTGGGGACTGTATTCGCTCGCCGCCAGGCATGAATGGGTGAAACATAATGAGCACATGACCAATGAGGAGTATCAAAAGTACTTCGAGTTGTATAACCCCGACTATTTCGATCCGCGGAAATGGGCTGCCGAAGCAAGGGCCGCGGGAATGAGGTATGCCGTGCTCACCACCAAGCACCATGACGGATTTTGTCTGTTCGACAGCAAGTACACCGATTATAAGGCGACCAATACCCCTGCCAGGCGGGACCTGGTAAGAGAATACGTCGATGCGTTCCGGGCCCAGGGCCTGAAGATCGGCTTTTATTATTCATTACTGGACTGGCATCATCCGGACTATACCATGGACGACGTGCACCCGCTGGTACAGACGGATACCAGCCAGGCCAATTACGATCGGTTGAACAAAGGCCGTGACATGGCGAAATACAGGCAGTATCTGAGGGATCAGATCACGGAACTGCTGACGAATTATGGGAAGATCGATGTCCTGTGGCTTGACTGGACCTGGAACAAGGGCGACAAACGGGGGAAACATGCCGAGGATTGGGATGCGGTCGAGTTGATCAAAATGGTTAGAAAATTGCAGCCGGGGATCATCATTAACAACAGGCTGGGGCTCGACGACTATCCGGATGGCGGCGACTTTGTCACGCCTGAGCAGGTATCCACAAAGACCCTGGAGAAATATAAAGGGAAGACCTGGGAGACCTGCCAGACTTTTTCTGGCTCATGGGGCTATTACCGGGACGAAACGTCGTGGAAGACGCATCGCCAGCTATTGGACCTATTGATCACCTCTGTTGCCAATGGGGGCAACCTGATCCTCAATGTGGGTCCCACGGCGCGGGGAGAATTTGACTACCGCGCGACCGGTGCGCTCGACAGCCTTTCTTATTGGATGCATGCAAACAGCAAGTCGATCTATGATTGTACGTATGCGCCCGGTTCGTTTACGCAGCCTGAGGGGACAAAGCTCACGTATAACCCTGCGGCTAAGAGATTGTACGTTCATTTGTACCAATTTATGGCCGGGGGGACATTAACGCTGCCGGGTTATGCCGGGAAGATAAAGTATGCGCAGCTTTTAAATGACGAATCGGAGATCTTGTACACGACGGAAGGAAGTGATGTCGTGTTGAAAATGCCGAAAGCGAGACCGCCGTATGAAATACCGGTGATCGAGTTGATGCTGAAATAGGTCAATTCCACGGGAAAGCGGGGGGAGGGCATCATTATTGCTGGCGTGTAAGGACGTTCCCATCGATTAGGCATAAGTCACTATAAACAAGTCAATTATCTAAATATGGAAAAACGAGTATTGGGAATTATCCTGGCTATCCTCGGTTTGATCGGCCTTGTTATCGCCGCCGTCATGTTCATCAATGGGGGAGAAGGAACGAGAAACATCAAGTCGATCGTGGTATTCGGCATTCTGGGAGCGATATTCTTCTTTTCCGGCATCGGGTTGGTAAAGAGGACTAATGATAAGGCCACATAACCTACATCTTCATCCCGTCCATGGCATTTGTCCCATTTTCAAAGATGTATTCACTATTGATCAAATAGGCGCCGCTGCTCACCACGACGTCACCCGGAGCCAGGCCGCTCACTATTTCCGTGCTGTCTTCGCTGGTAATTCCCGTCAGCACCATACGAACGACGAATACGCCAGGCCTGGTCTGAACCCAGACTGTTGTGCCTTTGCTGTCCGTCAGGACTGCATTGGTCGGGATGGTGATCGCATGATGGCGTGTCTCGCCGGACACAATATAGACAGGCATGCCGGGATGCAGGCGGTTATCGGTGTTGCGAACAGTAACCCGGACCAGGTCAATTCGTGTATCGGGGTTGATCTCAGGATTGATAAAATCGATCCGTCCCGGGATAGTCAGATCGCCCAGATCGGGGACCCGGACGACAACGCGCTGACCCTTACTCATGGAAGCCAATTGGGTGGTGTATACCTGTGCCTCCGCCCACAACGTGGATAAGTCGGCGAGCTGGATTATCGGAACGCCCTCCATGGCATAACCGCCCTCCTGAATATTTACCGCCGTGACATAGCCGTCCTCCGGGCTATAGAACGTAGTGACCGTCGGTACCCGGGCGGCTGTTTCCAAATCCACGATCTGGGCCCTCGTCATGCCCCAGAGCAGCAATTTGGTCCTGGCGCTTTCCACGATCGCTGCATAGTTGATGAGCGAATTGCCGATGGTCTTTTGTTGTTGAAGGGCGGTCTTGTATTCCTGTTTGGCGCTATTGAGCGGCTCGCTATACAGGTCGTAGAGTTTGTCGCCTTTGTGCACGAAATCGCCCGTTTTCTTAACGTACAGGGTTTCGACCCTTCCTTCCACCCGGGTGCTAACGGTGGAAAGCCGCTGCAGGTTAAAATTCAACGTGCCCGTGAGCACGAGCTTGTCGCCGATCGTTCCGCTGCTGATCGTATCCAGTTGTATGTTGCCCAGCAAGATCTGTCGATCATTCAGGTGAATTTCGTCATTCGCGCCTTTGGCAGGCGCCGGTGGGGGATTGCCGGATGCCGGCGGGGGATTGCGGGGAGCCGGCTTGCAGGATGATAGAACGACCGCTGTAAGTACGCCTGCATAAAGCGTTAACTCCAGGAGGCGTCGGCCCGGTGAAGAAAAGGAAGGGTTTATCATTTTGAAGAAGGTTTTACGAAACTTTCGCTGTCCATGAAATATTGCGCGTTTGCCGCCACCGAATCTGAATCCTGCATACCGCTCAGCACCTGGACATCGTTGCCGCTGCGGATGCCGGTCGTAATTTTGTGCGGCATGAACCCGCCGGCCCTTTTCAAGAAAACCACTTCGGTCAATCCCAGCGAGAGTACCGCTGTGCGGGGCAACCACCGGGCAACCTGGCTGCCGGTGGAGATCTCGGCGGACAAATGACTGCCGATGGGCAACATATTCATATTGTGAAAATATACCCGTGCCGTGAGCGTTTTGCTGCCAGGCCGGAAAAAAGGTTCGATCATATCGATCTTCCCATAGGTCACCGAGGTCGTGTCCGTTTCCGGGATCAGCCGGACCGGATCTCCGACCCTGACCAGCGCCTGGTCATTGGGAAATATCTGCAGCGCCGCCCAAACGCGATCATGGTTCATGATCATGACAATGGGTTGCCCTTTTTGGATATACATCCCTTCTTTGAGAGATAATTCCTGCGTAGTCGATTCTACGGCATTCATTTCTTTGGATTGCAGGTCCTGCCGCATTATTCCGGCGTCGTGCACATGCCCGCTGTAATTGCTGTATATGCCGACGGAAAGCAGCGGTTTGCGGGTTCGTATGAGCTCCTGCACTTGCTGATCGCTCATTCCCAACAGCAATAGCCTTTCCCGGGCGGCCTGAATAAAGGAGGAATTATTTGAATCGTTCTCCAATAAGAAAAGAAGGTTTTGTTCCGCGGTGAGTAATTCCGGGCTGTAAATGTCCATTATCTTCTGGCCCTTTTGTACCGCCTGATACCTGTACCTGACATACATCTTTTCAATTCGTCCGGAGACCCGGGCGGACAGGATGCCTTCTGCGCGGGTATCGTATTCGATGGCGCCGTAAACTCTGATGGGCGCGCTATCTGTCCGTTGGTGCAGCGTGATAACGGGCAATGAGGCCACGACGAACCGATCGGTGGGTCTCAGCAGGGTTTCGAGCTGCAGCGTATTGACGTCCGTTCCGGCAGAGCCCCGGTCTTTTTTGACGAGGATCATGCCGCAAATGGGACAGTTGCCGGGATGATCCTGATGGATCTGCGGATGCATGGAGCAGGTATATATGTCTTGTGCCGGTATATCTTGTGCCCGCCGAACCGGCTGCTCTGCCTCCTTTTGTTTGGTTCGGCAGGAAGCCGCCGCAAAAAGCGCCCCAACCGCAAAAACCAGAACAGGTCGTTTCCATTTCATGATCGACTTATTTAATCTCCAGTATCTTTTCCAGGTTAACCTGCAAGCTGAGCAATTGCTGCACCTGGTCCAGGTATTCGAGTTGTGTATTGTTCAATGTTTCCCAGGCATCATAGAGGGCAAACAATTCTTCCGTATTTTGCTCGTATCCCAGGAGCATACTTTGGTAATTCTTTCTCAGTGCCGGAATGATGTTCTTTTCAAAAAGTTGCAACTGCCGTTGTTTTGCCGCCATATCCTGCCGGATGCCATCGGCCATCCCGGCATATTCATTGGCCATGGCCTCTTTTTGACCTTCCAGCGAGACCGCTTTCCACCTGAGGCTTTCGATGTTTGCTTTGCTTTCCCTGGCCGACCATCTGGCAAACGGAATCCGCATAATACCCATCAGGGAGAACTGCTGGGGGAGCCCGCCGAACCCGAACATGTGACTGAACTGCACGCCGAACTGGGGAGCAAGACTCTGCTTTTCCATTTGTTCCTTCAGGTACACCGATTGGATATTCCTGTCAATGGCTTTGATATCGCTGCGGCCTGCGTAAAATAGGGTACTGTCAAACAGGGTAGCGCTGTAGTCGGATACCGTATAGGCCGTATCGATGGAAAATGCCGTCGATCTGTCCCGGTGCATCAGCGTATTGAGCGCAATGCGTCGTTGAATGGCGTCGTTTTCCAGCATGACGCGCAAATTGGCCAGGTTGGCCAATGCCGCCGTAGCCTTATAATACGCGCTGATCTTTCCCAGTCCGTTCTTATACCTTGTTTCTGCATTGGTGACCATCAGTTGCAGCAGTCTGCCGTCCTCTTCGATCAGGGCTATTTTCTTTTGGATGACGATCCAGCTATTATAATTCTCCTTTGCGGCGGCAAACAGTTCATTCAGCCCGGCATTCTTATTTTCCTTCTCTACGGAGGACAAGGACTCCATATAGGCCGCATTGGCATCGTTGTATTTCTTATTGGGGAACATTTGTTCCCCCGAGATCATGTATTGCCCCATGCCTGCTGCACCCGAGGCGTCTCTTTTCCACAAGTTGACGTTATAAGGCGTCATCCAGAAGCCGGTTGAAATCTCGGGGGCCATCCAGCTATGAGCGCCTTTAGCTGCCGCATCCATCGATCGGATCTCTGCATCGTACATTTTTACTGAAGGATGCGATCGCCTGATCGTATCCAAAATATCGGTCAATTTCAGGGTTTGTGCTGTTGCCCCCTGATGAAAGGCGCCGATGAGCAGGCAAAGCGAAATAATAGGTTTCATGATCAATGATTGTACTTAATGGGTTATTTCCTGCACGTCTATTTTGCCGAATTTCTTTAACTCATATTCCTTCTCCATCAAAAAGACCAGGGGGGTAACCAACAAAATATAGATGGCGGACGTAATGACGCCTCCTACCATGGGAAGCACGATGGGTTTCATGACGTCGCTGCCTACGCCGGAGCTCCATAAGATCGGAACGAGCGCGAAGAGCGTCACGCTCACGGTCATGATCTTGGGACGCAACCGCTTAGCAGCGCCGTGGATCGTGTACTCTCTCAGATCCTCTTTGGTAATTGCTGTCCCGGAGTTCCCTTTTTTGGCTACCAGCTGCTGCATGGCGTCATTGAGATAGATGATCATGACGATATTGGTTTCGACCGCCAGACCAAACAAGGCGATAAATCCAACGGCCACGGCGATCGACAGGTTCACTCCCCAGAAATAGATCAGGTAGGCTCCTCCGATGAGCGCAAAGGGAATGGTGATCAGACTGAGGAGGGCTTCCCTGGCAGAATGGAAGGCAAGATACATGCTGAAGAAGATAACAAGGAGCACGACCGGCAAGATCATCTTCAAGGTCTTTTCGCCTCGTATCAGGTTCTCGTATTGGCCGCTCCATTCCAGGAAATAACCTGTTGGCATTTTTCCGATCACCTGATCCAATCGTTGCTGTGCTTCCGACACGGTGCTGCCCAGATCCCTCTCGCGCACGTTAAATAACACCGTGCCACGAAGCAATGCATTTTCCGAATTGATCATGGGCGGCCCTTCGGTCACGGCCACATCCGCGACGGCCTGCAAAGGGATGGGGCCAAAACCCGTCGTTTGTACCTGCAACCGCTTTAATGCCTCGATATTGTTCCGGAAATCCTGTCCGAACCTGGCATTTACCGAGAAGCGCTGGCGGCCTTCAATGGTAGTGGTTATCTGAACGCCTCCCAAGGCGGTTTCAATGACCGAATTGACATCATCCACGCTCAGGTTGTAGCGGGCGATCTGTTCCCGTTTGATGCGGATATCGATATATTTGCCGCCGGTAATGGGTTCGACATACAGATCCTTTACGCCGTTGATGCCTTCCAGTTCCTTTTTTATTACCTGCGAGAACGCATAAATACTGTCGAGGTTTTGGCCGTATACCTTTACGCCCACATCCGTACGAATGCCGGTCGAAAGCATATTGATACGGTTGATAATGGGTTGCGTCCACCCATTGGTCACCCCGGGTATCTGCAATTTGCTATTCAGTTCATTGATGATGTCATTTTTTGTGACCCCTTTCCGCCATTCCTCTTTTGGTTTCAGCATGACAATGGTTTCGATCATGCTGACGGGGGAATTGTCGGTAGCCGTGTTGGCTCTCCCGGCCTTTCCCAAGACCGTTCTTACTTCCGGAACGGTGGAGATGATCTTGTCCTGTACCTGCAAGATGCGTTTAACCTCTCCGTTGGAGACGTCGGGCAAGGTAACAGGCATGAACAGGACGGTGCCTTCATCCAGGGGGGGCATAAATTCCGTTCCCAGGCTCATCAGCATCGGGATGCTGATCATCAGGGCGATGAGATTAATGGCAATCGTCGTCTTTCGCCATTTGATGCAAGCGCGTATGATTGGCTCATAGACCCCCTCCAAAAAACGGTTGATCGGGTTAGCCGTTTCCGCCTTGAATTTACCCCGCATAAAAAAGGAGATCAATGCCGGGGCGAGCGTCACCACCAGGAGGGCGTCCACCATCAGGATAAAGGATTTGGTATATGCCAGGGGATGAAATAGTTTTCCTTCCTGACCCGTCAGCAAAAAGACCGGCAGAAAGGACGTTATGATGATGACGGTCGAAAAGAATACCCCGCGGGAAACCTGCTTGCATGCGCGCTCAATAATGCTCAGGCGTTCGGCTTCCGGGATCTTCCGATAATCCGACCTCCACCATTTTCGTTTATTTGCTTTATTGTTCATATTGACTGGTTAGGGGGCTGACTGTTTTGCCATTCGGACAAATGCCGATGGGCATTCTCACTCATAATGATGCCATTGTCCACGATGACCCCAATGGCGAGCGCCACGCCGGTCAGTGACATGATATTCGAGGAAAGGCCAAATGCATTGAGGAGGATAAAGCTGATCCCGATAGTGATCGGTATCTGGATGATAATGCTCATGGCACTCCGCCAATGCAAAAGAAAAAGGATCACGATGATGCATACGATACTGATCTCTTCGATGAGCTTATCCTTTATGTTGCCGATGGCCGCCTCAATGAGGTCGCTGCGATCATAATCGATCTTAAACGTGACCCCTGCGGGCAAGCCTTTTTGCACATCGGTCATTTTCGTTTTTACGGCGTTGATCACCTTGTCCGCATTTTCCCCGTAACGCATGACCACGATGCCGCCTACTACTTCTCCCTGTCCATTGGCATCGAATATGCCGAGCCGCAAATCGCCTCCCATTTGCACGGTGGCAACATCTCTGACACGCACCGGTATGCCGCCATTATTGGCCAATGCAATGCTTTCGATATCCTCCTTATTTTTGATATAGCCCAGTCCCCGAATGATATAGGCCCTATCGCTCATTTCAAATTTTCTCCCTCCGACGTCGCTATTGCCGGCCTTCACCTTTGTTATGATATCCATGAGCGAAAGATTATAATACTGCAGCTTAACCGGGTCGACGACAAGCTGGTATTGCTTTTCAAAACCGCCGAAAGAAGCGACTTCCGCCACGCCCGGAACCGTTTGCAGGGCAAATTTGACGTACCAATCCTGCAATGCCCGTTGTTCGCCAAGGTCCATCTTCGGCGCATTCAGATGATACCAGAAAATATGACCCACGCCGGTGCCGTCCGGTCCAAGCGCCGGGGTTATGCCGGGCGGCAATAATCGCTGCGCGTAGTTCAATCTTTCCAGCACGCGGGTGCGGGCCCAATAGATATCCACGTTATCTTCGAAGACCACGTAAACGAAGCTCATGCCGAACATCGAAGTGCCCCGGATGTTCTTTACTTTGGGTATACCCTGCAAATTGCTCACCAGCGGGTAGGTGACCTGGTCTTCGATGATCTGGGGGCTTCGTCCTATCCATTCGGTGAATACAATGACCTGGTTTTCGGAAAGATCCGGTATGGCATCTACCGGATTTTGCTTTACCGCAAGTATTCCCCAGACGAACAGGCCCAGCGCTATGACGAGCACCACGTACCTGTTGCGGAGGGACAGCTCAATTAATTTATGAACCATAGGATTGTCAATAGGTAAAAAGAATGTGCGGAGGTCATGGTAAGGGCCATGAGTCGGAAGACCTTCCCGGACAGGATGTCGGGGATTGGGGAGGTACTAAATGCGGAAATTGCGATTGCGAAGGAATGCGGGCACTTTGACCGGGTCCGGCGGCGCATTGGACGTGGGGTAGATCACTGTATATGCAGAAACGAAGGTATCCGTGAGCGGGGCCGGGTGTGTAGCCGGGATGTTCAAGGGAAGAGGCGGCAGTTTATAGGCGGATCCGGTGAGGTTTTGATCTTTATCCAGCTTAATGTGCTTGTGCTCGTCTTTGCAGCAACCGTTCCTGCCTGACCGGGCATGGTTGTCGTGATTGCTTTTGGGCATGCCGCAGTACGAACAATTCCCGGTAGCCCGATCGGTTAAGCCCCAAGAGATCAGTTTACCCATGCAATAATGCCAATGGATGGTTGCTCCGACTGATGTAGTGAGATAGACGAGGGCCAATATGGTCGTTACGAACTTTTTCATCCCGAATTCCTCATAAAGTTAGAATAATTTTCTATCTATTGAGATTATTATGGCGCATTAATTTAACACGTTTCAATCGCAAACTGTTCGTGACAACGGAAACAGAGCTTAATGCCATGGCCGCACCGGCGATCATTGGATTCAACAGAAACCCCGTAAACGGGTATAATACCCCTGCTGCAATGGGAATGCCGATAATATTGTAGACAAATGCCCAGAACAGGTTTTGGCGAACGGTGGCGATCGTCATTTTTGACAACCGGATAGCTGCCGGAATTCGGGAAAGGTCGGCGCTCATCAGCGTCATTTTCGCCACATCCATCGCTATATCGGTTCCTTTGCCCATTGCCATGCTCACGTTTGCCTGGGCCAGCGCCTGACTATCATTGATGCCGTCCCCCACCATCGCGACGACTTTGCCTTGTTCCTGCAATTGCCTGATAAACGCGGCTTTTTCATCCGGCATACATTCCGCCCGATATTCCTTAATGCCGACCTGGCCGGCTACCGCCGCGGCCGTTTGGCGATTATCCCCGGTCAGCATGTATACCTCGATGCCCATGTTCTGCAAAGCGTATACGGCGTCTTTGGAGGAAGGCTTCACCTGGTCGGAGATAGCCAGTATGGCTATCGTATCCTGACCTTTTGCAAAGTAGATGATCGTTTTTCCGTCACCGGCCCATATCCCGGCTTTTTCGCGAAGTTCTGCAGTGACCGCGCAGTTCTTTTCCTCCAGGAAGCGTTCGTTGCCAACATAGTAGGTCGTGCCCTCGTGGATGGCTTGAATTCCTTTGCCTGTCACGCTGTAGACGCCCGTCAAGGAGACCAGCCGCGCGTTTGGCCTGAGATGGGCTACTACGGCTTCCGCCAATGGATGTTCGGATGATTGCTCGATACTATACAGGATATTCTCAAGCTCTGTTTTTGGATTGTTGAGCCAGTAGATATCGGATACGGCAGGTTTGCCTTCCGTTACCGTTCCCGTCTTATCGAGGACTATGGCGTTAACCTTATAGGATAATTCCAGGCTTTCCGCATCCTTGATCAGGATCCCGTTTTCGGCCCCTTTGCCCACTCCGACCATGATTGCCGTAGGCGTCGCCAATCCCAATGCACAGGGACAGGCAATCACCAAAACGGTGACCGCGGCCAGAAGCCCCTGGGTGAAGCCATTTTGACCGCCCCATATGCCCCATGCAATAAAGGCCAGAACGGCAATGCCGATCACGATGGGTACAAAGATGCCGGCGATCTTATCTACCAGTTTTTGTACCGGCGCTTTGCTGCCCTGCGCCTCCTGCACCTTTTTGACAATCTGAGCCAGTAACGTATCGCCGCCCACTTTTTCGGCTGCCAGCTGAATGCTGCCTTTCTGATTGATGGTCCCGGCAAATATCCTGCTGCTCTTTTCCTTTAGAACGGGTATCGGTTCACCCGTTATCATGCTTTCATCCACATAGGATTGCCCCTCCTTCACGATGCCGTCCACGGCTATCTTTTCCCCTGGCTTAACCAGCAATACGTCGCCGATCTTAACCCGGGAGATGGGGATTTCCATGGTATGACCGTCTGCGTGGACGATATGTACTGAATTCGGCTGCAGACCGATCAACTTTTTGATCGCCGATGAGGTCTTCGCCCTGGCCCTTTCTTCCAATAGCTTGCCTAACAGGACAAGGGCAATCACCACTGAAGCGGCTTCAAAATAAACATGCGCTTTCAGCCCCCTGCTCTCCCAGAACTCCGGGAACAGCATATTAAAGAGGCTAAACAGGTAAGCCATACCCGTACTCAAGGCCACCAGCGTATCCATATTGGCGGATCGATGTTTTGCACGCTTCCAGGCGGTTATAAAGAACTGGCGGCCCAGCCACAATATAACCGGCGTTGAAAGCCCCCATAAAATGAAATTTACATACGGGACATGCGTGAAAAACATTCCGATAATCACGAGCGGGGTGGCCAGGAGGATCGCTATTATTGTGCGGTTGCGTAATCGATCCAGGTCTTTCCGGCGCAGGTCTTCCAATTCTTCCCGGCGCTCTTCCGTATCATCGATGATCATATCATATCCGATACCATTTACGGCAAGTTTCAAATCCTTCGGCTGGACAATGGCAGGGTCAAATTCTACGAGCACGTTGTTAGCGGCAAAATTTACGACTGCCCTGGCTACCCCTGCCTGCGCATTCAGTATTGATTCTATGGAACCGGCGCAGGACGCGCAACTCATGCCGGTGAGGGGGAATTGCATCGAGCGGACGGGTGGTTCAATTTGATCTTTATTGTCGGAACGCATGGCTATTCGTTTGATGAGCCAAAGTTCGATCAGCAGATCCTGCAATTGTTACAGGATCTTGCAAAAGGTTTATATTTAAATGATGGCTGACGAAAGGTCGTCTATTGAATTTCGTTTGCCGCCCATTTTTTTGAAGGCGCTTGGCGTAAGGCCAGTTACTTTTTTGAATTGCGCGGAAAGGTGGGCCACGCTGCTGTAGCCCAGTTTCCAGGTAATTTCACTAAGGGTCAATTCATTATAGATCAACCACTCTTTGACCTTTTCGATACGCTGTAAAATGAAGAACTGCTCGATGGTGATGCCTTCTACCTCGGAGAACAACCGGGTAATGGGAGCATATTCTTTATGTACTGCGTTGGAAAGAAATTTGCTAAGGCTGAAATGTTCTTCAATGTCTCCTGTTTGAACTTTCTGGATGATCAGGTTTTTGAAGGATTCGATCTGCTTTTTTTTCTGATCGTCCAATAATTCAAAGCCTAATGCTTTTAATTGACTATTTAGTTGGTCTAATTGTTCATCGGTCGGGGGCTGCGGCAGGTCAACTTCCCCCAATACGATCCGTATTGGTTGAAGGTGCAGCTTTTCGAGCTCCTGCTTTACGACCAGGACGCATCGTTGGCAGACCATATTTTTGACATAAAGGCGCATGGACGCAAAGATCGCAATAAATTTCCGGCTATTTGAGCGGACTACGCTGGCCATACGGGGTCAGGCCGCGGGGCTTGTAAACGGACAGGAATACGGCGGCGAGCAGCGCCAGCAGGGCGGCGATGGAAATAGTCACGAGCTGAACGCGCTGATCGTGGAGATCGGCGGGGGACAAGGCAGCCTTCGCGGCTGCGCCGGCTACTGCGCGGATGACCTGGGTATGGAGCAACAAGATGGGGATGGACAAACTGTTTATCAGGAGTTTCGCCAGGACCCAATAATATCGGAATAGTCCCCATTTGGTACCCAGGGAGAGCACGACGCCGGAAGACAAGGAGGCGAAGGCGAGGGGTATGATGATATACCAGGTGATGGGTGGCATGACCAGATAGGAGGATCGGACGATCTGTGCGTTCGCACTGTTAAGACCTGTGATAGCCAGGGCCAGGAAGGCGGCCACGGCGCCGGACCAGGCGACGGAGGCGGTGATATGCGCGAGCAGCACCAGCTTGCGGAGGGCAGGAGTCATGTCCATTAATGGTGATGGAAGCCATGGCCGGTGAGGTGCCTGATGATCAGGCCCAGTAGCAGAAGAATCGCAAGGAGACCGGAGACCTTTACCCATCGGGGGGTGGGCTGCTTGTTTTGTGGCGTCATGGTGAGTCAGGTGTTTATGCCCGCAAAGTTGCAGGTCCTGGCTGGTTTGGTCTTGACGGAAATGGGGAAGGACTTTGCAAATCTTGCCCTTCTTATTGCGCCGGCTCGATGGGTATATGGATTTCCCGTTCCACCTGGTCGTAGGGGGTATTAGCGGGGTCGCCTGAAAAGGTCTCAAACCCGGTAACCCCGGAAATCTTATATCCACTTTCCGGCAGCCAACGCTGATAAAAATAATGCGCCATTTTGTTGGTCTGTCTCAGGTCGCCCCTCACTTTGAAGGAGGCGTACTTTCCGCCTTTGATCACGGTGTGGGGGAAGCAATCCACTCCAGCGGCTGTTGGGTCGACCGGAAGGAAGGCTCTGTACATATTCCGTTGGTGGGGACTTAAGATACCGCATGGCGTCGTTGCGGGCGTGACCCAGTCATGGGAGATGGCAATCTTTGACAGTTCTTTGAATGCGCGCTGGATCTCCCGGGGGTTATCAAAGGGAGCGAGGAGGTATATTCCTTTGATCGATTCCCTCCTGATGCTGTGAATGATCGTATTTCCGGAGGACAGGGAGCTGTAGGTGATCGGTATGGGTTCGCGTGCCGCCTTTCGGGTAGCGGTGTGCAGGAGCTTCATTCTTTCTCTGTGGCTGAGCTCGCGGAGTTGTTCGGGGGAGTGTCCGAAATAACTTTTGATCGCCCTGGAGAATACGGCGGGGGAGGAAAATCCGCCGTCGATGGAGATCTCCCGGATAGATTTGTGGGGATGGATGATCAGCAGGTGGAAGGCGGTTTCGAGACGTAGTTTGATCATATACTGCTTGGGTGATTCGCCTACGACCTGTTTGAATACCTTTTGCAGGTGAAAGGGCGAATAATTGGCCACGGCGCCTAAGGCCTGTAAGGAAATCCGGCCATCGGGATTGCCTAAGATATGGTCGATCACATGGCTTATTTTCCTCTTGTGCTCGATATCAGCTGAATAGCCGGCCATGTGCATGGTATTTATAAAATTCAACCATATGAATTTACGAAGAAAGGTAGGAATTTTCCAGGGGAATCATTTGTCAAACTTCCTGCATTGTGACCGAAAATAGAAAGCCATTTTGATCTTATGCTTATGGTTGGTCGTATCACGCGCATCATAGTATCCTGCACTTTCCATATCAATATGACCATATATGAGTTGCTTGTTAAGCGTATCCGGGATCTCTGAGAGCTCGAGTTTTGAGTATGTTGGCGGAACCTCGATGTGATCTGAGAAGGAGTCGTTGGCCGATGAGCGGAAATATTTCTGAAATCGAAGCAATAAGGCGGCGGTTTCGAATTCGCCAATATGAGCTACCAGGTCAATGGTGTCATTGTAACTAGAATACCATGACACCATATTGAAGCTGCTATCCAGGATGCTATCCGTTCTAGCCTCGTCCTGGAAGAAATATGCGGTAACAGCCGTTTTAAAATCGGAATAATGACGAACCGACTGAAGTTTTATTTTTTGTTTTTATGTGTATAAATTTGTATGTTTGTACACATAAACGTGACATCTATATGAGGACAAATATCGAATTGGACAACGCTCTTGTCGGTCAAGCCATTAAACTCAGCAAACTGAAGACAAAAAAAGAAGTGGTCCATGAGGCGTTGAAAAATTATGTCTCATCTATGAAAAGGAAGGAATTATTGAACCTGAAGGGGAAAGTGACCTGGGAGGGAAATTTAAAGGACATGAGGAGAATATGAATGAGCCGCTGATATTCGATACGTCGATTTGGATCGATTTTTTGAGGAATAGGCGAACCAAGGCTTCTGATCTGCTGACAAGCTATATCGCAGGCGACGACCTGGTCATTTTGGTGCCTACTATTCTGCAAGAGGTCTTGCAAGGTATCCGTGAAGACGCCCGGAACCATGAAATGAAGGATATATTGTCTTATTTTACTATTCTCCAGCTTTCGCCTATTCAGGCGGCCATAGGGGCTGCCGAACTTTACCGGGACCTTCGCAAAAAGGGTCTCACTATCCGGAGAAGCAATGATTGCCTGATCGCGTATTATGCAATTGAATTTTCTATACCCCTTGTTCATTCAGATAAGGATTTTGACCTGATCAGCAAGCACTCCAAGTTGAGAACCTGGAAGGCGAACTGACGAAACGGCCGTGGCATGCTTTTTAGAGTAAGCTTGACTATACTTAAAAATCAATACTATGAAGTGGTTAGGCGGCAGGGAAAGTTCGAACGTCGAGGATGACCGGGGGATCACCGGGGGTCATGTTGCGGCCGGCGGAGGGGTGATCGGTCTAATTATCTATATAATATACTCTTTGATGGGAGGATCGGGTCCATCGGGGCAAGCACCGCAGCTGCCGGGCCAAACCCAGTCGGCGCAGCAGTCGCCGGAAGATCAGGCTGCGGAAGACCGGGAGGTGAAGTTCGTGAAAGTGGTGCTGGGGGACACGGAGGATGTCTGGACCAAGTTGTTTGCCGATGAAGGGAAGACCTACCAGTACCCCACGTTGGTATTATTCCGTGACGAGGTACAGTCGGCTTGCGGGTTTGCCAGCGCGGCGGCGGGTCCGTTCTATTGCCCGGGAGACCGTAAGTTATACCTTGACCTGTCCTTTTGCCAGGAGCTGAAAGACCGTTTCAAGGCTCCGGGCGATTTTGCCGTTGCCTATGTGATTGCCCATGAGGTGGGCCACCATATTCAAAATTTGAAGGGCATATCGGCAAAGATGGAGGAACTGCATTCTCAACTGGACAAGACGGCGTACAATAAGTACTCGGTTAAATTGGAGCTGCAGGCAGACTTCCTGGCGGGGGTCTGGGCGCATTATGCGGATAAGATGCAAAATATCATCGAGCCGGGCGATATTGAATCCGCTTTGAGCGCGGCAAATGCCATTGGCGATGACCGGTTACAGCGGCAAGCTACGGGCACGGTCGTACCGGACGCCTTCACGCATGGCACTTCGGCGCAGCGGGTGTATTGGTTTAAGAAGGGGTATGAAACGGGCGATCTGAAGCAGGGGGATACGTTTCACGATCCGTCGTTGAATTAATGAAGTTCCAGTTTGCCTGCCAGGAAGATCCGGCTCCATTGGTCGACAAAGGAGGCGTTCAGATGAGGTGATTTGATCGCTACATGGACCTCATACAGTCCATATTTTCCCTGGACTACATAATATAGATCAGATTCTGCGTCGGGGTATTGAGGCATTTTGGGTGTTTCCAATTTAAAAAGCGCCCAAAGCTTGCCTGCCTGGTCGTGACGGGATATCAGCGTAAACTTCGTGCCGGCGCCGAGGTTATTTTGATAGGAATTCAGGAGTTCATCGACGTTTGGGCGTGTCAACCCTTTATAGACTACGCTGTTCCCGATTATCGTTGCCGTCTTCACGGTTTCATTTCCGGGTATGATCGTGAGAACCTGTTTATTACTATCATTTTGATGCTGAACGATTTGCCAGAGATATTGGGGTGGCCATCCGATCGTCAGGGACTCCTTGCCTTGCTGACCGAAAGCGTATTGAACCATCCCCAAAAGGCTGAACACAAGCAATCGCTTTTTCATCGGGCGCCAATTTAAGACCGGCAATTTGTTCGCAGAGGTCCGTGAAATGGCAGATAAAATACGATATTAGATTGATATTAGGTAATATATTGTCGGGCAGGGGATGGTTGTTTCCAAAGATTCAATTGATGGATAAAAATACCAAGTCTTTTATCACCTGGATATTGGTCAGCGCACTCCTCACGGTGGTTGTCCCGCCAATGATAAATGACAGTCTGAATGAGGCCAACTATATTGTGATGATACTTGGCGCTTTACTTAGCGTTTCCTTGTCAGTGGTCCTCGTATATGCCAATTACAAGGAACGGAAAGCGAGTACGATCATCGGGGAAGCTGCCGCAAGGGACCCTTTCTGGAACCTGAACGATATGCAGTTGCAAGCCAGGTCAACGATCTATCAATTACAAAATGCATGGGACAGGCGCGATGCATCCATAATCAAGGACTGCTCAACGCCGGCCTGTTATACTTCATTTGATTCCGAAATAAGGAATAGACCCGTTAAAGACGCCGATCCGACCGATGTGCTGGATATTCAGGAGACGAGGATCATCTGTTGCGAGGATCACGAAAACAACAATGACGATAAGTTCGCCGCTTTTATCGACGGCACCCTCTCCTTTAGTGAGGCCGACCATGAATTCACTGTTGTTCTGCACTTTCTCCGCAGTGGAAATACCTGGTTGCTGGACAAGATCCATCACCGGACCGGTATCTGGGATCTGGTTGTGGCGAGGAACGTCGAGGAGGGATCTTAGTGCATTTTGACGGCCCGGGAATACCGAAACGGGAATTAGTGTTTAAACAAGAAGGCCCCGGGATTTTTTCCGGGGCCTTCTTTATTTTGCGCAAGCATTTGCATCAGCGCAAGGATCTAGGGATTCATAATCGTATTGGCATCCAGGATCACCGCGGTTTGCGCGAGAGCCCGGCCATTCAGCGAAGCCCCTGTGAGGAAGGTAATTCCTGTCTTGCATAAGATCGTTCCTTCGACATGCGAGGTGGTCCCGATGGTGACCTTGCCGGCGACCTGCCAGAAGATATTCTTAGCTTGAGCGCTTCCGCCGAGGATGACCTTGACAGCCGAGCTGGTCGTCATATCACCGGAGATCTGGAAGATCCATACGTCATTCGCGCCGCCGGAAATGGTTACGTCAGTCGGCACGGTAACCGCGGTCGACCATTTGTACAGTCCGGGAGCAAGGGTCTTGCCGCCGATATTGCCGGTACCGAGTTCCACAAAATCAGGAGAAGGGCGTCCTGCCGCATTGGTGTAGGCCGTCGCCATATTGCTCACCGTGGTGGTCAGATTGATAGGAGTCGGTGCTGCCATATCCGCAGCATACAATTTTCCTGTCACCTGTGCCGAGGTAGCATAGCCTGTTGCAGCGGTCAGGGAAAGTCCTGTGATATAGGAAGCAGCTGCGGGGCTCAGGCCCAGATCGCCGGTAATGGCCGAGGTGGAACTGTTATTGATTGCCGATTTGGCGACAACGACGAAATTGGCCGCCGTTCCCAGGTCGACAGCTGCCAGGGTGGACGTGGTGCCACCGGTGGTGAAATTCAGCACTACATTGCTGGCCAGGCTCTTGCCGGCCACATCCTTAGCTCCCGTATTTATCGTGGCAGTATAGGCGGTGGCGGCCGCAAAAATTACCGTTGGCGTAAACGTAGCGGTCTTCCCGGAATAGGTCACGGTACCCGTGACTCTCACTCCGGCCTGCGTGACTATAAAGGTCGAATCATTGATAGTGGAGGAGTCCATGGCCTGGCTGAAGGTAAAGCTGACCGCCTGGTTACGCCCAACGCCCGAACCCTGGTTACCTGGAGTCGTAGACGTCACGGTCGGATTGCCATTCGGGTTGCTATTTTTCGTACAACCAAATACACCTAAGATCATTAACACCGGAATCATTTTGAAAAACTTCATTGATTTTGAATTTTATTTACGTGATGAAAAAATACTTAAGGAAATGCTCTTTTTGCACAGGCCAAATGAATGGCGCCATGCTGAACATGACATTTTGCGATTGTTGGCTGTGGGGCTGGAAAGAATGGTGAAGAATGAAAGGAATTGAATAAGCGGCCCTTGTACAACACGTAACGGTGAACCTGGAAGGAATGTTGCCTGTTTACCTTCTGGGAGGGTAGGAACTTGCGATGGTTTGGGTAGCTAGGGGTATGCACCTATGTTAAAGGGGGAGGATCAAGGACAGCACTCTTGGGGGAGTCATCAGATAAACCAAAGCTGATTGGAATTACGTCTGCCGAATTCCAGGATCTTATTTAGGAGGCGCCTCTTGCACGAATTCACGCAATGTCAACCAACCAGTCGGACTACTTTTGTCTTGAATATAAATTACCATAGAACGTCCTCTGCCTATGGAAGATTTTGATCCATCCTTTGGCGTCGTTTTGATTGAGAAGATTGATGTCTGTATTGCAATTTTTCCAACAAACTCTGTGTTTTCAATAATGTTTTCAATAAATTCTACATTTGAATTCCGAAACCATTCTCTTGCCCCTTTTTCTACGGCATCTCTGCCAACTATCACATTATTTCCACCAAAGTATTTAATGATATCAGGACTATGTAATTGTGCTACTAAAGATGCATCGCCTTTTTCAAAAGCACTTCTAATTGCTGCAGTTGCTTTTTCGAGTGATTGTCTTAAAGTTGTTGTATCAGTTACTTCTTGTGAATAAGCACTTGTACCCAAGAGTGCCAGGCTTAATAATTGGAGTATTTTCTTCATGCAAAACATTATTAGTAATTGAAAAGCAGATTTTTGTCAAACTGACACCCAACGCTATCATTGGCGTAATCTTATTGCGGCAATGCAGCTAAATTATCACTATTGGCGAAATAGTGCAAACGCCGGTTGAATAGACCATCCTGCGCCGGCTAAATTGATCGCCTGAAGCAAGGGTATTTTAGTTCATGCTGTCGGGCCCATTTATAGGTAGGTATGGAAAAAAGAAAAAGCCCGTAAACACTGAGTTTACGAGCCTTTGGGTGGAGTGGTCACCCTTTCTGTCGGGACGACAAGATTCGAACTTGCGACCCCTTGCACCCCATGCAAGTGCGCTACCGGGCTGCGCTACGTCCCGAGGAAAGCCAGAGGGCAGGATCAATGGGAGATTAAGGGCTGCGAAATTACGGAAAAAAGGGACTTTTTCCGAAAAAATATGGTAGTGGCGACGAGCATGACTCTTTAAGGCGAAACATATGCCTTTTTCAGGCAACCCGCGGCGCCATTTTCCCGTAATATTTAATAATTGGCTCATTTATTGCGTTATGAGCTCAACCTACAAACAAGAATCTATCAGAGAATTCTACCAATAACCCACTTACGACCGAACCGTTCAGCTTATTCGAACAGAACCGTTCAGCTTACTCTGATCCACTTCCTTACGCAAAACCGACCGGTATCCACCACTTATTCAACAAATTAAAATGAGAATGAAGAAATTCTTGTTAGTGGCGATCTTTGCCCCTGCTTTTAGCATGGTCCATGCGCAATGGCACCTGAATCTGTTTGGCGGGTTTGCGAATTACTTTGGAGACCTTCAGTCAAAGGCTTATACGACCCAGCAGGCGCATGGGGCGTTCGGCGCCGGCATTCAGTACGACCTGACCGGCCATTTTTCGCTGCTCTCGAATCTCTCTTACGGGCAGGTCGGTGCGGCGGATAAGTATAATATGCAGGCGGACCTGAAGGCGCGCAATTTAAGCTTTCAAACCTCGATCGTCGAGCTTAACGTGTTGGCCGAATATAATCTGCTCGATCTGAGTACCCACCGGTTCACCCCGTATGTATTTGCCGGCATTGCGGTTTATCATTTCAACCCCTATGCTTTCGACAGCCTCGGGCAGCGGGTATTTCTTCAGCCGTTGAGCACGGAAGGAGAGGGGTTGCCGCAATATCCGGATCGACATCCCTATGCGCTTACGCAGATGGCCGTCCCGATGGGCGGCGGCATAAAATGGCGCGTTTCCGAGCATGTAGTCCTCGCCTATGAGATCGGTCTGCGAAAATTATTCACCGACTACCTGGACGATGTCAGTACGCGTTATGTGGATCAGACGACGCTGTTCAATGCGCGCGGCGCCCAGGCCGTGCAAATGGCGTATCGTGGAGGCGAAGTGAAGGGATCGACGTCGACGTATCCGGCGGACGGCACGATCAGGGGGAATCCAGGGCATAAGGATTGGTATTATTTCTCCGGCATCCGTGCAAGCATCGACCTGTTTACGAACTCGAACCGGTTCATGTCCTCTTCGCACCGGGGCCGGAACGGCTCGCTCGACTGCCCCAAAAAAGTCTATTAATAGTTCCCAAGCCGAACTTAATTCGCCAGGAAGTGTTTTACTTTTGCACATGGCGTATAGAAATCAGCTGGAATTCATCGACGCCCTCGAAAAGGCGGGTGAGCTGCTGCGCATCAAGACGTATGTCGATCCCAGGCTTGAAATGGCAGAGATCACCGACCGGATGAGCAAGAGTGGCGGCGGGGGGAAGGCCCTGCTGTTTGAGAATACCGGGAAAGACTTTCCCGTTTTGATGAACGCCTACGGGAGCGAACGGCGGATGTGCATGGCACTCGGGGTTGATGACCTGAATGACGTCACGCGCGAGATTGAGGGATTGTTCAGTCTTCTGTCGGCCCCGAAAGAGGGGTTGATCGACAAATTAAGGCTGCTGCCGAAACTGGGGCAGTTTGCCAGCTGGATGCCCAGGGTCAGGAAGGGCAGGGGGGCATGCCAGGAGATCGTCCTTGCCGATCCGGATATCAACCTGCTACCGGTCATTACCTGCTGGCCGAAGGACGGAGGCCCCTTCATTACTCTTCCCATCATTCATACCAAGGACCCGAATACGGGCACCCGCAATGTGGGCATGTACCGCATGCAACTGTTCGGCCCCCGGCTGACCGGCATGCACTGGCACAAGCATAAGGTGAGCGCCCGCCATTTTTCCGAATACAAAAAGATGAATAAGCGGATGCCGGTAGCCGTTGCACTGGGAGGAGATCCCGTGTATGCGTACAGCGCCACCGCCCCCTTGCCCGAGAATGTGGACGAATATATGCTGGCGGGATTTCTCCGGAAAAAGAAGGTGGAGTTGGTAAAATGCATTTCCCAACCGGAGATCGAAGTGCCTGAAGACGCCGATTTCGTTATCGAAGGATATGTCGATCCTTCGGAAGACCTCATTTGGGAAGGGCCTTTTGGCGATCACACCGGATATTATTCCCTGCCGGACTGGTACCCGAAGTTCCATATCACGGCCATCACGCACCGGAAGGGTGCGGTCTATCCCGCTACGATCGTCGGCATCCCGCCACAGGAAGACGCCTGGCTGGGAAAGGCGACCGAGCGGATCTTTCTGGCGCCGATCAAGATGACGCTGGTGCCTGAGATCCTCGACATGGATATGCCGGTAGAAGGCGTTTTTCACAATCTCGTGATCGCCAAGATCCATAAGGAATATCCGGGGCAGGGCCTGAAGGTCATGAATGCCATGTGGGGAGCCGGGCAGATGATGTTCAATAAAATATTGGTGCTGGCGGACGGTGCGGTGCGCATACAGGATTATGAAGGCCTGGCGCGCTCGGTGTTCAGGAATCTTAACCCTGCCGCCGACGTGCATTATTCGCAAGGACCGATGGATGTGCTGGACCATAGCTGCAGCAAGCTTGGGTTCGGGGGCAAGATGTGCATCGACGGAACGCATAAGATGGAAGAGGAACGGGATAGCATGTACCAGTTGGACGCCGGCAATTATAAAGGACTCACCACGGAATCCCTGTATCGCAAATTCCCGGAAATCGTGCATGTCAACCTGCAGTTGCTCAAGAAAGGAATACCCTGTTTGATCCTGTCGGTCAGGAAAGACCGTCCGGGTCATATCGGCGAGCTGCATGAGGCGGCCTGTGAACTGAGTGAAATGGAAGGCGTCAAAATGATTCTTTATGTGGAACATACGGTCGATGCGCGCGATCTGCCCACGGCCCTGTGGAGGTTCTGCAATAATCTCGACCCCAGGCGGGATCACCTGCTGTATGAGAAAAGGTCGGTCATCGACCCGGCCAGGAAGTTTGCCTGCCTTGGGTTGGACGGCACCCGGAAAACCAGGGAATTGGATGACTTTCAACGCGACTGGCCCAATATCATCGTCGCTGACGACGAAACGATCCGCGCCGTCGATGCAAAATGGGATGCCCTGGGGATCGGGCCGCTTATTCCCTCACCCTCATTAAAATTCAAAGACCAGGTCTATGGAAAAGAAGCAGCCGTCAATTAAGCCGCCATATATCATGTCCGCCGGACTATTCTCTGCCGGGATCCTCGCCGCCGTAATACTGAATGCGGGCTTGCTGTCGTGGAGTGCGGGCGGGCAGTCCGGGCGCGGCGCCAGGGTAGGCGCGGCGACTCCACACACGCTCCTGTGGAGGATCAGCGGCAAGGGGCTGGCCAAACCGTCCTATCTCTTCGGGACGATGCACGTGCTTTGTGCGGAAGATGCCTCGCTGAGTGATAGCCTGAAAGCGGTCATCAGCTCCTGCGACCAGATCTGGTTCGAGATCGACCTGAGCGATATGAGCGGCATGCTCGGCGCGATGAAGGCCATGCGCATGAACGATAGTAAAAAGCTTTCCGATCTGTTGGATTCCTCCGATTACAGAAAAGTAAAAGATTATTTCGCGCATCATTCCTCTATGCTGCCGTTCGGCATGCTGGAGCGGTTCAAGCCGATGCTGATCAGCAGTATCATCGAAGAAAACAACATGGCCTGCAAGACCACGGACGGCATGGAATTGATGATCATGAAGGAGGCCCAGTCGCTGCACAAGCCGATCAAAGGGCTGGAGACCGCCGAGTTCCAGGCCGGCCTGTTCGACAGTATTCCCTATGAGAAGCAGGCAAAGGACCTGGTCAACAGTATTGACAGCATGGAGCAGTACAAGCAAATGACGCTCGATCTGGCCGCCGTTTATAAGGCGCAGGACCTGGACAAGATCGATTCGCTAAGCCGTAAGGACGATCCCGGGATGGACGAATATATGGATCTTCTGCTCTATGGACGAAACAGGAAATGGGCGAAGGAACTGGATATGATGCTAAATAAGGGTTCCCTGCTGATTGCCGTCGGTGCGGCGCATCTGCCCGGAGAGCAGGGAGTGATCAATCTGCTGAGAAAAAGGGGTTATGCCGTAACGCCGGTGCCGAATGGGCCGTGAGGGCCGCAGGCGCTTTCCGGTGCGCGACTAGACTCTCTCCAATCCGCTGAAGAAGAAGTCGGATTCAATCTTCGCATTTTCATCGCTGTCGCTGCCGTGGATCGCATTCTCGCCGACTGAAGCCGCATATAGCTTGCGAATGGTGCCGGCGTCTGCCTTTGCCGGATCGGTAGCGCCGATGAGTTTGCGGAAATCGGCGACGGCATTCGGTTTCTCCAGGATGGCGGCGATAATGGGACCGCTGCTCATGAAGTCCACCAATTCTCCATAAAAAGGGCGTTCCTTGTGGATCGCGTAAAATTCCCCCGCCTTTTCCAAAGACAGTTTGGTCATCTTCATTGCCACGATGCGAAAACCGCTCCGGATGATCTGATCGAGGATGAGGCCGGAATGGCCTTTGGAGTAGGCGTCCGGCTTGATCATGGTAAACGTACGATTGCTCATGGGTTCCTTTTCTTTTTGGCACGCAAAGGTAAGGCATGCCCCCTGAAACCCAAACTAAACTTGGGATTTGATTATTTATTCTGCAACTTTGCTGCCGCCGAATATGAAAGTGATCCAGGAAATATACCCCTTGTTGGCTGAACCTAAGAAGGTGGTTATCATCATGCATCAGAAGCCGGATGCCGACGCGATGGGATCTTCCCTGGGACTGGGCCATTTCCTAACCCGGCTCGGTCACCAGGTCACGGTCATTTCTCCCACAAACTGGGCCGACTGGTTGAAGTGGATGCCCGGCTGCCAGGCAGTCATCGACTATGAGTACAGCCAGGAGAAGGCCAATACCTTTCTGGCTGCGGCAGAGTGGGTTTTTTGCCTGGACTTCAATACCCTGGCGCGTACCCGAAGCATGGCGTCCAAATTGAGGAAGCTCCCTGCGATCAAGATCCTGATCGATCATCATCAGCAGCCGGAGTCGGAACATTTTGCCTATGGGATCAGCGATACCCTGAAGAGCTCTACCTCGGAGATGATCTATGACCTGATCGTTGGTTCGGGGCATGCGGACCGGGTCGATAAGGACATCGCCGCCTGTCTCTATGCCGGCGTCATGAGTGATACGGGCTCCTTCCGGTTTCCCGGGGCTTCGGCCGGGGTTCACCGGATGGTCGCGGCGCTAAAAGATACCGGGCTGAATCATACGATCATCCATGAGGAACTCTTTGATAATTTTTTGGAAAACCGTCTGCGGTTCATCGGATATGCCTTGCAGAGCCGCATGGACATTTTTTATGAGCACAATGCGGCGCTGATCTCCATCCCCTGGAAGGACCTGGTGCGATATGAGATCCGGACGGGCGACACGGAGGGCCTCGTAAATTATCCCTTATCGATCCAGGGCATCAAGATGGCGGCGCTCATTATCGACAGGGACGAGGAGATCAAGTGTTCATTCCGAAGCAAGGGTGGGTTCGACGTCAACAGCTTTGCCCGGAAGTATTTCGAAGGCGGCGGCCATTTCAATGCGGCAGGCGGTCGCAGTAACGATTCGCTGGAGCAGACGGTTCAGCGCTTCATCGCCGCCATAAAAGAGAATTCGTCACAACTACAATAACAACAATAATGAAAAACGTTGCATTTTATGTGATTGCTGCACTCGTCCTGACTGTCCCGATGGCGTGCCGGAATCAAGGTTTCAAAAAGACTAAAAGCGGTCTTCTCTATAAGATCATTTCCGACGGCAAGGGCGAGCCCGCAAAAAAGGGATCCTTTCTGAAGATCAGTGTCGTTCAAAAGCTCCGCGACTCCTTATTATACAGTTCGGAAAACAGCATGCCGGCCTATACGAAGGTCGATAGTGTCGGCCCGACCTATACGCCTGCCGAGGTGTTCACCATGCTTCGCAAGGGGGACAGCGCGATCGTCGTCGAACTCGCCGACAGTCTCGAGCATAAATTCGGGCCGCTGCCCGCCTTCGTGCATAAGAAGGACAAGGTCACCATCTCCTTCAAGGTATTGGACGTCTTCCAGACGGAAGGCGCGGTGACAGACGACCGGGCAAAGGAGGAGCAGAAGGAAAAGGACCGTGAAGATAAGACCTTGCAGGACTACCTGGCCTCCAAACAGATCCACGCCGACAAATTGCCCGAAGGCGTATATGTGCAGGTGGAGTCTCCCGGCGATGGCCCGAAAGTAGATACCGGGAAACAGGTTGCCATTCGTTATACAGGCAAACTCTTCCCGTCCGGAAAGACGTTCGAATCAAATATGACGCCGCCCGCCGAACCCTTTAAATTCGTCGTGGGCAGGCATGCCGTGATCGCCGGTTGGGATTTCGGCCTGCAGCGATTCAAGAAGGGTGGAAAGGGCACCTTATATATCCCTGCCTACCTGGCCTATGGCCAGCAGGCCGGACCGGGCCACAAGCCTTACGAGACGCTGATGTTCGACGTGGTGGTCGAAGACGTCACCGATGCGCCGCCGCCTTCCGCGAACCCGAACATGCGGACCATGCCGATGCGGCAGATGCCGGGCAGGCCGCAGCCGCAGCAGAAATAGCAGTAAGCAACGATCATAATTATGCGAAAATTCGCGTTCCTCAGGAGCGCGAATTTTCGCTTTTATAGAGTTCCGTCAGTCGCACCGCCTCCCGGGCCTCTTTCGGGTCGTGCACGCGCAGGATGGCCGCCCCATGCAGCAGGGCGAGGGTATTCATTACGGTGCTGCCATTGAGGGCCGACTCCGGTCCGGGGAGTTCGAGGGCCTTGTATATAAACGATTTCCGGGAGACCCCCAGCAGCAAGGGGCGACCGGTTATGCCGGCCAGCAGGGCGAGGTTCTTCAGCAGGGCCAGATTATGGACGGCGCGTTTGGCGAAGCCCAGGCCGGGGTCGAGGATCAGGTCATGGATACCTGCCCGGCGGCAATCATCGATCCGGCGGATGAACAAATCCAATACCTCCCTGGTCACGTCTTCATAGTCAGCGTGCCGGGCCATGGTGGCGGGATCGCCGCGCATATGCATGCACACGTACGGTGCGCCTAATCTCCCAACGGTCTCGATCATCATCGGATCCAGGGTTCCGCCACTGACGTCATTGACTATCGATGCCCCAACCGACAGGGCCTGCTCGGCCACGCGCGCATGCCAGGTGTCGACGGACAGAGGGATATGCGGGAAACGTTTATGTATTGCGGAGATCGGTGCGATGACCCGCTGCAATTCCTCTTCAACCCCCACCTCTTCCGCACCGGGACGGCTGCTCTGGCCGCCGATGTCCAGGATATCCGCACCGTCAGCGATCATTCTGTCCGCCGTCTGCAACAGCGTTTCCAGACTTGCTACACGGCTCCCCGCATAAAATGAATCGGGGGTACTGTTGAGGATCCCCATGATGAGCGGCCTGCGTGCGACCAGCAATTTGCCGCGGCAATTCAATGTGAACATAGGCGCATTATCTTTATCTTTACCATACAGACCTTGGACAAAATTCAACAATAAAATTGAAAACGACCGAAATACCGGCCATGAGTTCTACGAACCAGCAATATGACCAGGCTGTACTGACGTGCAGGGGCCTCTTCCTAAAAAAAGCCAGGGACTATGGCACCTCCTGGCGGGTGTTGCGAATCATCTCCATCGCGGATCAACTATTCATTAAGGCACAACGCATCCGCACGCTGCAGCAAAAGGCAGCGCAACGGGTTGAACAGCGGGTCGGCGATGACCGGACGGCAGAATTCATCGCCATGGTGAACTATGGGATCATCGGGCTGATCCAATTGTCGTTCAACGGCGATGGCGGGCGCAACCCGATGGAGGATCTGCCGGTCGAAGAGGTGGAAGCGCTATACGACGAGAAAATGGCGCTGGCGCGCGAAACTATGCTGAATAAGAATCATGACTATGGGGAGGCATGGAGGGAGATGAGCCAGGAAAGTTTTGCCGACCTGATCCTCATGAAGCTGCTCCGGGTGCGCCAGATCCTCGCCAATGAGGGCCGGACGCTCATCAGCGAAGGCATTGACTCGAATTTCATCGACATCATCAACTACTCCCTGTTTGCCCTGATCCTGATCGGGGAGGGCAAACACCGGGGATAGGCATAAACCGATTTTTTCATGAAGATCCTCATCAATACGGCGCGCTTTGTCGTCGGCGTGCTGTTCATATTTTCCGGACTCATCAAGGCCAATGATCCCATGGGGCTCAGCTATAAGATGCTCGAATTCTTCGAGGCCTGGAATTTTCATTTGCTGGATCATTTCACGCTGGCCTTCTCGCTGATCATGATCGTATTCGAGATCGTGGCGGGCGTGGCGGTGCTCCTCGGCTGGCGGATGAAACTGTTCAGCTGGCTTTTGCTGGTGCTCATCGTTTTTTTCACCTTCCTTACAGGATATGCCTACTTATCGGGGAAGGTGCGCGAGTGCGGCTGCTTTGGCGATTGCATTCCGCTGACTGCGGGGCAGTCTTTTGCGAAAGACCTGGTGCTGCTCGGGCTGATCCTCTTTTTGTTCATGCAGCGGGGCAAGGTCAAGCCCCTCTTGTCGCAGGTGGCCAGCATGGCCACCTTATTGCTTACCCTGATCTTATCCGTAAGCTTCCAATGGTTCGTCCTGCTGCACCTGCCGACCTTGGACTGCCTGCCCTACCGGGTCGGCCAGGATATTCCGGCGGCCATGCAGATCCCTCCCGGGGCGATCCCCGACAGTACCGTGATCAGTTTTGTGTACATGCATAATGGGAAGAAGGTGGAATTCACGGCCGACAAGATCCCGAACGACTATGATCCGGCAACTTATACGCTGGTTTCGCGATATGACAAGTTGGTGCGAAAAGGAAATGCGGAACCGGCGATCAAGGACTTTCTGCTGCATACCCCATCGGGTGTCGACAGCACCCAGGAGATCCTGCAACAGAAGGGATACAAGCTATTCCTTTTCAGCATGGGCATCTCCGAGGAATCGCCCTCCTGGGACAAAGCCCTCGGCCTGATCCTGGTCACGGCGAAGTCCAAGGGGATCCCCGTTTACCTGATCACCAGCGATTATGACGGCGTGAGCTCCTGGATCGACCGGCAGGGACTGACGAAGGGCGTCATTATCCTGACCTGCGATGTGACGGCGATCCGGACGGCTGCGCGCGCCAACCCCACGATCTACCTGCTGAAGCGGGGGATCGTTCTGAACAAGTGGAGCTATGCCGATTTTTCGCAGGCCCTGCCCGACGTCAACGCATTACCCGACCAGCTCGAATAACCCATTATGACCAGGTACTTTCTCAGGCGATCGATCTATGGGCTCCTGGTGATGCTGGGCGTACTGGTCGTCGTATTCTTTCTTTTCCAGGGTTTCGGAGATCCCTCGCGCCTGATCATGGGACAGCGGGCGGATGCCGCTACGCAGGAGAATATCCGTAAGGAACTCTATCTCGATCAGCCCCTCTGGAAGCAATTTGTTTATTACCTGGACGATCTGTCCCCGATCGGCATCCATTCCAGGAAGGAGATCGCGGAGAAGGGACTACGGGGGCTGTTCGTGGGAGGCGAAACGCGCATTGGCATCAAGTGGCCCTATTTGCGGCGTTCCTATCAAACGAAACGGGATGTGGGTGAGATCCTGATGGAGGCGCTGCCGGGCACGATCGTGCTGGCCGTTGCGGCGATGATCATCGCCACGTTGTTCGGCGTATTGCTCGGCGTGCTGGCCGCGCTGAAGAAGAACACCTGGATGGACAGCTCCGCGATATTCGTGAGCGTGCTGGGCATTTCCGTTCCGTCATTCTTCATGGGCATCATCATCGCCTACGTGTTCGGATTCCTACTCGGCCCTTATACCGGATTGCATATTACCGGCAGGCTTTTCGATACCGATCCTTTCTCCGGCAGGCAGCTGCAGCTTGCCAACCTGATCCTGCCGGCCATTACGCTGGGCATCCGGCCCATGGCCATCATCGCTCAACTCACGCGAGGCGCCCTGCTCGATGAGCTGGACAAGGACTATATCCGGACGGCGTATGCAAAGGGTCTGGGCGGCAGGACGGTGGTCTGGCGGCATGGCCTGCGGAATGCGTTGAATCCGGTGATCACCGCGGTGACGGGCTGGTTTGCGGAATTGCTGGCGGGCGCCTTCTTCGCAGAGTATATTTTCGGCTGGCATGGGATCGGGAAGGTGACCGTCGATGCGCTGGAGAAGCTGGACTTTCCCGTCGTGATGGGGTCTGTCCTCATTACGTCCTTTTTCTTCATCCTGATCGGCCTGTTGGCGGACCTGCTTTATGGATGGGTGGACCCGCGAGTGGCCATCACTTGATCACCACTTCTTTGATCATGGAATCTCCCATGGCCTCGTTGACACGCTGGATTATTTTTTCTTTCTGATAGACCAATTCCTGACGAAGGGGAGCGACGGAGGTATTGATGAACAGGGTATGTCCATGGATCTGGATCTTGTCCGTATAACGCGCGATGGTCTTGCCCATGATCTGTTCCCAGGCATCCTCGATCTGCAAGGCGCGGATGGAACCTTTCAAGGGGCTCTGGTCGAGGAACTTCTTCAAGGCGTCTCCGAGGGAAATCTCGCTCATGATGGCAAGGTAGGAAAATGCGGGGAGGGCACAAAGGGGGGCGCGGGGAAGGCAGGTCACCGGGCGGGGCCAAGGGTCACAAGGCAAGGATCTGGTAGGGAAGGGAAAGGGGATCCAGTGCCGCCTCGATGCGACCCTGATGCGTATCGGTGATGAAGATCTGTCCATCGCCCCGGAGGCAGACCTGGTTCAGCAGGTTCCTCATGCGACCCTCATCCAGCTTTTCAAAGACGTCATCCAGCAGCAGCATGGGAGCAAACCCTTTTGCCTCGCGGAGTGCCGCGTACTCGGCCAGTTTCAGGGCGAAGAGCAGGCTTTTTCGCTGGCCCTGGGAAGCGACGCCTTTGAAGGGCTGGCCTCTGAAGGTCAGTTCGATATCGTCCTTATGGATGCCGGCGACGGTCCTTTGCAGGTGCAGGTCTTTTTCGAGGCTGCGGTGCAGCAGGGGTTGAAAGGCCGAATCGAGGAGCTGAGAGCGATAGGACATTTGAACCGGCTCCTGGGAACCGGCGATCTCCGTATAGAACCTGCCTGCATGCGGCAGGAAGGCTGCCAGGAAGGCCTTTCTCCTGGCGAACAGATGCATGCCCGGCCGGGTCAGCTGGCCGTCATAGACCTCGAGAAGATGACGATCCTCGTCCCGGAGACGTTTGCCTTCCAGGGATTTGAGAAAGCCGTTGCGCTGCTGAAGCACCTTATTATATTCGATGAGCGTAAGCAGGTAATCCGGGTCGAGCTGGGAAAGCAGGGAGTCCAGGAAGCGGCGCCGTTCCTCGCTGCCCCCGGTAATGATCTGGACATCGTCCGGCGCGATGATGACGCAAGGGAAGCGGCCGATATGGGCGGAGAATTTTTCATAGGGCTCCCCGTCCAGGAGAAATTCCTTGCCGCCTTCGCCCCGGAAAATGCATACCACTTCGGCGGGGGAGCCCTGTTTTTCGAACCGGCCCGCGATGCGGAAACCGTCTGCCCCGCCGGCCACATTCTGCTGATCCGACCGGATGAAATAGCTTCGTGTAAAACACAGGTAATAGATGGCGTCGAGGAGATTGGTCTTGCCCACCCCGTTCCTGCCGCAGATGCCGATTATACGCTCCCTGAACGGGAATGTGGCCTGGGAGTAGTTCCTGAACTGTACGAGCGATATGTCTTTTAACAGCAACAAAAAGGCCCTATTCCCCTGCAAGATAATGGGATAAATTCCAATTTCCCCCTTATCTTTGCCCCCGCCCAGAGCGGGCCAGCTATCCGACCAGGCCGATCGCCGGGGTGGACAACCGCCGGGCAAACCTCAAATTTTCACCAAGTGGCGACCAAATTCTCTAAAGAGACCTACCTGTACTGGTATGAATTGATGCAGCTTATCCGGCAGTTCGAGTTGACGGCAGAAGAAAAATATAAAATGGAGGGCAAGATCCGGGGGTTTTTCCATGCTTATATCGGCCAGGAAGCGATCGCGGCCGGATGTATGACGGCCACCAAGCCTGAAGATCCCTTTATCACCGCTTATCGCGACCATGGCCTGGCCCTTTCGAAGGGTGTCAGCGCCAAATCCTGCATGGCCGAACTATACGGCAAGGCTACGGGCGCCGCCAAGGGCAAGGGGGGCAGCATGCACTTCTTCGGCGTGGATGTCCGGTTCTTCGGCGGTCACGGGATCGTCGGGGCCCAGATCGGTACGGGCGCCGGGTTGGCTTTTGCCGAAAAATACAAGGGCACGGACCATGCCGTTCTGACTTTTTTCGGGGACGGGGCCGCCCGCCAGGGGATGCTCCATGAAGTGTTCAATCTTGCCATGCTCTGGAAGCTGCCGGTGGTCTTCATTTGTGAAAATAACAATTATGCCATGGGCACCTCCGTCGAGCGTACCTCGAATGTGGTGGATATCTACAAACTGGCCGATGCCTATGAAATGCCAGGCGATTCGATCGACGGCATGAGTCCCGAAGCGGTGCATGAGGGCGTCGCCCGCGCCGTGAAGCGGGCCAGGCAGGGAGACGGTCCCACCTTGCTGGAGATCAAGACCTATCGTTACAAGGGACATTCGATCTCCGATCCACAGAAATACCGGACGAAGGAAGAAGTCGATGAATACAAACAAAAGGACCCGATCCAGCTCGTGTTGAATACCATTCTGACCAGGAAATTCGCCACACAGGCGGAAATTGACGTCATCAATAAACGCGTGAGCGATACCGTCGCCGCCGCCGTAAAGTTCGCGGAAGAATCTCCGTTGCCCGATGAGAGCGAACTGTTGAAGGACGTTTACGTGGATAAGAAATACCCCTTCATCGTGGACTGACGCAAGCTAAAACCAATTAACGCCAAATAAACTATCATGTCAGAGATCAAACGCCCGGCCCATCTGGAAGCAGAAAAGAACCCGATCGAGAAGTTCCAGCAGTTCTGGGAGCAGAATGGCAAAATGCTGAGCACTGTCCTGGTCATTCTCGTCCTGGTCGTGGGCGGCTACCTGGGATATAAGAACTGGATCAAGGATCCCAATGAGGCGAAGGCCACGGAAGCCATGTTCCGCGCCGAGGAGTATTTCAAGATGGATTCGACGAGGCTGGCGCTGAATGGGGACAATGTCAATGCAGGCTTCCTAAAGATCATTTCCCGATATAGTGGAACAAGGGCCGCCAATCTGGCCTCGTTCTATGCCGGCAGCTGTTATTTGAAGCTCGGCGATTTTAATAATGCGGTCAAATACCTCAAGGATTTTTCCAGTTCCGTCGAACAGGTGCAGATCCGCGCGTTCGGTCTGCTCGGAGATGCCTATTCCGAATTGAACAAGCGGTCGGAAGCGGCGGATCAGTATAAGAAAGCGGGAACGTATTTCGAGAAGGACGACCTGTTTTCCCCGGAATATCTTTTCCGTGCGGGCTATCTCTATGAGAGCATGGGCAAGAACCAGGAGGCGATCGAAATGTACCGGATCATCAAGGATAAATACCCGGCGTCGCAGAGGGGCTATGATATCGACAAATATCTGGCCCGGCTGGGAGTCATCGCGGGTAAATAATTCCAACAATTCTCATGGCAGAGGTCAGCAACAGCAAACTTTTTGAATCCCCGTCAGGCATTCTTCAGGATAAGAAGGGTGCCTGTGTCGTTATTGTGCGGACCGAATGGAATGCTGCGATCGTGGACGCACTGGAAAGAGGTTGCATCAACATATTGAAAAAGGCGGGGGCGGAATGGAAGATCATTACCGTTCCGGGCGCCTTCGAAATTCCCTTTGGCATCAAGTCCTATTGGGAGATCCACAAGTATAAAGACGGCCGGCCCAGCGCCTTTATCGCCCTGGGTTGCGTTTTGCGCGGGGACACGCCGCACTTCGATTACGTATGCAAGGCCGTTACCGACGGAATGGTCCAATTGAACCTGTCCTTGCCCATTCCCTGCATATTCGGGGTATTGACGGTCGATAACCAGCAGCAGGCCGACGAGCGGACCGGGGGCCGGCATGGGAATAAGGGGGAGGAGTCGGCCATGACCGCCCTGAAGATGATCGATATGCTCAATTCCATCAAACCAGCCACAGCACCCTGAAAGCAGAGACCCTGAGAGTACAATTATTCATACCGTGTTTCGTAGATCAACTCTATCCCCAGACCGCCTTCAATATGGTGAAGGTATTGGAAAAAGCAGGCGTCGAGGTCGCATACAATACCAATCAGACCTGCTGCGGCCAGCCGGCCTATAATGCGGGGTTCCGGGACGAGGCCAGGGAAGTCTGCAGCAAGTTCCTACGGGATTTTGCGGGGGCGGACTATGTGGTTGCGCCGAGCGCGTCCTGCACAGGCTTCGTCCGCAACTATTACCCCGGCTTATTCGACAACTCTTCCATGCACAATGAGGTCAAGGACCTGCAGAAGCGGGCCTACGAATTTTCCGAGTTCCTGGTCAATGTGCTGGGCATAGAAGACCTGGGAGCGAGCCTTTCGGGCCGCGCCACGTACCATGACTCCTGCGCCGGCCTTCGGGAATGCCGGATCAAGGAGGAGCCCCGGAAATTGCTCTCGAACGTAAAGGGACTGGAATTACTCGAAATGAAGGATGTGGAGACCTGCTGCGGATTCGGAGGAAGCTTTGCCGTCAAATTCGAGTCCATTTCCATCGCCATGGCCGACCAGAAAGTGAACAATGCCCTTGAAACGGGCGCCGACTATATCATCTCCACCGATCTTTCCTGCCTGATGCATCTGGATGGGTATATCCGATATAAAGGGTATTCCCTGCGGACGATGCATATCGCCGACGTGCTGGCGAGTGAATAGCCCGGCGGGCGACGAGTTGGGACGGGTTAGCGAGTAGGGTGCGCACAGGAAGGGCAAAAAAATAAGACCACCCATATTACCTCAGTAATCGGATGGTCTTGACCCTTAAAACAACCTGTCGCAAGCGTTAAATAGGGTTAAAACCAGGCCTTACATTTACATACGTAGTTCGGCCTGGTTTGGATTTTAAAAAGGCAACTTTTTTTTCAAAAGCTGCCTTTCCGCGTGATCGGGTCAGCGCGATTCTGCGATTAGGGTGTTGTAAATCATTTATTTGGGTAGTAAGACGTGATCGTCACGGATGGTCACTTCGGCATGACCCGGAGTTTACCGCCGGCTACCGTCTTCAGCTCTGCAGTACCGTTACCCGCCTTGATCAGGTCGGCCAGGGACCCGGGATCCAACCGGTATTGAACGCTATTAAATACGTTGCCACATTTCGTTATGGATTTGTAAAAGCGAAATATTTTTAAGGGTCGGGCTATTCGGCGGATATCGTAATTTCGGGAGCAATATACCTGACTATGGCATACTGGTTGGTAAAATCGGAACCCGGGGTGTATTCCTGGGATCAGTTGGTGAAAGACAAGAAGACCGTGTGGAGCGGCATTCGCAACTATGCAGCGCGTCTGCATTTAAACGGAATGAAGAAGGGAGACGAGGTCCTGTTCTATCACAGCAATGAAGGAACGGAGATCGTAGGCATTGCGCAGGTGATCAAGGAACATTATCAGGATCCGACCACGGACGATGAGCGTTGGGTGGCTGTGGACCTAAAACCGCTGCGGCGACTGAAGAAGCCCGTCGGTCTTGCACAGATCAAGGCGGACAAGCGGCTCGCCAATATGGCCCTGGTGCGGATCGGCCGTCTTTCGACGCAGCCGGTTACAGAAAAAGAATGGGAACTGATCATGGACATGGCGGGAGAAGGCAAGTGATTTTCGATAAAAGGACCAAGCGACAACCAAAAGATCAGCAAGATGAATAAGGGAAAGATATTGGGCATTCAGGGATGGGCCACTGCATGTTCGCTTTTTTTGTTTTCCGCGCTTTCTGCCCAGGTCAGCGTGGTGTCCGTCCGGCCCGACAGCACAGACCCTTCTCTTCTCACTATACATGGGAACCATGTTGCGTTTACGCCTCCGGCATCGGCAGCCAAGCATAAATTGGTATTTATGATCGAAGGAACGGGGTCGGCGGCACGCGATCTTTTCTCCTTCGACTCGTCCATTGCCTTACTGGGTTATTCCGTGATCAGCGTCGATTATCCAAACAACGTGATCACGACGGTCTGCAGCAACAGCCCGGACAGTTCCTGTTTCAATGCCTTCCGCCAGGAGATCGTGTTCGGCTCACCCGTGAGCTCACTCGTGCAAGTCGACAGTATGAACTGCCTGTATAACCGCTTTCATCTTTTCCTGCGCTATCTCGTCCGGAACTATCCGGGTCAGGGATGGGACGAATACCTGGTGAATGACGAAATCCAATGGGGGAAGATCCTTGTGGGTGGGCATTCACAAGGCGCCGGCCATGCGGCCTATTTTGGCAAGAAATTCAAGTTGAACCGGGTGCTGATCTTCTCGGGTCCGCAGGATTATCTGAACTCCTTTTTTACCCCGGCAAGCTGGTTATACGATAGCACGGCAACGGATGTATCCCGTTATTATGCCTTCCTGCATACGCGCGATCCCTATGACTTCAATAAGCAGCGTATGAACTGCGAGGCCCTGATGCGCATCGAACGAAGCGATTCCGGCGTGGTGGGGGGCCCCGATACGCTCATGGTCCGTCCGGGCCTGACCCCGTCGGGGACGTCCCGTCATATTCTTGTAACGGACATTTCAACCGACAATCCCCACGGATCCACGCTAGCGGCTGGTTTCAGGCAAGTGCTTGAATATATGCTGGAAGGCGGCGGGTCGGGAGCGAACTGATCTATTTTTAGGATATGAATACCTCTTCTGCAAAGAAAAAACTGGTGGTACTGACGGGCGCGGGGATCAGCGCCGAGAGCGGATTGCGCACTTTCCGCGACAGCGATGGGCTTTGGGAAGGATACGAGGTTACCGAGGTGGCGACTCCGAGGGCCTGGAGAAAGAACCCGCAACTTGTGCTGGACTTCTATAACATGCGCCGGCGCGACGTAGCCGGCTCCAAGCCGAATGCCGCCCATACCGGGTTGGCGGAACTCGAAAAGGATTTCGACGTACACATCATTACGCAGAATATCGACGACCTGCATGAGCGGGCGGGAAGCAGCCGTGTGATGCACCTGCACGGGGAAATATTCAAGATGCGAAGCGAGATGGACGAATCGTTGATCTATGAGATCAGGGAGGATATCCTGCTCGGGCAATTGGCGGATGATGGCGCGCAATTACGACCGCATATCGTTTGGTTCGAGGAGGCGGTGCCGATGATCATGGAGGCGGCGCCCCTTGTCCGCTCCGCGGATATTTTTGT
>JAUZNZ010000003.1 GCA_030706735.1 Bacteroidota bacterium | reverse complement strand
TCGCCTTCCGGCACCCTGCGCTAACCGCCTATTGCTTTTCCATGAGCGGCGTATTCGACATCCGTTCCTTCGTCGATGGTTACTACGATGACGCCGTCTATTACAATAATCCCGTGGACTACCTACCGGACGCTCATGATCCCGACCTCTGGAAGATGGGCATCGTATTGGGCACGGCCGATGCAGACAGCTGCAAGCCGCAGAACGAATTGCTGAGCGGCATTTTGACCAGGAAACATATCAGCCACTGGCTGGATATACGTCCGGACCGGACGCATGACTGGCCGGTATGGAAGGAGATGTTCCCGCATTATTTGTCGTTATTGCCCCTGAATTGAAAATCATGGATCATGAAAAAAATAGGGATTCTTTTCGGACAGGAGCGGAGCTTTCCCATGGCCTTTATCGAAGCCGTCAACCGCAAGAGCAACGGCAACGTGGTCGCCTCCCCGGTACGCATCGACAAAGTGATGCAGGGGGTTCCCAGCGGGTATGATGTGATCATCGACCGTATCTCACAGGACGTTCCGTTCTATCGGGCCTACCTGAAGAACGCGGCCCTTTGCGGTACCGCGGTGATCAATAATCCGTTCTGGTGGAGTGCGGACGAGAAGTTCTTCAACAATTGCCTGGCGGTGCGCAGCGGCGTGCCGGTCCCCAAGACGGTCATCCTGCCTTCCCATGATCTGCCCGCCGACACGAGCGATCAGTCCTTTTCGAACCTGACCTATCCCCTCGACTGGGACGGGATCTTCGGATACACCGGTTTTCCGGCCTATATGAAGCCGTTCGCGGGCGGGGGATGGAAGCATGTATATAAGCTGCACGATAAGGAAGATTTCTTCCGGAAGCACAGCGAGACGGGACAGTTGGTCATGCTGCTGCAGGAGGAGATCGTGTTTTCCGAATACTACCGATGCTATTGCATCGGCGGCAAATATGTGCGCATCATGTCCTACGAGCCGCGCAATCCGCATCACCTGCGTTATTCAGCCGATTTCGCCCCTTCGGACGAACGGCTGCGACAGATGGAGGAGATCGTGATCAGCATAAACCGGTTGCTGGGCTACGATTTCAATACGGTGGAACTGGCCGTGCGCGACGGGGTCCCTTATGCGATCGACTTCTGCAATCCCGCTCCGGATGCCGAGTGCAGCAGCGTAGGGGAAGATAATTTCAACTGGGTCGTCGACACGGCGGCCGAATATGCGATCGAGCGTGCGCTGTCCAACCGGGAGGGAGAGGACAACCTGACCTGGGGAGAGTATGTACGGAGCGGGGCGGGCAAGTTCCTATTCGCATAAAAAAAAGAACCAGCATGGCCGATATCAATTACAACAATTTTACCCTCGGGGTGGAAGAAGAATACATGGTCGTGGATCCCGCCAGCAGGGAATTAAAGAGCCATGAACAAAAGATCGTCACGGAGGGCCAGAAGATCATCCGCGATAAGGTCAAGGCGGAAATGCACCAGGCCGTAGTGGAGGTCGGAACGGACATTTGCCGCAACATCGAGGAGGCTCATAAGGATGTATCTACCCTGCGCAAGACCATATCGAAGATTGCCGGAGACCTGGGCCTTTGGGTCGGCGCATCAGGCACGCATCCTTTCAGCCATTGGGAAAGCCAGCTCATCACCGATCATGCCAGGTACAGCGAGATCGTGAACGAGTTGCAGGAGGCCGCGCGCAGCAATCTGATCTTCGGCCTGCACGTTCATGTCGGCATGGAAAGCCGGGAGATGGCCAATCATATTGCCAACTCGACCCGTTATTTCCTGCCGCATATCTATGCGCTCAGCACCAACTCTCCTTTTTGGGAGGGCCGTGTGACCGGGTATAAGTCGTTTCGTACCAAGGTCTTCGACAAATTCCCGCGGACCGGTATTCCCGAATATTTCGAGAGCATCGAAGCCTATGACAATTTCGTCAAGCTGCTGGTAAAGACCAATTGCATCGATAATGCGAAGAAGATCTGGTGGGATCTCCGGGTACATCCGTTCTTCAATACGGTGGAGTTCCGCATCTGCGATGTGCCGATGACGGTAGAGGAGACGATGTGCATCGCGGCCCTTTTTCAGGCCATCTGCGTGAAGATCTATAAACTGCGTTTGCGGAATATGAACTACATCCAATATTCCCGCGCGCTGATCAATGAGAATAAGTGGCGGGCCAGCCGCTATGGCATCGACGGGAGGCTGATCGACTTCGGAAAGGAAGAAGAAGTGAATACCCGCGTGCTGATCTACGAGCTGCTTGACTTCGTCGATGACGTGGTCGATCCCCTGGGGAGCCGTCATGCCACCGGTCATGTCGCCAGCATCCTGGAAAAGGGCACCGGGGCGGATCGCCAGCTGAAAGTTTATGAGCAATCAGGCAGCCTGACCAGCGTAGTGGATTATATCCACGATCAGTTCCTCCACGGCGTCATTTGAAGTCATTTGAAGTCATTTGAAGTCTGCGTCCGTCAATCCTCCATTGAGCTTGACACTTTGTACCGTCAGGGAGAGGATGAATTGTCCTTCATCTGCGGAAACCTTATAGGGTATTTTGATGCCATTGACGTCGCGGTAGTCGTCATAATCCGTAGCATTTGCAGCGCCCTCCTTGTTTGTACGGACCGTTCTGATCCGGTAGCCGGTGTGGATGTCGTAATAATACAGGACGGTAGTGCCGCCGTGCGTCACTTTGACCTCGTAGGCGTCCTTTCCATCAAGATTTCTGATGCTGGTCAGATCCAGTTTATAACCGCTTCCGGAAAATGCCAGTTCGGGGAACATCCGGGCGCCGTCCCGCAGTTCATTGCGGGTATCCTCGTCCAGCGGAGGGGTTTGCCCCATCTGCACGACCTTTACGCTGTCCCCGTTCACGAGCAGCTTGATCGCCGTTACGTTGATATCGGGTGCAGCCAGTTCCATGACGAATGTCCCAGGGCTTGCAAATTTCTGCGTTTGTACGACGCGCTGGCCCTGCACCTCGCCGCCGGAAACGATCGTCATGTCCTTTACCGCTTCGAGAGCCGGCCGGCCGCCGATCACCTTCAGGTAATTGTCGATGACCCCGGTCGCCGACACGCCGGCAGGGACGGGCTTGACGGGGGATACGCCGGTCCAGGTATTATTTGACGGGTCGATGTCCGGAAAATCGTGCTCCGGATCGATCACGACGGACCTGATGGCGGAGGTGGACGCAAAATGGAAGGTATAGGGCGATCCTTTCTCCCAAACTTCGGCCGGGAGGATAACGGTGTCCGTATGGCCATTTTGCTGTTGGATGGCGAGTGCGACGGGCATGGCCATCTCCTGCAGGTTCTCCAGGGTGATGAATGCGCCGCTGGCGGTATCGCCATTCGCGTACCTGACGCCTTTGACACTTTGATCCAGTTTCCAGTTATTGAGGATCCAGCCGCGCCAGAACCAGCCGAGGTCTTCACCTGATGCATTTTCCATTGTGCGGAAGAAATCCCATGGCGTCGGATGTTTGAACGCCCATCGCTTGATGTAGGTCCGGAATGCGTAGTCGAACCGTTTTTCTCCCAATACATATTTTCTGAGCAAGTCGAGGGCGAGCGCCGGTTTGGCATAGGCTGCCGTTCCCAGGTTATTTGCGGTCAGGACGTCAGGCTGCGTCAGGATCGGTTCGGAACCGGGGTTGAACAGGAACTTCGCCTGCCTTTGCTGGTCCTGTTTCTGGTCGAACTCCCCGTTATTAAAGACCCGGGTATCGACGCCGTTGATGAACGTATTGAAACCTTCATCCATCCAGGCGTATTTCCTTTCATTGGAGCCTACGATCATGGGGAACCAGTTGTGTCCGAACTCGTGGTTCGCTACGTCCCATAGTTGACCCTCGCGACTATTTCCGCCACAGAACACGATCCCGGGGTATTCCATGCCGTTCACGTTGCCGGCCACATCGGTCGCCACCGGGTAGGTGTATTCGTACCATTCTTTCGAGTAGAGCTCGATACATCCCTTCACAAACTCTGTGGAACGGCCCCAGGCAGCGCGCCCGGCGCTTTCGACAGGATAAACGGACTGCGCAAGCGCCTTCTTTCCGCTCGGGAGGTTGATCCTTGCCGCATCCCAGATAAAGGCCCTGGATGCCGCCCAGGCCACATCCCTGGTCTGATTGCAGTGAAAATGCCAGGTCAGGCTCTTGCGCGGCAGATGGGATGCCGGATCCGTCACCTCATCCTGCGTACGGATGAACACGGTCTTATCGCTCGTCCTGGCCTTCGCCAACCGGGATAGCTGCGTCGCCGTCAGCACTTCCGAGGGATTCAGCAATTCCCCCGAGCCGACCACCACGAGATTCGACGGCGCGGTGATCGTATAGTCGATATTTCCGTATTCCAGGTAGAACTCGCCCGCCCCGAGGTAGGGAAGCAGGTTCCAGCCATACACATCGTCATACACTTCCATCCTGGGATACCACTGCGCCATTTCATAGATCCACCCGTTGCCGGTCAGTTGACGTCCCATGCGGTCGGTACCATATTCAGGGATATCGAACGAATAATCGATCCTTATCTGCAGAGCGCCTCCGCCGGCCTTCAGCGCTTCCGGCAGCCTGATCTGCATGCGCGTGTCGCTAACCAGATAATCCGCGCGGACCGACTGGCCGTTTTGGATCAGGGTCACGGACCGGAGCACGTCTCCTTCGGTGAAGGTTTTGTTGGACCAGCGTCCGCCGGTCACCGGGCTGGTCAATTCGCCGCGCGACTCTTTGCGATAAATATTCTGATCGAGCTGCAGCCAGAGAAAGGGAAGGTCATCGGGGCTGTTATTGGTATAGCTGATCGTGACCGACCCGCTCAGTGCGTGCGCGGCCGTATCCAGGGTAGCGTTAATCCGGTAATCCGCCTTATTATTCCAGTATTTCGCGCCCGGCGCTCCTCCAGCGCTCCGGTAAACCGTGCCGTTGGATGGATAGAAAAAAGGGTTGAATGCCGCGTGCTGGTCGAAATGAGCGGCTTCGGTCGATTGAGCGAGGCCCTGGATTGCCGGCGCGATGAATAACAGGAGGATGACTGAGATCTTGCTCATGGTTCAAAAATGAATGATTAATAAACCCCCGGAACGTCCGGGGGTCGGTAAAAATAGTCAGCTGTATCGGTATAGGAAATTTATTTTCTTTGAACGGAATCATGCCGTGACGAATCGGGCCGTATGCCCATGGCTTTCAGTTCTGCAACGGTCACTATGGGCATTTGTCCCGCGGACAACCGGTCAAAGACTTTTTGACCGACGGCCATGGCATCCTCACGGGTCCGGAAGGGATGTGCACCCTGAATGGCCGGAATGATCGTTTGACGGATGAACACGTGATCGTCCTGGAGGATCAGGTAACCCCATCCTTCATTCACCTGAATGGGTTTGAGTTCCAGATGTACCTGGTCCTTAGCCGCCGCGGCCTTACGGTGCAAATTGACATAGACCAGTGCCGCTGCCGCCAGCAGGATGAGTGTCGTATAGATCCATTGGTTTGGGACGCGGGATCTCCCGTTAGTCATACTGATTATAGATCTGGTTGGGGAAGAATTCCCGGGTGTCGTCATTGGCCGTGGAGCCGCTGATGCCCGTGGTGACGAACCCCCGGTTCAAGACGGTGAAGCCGACCGCGCCTTGTCTTGCGGATCCCTCGTAGGGTGTTTTTTGCGTCCACAGGTCCGTAGCGAAATCATACTCCCAGGTATAATTATAGGGGACGCCGTTGGCGCCGGTCGTGATATACCCTTTGTCCCCACTGGCCGTGCCGAGGATCGTAAAGGCAGCGGCATGATAGCGTACGATATTCGTGTATCCGTCATCGTAGGTCTGGGAGGCGTTGGTATTATAGATATCGCGAAGCCGGGTCCAGATGTGGGTAGCCGGATTGAATTTCCAGAAATCGTAACAGGCATTTCCACCGGCCGTCCACTGCGATCCGGGCGTGAAGCCGGTCAGCAGATAGCCATTGCCCTTGTACATCCAGGTCGCGGCCTGGGATCTTTTGGAACCGGGCATGTCCGTCTCCTGGCTCCAATGGCCGGTTGCCGGGCTATATTTCCAGACATCGCCGAAGTAATAATTATAGTCGGTCCCGGTAAGCACATATCCCGTCGTGTCAAAGCTGAATGAAACGGCGTCCACGCGGGGAAATACCTGCCCTCCGGTGCCCATGTTGTCGATCTTCGTCCACTGGTTGGCCGTGGGATTATAGGAATAAAAGTCGCTCAGCGGCGTAAATCCGTCCGGCGTTCCGGATCCGAGATAGCCAAGGGCGCCAATTGAAAAACCTACGGCATTGCTTCTACCGCCTCCTGCAAAATCGGCCACCTGGCTCCATCCGCCATAGGCGCTATCGTATCCTGTGGGAGCCGAGGTATTGATCGGGGAGGGTGTGTATTTGAACATGGACGCCAAACGTGTGTTTGGCGTGGTGGGATTATACCCCGTGCCGACATAGGCGATATTGTCTACTACGAAGGAAGCCCCATAGGCCATGGGTACCCCTTTAAAAATGGCGCGGGAAACCCAGTTTCCGTTTTGTGTGTAATCCAGGCTAGCTTTGGAACAAGAAAATAGGACTCCCAGCGACAACAGTAAGAGCAACGCAGTATTAATCCGCTTCATATTTTATTGAAATTTTTCGCTAATGTATTTGAAGTCACCTTAGCAAAATCGTTAAAATGTATTTCCACGGGTTATTAATAGACAACCCGGCTTTTTTCATAGACAAATAAAGCAAGCGCTTCGTTTTTTCGCTATTCTCTCCGGTCCGCGCACTTTCCGATCCGTACATTTGCCTGAAAAAGAACGAGAAAGCCCTTTTTTACCCACCCGGAGAACGGGTTGTCCAAAGGCTCCCCCAGTCCTCCATTAGTATATAAAAAGCGTCTGTTGGTCGTTTTATTGTTGTCACTAATACATACTAACAAAATAGTAACAGTTAGGCCCCTTATTATTGCACAAATTCTTGAAAAAAGACTGGCTAAATTGGACTATCTGCGAGATGACTAAATATATATACCCGTTTTTCTTCATTGTACTGGCCGGTCTGGGCCTGGCGAGCTGCCAAAAACAGCCCATCCTCAACTTCGGGCCTAATTTCCTCCCCGATAATAATGGGGCCACGATCGTTGCGGTGGACACCAGCCTGGTAAGCCTGTCCACGCTTTATCTGGACTCCACGGCCACTGCCGGCACGGGCTATCTGCTCGTGGGGAATTACACGGACAGCTATTTTGGCAATATCAATTCCAGGGCATTCCTGCAGGTACTCCCGCCGCCGCAGCCCCCTGCACTTCAGCCTTCCGACTCTTACGATTCGATCGTGCTGATCCTTCAATATAAGAAAGGCAGTCCCTATTATGGAGATACCACCCTGCGCCAATCCTTCATGATCAACCAGGTGAGTTCTCTTTATCAGTTATCCAGCTTTCAGCGCGGGGTCTTCAGCAATTCGAGCTTTCCGATAAGCCCGACGTCCTGGGGCAGCAGCAGCGCCCTCATTTATCCAAGTATCCCCTATACCAGCCAGGGCATCGGAGATTCCATCAAGATCAGGATGCCGGATAGCCTGGGCAAATTGCTCTACCGGATGATCCAGGATAATTCCGATTCGATCATCAAGCCTACCAACTGGCTGAATTGGTTCCATGGTCTGTGCATTTCGCCGGCGCCGGGCAGCACCGGCGCGATCTATGGATTCAAGGACAGCGCGACCATGCGGATCTACTATAATGAAGCGTCCGCTTATACGTCACAGAAATTCATCGACTTCAACATTACCAATAAGTCGATGCAATTCAATAATATCAAGGTCGACCGGAGCAATAGCCCCATGAAGAACCTGATCCTGCCCACCCAATACCTGCAAACGCCGCCGACCACCCCGTCTGCGCTGACGAATAACAATGCCTACGTGCAAAGCATTACGGGCAGCAACGTTAAGATCACCTTTCCCAATCTGAACGCCATTGCACAACGGCCCGATTACATAGGGGTTCTGAGGGCCCAACTGATCGTAAGACCGGTTCCCGGGAGCTTTTCGACCACCTGGAGACTGCCGCCAAACCTGAACCTGTATGTCACGGACCTCTATAATTCGATCGTCACTCCGTTGCCCTCCAGCACCACGGGAGGCATTCAGAACGGCAACCTTGTCGTCGATTATTTGAATCCGCAGAATACCGTCTATAGTTACGATATCACCAGTTTCGTGAAGGCCCAGATCGTCAACAGTTCCCAGACTGCCAGTCAGAACGGGCTGGTGCTGAGCATGCCTCCCCCGGACGGCGAAACGACCTTTAACAGGGCGGTGCTGGCCGACGCCACCTATCCGGTGTCGCAGCGGGTTACGCTGATCGTGTATTATATATCCCTGTACCCTCATCAATAAATAAATACGAGCAACCGGTACGTATCATGAGCCGACCAAACCATCATATCGACTTTCCCCGGATCCACGTGCTGATCATCATGGCCGGCATCCTGGTGCTTTCCTCGGTAAGGACTATGGCGCAGGGAAATTTTTCACCCTATTCCCAACTGGGCGTCGGGGACCTGGACGACGGCTATTACAACCGTACGACCGGATTGGCGAATACGGGACAGGCCTATCGCAGCAACCGATTCCTGATCAACAATAATCCGGCTTCGTTCAGCGCATTGACCGATCAATACCTGGTCATGGAGTTAGGCATCCGGGGCAGCATCATCAACTATTACGGCCAGCCCGTGGATCCGTCCAGCACCCAGTCCGGCGACATCACATTCAGGAGGCTGTCAATAGGCATCAAGGCCGCCAGGCATTGGGGCACCAGTATCGGGCTGGTCCCGTTCAGCACGCAGAACTATGAATTCAATGTGCCTACCATCCTGACGGCCACTACCACGCAGATCGCCAATGGCTTTTATCAGGGGCATGGGAGCGTAAACAAGGTTTATTGGGCGAATGCCTATGAATTCTTCCATCACCTCTCTCTTGGCGTTGACGCGGGCTATTTATTCGGACAGCTTAACCAGAAGGAGATCCTGCAAAATAGCATTGCCGGGGCGACCCTGGTTTCGACGACCAATAATATCAACCTCAGCAACCTGTATATGACCTATGGTCTGCAGTTATACGGGAACCTGGGGAAAAAATGGCAGTATTCGCTGGGGGGCACTTTCTCGCCGCGCACGGATCTCTTTGCCGAGACCCGGCGCACCGTGCTGGGACCTGATTCGATCACCCTTGCTGATGAAACGCTATCCAGAAGTTATCAGCCCATGCCCCTCGCCTATGGGTTTGGGGTGGCACTTACCAAGGATCAGAAATATACCTTCCTTGCCGACTACAAATACCAGGATTGGGGCTCACTCAATTATGTAAATAAGGGCTATGCCCTCGTTAACAGCCAGCGGGCTTCAGCCGGCTTCGAGGTCTCCAAAAAGAAAGTGGTCTTTAATACCAAGGTGGAATTGAGCTATCTCCAGGCCGGGGTATACTATGGCACTTCTTACCTGCAGGTTTATGGCCAGCCTATCCGGGACATGGGCGTTACTGCCGGTTTCGGGGTTAATTCGCTCAAGAGCCCGCTGGCCTACAGCATCGTGTTGCAATATGGGGAACGGGGCACGCAGGCGGTCAACCTGGTACAGGAACGATATGTCAATATTACTTTCGCGATCAATTTTGGCAATATCCTGTACACCAAGGGCCGTAAGTACGACTAGGCTGTCCGGGATGAATTGGCCGATTTCCCCTACATTCGTGCCAGCATAATTCTCCATTCGTGTCCAATCACCATCGCAAAGGCTTTCCGGCAATCGGTTTGTTGAACTGCATCGTCGCCGAAGACGATAACAAGCAGAGCGCCCTGCTCCGGGACTATATCGCCAAGACGCCTGCACTCAATTTTGTCGGAAAATGTGAATCCGCTGCGGATCTCATGCCCCTGGTCATCCAGTACCGGGCCGATATCATTTTCTGGGACAGCCGGCTGCTGGACAACCGGATCTTGGTCCGCCTGAAGGAATCGGGGTACTACCCGATCGTCATTTGCATTACCGGGAAGCAGGATCAGGAAAAAAAAGAGACCGAAATGGACGTCTTCAGTTATTTGAGCCGGCCATTATCTTTCGAGCGCTGGCTGGAGACGATCAATAAGATCAAGGACCATTTGTCTACGACCATCTACATTCACCATGCCCGCAATAACCGATTTGTCTTTATCAAGTCGGAGTACAAGATCATCAAGGTCAAATTCGAAGACATTCTCTTCTGCGAGGGGATGAAGGATTATACCCAGGTGTATGTAAAGGGCAAGTCCGATCCCATTCTGACGTTGAACAACCTGAAGTCCTTTTCGCACAAATTGCCGCCTGACGAATTTATCCGGGTGCACCGCTCGTACATCGTCTCCCTCACTCATATCGACTCCATCGCCCGAAACGAGATCTATATCGGGAAAAAGATCATTCCCATCGGGGACAGTTTCAAGGACGACTTCTACCAGATCATTGAATGGAATTCGTAACTTTGTGCCCTATGACTAACCAACTACTCCGGCATCGGGCAATTCGGGTGGCGATCCTCGACCTGTATGCAGGCCACCCCAATCAGGGCATGCGCTGCCTGCGCGAGATCCTGCAGCAATACGCAGACATTCACGAGATGGAGATGGAGACGGACGAGTACGAGGTCCGCGTCGAGCACAGGGTGCCCGACCTCTCTTATGACGTATATATTTCCAGCGGAGGCCCCGGCAGTCCCCTGGCATCGGAAACGAGCGCCTGGGAGGCGGCCTATTTCGCCTGGTTACGGGGCGCGGAGCGTGAGAAAAGGCAGGTCCTTTTCATCTGCCATTCCTTTCAGCTGGCTTGCCGCTATTTTGAGTTGGCGGACATTACCCGCAGAAAATCCACCGCATTCGGCGTATTCCCCATCCATCTCGAGCAGGAGGGCATGAATGAACCGGTATTTTCCGGTCTTCGGGATCCGTTCTTTGCCGTCGACAGCCGCGATTACCAGGTCATTCGTCCCGACGCGGAACGGCTCCGGCAACTTGGGGCACAGGTACTGGCCATCGAGAAGGAGCGGCCGCACGTCCCGCTTGAAAGGGCCGTCATGGCCATCCGGTTCTCCGACAACATGATCGGGACCCAATTTCATCCGGAAGCGGATGCGGTGGGGATGAGCATCCATCTTCAAAACGAGGAAAGGAAGAGGACGGTTGTCGCGGAATTCGGGGAAGAGAAATGGCGGAGTATGATCGAGCAGCTGGATGACCCGGAAAAGATCCGGTGGACCTATTCCCATGTCATACCGAATTTTCTCGACGCTGCACTGGCTCCGGTTGTGAGCGGGCATGCGCGCACGTCAGTCAGTTGAATGCGCGTACGTCAGCGGTCGAACCCAAAAAATCGGTAACTTCCCTCAAACATGGAATGGAATGGTACCTGCTTTACGGAAAGCGTTCAATGAGGCCTTCTCCACGGATCGGTACGAGGCATTCTTAAGAGACCTGCACAGCCTTCATCCAGGCGCCATAGAATTCCGGATCGCGGAAACGCCCGTCTTCGTGCCGAAGGAATTCGCGTTGATGCTGAGCGATACCTGCGAACGCATGATCGACCTCATCCTCGAACCGGATTTTTCAACGTGGACCGAGCGCTCTATTCCCGCAGCGGACCGGGTAGCCGGGAAAGAAGGGCATCCGCAACTCCTGGTTTTCGACTTCGGCGTATGCAGGAACGCGGCAGGCGGTCTGGAGCCCCAGTTGATCGAAATGCAGGGGTTCCCCAGCCTATATGGCTTTCAGGTCTACTATCCCGATCTGCTGCGCCGGCATTTTACGATCCCGGAAAATTTCAGCCAATATCTCGGTGGCTTTGACCGTGAAAGTTACCTGGCCGAATTCAGGCAGGTGATCCTGGGGGGCCTGCCTCCGGAAAATGTGATCCTGCTTGAATTGAAGCCGAATGAGCAAAAGACGCGCATCGATTTTTATTGCACGCAGGATTACCTGGGCATCCAGCCGGTATGCCTGACCGAGCTCATCCAGGAAGGAAAAAAACTTTACTATATCCATGCCGGAACCGGCAAGCGCACGGAGATCAGGCGGATCTACAACAGAGTGATCTTCGATGAACTGCATGCCTCGGGGAGAGACGCCGGAGGCGCTCGCGGATCCGTCGATATCCGGCATGCGTTGGATGTGGAATGGGTCCCCCACCCCAACTGGTTCTACCGGATCAGTAAATACACGCTGCCGTTCATCCGCCATCCGTACGTGCCGCAAACCTTCTTTTTGAATGAGATCAAGCAACCCCCCGAAGATCTTGAAAACTACGTGTTGAAGCCGCTGTTCTCTTTTGCCGGTCAGGGCGTAGTGATCGACGTGACCCCTTCGGACCTGGAAAAGGTGGGGGACCCCGCCAATTGGATCCTGCAGCGGAAGGTGCGCTATGCTGAACTTATTCCCACACCGGATATTCCGGCCAAGGTGGAGATCCGCATGATGTACCTATGGAAGGATGAGGATCCCAGGCCCCGGCTGGCCATCAACCTGGCCCGTCTCAGTAAGGGCAAGATGATCGGCGTTCGCTATAACAAGGACCGGGAATGGGTGGGCGGCAGCGTATGCTATTTTGAAAAATCGTAAAACAATCGCTCATGGATCTTCAGTTGCGCGGAAAAACGGCGATCGTGCTGGCAGCCAGCAAGGGACTCGGAAAAGCCAGCGCCCGGGCGCTGGCAGCGGAGGGCGCGGATGTAGTGATCGGCGCGCGCGACCCGAAGACCCTGGAAGAAGCGGCCGCTGAAATCCGATCTTTGGGTGGTGGCCGCGTCATCGCAGTCCCGATGGACGTCAATGATCCGGCCGGTATGGAACGGATCGTAGCCGCTGCCCTGCAAGGATATGGGCGAATCGACATCCTGGTCAATAATGCCGGAGGTCCCCCGTTCGGCCCTTTCGATTCCTTCGATGACCAGGCCTGGCAGGCGGCCTTCGACCTGAACCTTCTGAGTGTAGTGCGGTGCAGCCGCCTGGTGATCCCGCATATGAAGAAGGCCGGCAGCGGGCGGATCATCAATATCGTGAGCCTGTCGGTAAAGACCTCCCTGGAGAATTCGGTATTATCCACGAGTATGCGCATGGGCGTGGTCGGTATGGCCAAGATCCTCTCCAATGAGCTGGGACCTTTCCGCATTACGGTGAATAATGTTGCGCCGGGGCTCCTCCTGACCGACCGGATCAAGGACACCGTCGCGCCGCAGATCGCGGCCGGCGAAAACCTTCAGGAATTGCTTGCAGCGAGGGCAAAGACCATTCCCTTGCGAAGGATCGGTGAGCCTGGGGAGTTGGGGGCGCTGGTCGCTTTTCTCTCCTCTCCTCTCGCGGGTTATATTACTGGCACGACCATACAGGTCGATGGCGGAGCGATTCAGGCGCCTTATTGAGCCCGGATGCCTATCTCGTCGTCCGGACGCTTACTTACGATATTGATATTCACCACCCACCCGGTAACCTGCGATAAGAGTTCCAGATCGATCGCGACCTCCCTGTAACGCTCATCGCCGGTATTGAGGCGTAGCGTACTGGTGGTAAAGGACATGTCCTGACGGGCCGGCTCCCAACGCCCTTTCAGCGGGATCATGCTGCTGTCGGGCAGCAGCAGATAGCAGGATTGCAGCTGTCTGTACAAGTCGCGATAGGCCGTCGATGCCTTTTCGAAATCTTCACTGCTGTACATCCTGGCCTGCCAGGCAGCCGTCGTATCGCCGGTTGAAAGGAAGCGGGTAATGGTGCAGCTCTCTGCGCCCGGCGGCATGACCGTCGAGGAATAATTCTCCGACCCGCCCTGAGCCGTCAGCAATTCGCCGGTGAGGTGCCTGAGGTTTTCCGGAAAATCATGCAGTACGGCCTCAATGACGCCCGGCAGGCCGGGTACAGCGGCGGATCTGAATGGGGCTTGTCCGGTCTGGGCTCTTGAAGAAAGAAAGGCCGTGGTGACGAAGGAAAGGAGCAGCGCGCTTTTCATGCGGGGGGTTTTGCGCAATGCTAGACAATCCCTCGCAATCAGGCGATAAGAGCTTATCCACTTTTCCACAGCGATGGCAATTTCCGTACATTCGAAAAAAAGAATCCCATGCAGCACCTCGATGAAATACCGGCCCGGGAGATCCGGCCCGGATTTTTTGGGAAGATGGTACACGGCGACAGCGGCACGGTCTCTTTCTGGGAGATCAGGAAGGGCAGTGTATTGATCGAGCACCGGCACGTCCAGGAGCAGACCACCTATCTCGTGGAAGGCGAACTGGAGATGGTGATCGGCGGCGAATCCTATCTCCTCACTCCCGGGATGGTACATGTCATTCCGTCAAATGTGCCGCACTCCGCCCTGGCCAGAACTGATGTCCGGGTGATCGATTTTTTTGCGCCCGCAAGAGATGATTACCGTTAGCAAAAAGCCGTAGCTTCGCACAGAATGGAACACATACACGAGCACGATCACGATCACCACCATGGGTTCGGCCATCATCATCATCCGGTCAACCTGAAAGAGGTGAGCCGGGCATTCGTGATCGGCATTATCATGAACTTTGCCTTTGTGGTCGTCGAGGTGGTCACCGGATTGCATATCCATTCCTTATCCCTCTTGTCGGACGCCGGACATAACCTGGCGGATGTGGCCAGTCTGGCGATGGCCCTGATCGCGATCCGTTTGTTGAAGGTAAGGCCGACGGAAAGATTCACCTACGGTTATAAGAAGACCACGATCCTCGTGGCGCTGTTCAATGCAGCGGTGCTGTTGGTGTCCCTGGGGGCCATCGGCTATGAAGCCTTGCATCGTTTCGCCCAACCTGAATCGGTGCCGGGAAAGACGATCTCCATTGTCGCGGGCATCGGCATCCTGGTCAATGCGATCACCGCCCTCCTATTCTTCCGCAATAAGGAGAACGACATGAATGTACGGGGCGCCTTTCTGCACCTGATGTCGGATGCGATCGTTTCCGCCGGGCTGGTCGTCGGAGGATTGATCATCGTGTATACCCATATCACCTGGATCGACCCCGCACTGAGCCTGATCATCGCCGTCGTCATCCTGTTCAGCACCTGGCAACTGCTCAAGGACAGCCTCAGGCTGTCGCTCGACGGCGTTCCCGAAGGGATACATCTTGCGCGCATCAAGGGTGCGATCGGCGCCATCAAGGGCGTGGTTGATTTTCACCATATCCATGTCTGGGCGATCAGCACCTCAGAAAATGCGCTGACCGCGCACCTGGTGGTGGAACCCAACAGCGATCTGGCCACGATTGAAAAATTGAAGAGTAAGGTCAAGCACGAATTGCTACATCAGAAGATCCAGCATGCCACGCTGGAGATCGAGACGGAGAATGCGCCCTGCCAGGAATCCGACTGTTAGCAGCGGCGGGAGGCCGCGGACGCGCGGCGGGCGTGCGGCGCGGGCCGTTATTTCAGAAGCGTTTTGATCCTGCTCTCTAAGCTCCATCCTACCAGATTTATTCCCTGGATGATGCCATCCTTATCCACCAGGAAGCTGGCCGGTATCTCATTCACGCCATAGGCGGCCGCGGATGCGGCATTCCATCCTTTATTGTCGTTCACTTGCATCCAGGGCAACCGGTCCTGTTGAATGGCTGCTCTCCAGGCGTCCGGGTTCTCGTCCACCGAGACGCCGAGTATCTGGAATCCCTTGGGATGGTACTTATGATACAATTTTACCAGGTGAGGATTATTATGCCGGCAAGGCCCGCACCAACTGGCCCAGAAATCGATGAGCACCAGCGAACCCTTCCATGAAGATAGTTTTACGGGGTGACCGTTCACATCGGGAAGGGTCAGGTCGGGCGCAGGTTGTCCGACCCTGATCTGCGCGGAACCGATGAGGGTCGCGGCCAGGAAAAGGAACAATAAGAATGTCTGCTTCATAGACCTAAATGTAAATAAAATAGGCCGGATGGTCAATTGATAAACCCCCAAAAGATGCCGATCCGGAGCAGCAGTCCGGGGGAAGGATAGTTGGGAGCAACAAAATTGTTGCCTGTGAATCCGAATCCGTACTGGCTAAACCGGACCGTGTTCAGGTTCTCGAGGCGTACATAGGCGGTAAAGGTGCGGATGCGCATGTGCACGTATGGCGTGATATCCGGCAGATGCTGGCGGATCGTCGTATCGCTTTGGGAATAGAACTGTCCGGTCAGGGGGGAATAACCGTCGGCCTTATAGCCGGAAATATAGCGGACGTCCAGGCCGAAAGCGACGTTGAGGTATTTAAAACCCAATTGACCTTCGTAGCCGATCTGGTTGTTGCTGACGATCAGCGGGACATGCACCGGGGAGGAGCCGGCCACCTGCTGGAAGACGGTCGACGTGCGCCATTTCCAGGGCCCGTGCAGCGTGAATGTCTTTTGCACACTGATCTGGAGCAGATTGAACAGGGCAGCCTGCTGCCGTTCCCTGACATAATTTGCGATATACGCATAATTGCTGACGAGGTAGTAGGCTCCCGTCAGTTTCAAATGATATTTGGGCTGGTCCAGGGATGCGAAGATATTGGTCGTATTCTCCTTGGAGAAGCTGCTTTTCAGCGTGTCGTAATAGAATGGGCTGGCCGCGTCGAAGGCCAGGGTCGGGGTGCGGTTCACGTTCTGAAAGCCTGCCTGAAAATATCCCAGCTTGTTGCTTATGAAACGCTGCAAACTGATATAGGCGCTATAATCCCCCGCATTCAGCCCGTTCAGATAGAGTCTTCCGAACGCTTCGATATCCCATTTCCTGTTTCGGGTCTTATTGCGGTATTCCCCATGGGCAAAAACATTGTGTTCATTCATCCGCTTGTACACGTCGATCTCATGCCCCGACAGGAGGCTACTCGTGTCGTAGGACCCGGAGAGCAGCTGCAGGGATATCCCCAGCTTGATGAATTGCTGCGGATTTTTGGACTCCGGGAACTGGTAAAGGGAGAAATCATTGGTCAGGTCCGTCCACCTGGCTTCCCGGAAGAAGGTGTCGGAAGGAGCAATATAAGTAAGGCCATACTTATCGGCATAGTAGGTGGAATCCAGCCCATAGGCAACCGAATTGCCCGGCTGGGGCTGGTCGAAGAACCGGTAGTGATAGGTGCTATAGGATATCGTGTGTTCCATCCGGAAACGAGGATAGAACAGCGGGATGACGGTGCTGTCCGTCACGATCGAATCCTTCTGTCCCAGGTCATACTGCTGTCGGAACAAGAGCGTGTTGGTCGTGTACCTGGTGCCGGTAGAGACCGAGGGAGTAAAGGGGTTGGACTGCGCCGCCGCCAAATTATTGCCCAATTGCACGTCGATGCCCGTCCTGTCCTGACCGAACAGGGAATCCATCTCGTGGACATCGCGCAGGCCGCCATTGTCCGAGGCCACGAGCTTGTTGCCGACGAAGCTCAGGAAATTCTGGTAGCGCTTATTTCTGGCTTCATACCAGGAGCTGACGCGATAATTATTATGATTGGTGTTCTGATTTCGGAAGGTGCCCGGAGAATTGATCAACCGGTAATCGAAGGAAAAATTCCAGTTTGGGCGTATATTCTGCGTGTGGAATATTTCGATGAACTGAATTCCATTGCTACCCAGCATATAGGCGAGTTCGCTATAGGGTTTCGTCGTCTTATAGAAGCGCGTCTCCCCGGTCTTGAAGGCATACAGGTCGTAGGCATGCCAGCCGGGATCCCAACCCGGCCGCATATCCGGGGAAAAGATGAGGTTGCGCGCGGGCGTGCCGATATTACCGAGATTGATATACTCGCCGGGCTGCGGGACCTTTTTTGAATAATCGATAATGGACGAATCGACATGTTGCAGCCGGCTGGAATCGAGGTAGCGGAAATTCATGGTCAGCGTATCGGGTTTGCGGTGCTCGAGAGTGTCTCCGGCGCCGGCCTTGCCTCCGCCTCCGCGGTTACCCAGGTTCCTGAATCGCTGGGTCGGGTCCTGCGCGTGTCCGGCGAGGCCGGCGCCGAACAGGCCTGACAACAGCATAAGCGCTATGATTCGGCAACCCTTCACTGCTAAGAAAATTCCGGACAAGTTACTCATTAAGTGGCCATCGGCGGTTATAGGAACGTTAATCTTTACTCTGCACGGGATCTACTCCAGGCCGGCGATCAATTCCCTGAATATCGCTGTCAGCTTGGGTTCTGCATGGCTCGCCGCTTGCAGCACCTCCTGGTGGGTGATGATATTATCCTCATCGCGGATGCCGAGGTCCGTGATCACGCTCATCGCAAATACGGCCAGTCCCGCATGCCGCGCCGCGATCACTTCCTGCACGGTGCTCATGCCTACGGCATCGCCGCCCGCATGATGCAGCAGTTTATATTCCGCGCGTGTCTCGAAGGTTGGCCCGGTCACTCCGGCATACACGCCCTGGTGCAATCTTATCTTCATGGCGGCGGCAATGCCCTTCGCCTTTTCGATCAGCGTGCGGTCATAGGGTTCGCTCATGTCCGGGAAGCGGGGGCCCAATGCCTCTTCATTCCTGCCCAGGAGGGGATTGACGATGAACAGGCTGATATGATCGGTGATCAGCATGAGGTCCCCGACCCTGAATGCCGGATTCATGCCGCCCGCCGCATTGGACAGCAGGAGCGTTCGTACGCCCAGGAACTTCATCACGCGGATCGGATAGACCACCTGAGCCGCTGAGTATCCTTCGTAATAATGGAACCGGCCCGACAGGACGACGACCTGTTTGCCGACCAGCTTTCCGAATATCAGCTTGCCGGAGTGTCCTTCTACTGTCGAAACGGGGAAATGAGGGATCTCCTTATAAGGTATCTCCGCTTCCACTTCGATCTCGTTGCTAAGATTGCCCAGGCCGCTGCCGAGGACGATCCCGATCCGGGGGGCGCCGGCATAGCGAGTGCGAATGAAGGCCACCGTCTCCTGCATTGCTTCGATCATAGTTTGGGCCATAAGCTGTCGGATATGCTGTCTGATAAGCGGTTGCAAACCTATGACAAAATGCTGAATAGACACCGCTTCCCACTAGACAATGTGGGGACGAATCGCTAAATTAGCGGTATTTTAAACGCTCCGCCCCGCCAGCATGCAAAAGGCCCTTACCTTCCTGTCCGCCACCCTGACCCTGCTCATCGGGGCGATCTGTCCGGCGCAAGCCCAGTTATGCACGGGCAGCCTTGGGGATCCCGTTGTCAATATTACGTTCGGCGCCGGCAATAATCCGGGGCCATCGCTTAAAGCGGCGACGACCGCCTATACGTATACGAGTTCCTCCTGTCCACAAGATGGCTCGTACACGCTGACGAGCAGCAGCTCGGGTTGTTTTTCTCCCAGCTGGCACAGTGTCAGTTCGGATCATACCGGGAATCCGAAAGGTTATTTCATGTTGGTGAATTCCTCCTATCAGCCAGCCGATTTTTATCTCGACACCGTACATAATCTATGCGGCAATACGACCTATGAATTTGCCGCCTGGATATTGAATATGATGGTGCCCAATGCCCCGAATTGCGGGGGAAAGGATATATTTCCCAAGATCACGTTTCAGATCGAAACCACGACCGGCATGGTATTGCAAACGTATGCCACCGGAGATATCCCCGAGACCGCTGCTTCGACCTGGGTGCAGTACGGCTTTTTCTTCGTCACGCCGCCGGGCATCTCCGATGTCGTGCTGCGGATGACCAACAATGCGCCAGGGGGTTGCGGCAACGACCTGGGCCTCGACGATATTACCTTCCGTCCCTGCGGACCGATGGTGAGCGCTTCCGTCACGGGCAGCAACGGAACCGGCACGATAAACCTTTGCGAAGACGACCCTACCGTTCTTGCATTCAACGCCAGCCTATCCGCGGGCTACAATGCGCCGGCCTTCCAGTGGCAGCTCAGCACCGACTCCGGAGCCAGTTGGGCCGACATTTCGGGCGCGCTTGGCACGAGCTACAGCAGGCAGCCGACGTCCCCCGGGCTATACGCTTACCGGCTGGCCGTGGGAGAAGGCAGCAATATCGCGCTGACCACCTGCCGTGTCTCTTCGAACGTCTTGTCGGTACGCGTCAATGCGAAGCCTGTACCGGCCGCAGGGAACAATGGTCCCCGTTGCGAGGGAGACACGGTCACCTTATCGGCCGGGAATGGCATCGGCTATTCCTGGGCCGGCCCCAATGCGTTTACCGGAAGCGGCCCTGTCTTGCCTATCGGACCGATACTGCCCGTGCAAGCGGGGAAATATTATGTAACGGTGACCAACCCCGCCGGCTGCGTGCGTACGGATTCCACGATCGTAATGGTCTATCCTGCGCCGGCAGCCCTTTTCAGTCCTTCCTATCCGACCTGCGAGGGGACGCCGATGAGCTTTTCCGATCAATCGACCGCCGCACCGGGTCAGACCTTAACGAATTGGTACTGGGATCTCGGGGATGCCTATTCGGTAACCGCGGAATCGCCGTCGCATACCTATGCTGCTCCCGGACCCTACTCCGTCACCTTGCAGGTTGCTACCGACAAGGGTTGTCAGAGCGCAGCCTATACACAAACCGTGACCGTCCATGACCTGCCTCATCCGGATTTCAGCCTGCCGGAGATCTGCCTGGCGGACCCATTTGCCTTTTTTTATGACTCGTCTTCGATCGCTGACGGCAGCCAGGCGCAATTCACCTGGCAGTGGGACTTCGGGGACCCCAATGCAAATGCAACCTATCCGAACGGTTCCAGTCAACAGAACCCAAACCATAAATACCAGGCTGCCGGACCCTATCAGGTCAATCTGAAGGTTACTTCCGGGAATGGCTGTGCGCATGATACGACAAAGACGTTTACCGTCAATGGTTCTTTTCCCATGGCTGGTTTTGCCGTCGAAAATGCCGGCGCGTTGTGCAGCAACCAGCCGGTACAGCTTATCGACGGCTCCTCGGTGACGCCGGGGAACATCATCAAGGTGGAGATCTATTGGGACTATCTGCGCGACCCGACGCAGAAGACCGTGGACAGCGCGCCGGCGCCGGGGAGACGGTATATGCATGCCTATCCTCCTTTCAGCAGCCCGGCCACCCAGGACTATGCGGTGCAATACGTGGTTTGGTCGGGGATCAATTGCGTAAATCAATCGATGCAGACGATCTCGGTCAGGGCCAGTCCGCAGGTGCAGTTCGATGCCCTGTCTCCGGTATGCGAAGAGATCCCTGCCTATTCGATCACGCAGGCGCGGGAAGTGGATGGGTTTTCAGGCGCCGGCCGGTTCAGCGGAAGGGCCGTCACGACGGCGGGTCTCTTTGATCCGCGTGCAGCCGGTCCCGGCACCGATACGCTCTACTATACCTTTACGGCCAGCAACGGTTGTTCGGCCAGGGATTCGCAAACCATCGTCGTTTATCCGCAGCCGAAAGTATTCGTCGATCCGCAGCAATACGTACTGCAGGGTTCCTCGCTGATCCTGCAGGGCAGCGGTAGTGGCGATCAAATTCGTTTTTTATGGACACCTGACAGTGCGATGGACAATCCGCATATCGCCACGCCGAGGGTATCGCCGTCCGACGACATCATCTATACATTGACGGTGACGTCGGCAAAAGGATGCACCGACAGCGCGAGCGTTCAGGTCACGGTTTTGAAAGTGCCGGTGGTGCCCAATGCATTTTCGCCAAATGGGGATGGAATTAACGACAAGTGGGTGATCCGGTATCTCGAGCAATATCCCGGAGCGGATGTCCAGGTATTCAACCGCTATGGCCAGCCGGTTTATCATTCCATCGGGTATACCACTCCCTGGGATGGTACGTACAAAGGGCAGCCGTTGCCCGTCGCCACGTACTACTATATCATCAATCCGAAGCATGGAAGGGCGCCGATCAATGGATCGGTGACTATTCTCCGATAAATTCCTATTTTCGCATCAAAATCAGACTACATGAACCTGCATGAATATCAAGCCAAGGAATTATTGAAGAAGTACAATGTGCCCGTTCAGGAGGGAATTCCGGTGGACAGTGCAGGGGCCGCCGAAGAAGCCTATAAGAACCTGAAGGTCCATTATGGCAATGCCTTTGCCGTCGTGAAGGCGCAGATCCATGCGGGAGGCCGCGGGAAGGGCAAGATCCAGGGCACGGAGCAGCGGGGCGTAGCCGTTGGAAAGAGTTCCGAGGAGGTCAAGCAGATCGCCTCCAATATATTGGGCGGGGTCCTCGTGACCATACAGACGGGACCGGCCGGAAAGAAAGTGAATAAGGTACTTGTGGCGCAGGACGTTTATTATCCGGGCCCCAACCCGGTCAAGGAATTCTATCTCTCGGTCCTTCTCGATCGGGCGAAGGGGCAGAATGTCGTCATGTACAGCACGGAGGGCGGAGTCGATATCGAGGAGGTGGCTCATAAGACGCCGGACAAGATCTTCAAGGAATGGGTTTACCCGGGTGGGGGGCTTCAGCCGTTCCAGGCCCGGAAGATCGCCTTCAACCTGGGGTTAAGCGGGGAAGCCTTCAAAAGCTGCGTACGATTTGTGACCAATCTCTACAATGCCTATATCGGGCTGGACTGCAGCATGCTGGAGATCAATCCGCTCTTCAAGACCAGCGATGAGAAGATCATCGCGGTGGATTGCAAGATGAACCTGGACGATAACTCTCTGATGCGTCATCCGGACCTGGAGGCCATGCGGGATATCAGTGAGGAGGACCCGACCGAAGTGGAGGCCGGGAAGTACAATCTGAACTTCGTAAAACTGGATGGCAATGTGGGCTGTATGGTGAATGGCGCGGGGCTGGCGATGGCCTCGATGGATATGATCAAGTTGAGCGGCGGGGAGCCGGCGAACTTCCTGGATGTGGGGGGAACGGCCAATGCGCAAACGGTGGAAGCGGGATTTCGCATCATATTGAAGGACCCAAAGGTAAAAGCGATCCTTATTAATATTTTCGGCGGCATCGTCCGTTGCGATCGTGTGGCGCAAGGAGTGATCGATGCCTATAACTCCATCGGCGATATCAAGGTGCCGATCATTGTGCGTCTTCAGGGCACCAATGCGGAGGAGGCCAAGAAACTGATCACGGAGAGCGGGCTGAAGGTGCAATCGGCGATCCTGCTCAGTGAAGCGGCAGCCCTGGTCAATAAGGCGGTGTCCTAGGCCGGCGTGTCGGGCGGCGGAAAAGAGCGGCTCAGATCGATTCCCGGGGGACCAGTTCGGCGGGTACTTTAATATTCCGGTTGCCGGGGCCTGATTCGGCGCCTGCGTGCTGCAGTCTTTCAATCAGCGCGAGCATGGCGCGCTGGCCGATCTCGGCAATAGGCTGGCGAATCACGGAGATGGTGGGCGTATACAGCCGGAAAATGTCGTTATCATCGAAGCAAAGAACGGCCATATCGTCGGGGATCCTGATCCTGAGTGCCTTGAAGGCTTCGATGCCCAGCACGCCCAGGTAATTTGTTAAAAAGAAAACCGCGTCTATATCCGCGCGTTTACCGGCCAATAACTCCTTTATCTCCTGCAGTGCCGTCTCGCGCACGCATCCGTAGGGGATCAATTTCACCAATTCTTCGTTTAGGTTGATCCGGTTGCGTCTCAGTGCGTCATAATAGGCGTCGAGACGGTCCTTCATATGGGCCATGGTCACTTCGATGGTGATGAGCGCGATCTTACGATATCCCTTTCCGATCAGGTAGTCCATTCCGTCCGTTACCCCCTGATAATTGTCGACTAAGACGTAGGGGATATCATCATGCGGGGGAAAATATCGGTCTACGAGGACAACGGGCTTGTTTTCTGCCTGCAGTCTTCTGATATCGTCGAGCAGGTTAAGCGTGGGTGTGATGATATAACCGTCGACCTGGCGTTGGGAGAGCATATTGATCAGTTCGCGAGCCTTCTCCTCATCGTTGTCCGTGCTGCAATAGACCACCTTATAATCGTATTTCTTGGCTTCATCTTCGATGGTCTTGGCCAGGGAGGCGTAAAATGCGTTCGAGATATTCTCCACGATCAGGCCGATCGTCCGGGTCTTGCCGGTACGCAACCCCCTGGCCAGTTGGTTGGGGCGGTATCCCATCTCCTTTGCGATATTTTCGACCCGGCGGATCACTTCCTGGCTGATCCGCATTTTCACCGCTTTATCATTCATGACGAAGGAAACGGTGGAGACGGAGACGCCCGCCTTGCGTGCGATATCGCTAATGGAGACCTTTTTCATGCTGAAGATATTGTGGATTAAGTAGCATAAATATACAAACTAAATCGATTTAGCCTATCTATTTTTCCTGCTTACCATCCAAAATAATTCTTCGCATTCGTATAGCATATGTCGCTGATGATCTGGCCGATCCAGGGAATATCTCCGGGCAACTCGCCGCGGTCGATCTCTTCGCCGAAGAGATTGCAGAGGATGCGGCGGAAATACTCATGGCGGGGATAGGACAAAAAGCTCCTGGAATCCGTGAGCATGCCCACGAAACGGCTCAGTAATCCCAGATTGGAAAGGGCATTCAGTTGCCTGGTCATGCCGTCCTTTTGGTCGAGAAACCACCAGGCCGAGCCATATTGGATCTTGCCCGGCGAAGCGCCGTCGTTGAAGCTGCCGATCAGGGCGGCCATGAGTTCGTTATCAGCCGGGTTGAGATTGTATATGATCGTTTTGGCGAGGCGGTCGGTCGAGTCGAGCCGGTCGAGGAAAGCGGCCAGGGCATTTGCCTGGGGCAGGTCGCCGATAGAATCCCAGCCGGTATCGCCTCCCAGGGTACGTAACGCTCGCGAGTTGGTATTTCGCAAGGCGCCCAGGTGAAATTGCTGGACCCAGCCTGCCTCCCAATCCCATAGCGCCAGTTCGTACAGGAGAGCCGACCTGAACTTGCGGCATTCTCCCTTATCCGGGTCCTTCCCTGCGCGCAATTTGGCGAAGATCGTCTCCAGCTCCGCCTGGGAATAGCTATCGGCAACCAGTTGATCGAGTCCATGGTCGGAGACCGTGCAGCCCACGGAGGCAAAATAATCGTGCCTGCTCCGCAGCGCCTGCAGGTATTGGTCGAAATTGCCAATGGAGGTATTCGCGGCCTCCTCCAGCCGGCCGGCATAGACATTGAACGATACGGCGTCTTCCGCATTCATGGCCTTATCCGGGCGGAATGCGGGAAATACGCGCAGGCCGTCATTCGTCGCACGGAGTTGCCGGTGCCACCCGAGGGAATCCACGGGATCATCCGTCGTGCAAACGACTTCCACCTTCATCCGTTGCAGTAATTGGCGTACCGAATACCCGGGACTGCGGAGCCGTTCGTTGCAATGATCATAGATGTGCGCTGCCGTGTCCGGGGCAAGCAGGTCGCTGCAATCGAAATAACGTTGCAGTTCCAGGTGTGTCCAATGGTAGAGGGGGTTACGGAGGGTGTAGGGAACGGTCTCCGCCCATTTTTTGAACTTATCGGCGTCGCTGGCGTTGCCGGTACAAAATACTTCCGGAATTCCGTTGGCGCGCATCGCGCGCCACTTATAGTGATCGCCGTAGAGCCAGGCCTGCGTAATGTTTTCAAAAACCCGGTCTTCCGCGATCTCTTCAGGGGGCAGGTGACAATGGTAATCGATCACCGGCATGCCGGCGGCAAACTCGTGATAAAGCCGCTGCGCCGTTTTTCCGGTTAGCAGAAAATGTTCATCCAGGAACCTTTGCATGGTTAGTGTTTATTTTACGCAAATCCGAAAAACGGATCGCTCCGATCGAAAAAAAAATAAGCAAATCTATTGGGTATTTATCTATTTTTTTTTATTAACTTCATTATGCCTGATCGACCACCTGGAATTTATCCTCTCCCCTTGAAACCGACTTGCATGTGAATTGGATGGGTTACTTTCACTGTCACCTCAAAAGTCTTCATCAGATGAAACCCAAAACAGTTACCACTGCGTCTGCCAACGCCCGGTTGGTGAGTTTCTCGACTGCCCGCATTACCCGGCATCATTCAGCCAAAAAAGCAAAAACATTGTTGCCTCCGCCTCCTCCGGATGAAGAAACGCTGATGCGTTTGAATGCCATGGCGAGACAATACCCGTTCTGCATCCTGCATCGGGAAAAGAACAATAAGTTGCTTTGAGACGGCCGCTATTCGGGCAGGGCCTTTGAATTGAGGATCACTTCCAGGCGGCATCCCTTACCGGGGGCCGAATCGATCTCGACTCTGCCATTGTACAACTCGGCCCGGCTGATGATGTTAGATATTCCCACTCCTTTGCGGCGGGTCCGGGGATCGAAGCCGCGACCATCGTCCTTTACCAGTAAATAGATCTGATCGTTCATCATGGCCACTTTGATGAGGACCGTCGTGGCCTGGGCGTGTTTGAGTATATTGTTGAGTTGTTCCTGAATGATGCGGTAGATGGTTATTTTGCGTTCCGGCAGCAGGGAATCTTCATCCAGTCCCGACATGTGGAGCTGGATCTTCATTTTCTTGACCATCTGAATGCTGCGGATCAGTTCCCGGATCGATTGGTTGAGGCCGAGATCATTGAGGGTGGGTGCGATCAGCTCTTTGGAAAGCTTTCTAATTTCCTCGATCGCCATGGAGATATTCTTGCGGCTTTTTGAAAGCAACTCGATCCTGGGTTCGCTTTCTTCGATCGCTACGTCCAGGTACAACTTCGAAGTGGCCAGGATCTGGTTAATATTGTCATGCAACTCCTGTCCCAATTCGAACCGTTCCCGTTCCTGCGCGTCCAATACGACTTCGGTGATCTGCTGTTGTTTCAGTTTCTGTTGCTGGGCAAGTTCCCGTTCGAGCCTGATCTTTTCGGTCACATCATTGACGATCACCTGCATACAGGTCCTGCCGAAATAGTCGATCAGGTGCGAAGTGATCTGGACGATCATGACATCGCCCCTTTTATTGGTATGGTGCCATAATTTGCCTTCGATGACGCGGATCAGGCCGGGGTTCCTGAGTGTTTCGAGGAATTCGACGCCATCCCCCGGCGGCTGAAGGTCCTTCATGGTAAGTCGCAGGAACTCCTGTTTGCTGAACCCGTATTTTGCGAGGGCGGCGTCATTGACCTCGATGATCTGGAGGGTGACAAGGTCATAGACCCAGGTTGGATAAGGGCTATTGTAAAAGATCTGCTTGTATTTCTCTTCCGACGCCAGGATGGTCTGTTCGGAACGCTTTCTGGCAGTAATGTCCTGGATAGCGCCGATCACGCGGATCGGCTGTTGTTCATTCGAATAAATAATATACCCCCGGTCATGCACATAGGCGTATTCACCGTTGCTCTTCCGGAGACGGTATTCATCTTCCCAGAGCGTCTTGACCCCTTCCTGTATCGTGCTTTGCAATTTCCCGATCACCCGGCATTTATCGTCAGGATGCAGGGAGTTCTCCCAGAGATCCTGCGGCGTGATGGCGTTAACGATATCGTAGCCGAACAGGCGTTTATAAGAGTCCCCCACGAGGAATACCTCGTTGGTCCGGAGGTCCCAGTCCCAAATGGCATCATTGGTCGCCTTGACGACGGTGTTGAACCGTTCGTTGCTTTCCCTGAGCCTTTCCACATTACGTTTACGCTCCAGACTATACTGGATGGATTTGGCGAGCAGCTTTTCATTGAATTCCCCTTTGACCAGGTAGTCCTGCGCGCCTTCTTTTATGGCCTCCAGGGCGAGGTTCATGTCGGGCATGCCGGTCAGTATGATGACGGGAACCCGCTGGACGAAGGGTTTGAGGAGCAGGAACGTATTGATCCCGAAGCTATCCGGCAGGCTGAGATCCAGCAGCACCAGATGAACCTCTTCATTTTCGAGCAGGTCTATGGCCATGCGGATGCGATCGGCAGACCAACGCTTGCCCAGTTCCAGGCGGGAACCTTGCAGCAGTTGCTCAATGAAGAAAAGATCGGCGGGATTGTCTTCGACAGTAAGGATGTTCAGCCCATTGTTTGTCTTCTGCATCAGGCGTTCATTTGATGATAAGGAGCAGTACCCATTGTTACACTTACAACAATCTACTGGCAACTAATCAGCCGGCCTCGACCAGAAATATTCGGTGTTGATGCCTATCCGCATCTAAGGTCCTGGTGAGCAGGACGTAACAAACAAAGAATGTTTCGCATATAAATATACGGCTTTTTACCCTGAAAAGTAAATAAAAGTCAATAAAAAAATCCCCGCCGGAGGCGGGGACGCTCTAATCAAATACCATAACCATTAAACCTTATCCTATTAGACTATGAATTTACTTCTTTTTGAATTCATATGCAAAAAACCTTTTGCAAACCATTAAATTATCAATTTCTACTTACTAACCCTTAGCTAAATATTAGAAAAAAAATGAACGAAGCGGCGTTTACCCACCCGCGGCAAAAGAGAATCCGAAGCGGCTCCCCTCCCCGATCCGGCTATCGACCCAGATCTGTCCGCCCTGGGCCTCGATGAATTCCTTGGAGATCGACAAACCCAGGCCGGTGCCATTTCGGTCATGGGTGCCCGGTACTTTGAAGTATCGCTCGAAAATGCGGGGCAGGTATTTTTCCTCGATGCCCTTCCCCTGGTCCCGCACGGTGAACTCGACCTTTCCGTTCTTTCGGGATGCGTCCACTTCGACCTCGGCGCCTTCGGGCGAATATTTTATGGCATTAGTCAGGAAATTGATCAGTACCCAGGATGTCTTTTCCACATCGGCCTGAATGGGCGGCAGTCCTTCGTCCACGTGTGTCCGGATCTGGATCTGTCTTTGCTGGGCCTGGAAGAGTACTGCGCGGATCGACTGTTCGACGATATCGCCGGGGCTGGCGGCTTGCATCTTCAACTGAATATTCCCCGTCTCCAACTGAGACATATTCAGGAGTTCGCCGGTGATCTTCAGGAGCCTGTCGGCATCATCGGTTATGCTGCGGATCAGTTCCTTCTGTTCGTCGTTCAGCCCGCCCACCCGCAGGTCCGTCAGCAGCTTCGCGCTCATCTTGATGGAAGAGAGAGGGGTTTTCAGTTCATGGGAGACCGTGGCAATGAAATTGGTCTTCGCCTCATTCAATTCATGAAAGGGTGTGATATTCCGGAGCACGATGACCTGGCCGATCACCGACTCATTGTTTGTCACGTTCAGCACGTCCTTGCTAAAATAGCTTTCCTTGCCGTCCGCATAGATCTTGAGGTCCTTCCTGGACGAATCGTCCTGCAGCAGGGTGCGTACCAGATCGTTTCTCAGGGCGATGTCCGGGGCGTAGCTGCCCGAAATATCCGCTTCGCGGAGGCCCAGCAATTTTTCCGCGACCGCGTTCAGGAAGAGGATATTCCTTTTCTCATCCAGGCCGATGATCCCATCGCGCATCTGATTGATGATGGTCTCGATGCGGCTTTTTTCGAATTTGATCTTGGCCAGGTTGCTGCTTTCATACTCATCGAGCTTGCCTGCCATGATATTAAATGCGTTGGCGAGATCGCCGAACTCGTCGTCCTGCTTGAGATAGATCCTTTTCTTATAATTCTTTCTCGCGATCTCGAGGATGCCTTCGGACAGGTTGCGTATGGGATCGGAAATGATGCCGGGCAGGTTAAAGATGAAGGTAAATGCGACCAGGGTCAGGACGGTGAAAATGATCGTCAATATATTCTTTGCGCTCTCCGCCGTGTGCTGGGCGCCCTCGCTCTTTCGCAGGATGGCATTTTCGTTCAGTTCCAATATCTTGTAGATGGCGCGCCGGATGTGCGGAAATGCCGCGGAATCGGAAGGGTCGGCGATCCATTCGGAGAACAGCCGGGTCAAATCATCCGTCGCCTCTTTTTCCCCGACCTCCGTAATATTCCCCTGTTGCCTTTTCAGGTTTTCCCGGAACTGTTCGATCGCATCCTTGTTGGTATGCACATCTTCGAGCGCCTGCAGCATATTATTGCCATAGACCAGGGATTCGCGGTTGTTCTGGAGAACAAGCCTCCCTTCGGTGCTGAGGCGGTTGATATAGAAGAGCCCCAGGATCCCAAAAAGCAGGATCACGACAAAAAGAAAGATCAGTCCCAGGGACAATTTTGTTTTTAACCGCACGCTCATGTCATGAAAGTATTACGATATCGATATCCAGGGCGGCCAGCTTATTCAGGAGCTGGTTGAACACCGCCGTGCTCAAAATTACGTTGTATAAATTAAGGTGCGGCTTGCCGATGCAGATCGTGGTAATGGCCTGCTGATCGGCCACTTCCATAATGCCTTTGGCGATCTGCCGCTCCTTTATCCTGATCACTTCGGCGCCCAGTTCGGTGGCGAGCTTGAAGTTATTGATGAGATGGCGTTGGGCAGCCAGGCCGATCTTGTCCCCATCCTCCCTGGGCGTCTGAACATAGAGTACGAACCATTTCGAGTGATACCAGGTCGCCAGCCTGGCTGTTTTCCGGATGACCTTTTTCGCCGTCTCATGGTTGCTGCTGATGCAGGCCAGGAAACGTTCCGTCCTCAGGTGGGCGCCCTTGGGCAATTCGGACTCGATCTTCCGTTCCACCTGGGAGGCCACCTCCTTGAGGGCCAGTTCGCGCAGCTGAAGGATCTTATCCGGCTGGAAGAAGTTCTTAAGCGCGATGGCGATCTTATCGCGGGTATAAATCTTGCCCTCCTGCAGCCTCGTGACCAGTTCGTCCGCCGTCAGGTCGATATTGACGACCTCGTCGGCCTCCTTCAACACCCGGTCGGGGATTCGTTCGGCCACTTCCACGCCCGTAATGCTCTTTACCTGCTCGTTCAGGCTTTCGATATGTTGGATATTCACCGCGCTGATCACGTTGATGCCGGCATTCAGGATATCCATCACATCCTGCCAGCGTTTTTCATTCTGGCTGCCTTCGATGTTCGTGTGCGCCAGTTCATCGACGACGACCACTTCCGGGTGCAGGTTGATGATGGCCTGCACGTCCATCTCCTCCAGTTCCTTGCCTTTGTAGAACAATTTGCGTCTTGGCATGACCGGAAGGCCTTCCAGGAGATCGTGCGTCTCCTGCCTCCCATGGGTCTCGATATATCCTATTTTGACGTCGATGCCGTTGCGTAGCAAGGTGCGCGCCTCCTGCAGCATCCGGTAGGTCTTTCCGACACCGGCGCTCATGCCGATATAGACCTTGAACTTTCCCCGTCTGGATTTACGGATCAGTTCGAGAAAATGCTGCACATTTTCATCTTTGCCGGTCGTCTCGTCAGGGAACTCTTTCATGCGGTTTATTTCATTTTATCCGTGTTGAGTTTATCCAGGGCGACGTTCAGTTTGAGTACATTCACCGTCGAAGGCCCCAGAAAACCGAGAAGGGGCTTGCTCGTTTGCTCATCCACGAGACGGTACAAGCTATCCTCCGGCAGGCCTCTTTTCCGGGCCACGCGTTTCACCTGGATCTTCGCGGCTTCGGGTGAGAGGTCCGGGTCGAGGCCGCTGCCCGAATAAGTTACCAATTCCGCCGGAATATCCTGCTTGCCAATTCCGGGATTATGAGCAAGGAAGGTATCGATATGCGCTTGCACATCCTTCAGGTAGTCCGGATTGGAAGGACCTTTATTGCTGCCCGAACTACCGGCGGCGTTGAATCCTGCCGCCGAGGGACGGCTCCAGAAATATTTATCCTGGTCGAACTTCTGCCCGACCAGGGCGTAGCCGACCACTCTTCCGTTGACGGTTACTGTTTGTCCGTCTCCCCCTCCGGGGGCCAGCCTGCCAATCCCCGCGATCAGCAGCGGATAAAGCAGAGAACAGACCAGCATCAACAGCAGGGTCATTTTCAGCGAGGGCAAAATATATTTCTTCATAACCTTGAATTTAATCGCTTTTACATAAATAGGGCGAGCAGGAGATCGATCGCCTTAATACCAATGAAGGGTACGATGATGCCACCCAGTCCATAGATCATCAGGTTCCTCCGGAGCAAGGCGCTTGCGCCGATTGGCTTGTAAGTCACCCCGCGCAAGGCCAGTGGGATCAGGATGGGTATGATGATCGCATTGAAGATGACGGCCGAAAGGATCGCACTCTGCGGGCTTTTCAGATTCATGATATTCAATGTCTGCAGGGACGGGATCGACGTGATGAACAGCGCCGGAACGATGGCGAAATACTTCGCGACGTCATTGGCAATGGAAAAAGTGGTGAGTGTGCCGCGCGTCATCAGCAATTGTTTGCCGATCTCCACGATCTCGATCAGCTTGGTGGGATCGTTGTCCAGGTCCACCATGTTGCCGGCCTCTTTGGCCGCCTGTGTACCGCTGTTCATGGCGACGCCGACGTCAGCCTGGGCCAGTGCGGGCGCATCGTTCGTGCCGTCTCCCATCATGGCGACCAGTTTGCCGCCCTGTTGTTCCTTCCTGATATAATTCATCTTGTCCTCGGGTCTGGCCTCGGCGATGAAATCGTCCACGCCCGCCTTACCCGCGATGTACTTTGCGGTAAGGGGATTATCGCCGGTCACCATAACGGTTTTGACGCCCATTTTGCGGAGACGATCGAAGCGTTCATGAATTCCGGGCTTGATGATATCCTGCAATTCGATCACGCCCATGACCATGTCATTTCGGCTGACCACCAGGGGGGTGCCGCCGTTACCGGCGATCTCACGGACCCTGGCATCCGTGTCTGCCGGAATGGTATTCCCGGATCGCTGAACAAAATGCCTGATGGCGTCGGCCGCTCCTTTGCGGATCCTCGGGCCGTCGGGCATATCGATCCCGCTGCTCCGGGTCTCGGCGGTAAAGGGAATGAACTTCATCGACTTGCCGGACTGGAGGGCTGCCGCCTTGACGCCGTTCTCGCCGGCCAATTCCACGATAGACTTTCCTTCCGGTGTTTCATCAGCCAGGGAGGCGAGCACGCAAGCCTCCATGAACACATTACTGTCTATATCCGCGGCAGGCCAGAAATGCGTGGCCTTGCGGTTGCCGATGGTGATGGTGCCCGTCTTGTCCAGCAGCAGCGTATCCAGGTCGCCGGCGGTTTCCACTGCTTTTCCGCTCTTGGTGATGACGTTTGCGCGAAGGGCCCTGTCCATGCCGGCGATGCCGATCGCGCTCAGCAGGCCGCCGATCGTAGTCGGGATCAGGCAAACGTACAGGGAGACGAAGGCCGCAATGGTAATGGGCGTGTTGGCATAGTCGGCAAAGGGTTTGAGCGTCACGCAGACGATCAGGAATATGATGGTAAAACTAGCCAGGAGGATGGTCAGCGCGATCTCATTGGGTGTTTTTTGGCGTGAGGCCCCTTCGACGAGTGCGATCATTTTGTCGAGGAAGCTTTCTCCCGGATCGGTGGTCACCTTCACCTTGATCTTATCGCTTAAGACCTTGGTTCCCCCGGTGACAGAGGATTTATCGCCGCCCGCCTCACGAATGACGGGTGCGGACTCGCCGGTGATGGCGCTCTCGTCGATCGTCGCCAGGCCTTCGATGATCTCTCCGTCCATCGGGATGATGTCCCCGGCCTCGCAGAGGAACATATCGCCTTTTCTCAGCTGGGAGGAGGGGACGATCTTCACTTCGTCCACGTAGATCTCTCCCACGGGGAAGACCTTTTTTGCCGGGGTGTCTTCCCTTGTCTTGCGCAGACTATCTGCCTGCGCCTTGCCCCTGGCTTCGGCGATGGCCTCCGCGAAATTCGCGAACAAGAGGGTGATCAGCAGTACGGTGAAAATGGCGATGTTATACGCCAGGCGCCCCTGGGAGAGCTCGCCGGCAGCGATCCAGATGCAGACACCCAGCATGATGATGGTTCCGATATATACCGTGAACATGACCGGGTTCTTAAGCATGACGCCGGGTTTAAGCTTCACAAACGATTGTTTGAAGGCTTCGGCGACCAGGTCACGCGGAAATAGGGATGATTGTCTTTTACGTCGCATATAATTCGTTTAACGCATGTTAAGATATTCGGCCACCGGCCCGAGGGCCAGAGGCGGGAAGTAAGAAAGGGCGGTAATGATCACGATCACCGCGATCGTCATTACGCCGAAGGTTACCGAGTCCGTTTGCAGGGTGCCGGCAGATTCCGGGATGAACTTTTTATTCGCGAGAAGTCCGCCGATGGCCACCGGACCGATAATGGGAATGAACCTCGCCAGGATCATGACGACGCCGGCAGTGACATTCCAAAACACATTATTATCAGCCAGCCCTTCGAACCCGCTGCCGTTGTTGGCCGTGGAGGACGTGTATTGATAGAGCATCTCCGAGAACCCATGAAAACCCGGGTTATTGAGCCAGCCGGAGGGCTTGACCGCCCAATCGGCGTTGGGGTGGTGCACAAAAATATAGGAGGCGAGCGCCGTGCCGCCCTTGATGAGGAAGGCGCATAACAGGGTGACGAGGGCGGCGATCTTCACCTCCCGGGCCTCCACCTTATGCCCCATGAACTCCGGCGTTCGACCAACCATCAGTCCGGCGATGAAGACAGCGATGATGATGTAGATATAATAATTCAGCAAGCCGACCCCCACCCCGCCGTAGAGTGCATTGATCATCATATCCAGGATGACAATACCTCCCGAAAGGGGCATGAGGCTATCGTGCATGCCGTTCACGGAACCGTTCGACGTGGAGGTCGTGATCACGCTCCAGTATGCCGTCGACGCGGCACCGAATCGAACCTCCTTTCCCTCCATGCTACCGGTATGCTGGGCAATGCCCAGCCTGGCAATGGCCGGGTTGCCTTTTGACTCGAAGTAAATATTGTTGATGCAGAACAGGACGAAGAAAAGGGACATGACGCCGAAAATGATATAGGCGAATTTCTTTTTCCGGATATAGAAGCCCAGGGCGAATACCAATGCCATCGAGATCAATACGATACTAATGAGCTCGACCATATTCGTCAGGTAGGTGGGATTCTCGAAGGGATGGGCGGAATTCGCGCCAAAGTAACCGCCGCCGTTGGTACCGAGTTGTTTGATGGCGATCATGGCCGCAGCGGGACCCCTGGAGACCTGCACGGTATCGCCTTGCATCGTAATGATCGTATCCTTGCCTTTGAAGCTGGAAGGCGTCCCGTTAAAGACGAGAATGACAGACACGACGATGGACAAGGGCAGGAGGAGCCGGGTGATGCTCTTAACGAAGATGCTCCAGAAATTGCCCAGGTTATTGGTCGTCTTTTCCCTCAGTCCGTTGAATAGGGCGATCAGGCAGGCGATGCCAGTGGCCGCGCTGGTAAACTGAAGGAAGGTAAATACGAGGAGTTGGGTCAGGTAGGTCGCTCCACTCTCGCCGGAATAATCCTGCAGGTTGGTATTGGTCACAAAGCTGACGATCGAATTGAATGCCAGGTCCGGCGTCTGGCCGGGATTGCCGTCGGGGTTGAGCGGCAGTTTGTCCTGGTGCATCAGGAGGAAAAATCCATAGACGAACCAGAGCAGGTTGATGGTCAGCATGGCCTTGAGGAACTCCTTCCAATTCATGCCTTTTTTCGGGTCGATCCCGCAAAGGCGAAAAATGAGCCTTTCGAGGGGCGCCATGAAGTCCAGCCAGGTTTTTTCTCCTTTGAAGACCCGGGCGATATACCGGCCCAGGGGATAGGACAGTAAGACCGTTATCGCGAACGTGACGATGACCCCTAAGAGATCTGTGTTCATGTTGAAGATATTGAGGTTTAGAATTTCTCCGGTTTCAGCAATACGTATAATAAGTATGCGAAAATGAGGATCGAAAGAATAAAGAGGGCGGTCATCATGGCTTTATATTTTTTCAAAGAAATCAATCGATTTAAAGAAAAGGGCGAAGCAGGCCAGTCCGGCCAGCACCAGGAGTGTTGTCAGCATATAGGTAGATTTTATGATTATTTCTTGTTGCAAGCTGCCTGTCAATGCGCAAGCAGTTTGTATTTCAGGAATACGGCATAGGCGAGCAGCAAGGCAAAAAGCCAGGCGATGACGATCACCAGCAAGTCCTTTAATTTTATGGGATTGTGCCCACGACTCATCTTGACGAATTTACCCTGCCTGTCAGACCATTGACATGACCCGGAGGGCCTTGCTGAATGATCTGCGTCATGCAGGTTCCTGATATGCGGTGAAGTGGACAAAAGAGGTGCCTAAAGGGGATGCGAAGGCGGGCTGACCGGCCGGATGCCCCGTGGGCCTTGATTTATACGGATATATCCGGGCTGCGGGCTTCGCGAAGCGATGAAAAATACCCTTTCAAAATGGAAGGCACCCTGTCGGAATGGAAGCCCTGAGACATTATGTCTCAGGCACGAGGCGGTATTCTTCTATCTTACGATAAAGCGTCGTGAGACCGATGTTGAGAAGGCGGGCGGCTTCGGTCTTATTGCCCTTTGTATGATTAAGCACCCGTTGGATATGGAGTTTTTCCATGCTGGCCATGTCGAAGGCGGATAGAGGGCCGGACGTGCGGAAGCTGCTGGCCTGGAATTCGGCGGGGAGATTTTCGACGGTCAGTTCCGGGCCTTCGGCCAGTATGACGGCGCGTTCGATGATATTTTTCAGTTCGCGGATATTCCCTTTCCACTCATGCAACTGGAGCTGCTCCAGGAAGCCGGGGGTCATGCCTTCTACGCGCTTATTACTCTTTACCGCAAAGAATGGCAGATAGTAGGCCGCTATGACGGGAATATCCTTCTTCCGGTTGCGCAATGGTGGCAGCGAGATGGTGAAGACATTGAGGCGATAGAAGAGGTCTTCCCTGAACTTTCCCAGGTCGACCTCCTGCTGGAGATCCCGGTTGGTGGCGGCGATGACGCGCACGTTGACCCTGGTAGGCCGGGTATCCCCGACCTTGATGAACTCATTGCCTTCCAGCACGCGCAGCAATTTGGCCTGGAGATCGACGTGCATTTCACCGATCTCGTCGAGGAACAGGGTGCCGAGATCGGCCTCCTCGATCAGCCCGCGTTTATCCTTATTGGCGCCGGTAAAAGCGCCGGCCTTGTGGCCAAACAGTTCGCTCTCGAGGAGCTCTTTTCCGAAGGCGCTGCAATTCAGGGCCATAAAAGGTTTGGCGGCCCTCTTGCTGCCATGGTGAATGGCCTGAGCGAAGACCTCCTTGCCTGTACCCGTTTCTCCCAGGAGGAGCACGTTGGCGTCGGTGGGAGCCACTTTTTTGGCCAGGGCGATGGCTTCGGTGATCTGGGGCGTCTGCCCGAGTATATTGGCAAACGTGTAACGTTGACCTACCTGCCGCTCGAGCTGGGTGATGCGCTTTTGCAGCTGTACCTTTTCGAAGGCGCGGGACAGGAGCGGAATGATCTTATCGTTATCATCTCCTTTGATGATGTAGTCGAATGCCCCGTTCTTCATTGCTTTGACGCCGTCGGCAATATTCCCATAGGCGGTCAGGAGGATGGACTCGACAGCGGGATGGCGGGTTCGCAATTCGGCGACGAAATCGACGCCATTACCATCGGGGAGCTTAACGTCGCAAAGGATCACGTCGACCTCCTCCTTTTCCAGCAAGCGTCCGGCGGTCTTCAGGTTTTCCGCCTCGAAAACGACAAATCCTTCCAGGCGGATGATCCTCGCGAGGAGCGTCCGCAGTTTTTCTTCATCATCGACTATTAAGACGATCCCGGTGGGCATACCATTCAGATTGGATGTCAAAACTATTGAATTTGGCGGGATGAAGCCCCATTTTCAGAAATTTGCACTTCCCATCGCTGAAATATGTAAATTTGCTGCCCCCGCAGCGTGGCTTTGTATTTGTCGCGGGCCTTTATTGCGGACAACCGGAGAGGTGGCAGAGCGGTTGATTGTGGCAGTCTCGAAAACTGTTGAGGGTAACACCTCCGGGGGTTCGAATCCCCCCCTCTCCGCCAACACAAGAGCAACCCTACCCTCGCCAAATGGCGAGGGTAATCTTTTTGTTCCAGGGAGCGGCGCGAGCTTGCCCGCGATAGCGGAAGGGGACAAAAAATCCGCACACAGTGCGGTAGTGTTGCTCTTGTGCTGAGCACCCCCTCCGATCACCGGAGCGGAACGCAGTGGAGCGGAGGTAATCCCCCCTCTCCGCTGATAAATCGCATCAAATACATTCAAAAGGGCTCGAAAGAATACGAATCTTCCGGGCTCTTTCGTATTTCTCAAAGCCAAACGCAATAGTTTCCCGAGCTAAAGATTTTTGCCTATGAATCTGACGACTTACAAAAAATTGCATAAGAAATATTCCATTTTGCCACTTCCAAGAGAAGTATGGGGCACCCCAGAACACGATGCATTCATGGACGCCTTTCACAATAATGAAGAGTGCAAGACCTGGGACCTCAAGCAGCGAATCAAAAAAGCCGGAATCAATTACAAAAATTACTGCTGTTTAGACATGGCTTATCACCTTATCGAAGACATTAAATCGAAAAGATCCGAAAATGTCAATTACGACTGTGTAATAACTTATTACAAAAAAGGTAACACCTTTGGCATTCCGATACATGACGGAGGCAGCTCATTTATTATGATCAAATATTGCCCTTGGTGCGGAAAAAAACTTGCATGATCATGAGGCGTAGGCGCAGCCAAAAAAATTCCATACTTTAGACAATTTTCATATTTTTGCAATGTCAAGCGTATCGATACGCAGTACAATAAAAACCTTGCCTCTGAAATGATACGGTCAATTACTCATAAAGGATTGCGCCTCTTTTTTGAAAAAGGCAATGGTTCCAAGCTTCCTGCGGAGTATTTGGCGAAGATTGCATTGATCCTGGATGCCCTCGATGCTTTGGCTTCGGAAAACGACATTAAAGCCCTCGGAGGCGGAATTCACCCGCTGACAGGAAGCTACGTCGGCTTCTGGTCAATTAAGGTTAGTCCAAATTACCGAATTGTCTTCCGATATAGCAAAGGCGAGGTATTCGATGTCGACTATGTTGATTATCATTAAATAGGAGGAAATACCATGTTGAAAAGAGTCTTACCCCCCGCACATCCAGGGACTGTTTTGCGGGAGTTGTTCATGTATGAGCGCAACCTGACCATTACAGATCTCGCAAAGGGCCTTGGGATGACCAGGGCCAATGTGTCTGCAGTTGTCAATGGCAGGGCCGGGATCAGCCCGGAAATGGCAGTCAAGCTTTCCGCCGCCTTTGGTAACAGCCCCACGTTTTGGACCAACTTACAAATGAATTATGAACTTTGGCATGCTGAAAGGAAAGTCAAGCGTTCTACAATCCGGCATTTTAAGCTACCAAAAACCCGGCAAACGGCACACGCATAACGGAAATGAGTTCCCAATATGCAGAACTTTCACTCTTAGGCTCAGCCTAATTGGATACTTTTGACATCATTCGTCACCAAATAATTCAGTGGAAGATTCGGTGCCTCGTTTACCCAGTCCGAACCAACTAATTGAAGATAAACCGCGTCCAAGGTGACGTTCATCTTTGGCTGATCGTCTTGAGCTTTTAGGAGAAACATAAATTGCAAAGTCCGGTAATTCTGGTTGAAGCAGCCTCATTACATTTGGACCAACCCATGCACATGCAACAATCATTTGACACAAATACCGAAAATGTCCATATCGAAAAGATGATACAAAGTCTGGATGTCGGAGGATTGCCGGACAACTCCGAAATAGAATGGCTAAAGGAGCATTTTGTCATAAAGAAGACAGCCAAAAAAGAACAGTTGCTTGCAAAAGGTCAGGTATGCAGATGCCTATACTTTGTTGTCAAAGGATGCCTGCACACTTACTATACTACTGACAAAGGCGAAGAATTTACGCGCTGTATTGCTCTGGAAAAGTCCTTCTGTTGGTCCATACCCAGTTTTTTAAAACAAACGCCCGCCACGGAGAATATTGAATCGCTTACCGAAAGTGAACTTTTGGTGATTGATCATGCCTCATTTTTAAAATTATGTCAAAAGAGCCTCTGGTTCAGAAATAGCTATGCCACTGTTTTGGAAAATCTATGTATAATGTACACGGAACGGGTGCAGAACCTTCTTACCCTGAACGCAACAGAACGATACAAAAACCTCCTGCAACAGAACCCTCGCATCATCAGACAGCTGCCAAATAAAACGGTGGCATCTTACCTGGGAATAACTCAGGAATCCCTAAGCAGAATAAACGCGGCCCAATGAGGTTTTTATCATTTATCAATAAATCAGTCGATCCCTTTCGCGAAATTTGCCAGCAAAAAGGTCATGAAAAATAAGACAAACAAGAAAGTCAATTATTTATATTATTTCGGCATTGGGATCATTGGGATCTTATTTTTAATCAGCGGCTTCCTCGAGGTCACGAAAAACCCCGCAACGTACCCCAAAACACTGAGCATGGGTTATCCTCCTTATTTTATAACCACGCTAGGCTTTGCAAAGATCATCGGAGTCATCGCATTATGGTTGCCCTATTTCAACAGATTGAAAGAATGGGTCTTTGCAGGTTTCACTTTCGATGTCATTTTTGCGTTCATTTCAGGCCTTCAAATCAACAGCGTCGCGGACTATGTGAAAGCCAGCATAGCGCTAATTTTCATCATGCTTATATACGCTCTTTTTCGTATTGTACATCAGCCCGGGGAACAACGCGTGCTTTCCAACACACATTAGTCCAAGCCGGCTCAGGCCTGATGGCTCAGGGTCATAATCCTAACCCACCATCCACCGTGATCACCTGGCCGGTAATAAAAGAGTTGAAGATTACTTCCTTAACCATGCCGGCGATGTCTTCAGGCTGCCCTATCCTGCGCACGGGGGTCATCTGCGCATATTGTTGAAAGGTTTCACCACGAGTGCTTTCCGGCACAAAACTCCACCAGGGCGTATCAATTGCCCCGGGAGATACGGCATTCACCCGCACCGGCTGCAATTCTTTGGCAAGTATAGGGACAGTGACCTCAAGCGCGCCGTTAATGGCGCCGATGCCTGCGATGCCGGGAAAATGTGCATGACCGCTCACTGCCGTTATAAGGGTGACACTGGCATGCTCCGACAGATAAGGTAGTGCATCCTGCAGAATTTGCAGATGAAGGAAAAATTTTTCTTCAAATCCTTGTCGTAACTGCACCAAGTCCAGATCCCTAAATAAGCCCAATCCTTTGTTTCCACCCAGCGAAAGTACCAGATGATCGATATGACCTGTGGCAGCCAGAAATGCTTTCTGTTCCGCCAGGTTGGCCGCATTTACACATTGTCCCCGCACCCCTTTCGGTAGTGAAGCCATGGCCTGCTCCAATTTTTGGGGATTGCGTCCCGTTATAATTATTTCCGCTCCACTATTGGCAAGGATCTTTGCCGTCGCCAGTCCGATACCCGAAGTGCCGCCTGCAATAACTACCTTCATTTTTGACATGCTTTTAATTCCGTTTGAAATGATATTAACATGTCAAAGCTAGCTATGCCGGCAGCGGGTAATTTGCCAGATTTTGCGAATCATTTTGCATTTCTTGCTATTTGGGCTGAATCCCTATATAAATCGTACGATGCTGTTGGGAATACGATCTTGAATAGTCCATCTGTACAAAGCGTTCAAACCCGGAAATGCCCTGTATGATCTCATATCCGCTGTCGTTCATCCAGCGTTGCTTCACATACAGGGCATAGCTTGTCGATACTTCAGAATTTCCCATTACGGGTATCTGCGCAACGGTGAACCCGCCCAGTGTTTGGCAGCCTTTGCCGGAAACCGACTCGCGAATACGGATCCCTGCCAGATAACGGCATTTTGGCAAGGGAGTCGACAACGGAGAATCGATGAAGACCCCGTAAAATTCGGGTTCCTTGCCTGTCAGTTCCCGGACAGAGGCCCATGTATGCAGCTCCTTGAATTTTCGCATGATCTCCTCTTCTTGCGTCAGGAAGGTTAACTCACTGGCAATATAAAAACGCTCCAGACGACTCACAGAGATTGGAAACTGCTGTACATCCGGCGTAATGGTATCCGTTCTTTCCCGGATCGTTTTCACCGCTCGCTCCCGGTATTGTTCTGCAGGGATCCCGTACTTATTTTTAAACGCCCTGGCAAAGGCTGATTGGGAGTTGAAACCACTGTCTACGGCAATAGCATAAACGGATTTTTGGGGATAAAAGATCAGTTCCTTGAGAGCTCTTTCGAGGCGCAGTCGCAATAAATACTGCTTGGGCGCTTCCCCGACCTGTTGCTTGAACAGGCGGTGAAAATGATAGGGAGAATAATGCGCCTGCTCCGCCAACGTTTCCAAGGGCAAATCCTGGTCAAAATGGCTCTGTATGTAATGCAATATGTTGTCAATGACTTCCACAAGGCAAAGTTATGACAAGAAAGTGCAAGTGTTAAATAGCGAAATTAAAATGCCTGTTAGCGGAGGAAATCCCTGATAAGTTGTGCAGCCTCTCTGTGCTTCTCTGCAAGAACAAAATGACCGCCGTTCAGCAATTGGATCCGGGCAGTGGGCACATCCTTCTTAAAGGGTGCCGCGCCTGCCGAAACAAATATCTTGTCATTTTTGCCGGATATAATAAGGACGGGAGGCTGGTACTTCCTAAGATAGCTATGCCACTTATCATACAACGTCAAATTGTTCTTATAATCTCTAAACAGGGACAATTGAATTGCGTCGTTTCCTTTCCTATCAAGGTAGAATTGATCTATTGCATAACTGTCGGGATCGATCCTGGCAGGTTCTTCCGCCCCGTCGAGGTATTGCCATTTGGTGGATTCAAGCGTCAAAATACTCCTCGCCGCCGATTCCGTTTGCGGGTTCGGATTTTTCGAGTAATTCAACAAGGGCCCGATGGCTTCGCCAATCCCCTCCATATACGCGTTTGCATTTTGAACGATCAGGGCCTGAATAGCCTGCGGCCTTTGCGTAGCGATCCGGAACCCGATCGGTCCGCCATAATCCTGCATATATAAGCTATATTTCGTCAGCCCCAGTGCCTCGATAAAATGCGCTACGATGGTGGCCAGATGATCGAACGTGTAATCAAAATCCTGAACTGAGGGAGCACTACTATTGCCGAACCCGGGATAATCTGGCGCAATCAGGTGAAAGTCATTAGCCAAATCAGACATCAGATCCCGATACATCTGGGATGAGGAAGGAAATCCATGCAATAGGACGATCAAGGGTTTGTCCTTGTCGCCTGCCTCCCGGTAGAAGATATCCAATCCATCCACCTTCACCGTCCGGTATTGGGTGGGGGGTCTTACGTCCGTTTGCGCTACAACGCCGGCTGAGTAAAGTACAGCGATCAGGAAAAACAGGGATAGTGTTGTCTTTTTCATATCTCTTAATTTAATTGTACAGACCGTTCTGTCTATGTCAGGTTAAAAAAAAATTACATCAGTTGTGCAGCCAATCGCTTTGATGCTTCGATTGGCCAACTATCTTCGTATACTTTGCTCGTGGAGAGGGCGGCATCGAAGAGCAGATACAATTCATCCGCAAGCCGGTCCTTTTTACCCCGGCCAAGTATTTGGCTGAACAAGCTCCGGATATGATCTTTTTGGGACCGGACCAGGGTCTTGACTTCCTTATTGTTCAGCGGGATCTCTGCAAGAATGTTGAGAAAATTGCAGCCGTTATATTGTGTCTGCCTGGATCGCTGCATCAGGTGATCAAATACCGCAAGCACCTTTTCCCTGGGAGTAGCCGCTTTTTCGACAGCGGTCTTTAACAACCTATTTGTTTGTTCTGCCGCTGCCTTTAAATATTCGACCAAAAGATCCTCCTTTGATGGGAAATATTCGTAAAAGCTTGCCTTAGCGACCTTAGCCTCCTTAATCAGCTGGTTGATACCCGTATTGTTATATCCCTGGGTATAAAACAGCCTGGATGCAGTTTCCATTATTCTGTCTCTGGGACTCATCTGTCGTTTATTGAACACAAAAATAAGTAAAAATATTCATACAGACAAGTCTGTCTATATTATTTCCCTTATCGATCTGCAAGGCCCTTTACCAGGCCTCCGTGGCGCCGCTCTGAACCGGTGGCTCGGTTTTGGCCTCTATAGGAAATTAGGGTAAATTCATGTCAAACATTCCTGCAATGAGTCACCCTTTTATAAAGAAATTACCCGCTTATTTCGCCCTCGTCACCTTCACCAGTTTGACCTATAGTGCATCCGCCCAGCCTATCACAGGTGATCAGATCAAGTCACAATTCATAAAGGATTGGCAACGGGCCAAAGCCTATACACTGGACTATCTCAACGCTATGCCCGCCGACAAATATTCCTTCAGGGCGGTCGACAGTATCCGCAGCTTCGCCGAGCAGATGCTGCACCTCGCCTGGGACAATGTCTTTTTAAACATGGTTGCCACGGGTAAAAGGATAGATTGGGTACCCGGCCAAAAGTTCAAGTGGCATGACGGCGAAAATATCGATTGGCCCAACGGCTACGTCGAAAACAGTCCTACCGCGCAGAACAAAGATTCCGTCGTCTACTATGTAAGTAAAAGCTACGATATTGCCCTTCAGTATATAAAGAGACTGGATCCAAGCAAATATGGCGAGGCTACCGGTATGCGCAATATCACGGACACCCGCTATGCGTGGCTGCTCAAGGCATTCGAGCACCAGACCCACCACCGCGGTCAAACCACGATCTATATCCGCCTGGTGGGCGTCAAGCCACCGAATGAAAGATTATTCTGAATGAGAATCCCCAGGTAGATATTTTATTATAAAATGTCCAATTCACGCGCCAGATAATAACTTGGCACAAGTGGCCTGAAGCCAGTCTTCTTCCTAAGTTTTGAAATGTCCATTATACCTTCGAATGGATTAATCAGCGCTCCTTCGGCCGGATCAAATGTATCAGTTACCAGACCAAAAAGATCAGCAAGTTCATACAAACTAATAGGCGAATCATCTGCGACATTGAATATCTCTCCATTTAAGCCATCGGTATGAAGCAGTAAATTCAAAGCCTGGGCAACATCCAGATGATGAACCATGTGCATTCTCGACCCGGAGTGACGTTTCATTTTCTTCAGAAAAGGTATTATCTCTTCTATATGAGGATCTCTATCCCCATACACAAAACCTGAACGTAGTATGCGTACATCAAAGCCTATGCTTTTATAAAGTGAAATCAGTTCTTGCTCCGCCGCAATCTTGCTGGATGAATATGGTCTGGGGTCATTAATATTAACCAGATCATCTTCCTTCGAAGGGCGCCGGTACCCTGATCCATATACATTGCCGGTGCTCACGAAAATAAATCTTTTTACACCTGCTGCAATGGATGCATTTGCGAGCGCTACAGTTCCTGCATGATTTGTTTTTATGATACCTTCATTATCAGTAAAGGTCCGGAACAATGCAGCCAGGTGTATCACCACATCTATGCCTTCTACTGCAGGCGGCAAAGAATCCTTGCCATATAAATCCCCGACAACTACCCCGGCGCCGAGTTGAACCAATGCCGATGCTTTCGCAGCATCACGGACAAGGATACGAACGTCATAGCCCTTTGCTAAAATGCGTGGAACATATCTGCTACCAATCTTTCCTGTAGCTCCTGTGACTAAGATCTTCAAGCTGTTATTATTTAATATGTATGATGCAAAGCTCGATTAAGCCGGTGCAAGCTGCTAACGATAATCAAACTAATAAGTATGATTTTCAAACCTTTTCTTTTCTAAGTGCTTTTGGGGTAGTACCGGTCACACGCTTGAAATAGTTGTTGAAGTAGGTGGGATATTCGAAGCCGAGGGCATAGGCAATGTCTGCCACGCTCCAGTCTGTGTGATGCAAAAGGGCTTTTGCTTCGGCGGTTATGCGCTCTGCGATGTGCACGGATGTAGGCTTGCCGGTAACTGCCTTTACGGACCGGTTAAGGTAGTTTACATGAACAGAAAGGCCGACCGCAAAGTCCTGCGCGGTTCGTAGCCCCAGGGGTTCGCCCATACGATCTACGGGGAATTGCCTCTCCAGCAGATCCATAAATAAATGGGTGATCCTGGTGGCTGCATTTTTGAAAGGCGACACGTTTTGCGATGGCTGTATCCTTAGCGCTTCGTGAATGATCAGTTCTATGCAATTCCTGATCAGTTCGCTCTTATAATGATAATCACCGCGGTATACAGCCAACATCTTTTGAAAAATGCCCGACATAAACGAGGCCTGCTCGCTGTTGAGTGGAATTACGGGTGCGTCGCCACTCTGGAATAACGGGGAGTGTTTTAATATCCCGGTTCGTCCCCTGCCCGTGATAAAAGGTTCAGTAAAAAGACAGGCATACCCGGTTCTCTTTTTAGAACGACGAACGACAGAATGAGGAACACTGGGATTGACGAAAAAGAGAACGGTATCATTTATTTCCAAAATCTTATCGGCATAATAAACGGTCATCTTGCCGGTTACCAGGCCCATTTTATAAAAATCACGCCTGCCGCGGGAAACCGGGATTTCTACCGATGCAGGCAGTTCGTGGACTTTAAAACCTTGCAGTTTCAGGTCTTCAATATCTAATCCTGGAATTTCAGATGCTACTTTGACGGTCATCCTACAAAACTAATGAAATCAAACCATTATGGTTTGATCTTCAAAATCGCAATGTGGCAAATACGGGGTAATGGTCGCTTGATTTTGAATCGCGTATCGCGTAGGCATTCATAAATGCAAATCCCTTTGAAAATAAATAATCGTTTACAGGCGACACCAATCCCATCATGGCCTTCGCGGTGCTGCCCACCTTCGATGTCTGACAATCAAATCCACTGCTGTTGAACTTGCTCACGACCGAGCGGGCGTATTTCGGAAAGGCGGTATTGAAGTCCCCTCCTATCAATACATATTTATAATGTGTTGACTCCTGCTGACCGTAGTGAATAACGGAATCAACCTGGTCCGCCCGCATTTTCCGGCTCATTGCCACGGTCTCCGTGTGCACGCTGAACACCAGAATTTTCTTCTGATGGATATCTACTTCACCAATCGTAATGCTCCGCCTTTGCTGGTTCTGCCATTTGGCATGAGGCAAGATCAATTTTTCGGGATGCACTATGGTACCTTTCGTCAGGATCGCGTTGCCTATATCTTTCTTATCCGACCTGTCATACGCAATGGGGATGTACAAGGAATTCAAGCCCAGGCCCTTTGCAATAGAGTCTACGCCTTGTTCATTCATTTCCTGTAACAAATAAATGTCGACGGGCGTTTTCTTTTCCAGCTCTTTCATTTCGGAAATCGCCAATTCTATTTTAATGGCTTTTTTGATGTTGAATGTTACCACATTCAGCGAGTCAGACGGCTCCGCGTTCGGTACTTTTTCGTAATCGGCATTATAGATTGGCTTGTCCGCGTCGCCATAAAAGTTAAGGGCGCGGCAAGAAAACAGGGAGACCAGAAATAGGCTCAGGAGCAGGTTGCTCGATAAAGGTCTACGCATGAACTTATGGGGCAATTTGGTTAATATTTCAGTTTTTTTTCATATAAATCGCCTGATATACAACAAATCATTTATGCAAATGGTTCGAAGGTTGTCATCAGGGCTTCTTCGTCGACCAATGAAGATTTATCAGCTTCCAGCCCCGAGTGGTCAACCGGGCGGTTCCGGTAAAATAGCCGTCTGTCATCAGACGCCGCCCGTCGGTGGCCGTTAACACCTCATGAAACTCCGACCCTGATTACCAGTGTGTCCTGGATGAACTTCTTTGCTGCCTGATAATCGCGGAAGGCCAGATTGCCATCATTAGCCATAAAAAAGCCGGGGGAATCGTCAAAATAGTCCAGCCAGGCGATCGGCCCTTTGGAAGAAACGTCCCGTGCAATGGCCTCGGCCAACCGGATCACGCTGTCTTTAACGAGGCCATGGTCCTGTTCGGTAAAGGGTCGATGATGGTGCGTACAGGAGGCCAATGCGCCAATAAAAAGGGCGTATAAAGCAGGGCAGCGCGACACAGAAAACCGATTTATTAAATTCATTTTATTCAAATATTGATTGCTATGCATCCAATGTTATAATAACATTACCAATCTTCTGACCGGTTGCGACGTATTTATATGCTTCAGCGATCCGATCCAACGGATATTTTCTGTCAATGACCGGCCGGAAGCGTCCAGCCTCAATCAGTCCTTTGATAAAATTAAGCGCCACATCAATTCTGACGGGGGGCGGAAATACCACCTTTCTGCCTCTGAAAAGCGGCGTGATCAGGATCAACAATATATTTATCGCCCCGCCTGAAGAAGTGTAGATACCCCGCCTTTTCAACAGCTTCCTGCATTTGGCAAAACTGCTCTTGCCGATCGCATCGAAAACCATATCGAACCGCTCATTGTCCTTCGTGAAATCAACCTTCCGATAGTCAATGATCCTGTCGGCACCCAATGATCTGACCAACTCCTCATTCTCACCCCCGCATACTGCCGTAATAGAGGCGCCATAGTATTTCAGATATTGAACATAGGATGACCCGATCGCTCCGGTTGCCCCAAAGACCAATGCTTTTTGTCCGGGAGCGGGTTTTAGCGGTATGATGACGGAAGCGGCATAATAGGCCCCTTCCAAACAAGCAGCTGCCTCCTCATACGTTATGTTGGCGGGCATGGAAACCATTACTTTAATTGCCCTTGCCTCAGGCAAGATGAAATATTGCGCATGGGATCCGCAACCAAAACCGCCTCCGAAGCCCATGATCCGATCACCGGCTTTAAAGGATCTTACGCCCGAGCCCGCTGCCACAATTTCACCAGCAAAGTCCGACCCGGTGATGGACGACCGCGGTTTAAGCAATCCGGTAAAAAGCCTCATTATTCCCGGTCGGCCGGAAAGGACATGCACATCGCTTCTATTTACGGTGCAGGCATGAACCCTGATCAGCAATTCGCCCTCCCCGGGAGTGGGGATCTCAAGCTCTTTTATGCTTAAATCTCCGGGTAATCCATATTTTGAACGAACGGCCGCTTTCATTGCCATGTAAAATAGATTAATTGGATATAATATGCAATTTAAGGCCGCGACTTCCCTACCTTTCCAAAGCATGTAGTGCCACATTAACCATCTAAACAAAAAAATATGAAAAAGGTAAATACGCCAAGCAAGTCTGCCCCCGAACAGGAAGGCTTCTTGAGTCTCGCCGGTAAAGCGCTCAGTGTCCTGGGAGAAGACATCGTCGAAGGGAAAGATAAGATGATGGAAGTCGCTTCCGAAAAGTTCACGGCGATCAAGAAAACCATCAAGAAGATCACCCATAAGAAGGCCGCCCCTGCCCGCAAGGCAAAGAAGAAGGCTGCTCCTGTGAAAAAGAAAGTGGTCGCGGTCAGGAAGAAAGTGGTCGCGGTCAGGAAGAAAGGGGTCCCGGTGAAAAAGAAGGCCTCAGCCGCAAAAAAGAAAGCTGCGTCGCCGAAAAAAGCGGTTCGCAAATCCGTCGCGCCGGGGAAGAAAAAAAGATAGGACGGTTAGAGTTTTACCATATTGGCCGTTTTGGCTTCCAACAGTTCGACACTCAGAATCCCATTGATCTTTTCGAGACTATTTTGAATGTGCCTTACGCGATCTCTTTCCACCTGGCAATAGAGGATCAGGATGGCTTCTCCATTCCCCGCACCATGCATCTGCATGGTGTCGAGCCCTATTTTCCGCTGTACCATAAATTCAAGGATATCCTTTGCGGCTTGCGTGGGCATTTCAATCCGGATCACGAATGAGCAGGCTTTCTTGACAACTTCAGTTAGGAAATTAGACATGGGTCGTAATTTAGGTTGGATTCATTTCACGCAAGGTAGCAAAGCGGAAGGAGGAATGGCACTAAAATTTCTATGTAATGATTTCAACTACAACAGGTTGATGGCTTATACTACAGGATAGTCCGGGGGCGGCTTGACCTTATCCCGCTGTTTGATAATGCAACATCCAATTGATGCCGTACTTGTCCGTGCATGAGCCGAAGTATGCGCCCCAGAACATATCCTCCAACGGCATGGTAACCGTACCGCCTTCTGAAAGCGCATCGAATAACCTTTTGGTTTCTTCCCTGGAATCGGGCTCGAGGTTTATATGCATGTTATTACCGGTTTGGAGCGTAAAGCCCATACTCTCGGGTGCGTCGGTCGCCATGAGCACGTAGCCGCCCATGATGGTCAATTCCGCATGAATGATCAATCGTTTGTCGGCATCATTCATTGGTGGAATACCGGCCGGCAATTCCACATCGCCGAACCTCCTTAACCCAACGCCGGTGAATTGACCGTTGAACACCTGCTTGTAGAAGTTAAAGGCCTCTTCTGTTTTTCCGGGGAAATTCAGGTAACTCGTCACCCTGGCCTTGTTGGTCGTTTTCATTTCTTTCCGCATCCGAAATTGCGTGCTGAGGTAATGATCCAGGTTGCCCAGGCCCATGGTAAAGCCCTCCTGGAAGCCCATCTTGATGATCGTCTCCATATCGGCCGTTGAATTGAAGACGATCTCGACCTTCACCAGGGTGCCGTCCTGCGTCTGGCTGAACTCCTTTTTCCAGTTCATGGCGGGCATATTCGCGTTCCTGTTACCCGTTTCATCGCAAAAAGAGTCTATAGTAGTCATGCTTTTGCCCTGTTCGATCCGGACATAATCGATCCTGCACCAATGTCTATCGCCCTGAGGACCCACCATGCAATAAAGCCAAAAACCACCCTCTCTGAAATCCATGGTCTTCGTTTCCGTCCGATAGGGTTTAGGAGCCCACCATTGGTCCAGGATCTCGCTCTCCGTCCAGGCCCTCCATACAATGTCCGGCGGAGCATCGAACGCTCTGGTAACAGTCAGTTTGTTGTTTGGCAGGTCCTTGGAAAAGACCGTTTCATTCTTAGTCATGATTCTTTGCTTTTTAGATTTTTCAATACGTTGTCCAATTGAGAATAGCGGTTTTCCCACAATGCACGAAATGGTTGCATCCAGGTATCGACCTCTTTCATTTTTTGCGGGTTGAATTGATAGTATATCTCCCTACCGGTCTGCTTCCGGGTTACCAGCTTGCATTCGGCGAGGATCTTTATGTGTTTGGATATGGCCTGCCGGCTACTCCGGAAATGCGTGGTCACCGCGTTGGGGGTCATGGCCTGAAGGGCCAACAGGCTCAGGATCGCCCGGCGCGTTGGGTCGGCAATGGCCTGAAAAACATCTCTGCGCATCGACGTAAGATTATATTAGCAACTGAATGGTTGCAAATATAAAGGCAACTGATCGGTTGCGCAAATTTATTTGCGACATTTATTTTTTGCCGCCCGTTATTATCCGGTAATCACGTATTCACTTCGACAGAATAATTCTTCTCGTTTTCGGCAATATTGACTGCAGGCAGTGAGAGGGTCAGAATATGGGGTGATCCGACTCGTATCGATCTATGCCGGCGCCGACCGCCTCGCTCAAATGGGATTCTTTTTCGGTGTCCAGGTGGACCCACCGGCCTTCTTTGCGCTTGATCTTCAGCGTGGGAAGCATGGTGTCGCCCCGGGGGCCCTGCGTTCGGAAATGAGTGATGAGGTAATATGGTTCGGAATTGCAAAGTTCCACGTCCGCCATCAGGTGGATCAGGATCGACCTTTCCAGGAGAAATTCGAAGCTGATGCTAAATGTCTGCTTAACCATCCGGGGACAGGCTTAGACCCTCAAAGATAGTAGCCGCAGGCCCCGGTTGTCACCAACCGCGTGTTAATTCATCAAAATTTAATCAGGAGGGCATCACTGCTGCCCGGCGGATTTTACCCGGCTTTGTTCGTCTTCGGCGCTGCTCTTGTGTTGGATCTGTCCGTTCCCGGATCTGCCGAAACGATACGTAAGTGTCAAAATGATCCGGCGATTGTCCCAAACGGAATGGGTGTGCGCGACGAACTTATTGAGATCCGAGTTGCCCGTGAAGCTCATCAGGTAAAGAGGATCGCGAAGGCTGAGCTTAACGGTACCTTTGCCCTCCAGTACCTGCTTGGATCCTCCCAATGAGAACATGCCCCGACTGTTCGCTAAAATGGCGCTGCTGACATAGTTCTTCGAACTGAAAAACCCGTTGATCTCTGCGCTCCATCCTTTTTTAAAGGTGAACTGACTGCTGAAATTTCCAAAGAAGGCGAGGTAGTTCACTTTGACGCTTTCACTATCGATGACGCCGGTGTAATAATTATCATTGAGGTTGCCAAAGAGATTCAAGGTCCACCAGGACTTAAGTTTTTTAGAGTAATTGACCGCCAATCCGGTATTGCGATTGAAGGCAATATTCTGCGTGGTTTGAAATGTCGTATAATTGGAATCGCCCGGTTCCTTCTTGGTCAGCAGGACATCGTTAATGATATCCGTGGTGACGGAGTAATTGAGCGATACGTTAAGTGCACTTTTGTAATTATAACTGAGTTCGATATTGTGGCTGAACTGAGGCTGGAGCTCCGGATTTCCCTGCTGGTAGGAATAGCGATCCAATTGAAAAAGGAATGGGTTCAGGTTGTCGTAACCCGGGCGCTCGATCCTTCGCCCATAGGAGAGCCCGAAAGTATGGTCTTCTTTTGGTTGGTAACTGAAATAGGCCGTCGGGAAGGGCTGAATATAGTTCTTATGAAAGGTCTGGTTGCCGACTGCCTGTTTGCCGTCCGCAACGGTTTGTTCGGCGCGTAGTCCCACCTGTACCGACCATTTCCCCAGCGTCTTCCGCAGGTTCACGTATGCGGCATTAATATTTTCCTTATATATGAAGCGATTGCTCAGCGAACTGTCCGGTTCCCATTTTTGATCTCCGTTGTTATATAGGGTATAGATCGCATTGTTATCCGTTCTTACCCAGCTGGTCTTGATGCCTGCTTCGAATACCGATTTGTCTTTCAGCGGGAGCGTGAGATCGCCCTTATAGCTATAGATATTTATTATCGAAGGAAGCTGGCCATTCAGCAAAAACGGATCGGATGAGGCCGTTTTGTCGGCATTGAACAAATAATTATCGGAGTAGCCCGTCCCCGGGGTATGATAGTAGACATAATCCGCTTCCATAGAGATCGCTTTGCCCTGGCCATCCAGCTTTTTTTGAAAATTGAGATTGAATCCCAGGTTTGTCTGTGGTGTATAATTCTGGGAATTCGCGTCGTTATATTGTACGAACTGCCGGAGGCTGTCATAAATATCTGTCCTGTTCGTTGTCGTGAATTTCTGGCGGTCGACGCTGCCCTTTACGACAAAGCCGATCGATGTGTTCTTATCGACGAAGTAGTCGACGCCGGTCTTGAACGATTGGCCGCGATCCGCATAGTGGCCGAAGGTATATTGCTGGTTGTACCGGGAAAAGGCGGTATTGGCGTCCTTCCGGGTGCTTGTATTATTCCAGATGTCACTGAAGCCATTCCAGTAGGAATATCCAAAATTGCCGAAGAAATTCAGTTTGCCTTGACGCCAGTTGATGTTGAGACTATTGGTGTTCTTAAAATAAATGGCCTGGATCGCGCTCGAAGTGATCGAGCCATTCAAGCCGTAGTTCTTATTTTTCTTCGTCGTGATATTGATGATCCCCGAATTGCCGGTCGCATCGTATTTTGCCGAAGGCTGGGTCATGATCTCGATCTGGTCGAGCTGGTTGGCGGACAGGTTCCGAAGATAGTTACCAAGATCCTTGCTGTTCAGATAGGTGGGCTTGCCGTCGATCAGAATCAGCACCCCTTGTTTGCCCTTGAGGCTGACATTTCCGTCATTATCCACCGTTACGCCGGGCGATTTTTCCAGGACCTCCAGCGCAGAAAGGCCGCTATTGGTTGGGGACGCATCCACGTTCACAACGGTCTTATCGATCTTATTCTCGATCAACGGGCGTTTGCCCGTCACCGTCACATCCGTCAATTCAGTCATGAAGTGCTCGAGAAGGATCTCCGGCAACCGTATGGCCGAATTGTTCGCGGCGAGCTGGACCGGCTGGCTGACGAAACGATGATATCCAACCGCATCGACCTTCAGCACATAATTGCCCTTCCTGAGCTTTTCGAATTCGTAGGCGCCGTTCTTATCGCTAAGCGCCACCTTGACCAGCGTTGAGTCCGGCAAACGGAGGAGGAAGATCGTCGCGCCATCGGCTGTATGTTTGTCGGGATATTTGACCAGGCCGGTTATAGAGCAGGATCTGTTATCTTCTGCGGACCCGGACGCCGGAGCAGCGCCGCCCTGCTGCGCATGCGAAATTGCGGATAGGAAGGTGGTCAGCACTGCAAGCAGGAAGGCAGGTAATCTCCTCATAAGCACCAAAATTTGATCTACGTGTTATTTCGTATATCAAAAATGGCTAATTTTTTGTTAATAGAAGTACAATTTGGATGAGCGGCAAAAAGACGTTGGCCTTCATGGTGAAATTTTCGTGGAACAGGCTGCCAGAGCGGCTTTAGTCTTTATTTTCCGGGGTTTGGGATAATAGAATTAACGTTAAGTTGTTGTCGGGTGATCCGGGTTACGGTTTATATTTGTCCCAGCAAATAAGAATTTTTCATATGGCAAGCAATCGTTAGAGGCCGGCTGTTTCTACAGCGGGCCTTTTTTATTGTCATTTTGTACGGGCCCCTCGGGCGGCTAGAATACTATCGAAGGGACCGTATTTATGGAGGTTCTCTGAAAATGGATCGCTGTAGGGCCCGAACGGATGATCAATGGGCTTGAGCCGGATGTCGGGCCAGTCCATAGGGAATTGCGTATCCGGTCTCGGCTGGGAATTGACGAATGCGGCGACGTCCCAGGCCTCTTCTTCGGTCAGGCCGGGACTCCGGTGTGTCGATCCGAAAGGCATATTGTCCCTTATGAAACCGGCAAACCGCGAGAGGCGATATAGTCCGGCAGCCGTGTTATAACTGTGGGCGCCCCAAAGCGGTGGATAAAGATACGTTCCCGTCGCAGCGGTTGTGCCGGCTGAATCGGTAACCCGCCCCTCCCCTTCCGGCCCATGGCAGCTGACACATCTCCGCGCATAAACCGATCGGCCTCTGGCCGGGTCGGCCGCTCTGCTCATAAATGCCAGGGCGCCGATGCCGCTGCCCGGCGGTTTACTGCCCTTCGGAACCTTGTTGCCGAGCCATTTCATGTAGGCGATCATGGCCTGCATTTCCGGGCCTGCCGTGTCTAAGGGCCGGCCGTTAAGGCTTCGTTGAAAACAATCATTGACCCGCTCGCAGATGGTCTCCACCGATCCCCGCCGCTCCCGATAACGAGGATACGTTGAGAAAACGGCAGAAAAATTATTCCCCCATGGCCTGGCGCCCGCGTCGAGATGACAATTCTGGCAGTTCATGCCATTGGCGTCGTGCCCGAGTCGTCCCTTCGGCCCAAAATACCTGGAGGTATGTGCGATCAGGTCGCGGCCATAACGGATCAGGGAGGCTTCGGGTGAAAACCCGATCGTCTGCGTATCCGGCGGAACCCATTGCTCTTCCAGGGGGTTCTCCGGAAGCGGGTGCACAGAGGGGATATGGGCTATGAGCCAGGAAGCCAGGAAAACGAGCAGGCCTGTCAGGGCGATCCGTGACATGGGGGATCCGTTATCCGGCAAAACAATACGCGCATCCATGTTCCTGTGCCCGTCCCACGGCCCAAACCCCTGAAGGAACAACCTTGATGCCCGGCAGCACGCCGCCCAACCATTCCTTCTTCACCTCCTGGGGATCGAGGTTTGCCCCTCCCGCCAGTACGGCACTATAAACAGTCATCGCGACATCGCATGCGCAAAAGAGCACGCCGCTAGCCTGCAATTCATTGATGCCGATCGCCACCGCGCCGATCCCGGGCACCTTAAAATCTCCCGCCTTCGGCCGCCAGAAAGGATTCCGTACCGCAGGCGCCTTCGTCAGGGGATCTTGCACCTTGAAGACCTCGCCGAATTTGTATTTCTCCCAGAGCCGGTCTTCGAATGCGAAGGGGATCGCATCATGGCGCAATACGACGACCACGCCGCAATCCTTCTCTGCCGTTCCGGTCCCGGCGTTCGTCAGCAGGAATACTTTTGGCCATGCAAAGGGGAGAATGTCTTTTGGGCCGGTCGCATCGAAGATCATCCGGTGCTTGCCCTTGATCTTGTTGAACCAGTCGTCGCCGTCTTCCGGTGCATGGCTGATCACGTTCTTTGCGGAGAGTGCCAGGGGACTTGCCAGACCTGCCACACCCAGCGCGGCGGCCCCGGTGACCAGGCGGCCTAAAAAGCCACGGCGTCCATGCGCGGCATGCCTGAGAGGGTTGTTTTCCATATTTGTCCATTTTGATTGGCCTCAAAATTGACAACAAAAAAGGCTCCGGTCAATCCCATGATGATGGGACGACCGATCATAGCTTGCGATAGGGAAAAGCCTTGGCGATCGCCTCGCGCGCGGAATGTACCTGCAGTTTCTCGTAAATCCGTTTGATATATGTCCGGACCGTTTCGATAGTAATATTGCATTCGGCAGCGATCATCTTATAGCTGTTGCCCTTGGCCAGCATCTGCAAGACTTCCAATTCCCGGGCGCTGAGCTTTCCGATCTCCTCAGCGGGAGCAGGCTGTCCGGAAAAACAGTTGAGTATCTTCCGGGCGATCCCTGATCCCATCGGTGCGCCGCCATGGTGCAGGTCGATGATGGCTTCGACAATCTTTTCATGCGGCATTTTTTTCAACAGGTAACCCGAGGCGCCATTGCAAATGGCCTGAAATATCCGGTCGTTATCGTCGAAGACTGTCAGCATCATCACCTCTATCTCCGGATATTTCCCTTTGATGAGCCTGACAGCATCCAGGCCGCTGAGGCCTTCCATCTCGATGTCCATCAAGACCACGTCCGGTCTTAGTTCGGCCATCTGCCGAAGGACCGCATTGCAATCCTCGAATGCACCTTTCCACTCCAGGTCGGGTGAAGACAGGATGAGACCGGACAGGCTGTCCCTCAGGAACAGATTATCTTCGTATATGACGACTTTAACTGGCATCGGTCGGTTTCATACAAAATTAACCCTTGACATGTGCCCTGCAATCCCATCATTATGGGATAAAGGGTATGCTGACCCTTATTACCGTTCCACCTTCCGGGCCCGCACTGATTGAAAATTCTCCGCCGAGCGCCGCGGCCCGTTCACGCATATTCTTCAATCCATTGCCTCCGGCCCTTCGATTCGGAGTAAGGCCGACCCCGTTGTCCTCTACAAGGAGGTGCAAGGCATGTTCCCTGCCCGTGATCCGGATAAGCGCGCGTGTAGCATGGGAATATTTGGCGAGATTGTTAACAGCCTCTTTGAAGATGAGCAGGAAGTGCCGTCTTTTTTTCAGCGGCCATTGAAGGTGATCCTCCACTCCCCCGGCTTCGAAAACCAGACGAATGTCTGCCGCTTCCAGCGTCTCGCCGGCATATTCCCTCATCCGGATAAGGATATTTTCCATCTTATCGTTGGCGGGGTTGATCGACCAGATGATCTCACCCATCAGTTCCATAGCCTGTTGAGAAGCCCGTGCGATCGTTCCGAGTACTTCGGCCGGTCTGTCACCTGAGGCTAAGCGATCCTCTGCGGCCATACGGCTCATCATGGAAATGCTGCTAAGCGTGGAGCCGATATCGTCGTGCAGATCGCGCGCGATATCGGTGCGTATCCTCTGCAACTGCAAGACCTGCATCAGACGGATTCGATAGAGGGTGTAAAATGCCGCCCCCATGGACACTGCCAGCAATATATAGAACCAGGCCGTTTTCCGGAAAGGCGGTCTGATATACAATTGCATACTGGCTCCCTTCTCATTCCAGATCCCGTCGTTATTGGCCGCCTTGACGCGGAAGGTATAGCCACCCCCGTCGAGGTTGGTGTAGGTGGCGGAAGTCCGCTGGCCGGCGTATATCCAGTCCTTGTCGAAGCCCTCCAGCCGGTAGGCATAGCTGTTATTCACCGCATGCGTAAAATTCAGGGCCGCAAAATTGAAGGTGATCATATTCTGCGCATAGGTCAGGTTAAGGGCTTCGATCGCTTCTCCGCTGCGCCTGACCGGCACCTCCTTATCGAATATCTTAAAGGCAGTGATAATGACAGGCGGAATGCGTTTGTTCATTTTCAGGGAAGATGTTTTGAAGTAAACGATCCCGCCGGCCATGCCGAGCATGAGCGTTCCATCGGGGAGACAGCGGAAGGCCTCGTTCAGAGAATTCGCGGGCAACCCGTCGCTGCTATAATAATTCCGGAATGTGCCCGAAACCGGATCAAGATCGCTCAATCCATTATTCGTAGCGAGCCATAAATGGCCTTCCGGACTGCGGGCCATCGAGAAAATATCGTTATTGCATAGCCCATCAGCCGTCGTATAGGTCCTGATCCTTTCGTCCGCAAGGTTCATGACGGCCAGTCCGTTCTCCGTGGCGATCCAAAGCCTGCCCGGTCTGTCTTCCAGCAAGGCATACACATTATTATCCGGAAGGGCAGTTCTGTTGTTTTCCTCCTGCCGGAATGCTTTCCACCGGCCTGTATGCTGATCGAGCAGGCAAAGCCCCTGGTTTTGTGTCCCCACCCAGATCCTTTTCCTGCTATCCTGCAGCAGGCAAAATACATGATCATCCGGAAGAGAAGAGGGATTGGCAGGATCGTGCCGGTAGGCCGTCCATTGCTTTGTATTCAAATCATAGCAATAAAGTCCGCTATTGAAGGTAGCGACCCAGACCAGTCGCCTGTCGTAATCTTCGACGATCGCGCTGACGGACCGTGGATACTGACCGCTATCTCCCTTGATCTGATTCAGCGATCGGCCTCCTCCGAAGGTGAAAACGCCATCCCTTGCACCGATCCATAGCAGGCCCGTGTTGTCCTGGAAGAGGCAATTGATCGAGCTGGAGATGGAGAATGGGTCGGCGGCACGTACCCGCGGATAGGCGCCCTTCCATCCCTGATCGACCCGATAGGAAAGCAATCCCCGGCCCTGAACGGCAATCCACAAGGTTCTGTGAGCGCTGTCGTTCCCATCCGCGATCAGGTCCACCACGTGCTGGCCCGAAAAATACTGACCGGGCTGCGAGGGCAGATTCAGTACCGAAAATCGGTTGGACAGCGTATCGTACTTATCCAGTCCTTCGTCCGTTCCCACCCATAGCGTTCCTGCCTTGTCCATGAAGATCACATTGACCAGGTCGCTGCACAAACTCTTCCGGTCCGCGTCAGCATGGTGTGCATGGCCTGTAAATCGACGCCGGACGGGATCGAACCAGGCCAGGCCATCTCCATAGGTGGCCACCCATACCTGCTGCCGGGTGCTGGACGGGCAAATACCCTGCACGATCCATTTCCGGTCACCGATCTCTTCTTCATCGGGACATCCGGTGACCCGGGCATTATGGCCTGAAACCACCACTTCCTGCATTCCTCCATACCAGGTGCCTACCAGGAAGCTGTCCTCACTGAGCTGGCTGATCTGACCGACCGCCACGGGGATCTTGCGGACACTATTCGGCGTATGGAATGGGATTGGGATTGCCGTGAAGCTGCTATCCCGGCTATCGAATAGCAGAAGCTGGCTTTTATTGGTTCCAATCCAGATCCGGCCCTCATGAAGTTGGTCCACGAACAGGCCCACGACATCGGCACGAACGGCTGGAGGCAAGGCAAAGGTCCGAACCTTCCCGCCCGGTTCCAGGAGGTGCAGTTCCGTGCGCGTGCAATACCAGATCCGGCCCTTCGTCCCGGAAAATACCTGGTGAACACGGTAGCGGTCGAACGGTTCGCCATTGTTCCGGCTGATATCCACAGAATGAAACCGGTCGTCGGACGGGTCATAATAGCATAGCCCGTTGTTCGTAGCGATCCAAACCCGGCCCGCGGAATCCACGGAAAGGGAATTGATGATATTATTGGAGAGTGAATTGCTGTCTTCTGTCAGATGCCGGTATACGGTGAACTGTCTTCCGTCGAATCGATTGAGTCCGTCCGTTGTGCCGATCCAGATAAATCCATACCTGTCCTGGACGATCTTCCTGACCTGCATGCTGGAAAGACCTTCCGCCATCGTATAATGTTCGAAGTGAACGGGCGGGTTGCCGGTAAGCGATTGAGCAAGGCCGGCCGCCGGCAGAACAGGCAGCGAACAGACCAGACCCAAGCGCAGGAACCGAAGGATGCTCATATAATAAAATTACTCCATAAAACTGAAAATCCCGACGGTTAGGCCGGGACTCAGTTTCCTATATGTAACACGCGCAGTAAACACTTGCTTAAAAAAACCAGCTGGACAACTGCATCCGGCTAGCCCTCATCCAGCCCGGAGAGGCCTTCGGAGTGTTGTCAACATACTCCGTATCCTGGATCTTCACCTTTACGGCAATGACCGACTTGTCATTCTTTACCCTTTCGCGGAGCTGTTCGGCAATCGCAGCGTCCCCTTCGATCTCGGTATGATCATTCATCAGGATCGCCTTTCCTTTAACCTTTACGTAGAAAGAGACACCCTTCTTGAAGAAATCCAACTTAGCAGGGATCTCCTTTTCAAACTCTTCGATCTGCTGAACGGGCCTGGGGATGACAAACCAGATCTGTCCATCATTGTCGATACCGGCGACATTTGAAATGACGTGCGTCGGCAGCTTCAGCAAACTCGCGCTTTCAGTAAAGAACAATGCACTCTGGAGTTCCATGATCTTGTCATTCACTATGCCTGTTTGTATCTCCTTCGAATCGGTAGTTGTCGTAAACATAAGTCTGAGATTGGGTACGGTTAAATTTCGTTTTTGTTGCGAACGACTAGTAAAGATCAATCGGCGTACCGAATTGCAACAAATTGACAATCAATAGTTAATGACTTCGGCATCATGCCGGCTCGTTCCCAGGACGGGAAAACCATTCCAGAAATTGAGGAAATAACACTTAGTTAGCGCTTACAGACCCCGGCTGATGCCCCATTCGAGGCCGCGCAATTCGGCGAGACCACGGAGGCGGCCGATAGCGCTATAGCCCGGATAGGTGTTCTTGGAGAGGTCATCCAGCATCTGATGGCCATGATCCGGGCGCATGGGAAGAGATTGCTTGCGCCTTCTCATTAATATAACCAGCTCCCTGATGACGGCATACATATCGACATCCCCTGCCAGATGGTCGGCTTCGAAGAAATTTCCCTCGGCATCCCGGCGGGTACTTCGCAGGTGGATGAAATGAATATGGTCGCCCAGGCGGCGGACCATGCCGGCCAGGTCGTTATCGGCTCTTACGCCGAATGAGCCCGTGCAATAGCAGAGACCGTTAGCCGGCGAAGGGGCGGCATGCAGCAATTCGACCACATCCTGTTCGGTACTGACGATACGCGGCAAGCCTAGTATAGGATAAGGCGGGTCATCGGGATGGATCGCCATCTTCAGCCCCTCGGCTTCCGCGACCGGCACGACCTGCTGCAGGAAATAAAAAAGGTTCTCTTTGAGCCTGGCGGCGTCGATCCCCGCGTAGGTCTTCAGGGCGGCCAGGATCTGCTCTTCGGTGAAGCGCTCCTCGCTGCCGGGCAGGCCGAGCAGCGCATTGCGATAAAGCATCTCCTTCTCCGCGGCTGTCATGTTCCCAAACCGCTGGCGCGCCCCTGAGATCTCCTCCGGCGTATAATCCTTTTCCGCGCCGGGCCTCGACAAGAGGAATAGGTCGAAGGCGATGAAGGCCGACCGCTCGAATCGGAGGGCGCGGCTCTTGTCCGGCATCTCGTAGGAAATATCCGTGCGCATCCAGTCGAGGATCGGCATAAAGTTGTAGGTAACGACTTTCAGTCCGCCCCGGGCCACATTACGCAGGCTCTCCTGGTAGTTCCGTATATATTGTTCGAAATGTCCTGACCTTTTTTTGATATCCTCATGCACGGGCAGGGATTCGATCACGGTCCAGGTCATACCCGCCGCCTCGACCGCCCTCTTCCTCTTTTCGATCTCGTCCATGGACCATACCTCACCGACGGGAATGTGATGCAGGGCGGTGACCACCCCCGTGCAACCGGCCTGACGGATGTCCCAAAGACTTACCGGGTCGTTGGGGCCAAACCACCGCATTGTCTGCTCCATTAAAAAAGATGCTCTTTCCATCTTGCTTTTATTTAGACGCCTCGCCGCCTCCTTCACGATAGCCTTCGTCCGGGCGCGCGGCGTCAAAGATACGGGCTGCAAACGAATGTCACCGGTTCTCCCTCACTTGCCTTGCAATGCCTGCACAACGGCTGAAAAAGCGGGCTTTTTCGCAAATTTTGCATCCCACAACAACGGGAATTCCGGATGGCTCGGCGTATTGAGCCAGCTTTGCGGATCATCAACCCCCCAGATCGTGATCGAAAACCGTTGCGCCATGGGTACATGCGCCAGATAGGATGCGATCACATAATGGTAAGTATCCGCCTGGGCGGCCAACGACGTCGCGTCAGGCGTGAAGCCTGACTGATCGGTCGGGTTGACCCGGACGTCCAGCTCGGATATCTTGACCTTTAGACCCGTCGCTGCCAACGCCTGGAACATTGCGTCGATACCGGCATGAGACGTATTATACGAAATATGCATTTCCGTGCCGATACCATCGACAGGCGCGCCAAGCGCTTGTATCTCCTTTACGTAATTGATCAGCGAATCGAGCTTGGCGGTATTGAATTCCAGGTTATAATCATTGATAAAAAGAAGCGCCTGGGGATCCGCGGCTCTGGCATATTTAAACGCGTTGACCGCATAATCTCTCCCGAGATAGTCCGCCCAGAAGAACCAGTCTCCCGGTACGGGCGATGGTATGCTCGTATTGGCACTGGTCCGCACGCCGCTGCTCCCGTCGGCCATGGGTTCATTCACTACATCCCATCCCTTGACCTTCCCCGCATACCTACCCGCAATATCCGATACCCAGCGATGCATAACGGAGTCCACCCGGACAGCGGCAATGGCAGGATTTACGCTGCCCGCGCCGGCAGAGGCATCCGTGACGCTTACATTGTCGATAAAATAGATCCCGACGGCCCCTCCCATATCGAACGCGATCGTGGCGTTGGACCCGTTACCGGTAAATGAAAAACTTTCCTGGGTGAAACTGGTGGGGCAGGTCCGGTTGCCGGAATAATTTACCCCATAGGGATATTCAACCTGGAATACCCCGCCGGCAAGGGAGTCCTTCACATAAAAACTGACCGTATAGGTATGGCCGCTGACAGTCGGAAAGCTGTTGCTTACGATCTGCATCGAGTAATTCTGCACTGCGCTGGTCGTATTGACCTGCAGGGAAGAGCTGCCATCCTGCACATCGGCAGCAGTAATACTTTGGACGAAGGTCCCGGTCGCCTGGTTAAAAACGGACCAGCCCGTCGGGAGGCCGCCGTTCCAGCTTTCAAAACTCCCATTAGTGATCAGGTTGGTCGGCGATCCTCCTCCCCCGCCGCTCCCGGCGGAGGCCACGATCGTATTCAGATACGACGCATTATTATTTGCATACCAGACCAGCGTATGTCCGAACACCGAAAGACCCGCACCATTCACGGCATTGTATTGGGCATCCGTGTTGGAATAGTTGAAGCTTCCGTCGGCCTGCACGATGGCGCCATGTTTCATTTCGTATCCGAACGTGGTGATACTGGCCTGAGAGGATATAATGCCCAGGTAGAACGGGCTGTTAACGACCGTGGGATAATCGGATTCGATCCCAAACAATGCCCCCGTGCCCGTGGCAGCGGTCTTCAGCGCCATCGTCGTATCCGGACCGGGCGGGTTGTTGTTATTATTATTCGTTGAGGGTGCTCCTTGCTTCTTACAAGAAGGCAGGATAGCAAGAGTGGCCAAGAACATCAGACCGCCCGTCAGGATAAGATTCTTGTTCATATAGTAAAGTATTTGTATGGTAAACTCTGTCAAAAATAGAAAAGAAAGAGCGGAACAATTACTCTTATTCCGCTCTTTTCGATATGCTTGTTCCCATTCTAATATCCAGGATTCTGGTATGCCGCCTTAACCGCTGAACTTACCTGCATGGCGTCTAATTGGCCTGCGGAATAGGGCGTAGCCAGAGATTTGGCGTAATGGTCCGCGTAAACGTGGCGGGAGTATGATTGCCATAAGCGCTGCCGCAGATCTGGTACGTGGTGGACAGGCTTGCCCACTGCTGCGTACGGATCAGGTCATACCAGCGGTATCCTTCCCCGTAATATTCGCGGGAACGTTCCGCCAGCAGATAATTGATGTCGACCGTCGCCGGGGTGGCAGCAACCATGGCTGCGCTGTTATCTGCCACCTGGGCAGCGTTGGCGGCATTGTTAGACTTCCATTTGCCGGCCCGGGCACGGATGACATTGATCAAGCCTCTGGCAGTGCCGTCATTGGCGTACGTGCCGGTTACTGCCGCGGTAGGAGCCCCTTCTATGGCGGCTTCGGCCGCGATAAAGAACAGCCCGGAGAATTTGGCGATATTCCAGAGCCGGGTACTTGCCCCATTCGGGTTTCCCAGTCCTGTTCCGTTATCCGTGCGGTAATTGCTGATCTTCCAAAGCCCCGGAAATACGATCCGGCTGATCCCGCTCGGATTCACTACAAAATCTGCCCTGCCGGGCAGAACACCGGCGCCGACACTGCTTTTATACACACTATTCTCCTTCGCTCAGAACTCGTCATCCGGGAATCGTCTGCGGGCAAGTAGCCGGATCATCAATGAAACCACGTATATTACCAACGCTTTAATCCGATCTTTGGGAGAATAAAGAAAAGAATAATTTAATATGAACACTGCACATCAAGCCAGGACGGCGCTCGTCACCGGAGGCGGATCGGGGATCGGACTGGCCATCGCTGAAAAATTCGTACACAGCGGCATCCGCACCCTCATCCTCGGACGTGACCAGGAGAAACTGAATGCAGCCCGCAATCGTCTCGGCGAACTTTGCCATCCTTATTGCTTCGACCTGAATGATCTTGCTTCGATACCCGCCCTGGTAAGAAGATTGACGGATGAATTCGGGCGGATCGATATCCTGGTCAATAATGCGGGAATCAATATGAAGAAAGACCTCATCGATACCACGGATGGAGAATTCAGCCGGATCCTGCACACCAATGTGATGGCCGTTTTTGCGTTGTCCCGGGAAGTCACCAAAGGCATGGTAGCCGAAGGCAGGGGCTGCATCATCAATATCAGCTCCATGGCCTCCCAATACGGCATTCCCAAAGTGATCGCCTATACCGCGTCGAAGTCGGCCATCGAAGGCATGACCAGGGCCATGGCCGTGGAACTGTCTCCCCTGGGCATCCGTGTCAACTGCATCGCTCCGGGCTTCATAGCGACCGATATGTCGGAGAAAGCGCTGAACGGCGATGCCGAACGCAAGCAAAAAGTCCTTTCCCGGACGCCGTTGGGCCGACTGGGGGACCCGGGCGATATCGGCGAGGCGGCACTCTTCCTGGCATCCGAAGGTGCGCGCTATATTACCGGCACCATCATCCCTGTCGACGGCGGAAATGCCATCGGATTTTAAATTCTCTTCCATGAATCGAATTCTTAGTTCATTTATTCTGGCGAACCTTCTCGCACCGTCCCTGCATGCCCAGGATTTCGTGACCAGCCTTGATCCCGGCAAGGGTTTTCCGGTCGCTTCGGCGGCGGGAGCCACGGCGATCCTGGTTGGGGACGAAGACCATTGGCTGGAACGCAAGGCGGCCGAATACCTGCAGCAGGATGTGGAACGGGTGACGGGCCGGAAGCCCGAGATCCTGCATTCGATGCCGGCTTCGGCCATGAACCTCATTATCATTGGGAGTCTCGACAGCTCCATGCTGGTCCGGCGGCTGGCGGACGAGCGAAGACTATCCGTCATGGATATTCGCGGAAAATGGGAGGCCTATTGCATCCAGGTGCTTGACCACCCGGCAAAGGGTATCGGAAGGGCGATGGTCATCTGTGGCAGCGACCGCCGCGGAACGGCCTATGGGGTCCTGGAGCTGTCGCGGCAGATGGGCGTTTCGCCCTGGTATTGGTGGGCCGATGTGCCCGTCAGGGCGAAGACGGCGGTCTACGTGAAGAATGGCGTCTGGTCGCATGGCCCTCCCGCGGTGAAGTACCGTGGCATCTTTATCAATGACGAAGCACCGGCCTTTTCCGGATGGGCAAAAGAAAAATTCGGAGGGGCGAACCATCATGTATATGAAAAGGTCTTCGAGCTGCTCCTGCGACTAAAAGGGAACTACCTGTGGCCGGCCATGTGGGGCAATGCATTCAATGACGACGATCCGATGGACCCCGTGCTGGCAGACCAATACGGGATCGTCATGGGCACTTCTCATCATGAGCCCATGTTGAGAGCGCAGCAGGAATGGAAGCGATACGGATCGGGACCCTGGAATTACGAGACCAACAGGGATACTCTCCAGGCATTTTGGCGGCGAGGGATCGAGCATATGGGCAATCACGAGAGCATCGTGACCGTAGGCATGCGCGGGGACGGGGATAAACCGATGACGGAAGGCAGCAATGTCGAGCTGCTCGAAAGGATCGTCAGGGACCAGCGCGAACTCATTGCGCAGGTTACGGGCAAGCCTCCCTCGGCGACGCCACAGCTTTGGGCGCTCTATAAGGAAGTCCAGGACTACTATGACAAGGGGATGCGCGCGCCCGACGATGTAACGTTGTTGCTGTGTGATGACAATTGGGGCAATATACGACGGTTGCCGAAGGCGGGTGAAAAGCCCCGTGGCGGAGGATACGGCATTTATTATCATTTCGATTATGTCGGCGGCCCGCGCAATTATAAATGGCTAAACACCAATCCGATCGCCAGGACCTGGGAGCAGATGCACCTGGCCCTGGAGCATGGCGTAGACCGGATTTGGATCGTCAACGTCGGGGATATCAAGCCGATGGAATATCCGATCAGCTTCTTCCTGGATTATGCCTGGGATCCCGCGCGCTGGCCCGCGAAAAAACTGCCGGACTATGCGCGCCAATGGGCGGCAGAGCAGTTCGGCCCCGGGCATGCGGCTGATATCGCCGATCTGCTGACCAACTACACGAAATTTAACGGGCGACGCAAACCCGAATTGCTGTCTCCGGATACCTACAGCCTGCAGAACTACCGGGAGGCGGATACCGTCGAGGAGAACTATAACCGCCTGACGTTCGAGGCAGCCAAGATCAAACGCGCCTTACCTGTCGTGTATCATGACGCCTGGTTCGAGTTAGTCCAATACCCGATTGAGGCGTGCGCCAATCTGAACAGCTTGTATGTGACCGTCGCGAGGAACCGGCTCGCTTTTGCTCAAGGCCGGGTTTCGACGAACGCCATCGCCAGGCTGGCACGGACCCTTTATGCGCGGGACTCCGCGCTGTCGTCTGCCTACAACCATGTCATTGCCGGCGGCAAATGGGATCACATGATGGATCAGACGCATATCGGCTACACCTACTGGCAGGAGCCGCGCCTGAACCGGATGCCGGAGGTAAAGACCTTCGATTCCGTGCAAGCCAACGCAACGCCTATTGACGGGGCGGGCCGCGATACGATCTCGTGGGGCGTCGCCGTGGAAGGCTCCGCCGCATGGTGGCCTAAGGCGGCCGATAGTGCAAGGGCTGTCCTGCCTGTATTTGATCTTTACGGAGAACCCTCCCACTACATAGATATTTTTGCCAGGAGAAACGAGGTGTTCTCCTACAAGGTAAAAGCCGCCGTTCCGTGGCTGCATTTCCGCGGCAAGTACGAACAACCCATGTATGAGCAACGCCTGCTCGTAACCGTGGATTGGGCAAGGGCGCCTGCGGGCAGGCATGAAGAGCCTATTACGGTCACCGGTCCCGGAGGCCAGACCTGGACGGTCATGGCCGTCGTGAATAAGCCTGAAGTAAGGATCAGGATCGCGAGTCCGGCCATAGCGGGACGGCCGGGAGCAAGGCAGCCGGAGACGGCTGGGGTGGCCGGTGATCCAAACGCGCTGTTCGTTGAAGGCGACGGGGTCGTCTCCATGGAGGCCGAACACTATAACCATGCGGTCGGAAACAAGGAAATATCCTGGCTGCGTATTCCCGACCTGGGCCGGACAGGTTCCGGGATGGAGGCAGCTCCCGTCACGGCGGCGACGCAAACACCCGGCGGGAACAGCCCCCACCTGGAGTATAGGTTTTATTCTTTCGATACCGGCCAGGTAAAAGTACACGCTTATTTCTCTCCTACCCTCGATATCGCAGGCACCGGCAAACTGCTTTGCGCCATTTCCCTGGACGACGAAGAACCGCAGATCCTGAACCTCTCCGAGAACTCGCTGAAAAGAGGAGTTTGGGATAAATGGGTATCGGACAATATCATCATCAAGACCTCGGAGCATCATATCATGCAGGCAGGCGTTCACACGCTCAAATATTGGATGGTCGATCCGGCCGTCGTGTTGCAAAAGTTCGTGGTCGATGAGGGTGGGGAAAGACCGAGCTATCTGGGCCCACCGGAATCACTCCGGGGATATGCGCAACGACCCAAATAGAAATCCCCTTACTTTTCTATTGCATGGTCGAGCGAGGTCTGTCGGCCGGCGATGCACCAAATTCCCGGTTCGGATGGCTATCCATCACGAGCTTCAAGAGCCCGCCTGCCAGTATGTCCCGGTGCAGGATATAGCTTTTCGTATAGGGCTGACCATTTAGTTCAGCGCTTTGAATATAGATATTCTGCGGGCTGTTGTTGACAGCCTGAACGGTGAAGCTGATCCCCGGGGCTGGATGGATAGTGGCCTTATCGAACAAAGGGCTGCCAAGCACATAAACGCCGTTGGCAGGATTTTCCGGGTAGAAACCCAGGGAAGAAAAAATATACCAGGATGACATCGCGCCGCAATCTTCATTGCCTGCAAGTCCGTCCGGATGGTCGGTATAGAACTCCCGCATGACCTGTCTCGCCATTTCAGCCGTTCTCCACTGACGCCCGGCAAACGCATACATATAGATGATATGATGGCCGGGCTCATTGCCGTGCGCGTACATGCCGATCAGACCCGAAATATCCGGCGAAGCCTCTGCGCCCATGCTGCCATTGACGATGAACAGGCTGTCCAGCTTGTTTGTAAACGCCTCGTCGCCCCCCATCAAACCGATCAGGCCCTCCACATCCTGGGGAACCAGCCAGGTATATTGCCAGCCATTGCCTTCCGTGAAATCGCCGGTCTCGTGTTTGGACTGGAAAGGGTCATAGGGGATTTTCCAACTGCCGTCGCTCAGCCTGGGCCGCACAAATCTGATCGAGGAGTCGAAATAGTTCCTGTAGTCTCCTGCGCGTTGGAGATAATAGTCACGGTCCTCTTTCTTCCCGAGGTCGGTAGCCATTTCAGCGATGCACCAGTCGTCCACTGCGTATTCAAGCGCTTTAGACACGGACTCATGCACCTTATCGGCCGGGATATAGCCTCGTTCCCTGACAAAATCCAGGCCCCCCGCGTCGCGCATGGACGTTGACTTAAGCGCCGCAAAAGCGAGATCCTTGTCGAAGCCCCGGTACCCTTTCGCATAGGCATCCACGATGAGGGGGACCGCATGATACCCGACCATGCAATCCGTTTCATTTCCCATCAAGGGCCAGACAGGAAGCCTGCCTTGCTGCTGATAGATCGCCAGCATCGAATTAACAAAATCGTTGACGCGATCGGGATGCACGAGCGTGCTTAGCGGGGCGCAGGAACGATAGATATCCCAGAGGGAGAATACGGAATAGTTGACAAATCCGGGCTTTTCGTAGACTTTTTTGTCCGTGCCACGGTAGGCGCTATCATGATCGTTGAAGAGGGCCGGGTCGATCATGGTATGGTAAAAGGCGGTATAGAAGACCCGGAGTGCGGCTTTGTCCCTGGTCCGGACGATGATCCGGGAGAGCTCCGTATTCCATTTCCCCCAGGCTTCATCCGCGATCCTGGCGAATTGCCAGCCGGGCACTTCGGCTGTGATGTTAGCCAGGGCCGACTCGCTGCTCACCGGGGAGATGCCGACCTTCAGCATGACCTGTCCCGGGGAAGTCGGGAAACTGATCACCCCTTTGACGCGGCGGCCTTTGCAATCGTTGCCTGGCCGGAATTCGTCGCCATCGAAGACCGCCCACCGGCTTATCGGGACGGAACTTCGGATAGCAAACCAGACCCGTTGATCGACTGCCCAGCCTTTGGAGTAGCGGTAGCCTTCCAGGGTTGAGTCATCTTTTTTGCGGATGTAGGTTTCCATCGGGGCGTCCCAGCCGATGCCCTGCTGCAGGTCGATAATGATATGCGCGGAATCCGTCTTTGGAAAACTATACCTGTGAAAGGCCACCCTTTCCGTAGCCGTCAATTCCGCCTCGATATTATAGTCGTTGAGATGAATGGAGTAATAGCCGGGTCTGGCCACCTCATGCCGGTGATCATAATGAGAACCATAACCGCTGGTCGGGTTGTCCTGTGTCCCCGGGCTGGTCCTGATCCTTCCGGTATAGGGCATGATCAGGACGTCGCCCAGATCGCCGATGCCGGTACCGCTCAGATGCATCTGTGAAAATCCGATCAGCACACTGTCGGAATAATGATAACCCGAACACCAGTCCCAGCCTTTGACGATATTATTCGGGCCGGCTTGTACTGCCCCGAAGGGAACGCTTGCACCCATAAACGTATGTCCGTGACCGCCAGTACCGATATGCGGGTCGACATAGAGGACGGGAAAAACATCCGGATCGACGCCTTCCTTCCCCGGCGCTCCACCTTGCCCCATCGCCAGATGAGAGACCAGCCATGCGATGAGCAGGATCGGGCAGGTCTTAGCTAAAACGATTTTGCGCATATGACAAATATAACTATTAGCCAGAAGAAATCATGAATGGGCAAACTAAAGGTATTTCTCCCAGTAGAAGAGCCAGTCGATCATGCGGCTGGTATAGCCATACTCATTGTCGAACCAGGCCATCAGCTTGACCTGGTTGCCGACCACGGAGGTGAGGGTGCCGTCGATCAGGCAGGAATGAGTATTTCCCTTGATATCAAGAGAAACCAATTCCTCCTCATTATATCCAAGGACACCGTTGTATTCGTGACCGGCCGAGGTTTTGAACAGGGAATTGATCTCCGGCGCGCTGCATTTGGTTTTCAGCTGGACCGTGAAGTCGGCCAGGGCGCCATTGGCCACGGGTACGCGGGTGGAGACGGCCGCGATCCGGTTATGCAAGGCCGGGAGGAGACGTTCCAGGGAAAGCGCCAGATCGATCTCAACGGGGATGATGGATTCGGCGGCTGCCCGTCCCCGGCGATAATGGGGATTCGGCGCGTCAACCAGTTCCTGGCGCGACGTATAGGAATGGAGAATGTTGAGGTGTGCGGATTCGATGCCGATCGAGTTCAGCAGGTACAGAATATGCGTCGCACAGTTCGTCATGCAGCCGCCGGGTGAAATGATATCGCCGGCCTTTTCCAGCGCGTGCTGATTGAATCCGTATATCAGGAGCGGGATGTCCGGCGAGCCGGTCGTGGACAGCAATACCTTTCGCGCTCCCGCAGCCAGGTGGATTTCCGCCGATGCGCGCTTGCTGTATTTGCCGGAGCACTCCAATACGATATCCACGCCCAGATCCTTCCAGGGCAGGCGTCCCGCCTCTGCCTCCCTGAATACGGGGATCTTTTTGCCTTGCAGGTCAAGCAGGCCATCCCGGCAGGAGCAGGTTCCCGGCAAGGTGCCATATATCGAATCATACCGGAGGAGGTAAGCGAGGTTCGACGGCTCCATGATATCGTTGACAGCCGCCAGTTCGATCCCGTCGAGGCCGATCAGACGCCGGCATAAAAGACGGCCGATACGGCCCATTCCATTAATCGCTACACGCATAATCCTGACTTTAATAAACCGCAAATATCGCCAAGATGAGCGAATCGAAGCTGGATCAGATCTTAATAGTTTGTATGGTGCAGGCGGGCGCCCAGAGGGCGATCCGTTCTGATGTCAAAATCATCCATGAGCCCATAGTCCAATACGTCATACCGGTCGCCAGGCGGATTGGCTTTTACATACCGGAAATGCCAGGGCGATACGAGCCCCGGCTTCGGCGAGCGGAAATGAGGTCCAAGAACATTCTTCAGACTGCCGATCACTTCCACATCGACCTGATTCTTTCCGTTTCGGAGATAACGGGTGATATCGAGGGTATTGGGTTCGGCCATGATCGTGCCGGCCAGGGAATCGTTTACTTTTACTATGGCCACGGTTCCCAACCAATGGTGAAGCCACAAATGATAGGCCGTGTTCTTTGTCTTTTCCAGATCGAAATCCCTGGTATATTGAATGCCCCCGCCATAGGCGGGGAGACCTTGTTCCTTCCAACTGCCGGTACGGAGCGTTGCAGGAGCAACGATCTGCCAGCCTTTCTCCGCAGAGGCCAGTCCGAAGTCGCCCAGGATGTACACCGGTTCGATCTCGGCATAGATGCTCATACGGTGCGCCCGTATGGAGAGGGTATTCTCCCCCGCGCGCAGCGCGACGCCGATCTCATACACCGCAAAACCTTTGTCCAGCCACCATTGTCCGGGAACCGGGCTTACCGGGTGACCATTGACCGATACCTGCCAAAGCGAAGGTTGTTCCACGACGGCCCTGCATTGCGAAACATCCACGCCGGGTCCGATGGTAAAATGGTAGATCGCTTCGAAGCCGGTATTGGCGGAAAAGGTATCGCGCCTGACCGTCCGATCCATAAATTGCACCGAGGTATTCCAGGGATCGCCGTCCGAAAAGCCATAATGCTTGAATACGGTGTCGGCAGCGTCATAGACGTGCTTATCTGTCAGCATTGTATCCCCGATCCTCAGGTCACAGAACTCGATCGGCAGGGTATTGAAGGCCGGGCGGTGGACCGTTATGGGGCCGCCACGGATCAAGTCTATTGTTGTATTGACGGGGGCCCTTTTTTTCGCGGCCGGACGCTCAACGATTTTCGTGGATATGAAATACAGGGCACTCCCTCCGGGCGGGAGGACAAATCTGCTGCTGATCCGGCCATTCGTCGCGTAATCCCCGAGCGCTTTGATCTGCCCGCTGAACAGATCCATCTCCAAAATCTGTTCACCCGGCAGGCTGAATGTCCCGCCTGCCACCGAGTTCGTGTCGGCGTTGGAAAGGAACAGAAATTGCCCTTGTGGCAGCATTCGGCGGTGGTGGTAGAGATCGCCCTTGCTGCCCGGGTCGATGGATATCCGCAAGCCACCCAAACCGGCGAGGGTATCGATCCGGGTGGGTGTAAGATCGGTGAGTACCGGCGGTTCGGGCCGGGAGCCTACGTTCCATTGAACCTCATGCGGCGCCCCATCCAACCGTTGCAGCTTTTCGAAAGTCAGCAGGCTGCCTCCGGCATGGCGGTAGCGTTGCAGGAGAGCCAGCGTGGAGGTTTCGATATTCTCCATCCCAGGCGGGATGATCACGAGATCGTAGGCCCTGTTGCCGATCACGAATTTCCTGCCCGCTACACGGCCATGATCCCGAATGATCTCCTCGCAACCGAGATCGTACTCAACCTGTGATTTTTCCAATTTCGTTATAAAGGATTGAAAACGGCCGGCCAGTTCCATCATATTTTTATTTTCGGCGCCGTGGGCGGCATACATCCACATGGTTGTCGTGGGTTCGAGGATCAGGATCTTATTTTGCTGCCCGCCCCTTGTCAGGGCCCAGGACAACCTGGCAAAGTACCGGTTGAGCATGCCGTAGTAAGGCCACCAGGGTTCCTGATAGCCGAAGGTCTGGGGCCAATCATATTTTCGCGCCCCGACCATACTCATATAGGAAAGATGCTGATCCAGGGTGTTGATGCCAAGGGCGAACTCCCAGTCGCCGAGCCGTTTCATATCAATGAAACGAAGCTCATACCCGCTGCCTCCATAGGTTTCACAAAGCGTGCGTTGTTTTCCCAATTGGTTGGCGACGCTGGCGAGTTCTTTTACTGAACGAATATTTCCGAACTGCGCATTGACATCATTCTCCGTGAATTGATTAAAAAGCATGTCGATACCTGGGCGTTGCGGCCAGGCATACATTGCCATATTATCGGGCACGTGATTGGGGTCCGGCCATTCGTGCTCCCAATAGTGTCCTGTCCATTCGAGGTGATGCGCGGCGGTATAGGCTGAATAGGGTTTTGACCAGCCTTCGATAAACAGTTTGGAGAGAACGGAATAATAGTCGTGCCGGCATTTCTTCCAGTCTCCGATCTCTTCGAAGAGGGAGGGCAGGCGCTCCTCGAGACGGTAACCCCACCGTGAGTAAAAGGCGTCAAACAGGTCGGGTGTCCACCTGATGCAATGGGGGAATTGCACTTCGATATTGGGTTCGTCGGAAAAGATGCCCTTGACCGTTTTGCCAAATTCGCTGCCCGCAACCTTTTCGTAACCGGTCATTGTTGTTTTTAAGAACTGTTCGGTCACGCCCTTTGCCATCAGGTCGACGTAGCTGAAGCCGCCGTACCAGGGCGAGCGACTATAGTTCCTTTTGGAAAAAACGTAGTACACGCCAGGCAAACCCTTTTCCGCTGCGGTATCCCGCACGGGCAGTATGCGCTCGCCGTAGTCCTTTAAAAAGATGAAATAGGATGAGGCATCGGCTGGGAAACGATCCGCCTTGTGCATTTCAAGCATCTCGCCCTGGTTATACGAAGAGGGCATGGTTGCCGGCACGTGCCCACCCCCAAAGCCGCTCGGATAGGAATTCTCGTCATAGATCCAGAGGTTCAGTCCCAATTGCCGGGCTTTTTCCATCGCATGCTTCCACAAGGCAAACCATTCGTCGGACAAGTAGGCTGTGATCAGTCCGGCGCGGGGATGGACGAAGGCGCCGCCGAAACCATTGTCTTTATAATCCTGCAACATCGAGTCGATCTGTCCGTTCGTCACCTTCGTGTTCCATATCCAAAGAGGCGCAGAGCCATAGTCTTTACCGGGTGAGGCAAACTCTCGTTGCAGTCGCGCAAAGGGCGTGGCAGGGATGCTATCGCGGCAGTCAGTGGCCCAGGAGTCGGTGCTGGATACCTTCAGCAGGAATATAATTATTATGATCGGTCTTGTCATCCTGATAGGGCGAGTGCGCTAAATTTAGTCATTTTAGTAGAACCGAAGTCAATCCGCAATCTTAATTTTGCCGATCGCCAGGAAACCCAATCTAGAAAATGTACAAAGAACAGGTAATCGAGTCCCGGACCGTTTTTCCGATCCTGCTTGCGATCAGCTTTTCCCATTTATTGAATGACACGATCCAGTCGTTGATCCCGTCGACCTATCCCCTGCTGAAGCATTCGCTGCATTTGAACTTCGCGCAGTTGGGGTTGATCACCTTCTGCTTCCAATTAACAGCCTCGCTGCTTCAGCCCTTTGTCGGGCTCTTTACGGACCGGCGGCCGCAACCCTGGTCCCTGGCGACGGGGATGTGCTTTACCCTGGTGGGTCTGGTCGTATTGTCGCTTGCGCCCACCTTTCAGCTCGTCCTGGTCGCCGTCGCGCTGGTTGGCGTCGGCTCTTCCATTTTCCATCCTGAATCGTCGCGGGTAGCTTACCTGGCCTCCGGAGGGCGCACGGGCCTGGCCCAATCCCTGTTCCAGGTCGGCGGGAATGCCGGAAGTGCGCTGGGGCCCTTGCTGGCTGCCCTCATTGTCGCTCCGTTCGGAAGATCCCACATCCTTTGGTTCTCGCTGGCTGCCCTGCTGGCGATCGCCATATTGGCGAAGATCGGCGGCTGGTATAAGAAGAATCTCAACCGGCCGAGGCGATCGCGGACGGGAGGAGCCCTCATGGCGCCCGTGCCGGGCCGGAGGAAGCTGGCCGTCTCGCTCGGCATCCTGCTGGTGCTGATCTTTTCGAAATACTTCTATATGGCCAGCATGAGCAGCTATTATATCTTTTACCTGATGGATAAATTCCATTTATCCGTTCAAAATGCCCAGCTCCATCTCTTTCTTTTCCTCTTTGCGGTCGCTGCCGGCACGCTGATCGGCGGACCGGTCGGGGACCGGGTGGGAAGGAAATACGTAATCTGGTTTTCTATCCTGGGCGTTGCTCCATTTACTTTGCTGCTGCCTTATGGCAACCTGTTTTGGACAAGCGTGTTGTCGGTATTCATCGGGGTGATCCTGGCATCCGCCTTTTCGGCGATCCTGGTTTACGCGCAGGAGCTGGTGCCCGGCAAGGTGGGATTGATCGCCGGCCTCTTTTTTGGGCTGGCCTTTGGTATGGGGGGGCTGGGTTCGGCCGTTCTGGGTCAGCTGGCGGACCGGACAAGCATCGGATATGTGTTCCACCTATGCAGCTTTCTACCGTTGCTGGGCCTGTTGACAGGATTCTTGCCGGACACAAAAAAAGCCACCCGTCTGAAGACGGATAGCCTCTAACGATTGCTTGCCTAAAAGACTTATTTCTTAGTCGAGTCCTTCTTAACCGTGTCCATCATCTTCTTGGAAGAATCCATAGCCATCTTAGAAGAATCAGCAGACATCTTAGAAGAATCGGCGGACATTTTAGCGGAGTCAGCAGAAGCCTTTGAGTCGGTGCTCGAGTTATTACATGCTGCGAAAGCGCCGATTGCCAGGACCAATAAAAGCTTTTTCATGTTGCGATTTTTTGTGTTAATTGAATGGTTTCGTATTAATACGAAGAGCATGAAAAAGTAACCCTGGATTTTGCAGGATTTTATGCATATACTTATTTGATATATATATAATGCGGGAGAGTAAGGGGAAACCAAGTATTTATCTAATTTTAGCCCTTACTTTGGGTTACGAATAGTTAATTTCGGTATTAAATAATGCATTTACGTGAGGACTGAGACCAACGAACAAAAATTACTGGAAGGATTGGCGATAAATGACAGAAAGGCGGTGGAGACCATCTACAAGCAGCATTTCAGCATGGTACAGTCCCTGGTCACGGCCAACAGTGGAGGTTCAGACGATGCGAGGGATATATTCCAGGAGGCGATGATCGTTCTTTATGAGAAGGTGAAGTCAGGGACCTTCGAGTTGAATTGCCAGATCAAGACCTATCTCTACTCGGTTTGCCGGCGGTTGTGGTTGAAGCGGCTTGGTCAGATGCAGCGGATGGCCCCCGAATTGAGCAACCTGGAAGAGACGGTACCGGTCGAAGAGGACATGGAATGGCACGAACAGAAGAACCGGGACTTCCAGACAATGGACCGGTGCCTGCACAACCTGGGAGAGCCTTGCCGGAGCCTGCTGGAGGCGTACTATCTGCAAAAGAGGAGCATGATGGAAATTGCGGACCGTTTTGGTTATACGAACGCGGACAATGCCAAGAACCAGAAGTATAAGTGTCTGATGCGTTTGAAGAAGTTATTTCATCAATATAAAAAATAGGGGTATGGAAGAGATCGGCATATTGGAGACGGTGGAGCGCTATATCAGGGGGGAGATGCTGCCTGAGGAGAGGGTATATTTCGAGCAACTGAGGAAGACGAATCCTGCCGTGGATCAGATGGTCGTGGAGCATGCGCTGTTCCTTAGCGAGCTGGGCGGATATGGAGAGCAGAAGCAATTTAAATCCCAATTGCACGAGACGCACATGGAGCTGGTTCGCAGCGGAGAGATCAAAGAGGTCGCACCTGCGAAACTGGTATTCCTGTGGAAGAAATATAAACGGGTGGTATTTGTCGCCGCCACCATTGCAGGCATCACGGCCCTTGGCATCAGCGGATTGATCTCCTATGTGTCGCCCAAGGTGAATAATTCCCAATTGCAGGAGTTGAACCGGAATTTTCAGCACCAGCAGCAGCAGATCAACAATGTAGCCCGTACCATCAATAGTCAGCGCACGGTGATGTCGCCTGTGGTGGAAGACAATCGTTTTACCTCTGGAGGCACCGGATTTCTGATCGATGCCAGGGGGTACCTGGTCACCAACGCTCATGTAGTGAGGAACGGAACGCAGGTAGTCGTGCAGAACAGCAAGGGTGAATACATGGCCCGGCTCATTCACGTGGATGCGCATGCCGACCTGGCTATATTGAAGATCGAGGACTCCTCCTTCAAGGCTTCGTCCACACTGCCCTATAGCATTAGCAGGGGCGGCGCCGATCTTGCCGAAGGCATTTTTACGCTGGGATATCCCCGCGACGACGAGATCGTTTATGGCGAAGGATATATGAGCGCCAAGACCGGATTCCAGGGTGACACGCTGGCTTGCCAGATCGCTGTTGCCGCAAATCCTGGTAACAGCGGCGGACCCGTACTAAATGAAAATGGCGAGGTAATTGGTATTTTGAGCACCCGCGAATTGAAAGCGCAAGGAGTCGTTTTCGCCATTCGCTCCAAAAACATATTCCGCGTCGTCGATGAAATGAAATCGGACAGTGCGCTCCTAAAGGGCGATAGCATGGTGGCTCATATCCATCTGCCTTCTTCATCCGCGATCAAGAGTATGAAGCGCACGCAGCAGATCAAGCGGATCCAGGATTGCATATTTATCGTAAAGAGCTAGGTCCTGGCGTCCGTGGACAGGATCACCATAGTTTCGCGGGGTACTCTCCTTTCGCGATCAGTGCGTTCAGGCTTGCCTGGACGTCCGGAGCATCTTCCTTGTAGGTAACCCCGAACCATTGTGCTGCAGTGGGAATGACCTTGATGTCACCCCTCCCCTCCCTGATTAACTTGTCCCCAATGATGGGAATGAAAAATTCCGCTTTGGGATTCTTTCCCTGTTCAGCCAGGAATTCGGAGAATATCTTTTCCGTGTAGGGGAAAACGGCAGGCGAAAGGCACCAGAAGTTCATGGAGACCTTGGAATCGGAGGGCACTTCAAACTTCGCGTCCCCCTCCTCATAGGTGATCTTCCCATTTTCCTGATAGATCTTTGTACGTTCGGCGATCGAAACCAGATTTCCGGCAGCATCGACCTGACAAACGCCACGGCTGACCGTACCGTTCTCCGAGAGGGTTTTTATCAGTTCATATCCTATAATGCAATACAATTTGTCGCTAACGGGCCCGGTAAGGAAGCCATATGCCTTCTCGAAAGCGTCCCGGCCATAGAAGTCGTCGGCGTTGATCACGGCGAAGGGCTCGTGAACGGCCTCCTTCGCGCACAGAACGGCATGTGCGGTCCCCCAGGGCTTGCTGCGATCTGCAGGAACGCTGAACCCATTCACATAGGAATGCAGGTCCTGGTAAACATAATCGGTCGCGATCCTGCCTTTTAGTTTTGGTTCGAATAGTGCCTTGAAATCGTCTGCAAAATCCTTGCGAATGATAAAGACGACCTTACCGAAGCCCGCACGCATCGCGTCGTAGATCGAATAGTCCATGATCGTCTCGCCATTGGGCCCAAAGCCCTGGATCTGTTTCATACTGCCATACCGCGACGCCATACCGGCCGCCAGGATCAAGAGAGTTGGTTGCATTTATTGTACTTTTAATGTATATACGTTTGATCGGGTGCGCTAAATTAAAAATAATAACTGTCTCCTGTACATGTTCCCCGCCGAATTAAAAATTATCGATCCGACGACGATCGCACCGGAAGGCCTGGATCTTCCCGAATTAAGGGCAATGCGTATCGGGGTCGACGTCTTGCGACTGGACAAGATCCATCCGGTCATTTCGGGCAACAAATGGTTCAAGTTGAGGGAGCATCTGCAAATAGCGTGCGCAGGCAATTATCGCCACATTTTAACATTCGGGGGTGCATGGTCCAACCATATCGTGGCGACCGCCTATGCGGCCAGGTCGTCTGGTCTCCGGGCCACCGGGTTCATACGGGGAGAAGAACCCGGGACCTGGTCCGATACGCTGGTTGCCGCCAGATCTTTTGGCATGGACCTAAAATTCATCAGCCGGCGGGAATATGCGGCAAAGGATGATCCCGCCTTCCTGCGGCAACTCGCCGGGGAGGCGCCGGGCGGGTATGTCATTCCCGAAGGTGGCGGCGGGGCGCCCGGCATAAAGGGCAGCGCCGACATCGGACAGTGGTTCGATCGCACGCGGTATTCCCACATTCTTTGCGCGATGGGAACGGGCACTATGTTCCGGGGCCTGGCGATGGCCTCACTGCCGGGGCAGATCCTCATTGGGGTGCCGGTCCTGAAGGGGATGAAAGCCCCGGATACTTCGCTGCCCGCGTGCTGCCGGATCGAAGCCGGCTATCACTTCGGCGGCTATGCCCGCAGACCTGAGAACCTTTTTTCCTTCATGCGACAATTCTATCGGGATACCGGCATACCTACCGACTTCGTTTATACCGGCAAGCTATGCTTTGCCGCACTCGACCTGGCGCGCAAGGGGTATTTCCCGGCCGGATCGCAATTACTGGTGATCCATAGCGGCGGATTGCAGGGGAATCGTTCATTGCCTCCCGGGGCCCTGAATTTTTAGGCCCGGAATTTGGGAGTATCCAACGAATATTTTGATTGCCCTCAAAACATCTTTTCAAATCATTCGTTATCACTACTATGCGCAGGACGCCGGTTATTTTGCTCATCTCTTTGTTCTATTGTTCAGTCGCAAAGACCCAGGATACCCTCCCAAAATTCTCCGTAACGGCCAGAGGGGCCGGGAAGATCCTCGTCAGCTGGCATAATAGCTTTACTTCCATCAACCAGATCAGCATTCAGCGCTCTTCCGACAGTCTGAAGAACTTTACCACCCTGCTGACCGTACCGGATCCGAAGCTGCCCGAGAATGGCGTGGTGGATAACAAGGCTCCTGATCCCAATTCCTTTTATCGCCTGTTCATCGTGCTGGATGGCGGCAGTTACCTCTTTTCCAAATCCCAGCGGCCTCATGTACGCGAGGTGGCGGTAGCTGAAAAGAAGAAGGACGTCCATGATGTCGACGCGGAGCAGGAAGACGCGAATGTAGCCGTTGCAGACCGGCAGCGGATACGGTTCCAGGGCGAGGGCAGTAAGGAAAAGCCTGCCGTCAACGGCCCTTCGAGGATACGGACCCTGCCGAACATCGAGATCGAGAAGACCATTTTTGTCAAAAGGGGGGATTCGGTCATCGGAGAACTCCCGAACAAACAATTGCGCGGTTTCCGTGATTCCATCCTGAATAAGACGAAGGATACGCTGGTATTCATTGACGGCGATACGCTGTTGGTCAAATCTTTCGTGCCCAAGGAGGTGTACCGCATCTCGGCCTATGTTTTTACAGGAAAATACGGGAACGTCCACCTCTCTCTTCCGGATGCGGATAAAAGGCATTACTCCGTTAAATTCTTCGATGATACCAATAAACTGATGTTTGAGTTGAGCGCGATCAAGGACCCCAGCCTGATCCTCGACAAGACAAACTTCCTCCACTCCGGATGGTTCCGCTTTGAGCTGTATGAGGAGGACCGCCTGAAAGAGAAGAATAAGCTCTTTATTCCAAAGGACTTCTAGCCCCCTACCCGATCATTTCCGCTCCGAAGACTTTGCCAAAATGCCGTTTCAGTTTCTCTTTTACTTCTTCCAGGGGTATGGGATGTCCCAATTCGCGCTCGAGGGAAGTAACTTGTTTGTCCTGGATGCCGCATGGGACGATATGCCCAAAATTTGCCAGGTCGGTATTTACGTTGAGGGCAAATCCGTGCATGGTGATCCAGCGGCTGCAGCGCACGCCGATCGCACAGATCTTACGCTCCCTGCCCGCTACGGACGGTTCAATCCAGACCCCGGTTTCACCCGGAGATCGTTCTCCCCGGAGGCCATAATCGGCCAGGAGCAGAATGATCACGGCCTCCAACTCGCGAAGGTACCTGCCGATGTCGGTGTAGAACTTCTCCAGATCCAAAACAGGGTAGCCTACGATCTGACCCGGCCCGTGAAAGGTTATGTCGCCACCCCGGTTGGTCCGGAAGAACTGCATGCCCCGTTCCTTCAGTTGCGCCTCATCGATCAGTATGTTTTCTATATGGCCGCTTTTCCCGAGGGTATACACGGGGGGATGCTCCACAAACAACAGGTAATGCGTGGTTGCTGCAGCGGCAGGAGCCGACTCATTCTTCCGCCATTCCGATTTAATACGCACATTCTCTCCCAGCAGCCGTTCCTGATAATCCCAGGCCAGGCCGTACTCCATTTTGCCGAGATCCCTGAAGAGCACTTTTTCCATTTGTGCAAAGTTACCGCTCCCGGTCGTAAATTTGCACAAATCTCCCGCATGAGCAAAATGCCCGAACCGGACCATGACCTTGAAGACAGCGCCCCGGCGGACGGTTCGGACGAGCTATACGAACGCCTGAATCTCCGGGTCGATAAGGGGCAGGAGCCATTGCGCATCGATAAGTTCCTCGTACAACGCATCGAAGGCGCATCGCGGAACAAGATCCAAAAAGCGCTCGGAGCAGGGCTGGTACTGGTCAATAACCGCCAGGTCACGCCCAACTACAAGATCAAGCCCCTGGACGAGATCATCCTGTATTCCGACAAGGAGGCGCGTGGAGAGGAGATCGTGCCGGAAGAGATGCCCCTGCAGATCGAATATGAGGATGATGAGCTATTGATCATCAATAAACCGCCGGGCCTTGTCGTTCATCCGGCCAGCGGCAACTATTCGGGCACGCTGATCAATGGCGTCGCCTGGTACCTCCGGCAACAGGATCGCTCGCTCAATGAACAGACTCTGCCGCGTTTCGGGCTGGTGCATCGAATCGACAAGAACACCAGCGGACTGATGGTCCTGGCAAAGACCGAGAAAGCCGTCAGGAGCCTCGCCAAACAATTTTTCGACCACACGGTGCGGCGTCAATACATGGCCCTGGTCTGGGGCGACCTGGTGGAAGAGAAGGGGACGATCATCGCCCATGTAGGCCGGCACCGCCGGTTCAGAAAACTATTCGACGCATACCCCGAAGGAGATCATGGAAAAGAAGCGATCACGCATTATACCGTATTGGAGCGTTTCGGATACAGTACCCTGGTACAGTGCGTGCTGGAGACGGGTCGTACGCACCAGATACGGGTGCATATGCAACATATCGGTCATCCGCTGTTCAATGACGAGACGTATGGCGGAGACAAGATCGTGAAAGGAACGGTGTTCAGCAAATACCGCCAGTTCGTCGAAAATTGCTTCTCGCTTTGCCCCAGGCATGCCCTGCATGCGAAGACGCTTGGATTCATCCACCCTGCCTCAGGAAAGGAGATGTTGTTTGAGAGCGAATTGCCAAACGACATGCAGCAGGTGATCGCGAAATGGAGGGGGTATATTCAACCTACCGGGGGAAAGCCATCTTATAGTCCACGCTGATCCTGCCCCTGGTGATATCGTCCAACTTACTCTTTAGCAGTTTGCGTTTAAGGGGCTTCAGATAATCGATAAAGAGTTTACCCTCGATATGATCGTATTCATGCAGGATCACCCGTGCGGTCAGCCCGTGGAAGGTCGTCGTGTGGGGTTCGAAATGTTCGTCGACATAATCCAGGGTCACCTCCTCACTGCGGTAGATATCTTCCCGGATCTTGGGAATGCTGAGGCAGCCTTCATTATATGACCATTCTTCGCCGTCGACCTCTGTGATATGTGCGTTTATGAAGACTTGCCTGATGCCCGGCTCATCAGGATACCTTCCTTTATCCCCCTCGTCCTGACCGGCGAAGATCTGGCTGGAATCCACGACGAACAGCCGTATATCCTTGTTGACCTGCGGCGCTGCAAGGCCGACGCCACTGCTGGAATACATGGTCTCCCACATATCGTCGATAAACCTGGCCAGGTCGGGGTAATCAGGCGTGATATCTTTGCACACGACCCTCAGGACGGGTGAGCCGTAAGCCACTATCGGTAGAATCATAATCCATTAATTGACACAAAATTACAAGAAAATCACGAATTATTCGCGGGAGGCCGGCGCTATTCGCGCACGGTTCGGGTCAGCCATTCCTGCAGCATGATCGTCGCCGCGATCTCGTCGACGAGTCCCTTATTGCGGCGCTTCTTCCTGCTCAATCCCATATCGATCATCGCACGCGAGGCCATTTTAGACGTATTGCGTTCATCGACGGTTTTCAACGGGATGCCGGGGAATTCTTTTTTCAACCGGACGATCATAGCGCGCACGAGGGGTGTGGCGTGCGTGTCGCTGTCGTCCCAGTTCGTAGGTTCGCCGATCAGGATGAGCTCCACCTCTTCCTTTTTGAAGTAATCTTTCAAAAAGGCGATCAGTTTGGGCGACTCGACGGTGGTCAATCCCGTCGCGATGATCTGCAGTGGATCCGTAACGGCCAGGCCGGTGCGTTTGAGACCATAATCGATACAGAGGATGCGTGGCATAAGAGTGAGCGGTTACTTCAGGAAGATGTCGGCGATGACGAATGCGGCAAACACCACGCTGGCAATCCCGTTTGCCGTCATGAAGGCCAGGTTGACGCGGCTGAGGTCATGCGGTTGCACGATCAGGTGCTGATAGATCAGCATTCCGCCGAAGACCAGGACGCCGGCCCAGTACCACCATCCGAAACCGCCGTAAACGCCGGCCGCGATCACGCAGACCGTGCTCAGGACGTGCAGGGTCTCGGATACCCGCAGGGCTCTGGCCTTCCCCAGCCAGGCAGGCATTGAATAGAGACTCTGGGACCGGTCGAAATCCTCGTCCTGCAACGCATAAATGATATCGAAACCACTGACCCAGAAGACGACGGTAAGGGAGAAAAGGATGGGCAATACAGCGAAATGGCCCGTCACGGCCAGGTAAGCGCCGATGGGCGCCAGGGAGAGGCCCAGTCCCAGGATAAGATGACACAAGGGAGTAAATCGTTTGGTATAGCTATACCCCAATACCACCGCCAGCGCCACGAAGGAAAGTCCGAAACAAAGCGGATTGATGAACCAGGTGCAGAGGATAAAGGCCGCGCAGCTGAATAATACAAAACGCAACGCATTGCTTTTCGAAATGATCCCGGCTGGGATCTCGCGGATCGCGGTGCGCGGATTCAGGGCGTCGAACCGGACATCGAGCCATCGGTTGAATGCCATGGCCGCACTTCGGGCGAAGATCATGCAACCGATCACCAGTACCATCCTCAGGATGATGTCCCGGCCTGTCATGACCCGGCCGTCGGCTCCGTCGGCGATCAGCGGGCGCGCACCCAAAAAGAACCCGATCAATGCAAAGGGCATTGCAAAAATGGTGTGTGAGAACCTGATCAGGCTTAAATAGTTTTTTATTGTGCTCATAGATTTTTGCGAACTAGTTCCCATAGAACGATGCCGGCGGCCACGGAAACGTTAAGAGAATGCTTCATACCCCACTGCGGGATCTCTACACTGCCATCACAAAGCGCAAGAGCCTCTTCATTCACCCCTTCCACCTCATTCCCGAAAACAACAGCCAGGGGGCCGGAATGTTGCGCCGTGAGCCGTTGCAGGGGCAAACTGCCTTCCACCTGTTCCACGGCAAACACGGTATACCCATTTTCCTTCAGCGCAGCTATCGCCGACCCGGCGGTCGGAAAATATTCCCAGGACACCGTTTCGGTGGCTCCCAGCGCGGTTTTATGGATATCCCGGTGCGGCGGCCGGGGTGTATAACCGCACAGATAAATGGCCCGGATAAGAAAGGCGTCCCCCGTTCTGAAGACGCTGCCCACGTTATGCATGCTCCTGATATTATCCAGCACGACTACGAAGGGGCATTTCTCCGATTCCCTGAATTCGTTCACCGATTTGCGATTCAGCTCATCCATGCCCAATTTGCGCATGTCCAAAGGTAAATGTATATTATCCAAAAAATACACATGAGCACACGTTACCCGATTTTCGTTTTCCTCCTTTTCTCCCTTCCCTTGACCGTACTACATGCGCAGGATGAGAAGCCTGACGCCATCGTCATGAGCAAGATACGGGAAGAAGGCCTGCAGCATTCCAGGGTCATGGAGATCGCCTTTCACCTGACCGATGCCAGTGGGAACCGGCTGACCGCGTCGCCGGGTTTTTACCGGGCCGCGAACTATGCCAGGCAGCAGCTCGCCCAATGGGGACTGAGTGATGCCGTCCTGGATCCCTGGGGTGAATTCGGCAAGGGCTGGGAGCTGCAAAGATCCTATCTGGCCCTGAGTGCGCCTTACTATAAACCCATCATCGCCTATCCGAAAGCCTGGTGCGCGGGAACCAATGGTCCGCAATCGGCTTCCGTGCTCCTGATCAGCGCCAGGGATTCCGCGGCGCTCGATGCTTATCGGGGCAAGCTGGCCGGCAAGATCCTCATTGTGGACCAGGACGAGGCCTACCGCCAAAGTTTCCGTCCCGATGCTTCGCGGTACACCGATGCGGAGCTGGATACGATGGCCCAAGCGGTCATGAGGCCTGTGGACACGGCCGCCGCCCGTCGCCGTCGCGAACAATTTCAACGGCAGGGGGGTGGGCAGCGTATGCTGAATGCGCTGAGGGCTATGGCCAGGCAGGAAGGCTCCGTGGCCATTCTGACCATGTCCCTCCGGGGCCATGACGGCACGCTGTTCGTACAGGGTGGCGGGGCCTACCAGGCCGGGTCGCCTGAAAATTTGCTGGATGTGGTGATCGCCATGGAAGACTATATGACCATCGTGCGCCTGCTGAAGGCAGGCATGCCCGTTACCCTCGACATAGACGTCAGGACGAAATTCTATACGGATGATACCAAAGGGTATAATGTGATCGCCGAGATCAGGGGCACCGACAAAAAATTGAAAGATGAAGTGGTCATGCTCGGCGCCCACCTCGACTCCTGGCAAGGAGCCATGGGGGCCACCGATAACGGCGCAGGCTCAGCCGTCATGCTGGAGGCCGTCCGCATACTCAGGGCCCTGAATGTACAGCCCCGGAGAACGATCCGCATAGCCCTCTGGAGCGGGGAAGAGGAGGGACTGCTGGGTTCGCGCGCTTATGTCAAGAAGACCTTTGCCGATCCCGGCACGATGGAATTGCTGCCCGCCCATGAAAAATTTTCTTCCTACTTCAACCTCGACAACGGGACGGGAAAGATCAGGGGCATTTATCTCCAGGGGAACGAGGCCTGCCGGGCTATTTTCGCCCGTTGGCTGGAGCCCTTCCAGGACCTGGGAGCCAAGACGATTACGATCAGCAACACCGGCGGCACCGATCACCTGTCTTTCGACGCGGTAGGCCTACCGGGATTCCAGTTCATCCAGGATGAGATCGAATACAACACCCGCACCCATCACACCAATATGGACAGTTATGACCATCTGATCGCGGACGACCTGAAGCAGGCAGCTACCATCGTCGCGGCCTTCGTGTATGACGCCGCGCAACGACCCGAAAAACTACCCAGAAAAGAACTACCTAAGCCGAGACCAGCCGGTCAGCGGGGGTTTTGAGGTTGCGGCGGACGTGACTGGCGCAGGCGCCGGGGTATCTACAACTTATCCCCATCGGGAAGCATCGACGCAGCCCTTGTTGATGCTTCCCTTATTTTTGTCCCCCATGGGTAAAAGCAGCGTCGAAACTCCGCTGATGCAGCAGCACAGGGCGATCAAGCAACGATACCCGGACGCGATCCTTTTGTTCCGGGTGGGGGATTTCTACGAGACCTTCGGAGCGGACGCCATCCTTACCTCCAGGATTCTCGGCATAACCCTGACCAAGCGCAATAATGGTGCAGCCGGCTCCGCGGAGCTGGCCGGTTTCCCGTATCATGCCCTGGACAGCTATCTGCATAAACTGGTGAAGGCAGGACATCGCGTGGCCATCTGCGATCAATTGGAGGACCCGAAGGCGGCCAAGGGTATCGTGAAAAGAGGCGTAACCGAACTGGTGACGCCGGGTGTTGCCACCCATGACAAATTGCTGGAAGGCAACAGCAACAATTTCCTGGCCGGGATCCATTTTTCCGGGGATCAACGGCTTGGCATCGCTTTTCTGGATATTTCGACAGGGGAGTTCTTCCTTGCGGAAGGCAATTCAGAATACATCGACAAGTTACTGCAGACCCTTAAGCCCGCGGAAGTCATTTTCCAGCGTAACTTCCAGAAGCGTTTCAAGGAAACCTATGGGCCAAGGTTCTATACCTATACCCTGGAAAGCTGGATCTTCGACGAGGCCTTCGCCACAGACAATCTGCTCAAACATTTTCAGACGCATTCGCTGAAAGGCTTCGGGATCGCAGACATGCATGACGGGATCATTGCAGCCGGGGCGGTGCTTCATTATTTAAAAGATACAGAACACCCCAATCTCCAGCATATCACGTCCATCCAGCGCATCGACCGGGAGGACTACCTGTGGATGGACCCTTTCACGATCCGCAACCTGGAATTGCTGAATGACGGGCGGGAACATGGACGAAGCCTGTTGGAGGTCATGGACCATACCGTCTCGCCCATGGGCGCCCGTCTGATGCGCCGGTGGCTGCTTATGCCGTTAAAGGATGCCGGTCGGATCGATGAACGGCTCGGGCTGGTCGGTCACCTGATCAAGGACCCGGATCTGCGCGAATATCTCATGCAGCATATCCGGGCCTGCGGCGACATCGAGCGTCTGGTCAGCAAGATCCCTGTCCGGAAGATCAGCCCCCGGGAGTTGTTGCAGGTCGCCAGGGGATTGCAGCATTGCGGGGAGATCAGGAGGCGCTGTGAAACGACGGCCGGGAATACCTATTTATCCGGGCTCGGACAGCGCCTTGACGCCTGCGTTCCGCTCATGGAGAAGATCGGGCGTACGATCGCCGATGCGCCGCCTGCCCTGGCCGCAAAAGGCAATATCATACGGGAAGGCGTAAGCGAAGAGTTGGACAGGCTCAGGAAAATTGCTTCCGGCGGGAAGGATTACCTTGTCGGGCTCCAGCAGAAGGAGGCCGGACGTTCCGGCATCTCTTCCCTGAAGATCGGCTTCAACAATATTTTCGGGTACTATCTGGAAGTCACCAATTCGCATAAAAGCAAAGTTCCCGGGGAATGGATGCGCAAACAAACCCTCGCCAACGCGGAACGATATATTACTCCCGAACTGAAGGAATACGAAGAGCAGATCACCGGAGCGGAGGAAAAGATCCTGGCCATCGAACTTCAGTTGTATGAAGAGCTGCTGGCCGACATGCAGGAGCATATTGCGGCCATGCAGACGAATGGGCAGGTATTGGCGATATTGGATTGTCTGATCTGCTTTGCGGGGAATGCCATTCAGTATCATTATAAAAAACCCCTGCTCCATCCGGGGGGCGAACTCGACCTGAAGGAGAGCCGTCATCCGGTGATCGAAAGGAACCTGCCTCCCGGCGAAACCTATATCGCCAACGATATCCTATTGGACCCCGGCGGGCAGCAGATCATCATCCTTACCGGGCCGAATATGAGCGGAAAGAGCGCTGTGCTCCGCCAGACCGCCCTGATCACCATAATGGCCCATATGGGCAGCTGGGTACCCGCCAGCGAAGCCCGCGTCCCGCTGACAGACAAGATATTTACCCGGGTAGGCGCATCCGACAACCTCAGCGGAGGAGAATCCACCTTCATGGTGGAGATGAACGAGACGGCGAGCATCATCAATACCCTCAGCTCCTCCAGCCTGGTCCTGCTCGACGAGATCGGGAGAGGGACATCCACCTATGACGGCATCTCCATCGCCTGGAGCATCGCGGAATACCTGCACCGGTCGCCGCATGCGCCAAAAACGCTGTTCGCGACCCATTACCATGAGCTGAATGAGCTGGAAAACAAGCTTCCGCGGGTCAAGAACTTTCATGTCACCAATAAGGAAGTGGGCAATAAAGTCATCTTTCTCCGCAAACTGGCTCCCGGAGGCAGTACGCATAGCTTTGGCATTCATGTCGCGAAGATGGCCGGCATGCCGCCTTCCCTCATACAAAGGGCCGAGGAGATCCTGAAGCAATTGGAGGAAAAGCAGGTTGGAGAGCACCTGGGCGAACAGGTGCGGCGCCTGGCCGTCCCGCAGATGCAACTGTCTATCTTCGACGCGCACACCGAGACCTTCTCGGCTATCAGGCGACTGCTGGAGGACCTGGACATCAACCGGCTTACGCCGGTCGAAGCTCTTCTCAAACTACAGGAGATCAAAGGGTTATTAAAATAATGCCCAGCCGCTTCGCTGGTTATCCGATGAAATTTCATTATATTATACCCGATTATCGGTGTAAACCTTCGCCATAACCTGTTAATTGGTAGTCCTATGATCCGATATACTTACCATTTGAAAGATTTCCGGAGCTGGCTCAAGGGCTTCAGCAAAGCCTTAAGCCTGCCCGTTATGGCCGGCCGTATACGGATCCCGCCTGAGAGGGGCGATGGCTATATCCTGGCGGCGAATATCAATCCCGATATTTCCTATATCGTCATGGACTTTGCCCTGAACGAGGAACTGGTGCTGGCCAGGAAAAAATCAGCCACCTACGGCCTCAGTTTATTCTTTAACCAGACCTCCGTCAGCGAATTCTTCGAGATCAGGGAATCGAATAACGGTTTGATCACCGATAAGGCGACCCACCGCAGCAATATCTTCTTCTCCTCGACGAATTATGATCTTCAGATGACCTATTCCGGGCAATCGAGGCTAAAACGGGTAGGTATTTTCTTTAGCCCCGCTTTCGTGAGCCGTTGCGTAAAAAAGAACATCCTGCTCGACCTTATGCTGTATGCGGACAACAGGTTGCGAAATATCAATAAAGAACCCATTACGTTCGAGTACCGGCAGTTACTGGAAGATATCTTCCAGGCCGACCGGGATTCCCCTGTCAGCCATCTCATCCTGCAAAACAGAATATTACTGCTGGCCGAAAAATTCCTGAGCACCTTTCTGGTCAAGGCCCCGCAACGTAAGGAAACCGGCCCCGTCAAGGCCAGGGAGAAAGAAAAGGATATCCTTGCCCTCAGGAATGTCGAACAGATCCTCAGCAACAACAAACTCGACAAGTTCCCCTCCATCGAGATACTGTCCAAGACCGCCATGATGAGCACGACCAAGCTAAAGACCAAGTTCAAGCAGATCTACGGAATGAAGCTTTATGAATTTTATAACCGTAATCGCCTTGAAACGGCTAAAGAGATGTTGAAGACGGGTAATTACTCGGTGAAACAGGTCGGCTACAATATCGGGTTTTCGAATCTCAGCAATTTCGCCAAAGCGTTCAAGAAAGAATTCGGATTGCTGCCCAAGGACATCATGAAAGGTAAGTAGCAGCCTGAATTCTTGATCGTTGTCAACCCGACCGGACATTCACTCTGCTCAAAAAATTGTTAAATACCCTCTACAGCTATTTAAAAAGACCTTTCGGGCAACTATACCCCTGTCGATGCACTAAATTTGCCGTTTGTCTTACCCCCTACTTCCCGTAATCGTAGAAACTCTCACCACGACTGTCTGCCATTAATCATAACATAAAATCCAATTTGGTCAATTATGGTAACGCATGCACAGCATCTGGAAAATTACGAACAGTGGCTGCAGGAATTTGCAGCAAAGCTCCATCTCTCTGTAAAGGACAATCAACTGGTACTGCCGCCGCATATCGGAGAAGGGAGCCTTAGTGCGCACACGATCAGTCCAGGCTTGTCCTACCTCATCATGAACTTCCGGTCCGACGAGGATATTGAACTGATTCGCGAAGCAGGAAATGAGCCCGGATTCTCCATTTCATTCGGCGACGAGATCCGGCTTAGCGATGCCCGGGACAGCCAGGTATTGAAGATCCCGGCGGGCACTGAAGTGAAGAAGGTATTTGTTTTCTCGTCAGGCAAGGTCGCCGCTCAATTCCTGCCGGGCGAATTGCTGTTACAACTGGAATTCCTGGCGCGTGAACAGGACCTGGCTTCAAATCGCACCTTCATCAACCTTGCGCATCGCGAGGCGTTGAAGGAAATATTCGCCATCAGGGCCGACGATCCGCTGCATCAGGTCAAAAGCCTCGCGTTGGTGCTCCGGCTGACTGAGAAATTCCTGCACAGCTTCCTGCGACAGGAGACGCAGGTGGCTCCGCGGCCTTTGAAGAAGAACGATCTGGAGAGCATGCGGCATATCGAGCAGATCCTGAGCAGCAGGCTGGAAGGATTTCCTTCCCTCGAGTCCCTGGCCCAGGAAGTGTTCATGAGCACCAGCAAGCTGAAGAATATCTTCAAGCAGGTCTATGGCTTCACTCTGTACGACTACTACAACAAGAGCAGGCTGCAGCGCGCAAAGGAAATGCTGGTAACCGGACAGTGCAGCATCAAGCAGGCGGGAAGCGAGATTGGGTTTTCCAATCTCAGCCATTTCGCCAAGGCCTTCAAGAAGGAATATGGAATGCTGCCAAGGGATATGGTCAGGACCAGGTGATCCGGGCAAACCGGGGATCAGGGGAGCCTGGGATCATGGCGGAGGCATCAGGTCCTTCAGGCGCGCATACAGTGCGGTAAATACGGCATAGTTGCGTTGGTAGATCGTATGCCGCGCCGGATCGGGCAGATAGGAGGCCTGAATGCGAATGAGGTTTTGCGAGCCTTCCAGATCCGGGATCAGGCCAAGTGCGTGCATTCCGAGGATGGCCGCTCCGATGGCGGACGCATCGGCCGAATTGGTAATATTGACTTTTTTTAAAAAGAGGTCGGCGATCAGTTGAAGCCAGGCCTCCGAACGGATAAATCCTCCACTGGCATAGACGCATTCGATCGGACCGATCGCCTCCTGAAGGGAAGCTCCCACCTGGAACAAGGAGTAGGAAACGCCTTCGATCACGGCGCGCAGGAAATGTCGCTGCTCATGGTTCGATCGGATGCCGAAAAAAACACCCGTCGCCCCGGCATCCCAGAGCGGCGCCCGTTCCCCATGCAGGTAAGGAAGAAAGACGAGCCCCTCGCAGCCGGGGGCCACCGACATGGCCTCGTGGATCAATGAACTTAGTTCAGCCGGATCCGGCGGCATTTTGCGGCCCATAAACTGCTGCGCATACCATTGCAGTACATTTCCGCCATTATTGGTCGCACCGCCGCAGACATAGGTTTTTCCGGAAAGGATATAATTGAATATGCGTTCCTGCGGATCGTATCGGGGCGCGGGCGTGGTCATCCGGACGGCGCCGCTCGTCCCGATCGTCAGGGTCGTTTCGCCGTGGCGGACGGCATGGCTGCCCAGGTTGGCCAGGCATCCATCGCTGCTGCCGATGATCAAAGGCAGGCCGGCTGGCAGCCCCAGTCCTCCAGTCAATGCCTCGGAAAGGGCCGGTTCGGAAAAGGTGCAGGGCACCGGTTCGGACAATCGTTCGGCTCCGATCCCCGCAAGTTCCAAAGATTCGGCAAACCAGGTCAGGGCATAGATATCGAACAAGCCGGTGGCGGAAGCCAGCGAATGGTCGATGCGCCAGGTACCGAAAAGACGAAACCAAATATATTCCTTGATGGAGACGAAGCGTGACGCCGTGTGAAAGATCTCCGGGCTGTTATCCCTCATCCAGAGTAGTTTGCACAAGGGAGACATCGCATGAACGGGCGTTCCCGTCTGGCGGTAGATCCTTTTCCCGGCGTCGGTGCCCTTCAGTGCCTGGGCAACTTTCTGGCTTCGAAGATCCGCCCAGGTCATGGCGGGGGTGATGGGCTCGCCGGTATGGTCCACTGCGATCAGGCTGTGCATTGCGCAGCTGAAGCAGACCCCAACCAATCCTTCTTTTCCTGCCCCTTGCACGGCCTGTTTCAAGACCCTTGTGGTGGCGTCAAAAAGCACGATGGGGTCCAATTCATGCCATCCGGCCTTGTCGGAGAAGGCAGAATAACCGGAATGGCAGGTCGCCAGTATTTCTCCCGCATCGGTGAAGGCGACGGCCTTGGTGCTGGTCGTTCCGATATCAATGCCGATCACATATTGCATCCGGGATCATTTTCAGATCAGCTCTGTCAATTTTTCCACCACCCGATCCACCTCTTCTTTGTTGTTGTGCCTGCTGAAGGAGAACCGTACGGTAACCTGGTTGGGATTGCTGTTGATCGCCCTGATGACGTGTGATCCCTGCTCGGCTCCGCTGGTACAGGCGCTGCCTCCGGACGCACAGATATGGTTGATATCGAGATTGAACAGCAGCATCTCGGATCGCTCCGTCTTGGGGAAGGAAACGCTAAGTACCGTATAAAGGCTCTTGCCCAGCGGATCTCCGTTGAAATGCACCCCGGGAACCCGATCAAGCAGTTGTTCCATCATGTATCTCCTGACGCCATCGATATAGGCACTGTCCTCCTCATACGCCGCGGTCGCCAGTTCCAGCGCCCGGGCGAAGCCGACGATGCCATACAGGTTTTCCGTGCCTGCCCGCATATTCCGTTCCTGGGATCCGCCATGCAGGTAAGGATGAATTTTTACATTTTCATTGATATAGAGAAGCCCCACCCCTTTAGGGCCATGGAACTTGTGTCCCGCGCCGGTGATAAAATGGACGGGGGTCTTGCGGAGATCGAAAGGAAAATGCCCGACGGTCTGCACGGTGTCGGAGTGAAAAATAGCCCCATATCTCTTGCACATCTCCCCTACGACGTGCAGGTCGATCATATTGCCAATCTCGTTATTGGCGTGCATCAGGGTAACGAGAGTCTTGCCCTCACTGCCGGCAAGCAACCTTTCCAGGTCCTCCAGATCGATATGGCCGTTGTTCAGCAGTTCGACCTGGCTCAAGGCCACCTCCCCCCGCTTAAGCGCATGTTCCACCGTATGCAAGGTAGCATGGTGTTCCAGTGGTGAGGAGATGATGTGTGTGCAACCCAGGTCCCGGATGGCCGCATAAATAGCCGTATTCGAGCTTTCCGTTCCGCCGGACGTGAAGAAGATCTCCGCCGGGTGGGCATTGAGCAGTCTGGCCACGGTCTTTCGCGCCGTTTCGATTGCCATGCGCGATTCACGCCCATAAGAATAGATCGATGAGGGGTTGCCGAACTTTTCGGTCAGGTAGGGCATCATCGCTTCCAGCACCTGGGGATCGAGAGAGGTTGTGGCTGCATTGTCGAAATAAATGCGTTGCATAGAGCCGCAAAGCTAGATGAATTCTCTGATATCCTGCATGAGGCGGAGGGCGATGTTATTAGCCGTCGTTTCAAAGCTGCTTTCTGCGTAGATCCTGATGATCGGCTCGGTATTGGAGCTGCGAAGGTGCACCCAGTCGTCGTCGAACTCGATCTTGAGGCCGTCGTCGGTATTCATGGGGTGGTTTTTGTACTTTTTCCGGATCTTATCCAGGACGGCGGATACGTCGATCCCGTTTCGCAATTCGATCTTGTTCTTGGATATAAAATAGTCGGGATACCGGGACCGGAAGGACCTGATCCCGTTCTTATGCTCTGACAAGGCGCTCAGGAAAAGGCCGATGCCGATCAGGGCATCGCGGCCGTAATGGAGGTCCGGAACGATGATGCCGCCATTGCCCTCTCCGCCGATCACTGCATTGACGGCCCGCATGGCAGCAACCACATTGACTTCCCCCACAGCCGACGGGAAATAAGTTCCGCCATGCCGGATCGTAATCTCCTTCAGCGCTTTGGTACTGCTCATGTTGCTGACGGTATTGCCGGGGCGTTTACCCAGAACATAGTCTGCCACGGCGACGAGGGTATACTCCTCGCCGAACATGCTGCCATCCTCACACACGAAACAGAGCCGGTCGACGTCGGGATCTACGGCGATACCCAGATCGGCCTTCGACTTTTGCACCAGGGCGCTCAGGCCGGAAAGGTTCTCCGGCAGCGGTTCAGGGTTGTGCGCAAAACGGCCATTGATCTCTTCATTGAGGAGGATCACCTCCTGTACGCCCAATGCCTTCAGCAAGGGCGGTATGAATAAGGCCCCCGTAGAATTGATCGTATCGACGACGATCTTGTACCGTTTCTGCGCAATGCCCCTGGCATTCACCAGAGGGTAATGCAGTACCGCGTCGATATGCTTTTTGAGCCAGGAATTATCCTGCGAATAACCCCCCAGTTTGTCCACAGGCGCGAAGACAAAGTCTTCTTTACGCGCGCGTTCCAGTACGTTCACGCCTTCCTCCGCGCTGATGAACTCGCCATGGCTGTTCAGCAATTTCAGGGCATTCCATTCCTTTGGATTATGACTGGCCGTAATGATGATACCCGCAGCGGCTGATTCGCCCGCAACGGCCAGTTCCACGGTAGGCGTCGTAGACAGCCCGAGATCGATCACGTCCAGGCCCAGTCCTCTCAACGTATTGACGACCAGGCTGCTCACCATTTCCCCACTGATACGCCCATCCCGGCCGATAACGACCTTCCGGCCTTTTTTCCCTTCAAGCACCCGACTGCCGAATGCGGCGGCAAATTTTACGATATCCGTCGGGGACAGGTTCTCGCCGGGCTTCCCTCCAATCGTTCCCCTGATGCCGGAGATACTCTTGATCAATGCCACAGTCTCTGAGTTTAGTTACTTACAAAAATAAGGGTTTGGGATGGCGAAAAGGAGAATAGATCCAATGGATACAATGGAAGCAAGTAAAATGCCAGAAAACAAATAATAAAATATTAAATATTAACATAAATTCGGTAAAATAAAGCATGCGCGTACATCCTGAATGGTTCCGTGATTGGTTCGATTCTCCGTATTATCACAAGCTGTATTTCGAAAGGGATGAAACGGAGGCGGCTGCTTTTATTTCCCACCTGCTCGATCTTCTTAACCCGCGGCCCGGCGCCCGCATGCTTGACGTAGGCTGTGGCCGGGGTCGTCATTCGCGGATCCTTGGGGAAAAGGGATTCGATGTGACCGGGATCGACCTGGCGCCCGCCAGTATCGCCTATGCCCGCCGGTTCGAAAACGATCACCTGCATTTTTATGTGCATGACATGCGCCTTCCCTTTTGGATCAATTACTTCGACTATGCGTTCAACTTCTTTACCAGCTTCGGGTATTTCAGAACGGAACGGGAAAATGGCAATGCGATCCGAAGCATCGGCAGGTCATTGCGCCCAAAGGGATGCCTGGTAATCGATTATCTCAACATCCATTATGCAGCCGCCCATTTGCAGCCACATTCCGAGCGCAGGATCGATGGGACGACCTATCATCTGACCCGGTCCTTCGACGGGAAGCATTTTTTTAAGCGGATCCGGATCGAGGACGGGGCCCTGGACGGGCCGCTGGAATACACAGAGAAGATCGCGGCCCTGAGATTACCCGATTTTTCGAGGATGCTGACGCAACATGGATTTCGGATCGACCAGCTCTTCGGCGACTACCGGCTCGGGGCCTTCGATCAGGCCCGTTCGCCCCGCCTGCTGTTGATCGCGCGAAAATCCGGGTGATCATTTCCCGTCCTTCTTCTTATTATTAAGGAGCATATACTTCGCGGTCTCATAAAACCCTTCCGTCAACGCGCGGAGGCTGGCCTTCCGGTCGTTGAAGACCGCGGCTGGTACCGGGTTATTGTTTCGTACCGGCACCATCTCTTCTTTGCCGCTGCCCGCCTGTCTGCGATAGAAATAGTCGTCGCGGATGATGCCGATATAGCCCTGGTCGAAGTCATAGATAAAAGCAAGATCCTTATCCTTTCGGGCAGCAGTGTCCAACAGATCACGGCCGAAGGTCGTATTGCGATAAGGCACGCCGCAAAGCCCGGCCAATGTGGGAAGCACATCCACCTGCGAACAAACTCCGGAGTCGCGGCGGGGGTGAATAAGCTTTGGCGAATAGATGAGCAAGGGGACATGTTCGGCCGTAAGCCGTTGGTCGGTCCATGCGCGGGGCAGCATTTGGCCTGCATCCCCCGGAATGCCATGGTCGCCGATGAACAGGAAGATCGTATTGTCGAAATATTTTTCCTTCGAGGCGGTTTCGATGAAGGTCCGATAGCCAAAATCGGTATAACGAAAAGCATTCATTTCCGCATTGCTCTCGAAGCCAAATCTCCGGAGGGAATCCGTGGCCACGTTACGCAACGGGAAGGCTTCCTGGTCCTCTTTGGGAATCGTGTAGGGCCTGTGATTGTCGGCCGTTTGGATGATCGCGAAGAAGGGGGAGGTTTGTTGCCTGAGCACCTTATTGGCCTCCAGGAAGAGGTTCTTGTCGCTGATGCCCCAGACGTCGATCTTCGGCGCGTCATAATCTTCCTGTTCGAACAAATGCAGCCCCTTGATATTCCCTTTGAGCAAACCGCGGATATTCGCCCAGCTTGTGCTGCCGCCAAGGAAATAGAACGGCGAATAGCCTTCGAAATCATTGATGATGCTATGCTGATCGACGGCATTCGGATTGCGGCTCGAGGTAGCCGAGCCGCCGGCGGCGACATCCGGGATGCCGGTGACTACCGCCCAGACACCGCGGGCCGTGCCATAACTCGGCGTAAAGCAATGATCGAAAAACAGGCCGTTGCGGCACATCCCGTCAAAGAATGGAGTCGTATTCAGGGGATTACCCCACATAGAGCTCTTATAGCCACTGAAGGATTCGCAGATCACGAGCACGACATTGGGCCGGGTGGTCAGCGAGCCGGTCCGGGGCGCCAGCTCCCTGTCCAGGTTCCCGGCCAGTGAATCCGTTTGGCGGAAACCGAAGAAAGGCCTCAATAAGGGAAGAGCGCGTACGACCTTGGCGCTGTCATAGGTACTGTGACGGAATTCCAGGCTGCTGACGAAGGACTGGAAGGGATTAAGAGCAAGATTTGCATTGTAGTCGCTGCCCAGGGCAAAGGCGTCGCTCCATCTTATTGGAAACTGACCCGGTCTGCCCCATATTCCCAGTCCCGCCAGCAAGGCGACGGCCACGATCCAGGTTATGCGAAGGCGCTTGTCCGGGGTGTGTGAGTGGTCCCTGGCGATCCGCCGATACACTATTCTGCACAGAAAATAGATGGCCCAGGTGCCCGCGATCCATAAGAGCAGGATACGCAGAACGGGGTAGGTCTGCCATACCATATTCGCGGAGATGCCTGCATCCTCGAGATAGTTCAGGACGCTTGCATTCAAACGCTGCTTCAGATAACTGTAGTATGAAAAATCGATCGAGTAGAAGAAAGTCAGGAGGAATGCAGACAGACCGATCAGGAATAAGGCCAGTTTGCGGCCGAGGTCCCTCCGGAAGGGGTCAAAGGCGTTAATGCTGCCCAGGAGCAGCAAGAGCAGGAAGAGCAAGCCCACACATCGCAGATCATATCGCAGGCCCATGACAAAGGAGGGAAGGACGCTGACCAGCGAATGGCCCTGGCTGCTGAACGAATAAAAGAACGCCACGCGCACGAGGCTCATAATCAACAAAAAAATAATCCCCACGGCAAAAACCGAACGAACCAATTTCGGTATCTTTATTCTTGACCCCATGAATTTAGCCATTTGAAAGCGGGCGTAAAATTAGACCAATTATTCTGGAAACCATGATTTTACTCGAAACGGACGTTCATCCGGGCTTAATACAAGGGATCTTGCGGGCGGATCATTGGTTATTTACCCGCATCAACGGGGAATGGACAAACCCTGTGTTTGATGCGGTATTCCCCTTCCTTCGCGAGTCCGAGCTTTGGGTTCCTTTTTACCTGTTCCTCCTGGTGTTCATCACGCTTAATTTTGCCCGGAAGGGCTGGTTTTGGGCTTTCGCACTGATCATGACCGGCGTCATCGGCGATCTCGTCAGCAGTCATCTCATGAAGGAGTTGGTCTTTCGACTGCGACCATGCCAGGATCCGGTCATGAATTCCACGATCCGTGTGCTGGTAAACTATTGTCCCATGAGCTCCAGCTTTACTTCTTCGCATGCCTGCAACCATTTTGCTGCCGCCACCTTCATCTATGCGACCCTGCGGCATACCAGCCGCTGGTGGGGCATTGTATTCGCGTGGGCTTTCCTCATCTCCTATGCCCAGATCTATGTCGGCGTGCACTATCCGGCGGATGTCCTCAGCGGCGCCATTCTCGGATGCCTGATCGGTCTGGGCGTAAACCTGCTGTTCCGCAGGCAGTTTGGAATGCTTACCTTACCACCCTACAATCGTCAACATGCTTGAGATCTTCATACTTTTTTTTCTGATCATTATCAACGGTCTTTTCGTCATGGCGGAGATTTCCCTGGTCTCGGCGCGCAAATCCAAGCTTGAGAACCTGGCGAATGACGGCGACGAACGTTCCAGGGCCGCTCTCAAGCTGGCCGAAGACCCGGAACTGTTCCTGCCGACCGCCCAGATCGGCATCACCCTGGTGGCCATCCTGGTGGGATTTTATTCGGGGGAGAAATTCAGCGCCAACCTGGAGCCCTATATCGCCAGGATCGGCTGGTTGAGACCTTATGCCGCCAACATTTCCACGGCCCTGATCCTGATCTGCGTTACCTTATTGTCGATCATCTTCGGGGAACTGATCCCCAAACGCATCGGGCTTCTCCGCGCCGAGTGGATCGCCCGCATAGTGGCCCGTCCGATGAAGATCCTGGCCATGGTCGCCCACCCCATCGTCTGGCTGCTGAATACAACCAGCAACCTTTTCTTTAAATTCTTTCCTATTTCGCCATCCCAGGACAGCGCCGTCACGGAGGACGAGATCAAGGCCATCATCAATGAAGGAACCGAACAGGGCACCATCGAGGAGGCGGAGCAGGAGATCATCGAACGCGTATTCCATCTTGGAGACCGGAAGATCACCTCGTTGATGACCCATCGCAGCGATATCATCTGGTTCGACCTGAATGAGAACGAACAGACGATCAAGGAAAAGATCATTAAAGAACCTCATTCGGTGTATCCGATCTGCGATGGCGAGATCGACAATATCAAGGGGGTGGTGTCGATCAAGGACCTGTATGTCAGTGACGACAACAAGCTGTTCAAGGAGATCATGAGTCCCGCGCTGTTCGTTCCGGAGAACAATTCGGCCTATGTCGTGCTGGAACGGTTCAAGCAGTCGAGGATCCATTGCTGTTTCATCGTAGATGAATACGGCAGCATGCTCGGGCTGATCACCCTGAATGATATCCTCGAGGCCATTGTGGGCGATATTCCCCAGCCCGACCTGCCGGACTATGAGATCATTGAAAGGGAGGACGGGAGCTGGATCGTGGATGGACAAGTGCCTTTCTACGAGTTTCTTGCCCATTTCCACCGGACGGACTGGATGAATGAAGGCGACCACCAGTTCGATACGCTCGCGGGCTTCATCCTGAACGAGCTGGAACGAATCCCGCGAACCGGAGAAAAGCTGGAATGGAGGGGGTTTACCTTCGAGATCATCGACATGGACGCGCAACGCATCGATAAGGTACTGGTGACCCTGTCAAAGGAGATGAAGGATAGTCAGAACTCCAGGTAGGCCTCCGTGTCGGGGCGATTCAGCCTGGTGCTTTTTCGTGTGCCCGCTACCGTCACATGCATGATGTTGATCTGCTGGTCGAAGGTATCGTAAAGCAAGCTGTTCGACAGGTCGATCCGCTTCACCGAGGGGATGCCGTCCGCTTCGAAATAGCTCCATGTGGCTTCGGCCTCCTGCTCGCTGCCGATCATGTGCAACGGTACCGCATGACCGTCGACCCTGATCCGCAAATGGGCAAGGACATAGTCGCCGATCATCTTGTCCATTGCCGGCCTGTCTTTCGGATGCGTGAGGTCCACTTTACCGTGAGCCCATTTTTCCAGCGCCGCCTCGAAGTCATTCGTAAACAGCTTGCAACTGACCTCAAGGGTCTTGTCTTTGGCCTTGTGATCGATCTCGGTGACGCTGACATAGAAAGGATGAGCCGCGCGACCTCCGCTGAGCAGGCAAATTCCTGCAAAGAACCATTTAAATAAGGATGCTGCCATTTAACAACTAAATTTTTCCTGTACAAAAGTCTGAATAATTTTGATAAGACCACGCTTATGCAGGAATTCAACCTTTATTTCAGGATCGGCACGGAGCACATACTCACCTGGCAGGCGCTGGATCATATCCTTTTCATCGCCGCCCTCTGTTTACGCTATCTGGCAAAGGACTGGAGAAAGGTCATCGTCCTGGTCACCGCGTTCACCATTGGTCATTCCATTACGCTGGCGCTCTCTGCGGCAGGCGCCATTCATTTCGCCACGCGATGGATCGAATTCCTGATCCCCCTGACCATCGTGGCCACGGCCTGGAATAACCTGGCGCAGGGATCCGAAGGGGTGGAGCATCCGGCCAGGCTCCCGTTGATCTATTTCTTCGCCTTGTTCTTCGGACTGATCCACGGCCTGGCCTATGCCAATACGTTCCTGAGCCTGGAAGGCAGGGAGGGACTGGTTTGGCACCTGCTGGCCTTTAATCTGGGCGTAGAGGCGGCGCAGCTGATCGTGGTTGCCGTTATCCTGTTCATTTCATTTATTTTTGTGAACGCCGCGAGGCTGAGGCGTGTCTGGTGGGTGCGCGGCGCGTCGATCCTCATTTTGGCGATGTCGGTGAGGATGGCTGTAGAGCGATGGCCCAAATAGAGTCGACCATACTTATAAACATACACACATGAACAAACTACTGCCCGCATTTTTTATCCTGTTCTTCACCGGCACGCTGTCGGCGCAGAATATCCAGAACAACCCGAACTCCAATCATGGCAACAAATTCGAGGAGTTGGGGACGATCCTGCCGACCCCGAATGAGTACCGCACCGCGAGTGGCGCCCCGGGCCCCAAATACTGGCAGCAACGCGCCGATTATGACATCAAGTGCGACCTGGACGAGGACAAGCTCCGCCTTTCCGGTTCGGAGACCATCACCTATTGGAACAATTCGCCCAATCTCCTGACCTATCTCTGGATGCAACTCGACGAGAACCAGCACAGCCCGAAGAACAATGCCAACTATCAGGATGGCACCAATATGTCGCCGTTGCTGAGCGACCGGGACGTGGATTTCCTGGAAAGGACGACCCAACCGAACGACTTTGGCGATCACATCATCCATCTGACCGACGCGCTGGGCAAGCCGCTGGTCTATACGGTCAATAAGACCATGATGCGGGTGGAGCTGCCGGCTCCGCTGAAGCCCGGTGAAAAGTTCATCTTCAAGGTGGACTGGGACTACCACATCTCCGACCGTTTTAAAATGGGTGGCCGGGGCGGCTACGAATACTTCCCCGAGGATGGCAATTATCTTTTTACCATGACCCAATGGTATCCACGCCTCTGCGTCTATAGCGATTTCCAGGGATGGCAGAATCATCAGTTCACGGGACGCGGCGAATTTGCGCTGACCTTCGGGAATTTCAAAGTGCAGATGACCGTGCCTGCCGATCATGTCATCGGCGCGACGGGAGAATGCCAAAACTACCAGGACGTGTTGTCGCCGGCGCAATTTGCGCGCTGGCAGAAGGCGCAAACCACCAGGGAGCCCCTGGAGATCGTCACCCTGGACGAAGCCAAGGCGCGAGAGGCGTCTAAAAATGAGGGGAAGAAGAAGAAGACCTGGATATTCCGTGCCGACAATGTCCGTGACTTTGCCTGGGGTTCGAGCCGCAAATTCGTTTGGGACGCTATGCCGGCCTATGTCGAAGGGAAGAAAGTAATGTGCATGAGCTATTACGGCAAAGAGGCGTATGGGTTGTACAGCAAATTCTCGACCCGCGCCGTGGCGCACACGATCAAGACCTACTCGCATTTTACCATACCCTACCCCTATCCGGTTGCACAAAGCGTCGAGGCATCGAATGGCATGGAATATCCCATGATCTGTTTCAACTTCGGAAGGACTGAAAAGGACGGTACGTACACCGAATCCACCAAATACGGCATGTTGGGGGTAGTGATCCATGAAGTCGGGCACAATTTCTTTCCCATGATCGTCAATAGCGACGAACGGCAATGGACCTGGATGGACGAGGGTCTGAATACCTTCGTGGAATACCTCACGGAAGAACTGTACGACAATAAATTCCCGGTGCGGCGGGGACCCGCTTACCTGATCACGGACTATATGAAGCTGCCCAAGACGGAACTGGAACCCATCATGACCAATTCCGAGGACATCGTCCGGTTCGGCCCGAATGCCTATTCCAAACCGGCAACGGCGCTGAACATACTCCGCGAGACGATCATGGGGCGGGAGCTCTTTGACTATGCCTTTAAGGAATATGCGCGGCGTTGGGCATTCAAGCATCCCACGCCGGCGGATTTCTTCCGGACGATGGGTGATGCGAGCGGAGAGAACCTGGATTGGTTTTGGAGGGGATGGTTTTACGGCATCGACCCGGTGGACCTCTCCCTGGACAGCGTGAAATGGTTCAAAGTGGATCTGTCGAAGGCGCCCAGGAAGATCGACACCATCGCCATGCGGCACCTGGACAGGCCGCAGGTCAATTCATTCGAGGATATTTCCAAGGTACGCAACCGGGAGGATCCGAAGATCTCTTTTCTGACCGACGCGGATACCTCCTTGCGTGATTTCTACTGGAAATATGACCGGGGCCTGGTTCCCTATGACACGACGGCCATTGCGCAGCATATCGTCATGTACGACGAGCCGGTCGATCAGGCTACGCGTGATAAACTGTCGAACAAGAATTTCTATGAATTGAAATTCAGCAACAAGGGCGGCCTGGTGATGCCGATCATCATTGAATGGACATACAAGGATGGCAGCAAGGAGGTGGAGCGCATACCCGCCCAGATTTGGCGTCACAATGAGAACCAGGTGACCAAGGTCTTCGTGAAAGACAAGGAGGTGGCGTCCATCAGGCTCGATCCGATGCGTGAGACGGCGGATATCGATGAAAGCAATAATTCCTGGCCGAAGGTCGAGGAACAAAGCCGGTTCGAGTTCTTTAAGTCGAAACAGCAGGCGCGCGGGGCTGCGGGCGGGAGCACCAATCCGATGCAGCAGGCTGCGAAGAAGGCGTTCTAGTACACCGATCCGTCCTGAACCTTAACTTTCTTCTTCCCCACCTTCTTTTCGAAGTCAAGCACTTCTTTGGGTTTGACGTTGGCGTGACTTGCCGTGGCCGTACTGTCCGCACGGGATGTCGTCTTCGGCTTTTCGAGTTTTCCGAGTGTGTAGGTGTCCGTCCTGATGATCATGCCTGACTCGGCATCGTAGTATTTCCAGGCGCCGTCCTTGATGGCGGCGCCTTCATTCTTGACAACGACTTGTTTGTAATGATCGAGGTGGTCCAGGTCTTCGACCTGGATCGTATCGTACAATTTGTCGGGATTGAGAGCCCTCCAGCTCTCCTCCTTCAGGAGAGCGCCGCTTTTCGTGAAATACTGGCAAATCCCGCTTTTTAGCCCCCATCTATAGAATTCGAGCCCGATCAGGTCGCCGGAGAGGGCGTAAACCCGCCAATTCCCTTCCTTGCGGTTGTCTTTGTATTCGCCTTCCTCTTCATAGCCGGGCTCGCCGCGAACCTGGTCGACATGATTTATCCATTTACCTTGTTTACGGTCCTGTTTGTCAACCGCGTTGAGGGTATCTCCCTTGACCCCAATGATATAGGTCTTCCATTGGGAATAGCCGTTGAGGGAGCAGAAAAGCAACAGGAAAAGGAGGTTCCGGCGCATATGTTAAAAAAGGTTTAATGCAGGTTCGTAAGGGTCCTGCCTGCATTATAACGAAAATCATTCCAATTTATGATCCGGCGGGAGTCGTCCGTGGAAGGTCACCGGTTGACCGGACCGGCGGTCATCGTGATATCCGGCATTAGTTTCCCGTTATAGGGCCGATCTTCCTTTTGCATCGCCACTTTGAGCGTCACTTTGGTGATCACCGCTTCGCCCTTGATGCTGCTGGGCCGCATGACCGGCAGTTGGTTAACCACCCCAAGCGCCGCAAGGCCGATATTGATATTGTCCGAGGAATTATACCAGGCCTGTGTTACGCGGCCGGTCTTATCGATGATAAAATAGATCCGCGCCACGCCAAGGGAGTTACTATCAGCCGGGTCGGGACTTCGAAGATGCCGCAAAAAAAAATGTTCCACCGCCTTTCGTCCGGCAAGGGACGTATCCATCCCGAAATAAACCGTATCTCCTGCCGAGGTATCCGCCAGGCGAAAGGCGACGGACAGGGTGTCCCCCCCGCTCAATATGCTGTCGGCAGCGCTGTAATTTTGCGCATGTCCGGCCAATGCAAAGAGTAAAGTGAAAAATAAGATAGTTCCTTTATGCATAAATCCGTATAAATCTTTAATATTGATGGTTAACGCCCGAATGACTTATGAATTGCAAGACCTTGGTACTCGTTCTTCTCTTTTTGCCGCTTTTCGGTTTGGCTCAGGCCCCGAAAATGACCATTGCCCAAATGAAAACGGAGCTGGAAAACTCTCCCAATCCCGTTTTGTATGCCAAGCAAATCCTGAAGAAAAGATTTAAGATCGATACGATCGTCGTGACCCGGACGAGTTCCTTCCACAGCCTGGCCGATAGTCTTGCCTATAAAGGTAAAGAGAAAAAAGTATATGGCCCGTACGGAAAGAAGGGCAATCAGTTCCTGGTGCAGGTCCTGAACAAGGCGCCAAACCTGTTTTATCGCATCAGCCAGATATTCATCGATACGTCGGTATTTCGATATCGGATCGCCGACTCATTGGGAGATGCGATCCTCCGGCGTGTCCGCTCCGGGCAAGCCAGTTTTGAACAAATGGCCTTAGCCTATTCGATGGGTGGGGAAAGCGCTACCAGGGGGGACCTGGGCTGGATCGCCCGGGGCGTCCTGCTGCCCCAGATCGAGCACGAAGTGTCCGTTCACAAGACGGGCGACGTGTTCAGGCTCTGGAGTCCCAGTGGCCTGCATATCATCAAGAAAACGGCGGAACCTAAGCAGGACACGGGGTTTGCGCTGATGATGCAGGTGTTTCTTTAACTGCAGGCCACAAGCATCACGTTACAAGAACGAAGCCACTGCCAATTCGTAGCCTTTAAGTCCAAGGCCGGCGATCGTTCCTTTTGCCTTTGCCGATACATGTGATATCCTGCGAAACTCCTCGCGGGCGTGGACATTGCTGATATGTACTTCGACCACCGGCGCATTGATGGCCGCGATCGCGTCCCCGATCGCCACGGACGTATGCGTATAGCCGCCGGGATTCAGGACGATGCCGTCACAGGCCTTGCCGGCGCGCTGTAATTCATTGATCAGTTCTCCTTCTACATTGCTTTGGAAATAGCTGAACGTAACGGATGGGAATTTTTTTTGCAGCTCTTCGAAGAACTGAGCGAAGGTCCGGCTGCCATAGACCTCGGGTTCCCGGGTACCGAGAAGGTTCAGGTTGGGCCCGTTGATGATCGCTATATTCATACCTGAAATTACTGATTCTTCCGGATCAGTTCCAGAAAATCGTCGAAGAGGTAGCGGCTATCATGCGGTCCCGGTGTGGATTCGGGGTGATATTGCACGGAAAAGGCAGGCCGGTCCCTGAGTCGTATCCCTTCAATGGAGTCATCGTTGAGGTTCAGGTGCGTGATCTCGATCTGGGTGGCCTTTTTCACGGCGGCCGGATCGACGCCAAAACCATGATTCTGGGTAGTGATCTCGCACTTACCCGTGATCACATTCTTTACGGGATGGTTCAGGCCGCGATGGCCATGGTGCATCTTGAACGTGGGGATATCGTTGGCCAGCGCCAGCAGCTGATGGCCCAGGCAAATGCCGAAGAGCGGCTTTTTCTCTTTCAGGATCTCCTTCACCGTCGCGATCGCGTAGCCCATCGGGGCGGGATCGCCGGGACCATTGGACAGAAAGTACCCGTCGGGCCTGCACTCCTTCAGCTTGTTCAGCGGGGTCTTCGCCGGAAATACCTTCACCCAGGCGCCACGCTCCACCATGCATTGCAGGATATGTTGTTTGACGCCATAGTCGAGAACGGCGATCCGTATGGGAGCGGAGGGGTCCCCCAGTTCGTATTCGGTCTTCGTGCTGACGACCGAGGCCAGTTCGAGCCCATCCATGGAAGGGGTCCTGGCCAGTATGGTCTTCAGCTCATCGATATTATCGGTCTCTGAGGAAATGATGCAGTTCATCGCCCCCTTCGTGCGGATATGTTCCACCAGGGATCGGGTGTCCACGCCCTGGATGCAAACGATCTGATTGGCTTTGAGGTATTCGTCCAATGAGCCCCTGGCCTGTTTACGGGAAAATTGTTCTTCGAGATTGCGTCCGATGAGGCCGCGGATCTTGACCCCATCGGATTCGATGTCAGAGTCCTTGACGCCGTAATTGCCGATATGGACGCTGTTCATGATCAGCACCTGCCCAAAATAGCTGGGATCCGTAAAGACCTCCTGGTAGCCGGTCATTCCCGTATTGAAGCAAATTTCGCCGGATGTTGTACCTCGCTTGCCAAAGGCCTTTCCATAATGAACGGAGCCGTCTTCGAGCAGGAGGATGGCTGGCAGTTGGGGGCTCGTTCCGGTCATTTTATTCAGCGGTCTTCTTTTCTTTTTTTGTTTCCTTTTTGTGCTCTTCCTTTTCGGCCGGTTCCGCCTGGGCATCCTTTATGTCCCCTGCGGGCGCCTCTGCCTTGTCGCCTGCACCGGCCTTCTTGCGGCCACCCGAACGGCGCGTCCTCTTTCCGGTTGCCTCTTTCGCTTCGCCTTTGCCTTTTCCGTAGATCTCGTTGAAATCGACGAGCTCGATAAGGGCCGTCTCAGCGTTATCTCCTACCCTTGCGCCCAGTTTGATGACCCGGGTATATCCGCCGGGCCTTCCGGCCACTTTCTCTGCAACAGGTCCGAACAATTCCACGACGGCGTCTTTGTCCTGCAGATAGCTGAATACTACCCGGCGCTGGTGCGTGGTGTTCTCTTTTGATTTGGTGATCAGGGGCTCCACGAAGGTGCGTAAAGCCTTTGCCTTGGCCAGCGTGGTAACGATCCTCTTGTGCGTGATCAACTGAATGGCCAGATTGCTGAGGAGCGCCTTACGATGAGAGGCCGTTCTGCTCAGGTTCTTGATTTTGTCTCCGTGACGCATGACATGTAAATTTTTCAGCCTTGTACCGTGTCAGGAATTACAAGACTATTTTTAATAAAAGAGCGCCCCCTTGTTGAGGGGACGCCAGTCAGATTATTCGTCGTCCACTTTCAGCTTGCCGAGGTCCATACCGAAGTGCAAGCCTCTTTCGCCCAGTACCTGCTCGATCTCGGCCAGTGATTTTTGTCCGAAATTGCGGAACTTCATCAGGTCCTCCTGCTCGTAGGTCACCAGTTCGCTAAGGCTATTGATCTTGGCGGCCTTGAGGCAGTTGAAGGCACGTACGGAAAGATCCAGGTCTTCCAGCGGCGTCTTCAGGATCTTGCGGAGCTGCAGGGTCTGTTCGTCCACCAGGTCCTCTTTTTTCTCTTCTTTGTTGTCGAACGTGATATTCTCATCCGTGATGATCATGAGGTGCTGGATCAGAATCCGCGAAGCCTGCTTCACCGCCTCTTCCGGATGGATGGTGCCATCGGTGGACACTTCCATGATCAGTTTTTCGAAGTCCGTCCTTTGTTCGACACGCGTATTTTCAATGGAATACTTTACATTCTTGATGGGTGTGAAGATGGCATCCGTCGGGATATATCCGAACGGGGCATCTTTCGGCTTGTTATCTTCTGCAGGAACATAACCGCGGCCTTTGCCGATGGTGATCTCGATATCCAGCTTGGCCGATGAGTCCAGGGTACAAATGAGCAGGCCGGGGTTCATTACTTCGAAGCTGGGCGTAGATTCTCCCAATGCGCCGGCGGTAAAGTCCGTTCTGTTCTTAAGGCTCAGGGTGATCTTTTCCTGGGTGACCTCATGATCGACCTTCTTCTTGAAGCGAACCTGTTTCAGGTTCAGGATGATCTCCACCACGTCTTCGGTGACGCCTTTCAGCGTCGCAAACTCATGATCGGCTCCTTCGATCTTTACTCCGACAATGGCATAACCCTCCAAAGAGCTCAGTAATACCCTGCGCAACGCATTACCGATGGTCACGCCATAACCCGGCTCCAAAGGACGGAATTCGAATTGAGCTTCAAAATCAGTCGCTTTCTGAAGTATGATCTTGTCTGGTTTCTGGAAATTTAAAATGGCCATATTTAAATTTGCGTTTAACTTATTTCGAATACAATTCAACAATCAATTGCTCCTTAATGTTCTCCGGTACGCTTTCCCGCTCGGGATACCCGATAAACGTGCCCTTGAATTCGGCTTCCGTCCAGTCGAGCCAGTTGAACTTCGGGTTCTTGCCGCGGATGTGGGTGGTGATCCCCGCATTTCCCTGGGTGGCCTCCCTGAGGCTGATGACGTCACCGGGCCGCAATTGGAAGGAAGGGACGTTGACCACTTCGCCGTTCACGGTGACATGCTTATGCGTCACCAGCTGGCGGGCAGCAGGGCGTGAAGGGGCGATGCCGAGCCGGTACACGGTATTATCCAGGCGGGCTTCCAACAATTTGATCAGGTTCTCGCCTGTAACCCCCTTGCGGCGGACGGCCTCTTCGAATGTCTTGCGGAACTGGCGTTCGAGGATGCCGTAGGTGTACTTTGCCTTTTGTTTTTCTTTAAGCTGGACGGCGTATTCACCGGGAGCTTTACGCTTTTTGGTAGGGCCATGCTGACCCGGAGGATTGCTGTTCTTTGTCAGATACTTGCCGTTGCCTAAGATAGGCTCGCCGAAAATGCGGCAAATCCTTGTTTTTGGACCTGTGTAACGTGCCATTGATTTGTAGATTAGATTTTTTAGTTCCCGGTCAAGATTATTAAAAAATCTTAAAAATGAATCCTGACAGGCTTTTAAATACCCACTGATCCCGATTGGACAGGGGTTATACCCGATGTTGATCTGTTATACCCTACGCTTCTTGGGAGGACGGCAACCATTGTGCGGCAACGGGGTCACGTCCTTGATCATGACCACTTCGATCCCGTTATTGGCCAGGGCGCGAATGGCGCTTTCACGGCCTGAGCCGGGGCCTTTCACGAATACGTCCACCTTCTTGAGCCCTGCATCGAGCGCCGTTTTGGCGGCGTCGGAGGAGGCCATCTGCGCTGCATAGGGCGTATTCTTCTTGGAGCCTTTGAAGCCCATCTTACCGGCGCTGCTCCAGGAGATCACCTGTCCGTTCTTGTTGGTAATGCTGATAATGATGTTATTGAAGCTGGCGCTGATGTGTGCATCGCCATAAACATCCACTTTTACAATCCGTTTTTTAGCCGCAGCTTTTGCGCTGGGCGCTTGTGCTTTTGCCATGATCCTTAAATGAGGTATTCTTTACTGTTTACAATCAGATCCCGCCAGCGGGACCCGGATCAACCCTCCTCCTGCACCGGGTATCCGTAATTGATCCGAAAAAGGTGCATATACGCTATTTCTTCGCTATCTTCTTTTTGCCGGCAACCGTCTTGCGTTTGCCCTTGCGCGTACGACTGTTGGTGCGTGTACGCTGGCCGCGTACCGGTAATCCCTTACGATGCCGCAATCCGCGGTAACAGGCGATATCCAATAAGCGTTTGATGCTCATCTGTACTTCGGACCGCAGTGCACCCTCCACCTTCATTTCATTGGTGATGATGTTGCGGATCGCATTCAGTTCGTCATCATTCCACTCATGCACCTTTTTATCCAGGCTGATGCCCGCCCTGTTCAGGATGTACTGAGCGGTTGAACGGCCGATACCGTATATATAGGTAAGACCGATCTCTCCTCTCTTATTTTTTGGTAAATCTACCCCGGCAATACGAGCCATATATTAGAATTCTGTTTTAAGATGTTAATACCTGTTAACCCTGGCGCTGCTTGAAGCGGGGATTTTTCTTGTTGATCACATACAGTTTGCCCTTCCTCCTCACGATCTTGCAATCGGCGCTGCGTTTCTTGATGGATGCGCGAACTTTCATAACGAATAATTATAGATTACTGGCTTACTTACTTATACCTGAATATGATCCTTCCCCTTGTCAAATCGTATGGGCTCATCTCCACGCCCACCTTGTCGCCGGGCAGGATCCGAATATAGTTCATTCTCATTTTGCCGGAGATGGTGGCCAGAATTTCGTGCCCGTTTTCCAATTTTACCTTGAACATAGCATTGGATAAGGCTTCTACAATGGTACCATCCTGCTTAATGAGTGCTTGTTTCGCCATACAGTTTTTGGGAGCGCAAAGATAGGAATATTAACCCGAAATTAGAAAATTCGGGTAGAAAAAATTGATTTATAGGGAAAAAGGACTTGGACGGCCGGTCGGCAACCCCCTATCCCGCCTTAACCATCGGCTCCCGTTCCAGGTGCACCTTGGTCATCTCGTAGTAATGATTCTGTAACTCATGGACATACAACGGTTTAGCCATGTGCCGGCGATCCTCCCGGTACCACATCTCGAAAGACGAGAAGTTTCCCGGGCCGGTCAACAGGATCCGGAACGGCCCTTTCAGGTATTTGACTCCTCCGCCCGGCAGGTCCTGCCGTTCAAAATGGAACTTGCGCAACTGATCGTCGTCCAGGGAAATGGGATACAGCTGGTCGCACGTGTACCAGAAGTCCTGTACCTCGGTCCGGACGCAAACTTCCTTGTCATCGCCATTCAATTCGATGACCTCTCCATCGGCACGCTGGCCCTCATAATCAGCCGATACGATGTCTCCCTGTTTGAGTTCGTGAAACTTGATCATATAGCAATGGTTTTTATTATTCCGAATATACAAAATCCTCATCTACGAAGGTCTTAGTAAATTTTTTGTTAAACCCCGGGGCACCCGGCTCCCGACCTGGCTTCTTGCTCTACCTTGTTCCGCAAAGCTTGAGCCATGACGATTAAACAGCTTTTCCCGGCGGTCCTGGTGAGCGGTATCCTGGTTGCCGGCATCCTCTACGGCAGCGACCAGGTGCCAGGTTACCCCATGGCCGTCCGGGCCGCCGGCCCGGCGAACTTTATCGGGGCAGCGCGCACGGCCATAGCGGCCACCGTGCATATCACCGTCAGGAACCGCCGTCCCGGCAACCCGTTCAATCCCTATGCCCAACCGGGGAATGGATCAGGGTCGGGCGCCCTCATCAGCCCGGACGGTTATCTCGTCACCAATAATCACGTAGTGGAGGGCGCCTCGGATATCCGGGTGATCCTGAGCAACCGTCGATCCTTCCCTGCCAAACTCGTCGGGAGCGATGCAGACAATGATCTTGCCGTACTGAAGATCGACGCGGACGAGTTACCCTACCTGCTCTACGGGGGTTCCGAAGATCCCAGGCCCGGCCAGTGGGTATTGGCTGCGGGTTATCCCCTGGATCTGGGTACTACGGTCACGGCCGGGATTGTCAGCGCCAGGCTCGCTCCCGATGGACAAAATACGACCACGAAGCCCATGTATCCCCGATCTCTCATCCAGACCGATGTGGCCATTAACCACGGCAACAGCGGCGGTCCGCTGGTCAATGCCGAAGGGCGGCTGATCGGCATCAATTCCTATTTTGCCTCGCCGACGGGCGCCTATGCCGGCTATTCTTTCGCCATCCCGGTAAAAACTGTTAAAAAAGTAGTAAATAGATTGGTCGCCCGCCGCTAAGTGCGGCAAGAAAGGGGCCGGAGCGCCCTTCGGCCTGAAAGTTGCTCAAAAGGAGTGGCATTAATCGGGTCGCCGCGCAACCCCCGGGGCAAAGTGGCCGTATAATCCGATATGCAGGCCTAATAGGATTCGTTATGAAGAACATTTTCCCTTTGCTCCTGGCGGCAACCTTTTTTTCTACCCCCGTCTGGCATCATGATCTTTCGGAGGCGCGGCAGCTCGCGGTCAGTGAGCACCGGCATATCCTGCTCAACTTTTCAGGTTCGGACTGGTGCGGGCCTTGCATGCGTATGCGAAAAGAGGTCTTCGAAAGCGAGGTATTCATGAACTTCGCCGATTCGGAACTGGTAATGGTCAATGCCGATTTCCCAAGGATGAAAAAGAACCGGCTCCCGGCCAGGCAGCAGGCATTGAATGACGCCATGGCGGAGCAGTACGATGCAAAAGGCAAATTTCCCTTTACCGTCCTATTGGATGCCCGTGGAAAAGTGTTGAGGGAATGGGACGGCTATTCAGGTCTTGCCCCTGCCGTCTTTCGCCAGGAGGTGCAGCAAGCGATCGAAGAAGACAAACAGAATCCATGATAGTGCAGCATATGCCGGCCGGAGCGCAGGAAGAGACCCGGGCGCGCCCTGTTGCCGGCAAAGAGTCAGTGCATAAGCGAACGGTGAAGCTGATGGGGAACAAATTCGAGATCGGCGTGGTGGCCGGCAGCGAGGATTGGGCCCGGGAACGCATCGAGGCCGCCATCGAAGAGATCCGACGGATCGAGGCATTACTGACCACCTTCAACGACGAAAGCGAGACGAATCTCATTAACCGGAATGCGGGCATCTGTCCTGTAAGGGTGAGCAAGGAGACCTTTGACCTGATCGAACGGGCAAACCGGATCTCCCGCGCCACACAAGGCGCATTCGACCTTACTTACGGTTCGGTCGACAAACGACTGTGGAACTTCGACCAGACCATGACCAGCCTTCCCGACAAAGCAACCGCAAAGAAAATGGTCAGGCTGATCAATTACCGGAATATCATCATGAATGCGGCCGATTGCACGGTATTCCTGAAGGAGCCGGGCATGCGGATCGGATTCGGCGGCATCGGCAAGGGTTATGCGGCCGAGCGGGCCCGACGTTTGCTGCAGCAGAAGGGTGTGAGGGCGGGCATCGTCAACGCTTCCGGCGATCTGACCGTCTGGGGCGCGCAGCCGGGCGGCAGTCCCTGGAGGATCGGCATCATCAATCCGGATGAGAAGGACCAGGTCATCTCCTATCTCGCCGTGACGGATATGGCGCTGGCGACTTCAGGGAATTACGAAAAATTCATTATGGTTGGCGGCAGGAAATATTCACATACCATCGATCCGCGCACCGGGTTGCCTATCCGGGGCGTCAAGAGCGTGACGATCATTTGTCCAAACGCGGAAATAGCGGATGCGATGGCCACCCCGGTGATGATAATGGGCATTTCCGCCGGTTTGGATATGATCAACCAAATGAAGGATATCGAAGCCATCATCATCGATGACGACAATAAAGTTCACCGGTCGGCCAATATTCATTTCACCTGAATGTCCATTCAAAAAGTACGTATGTTAAGAACACTATTGATCAAAATGTGGATGATCCCCGCCGCAGCCTTTGTCCTGGCAGGCTGCGCGCACGTAAAGGAATACCAAAAGAGCCGGATCAACGATTCGGAAATGAGCTTGTCGAACCGGAAGGTGGAAAAGAATGAGCTCAATGCCCAATCCTACCGGGAAGGCACGTCAGGAGCCAACGGGGGCAAGACCGGGGGCGGCTGCGGATGCAATTGATAATTAGTACATCGTTCAATCTGGCACATGAAGAAAATATGTTTGACCGTTGTCGGCCTCACCCTGTTCCTGTTCCATGCATTTTCCCAGGTGGGTCCAAAGGACAGCGCGGGTTATACCCCGAGGAAGCTGCGACTGGATGAGGTGAACCTCGTATCCAGTTACTACACGCAAACGGCCGACAAGTCGTCCGTCATGGGCGGGCGGCCCGACAGCAAGGGTAATGGCGACGTCACCGACCTGGCCAACGGGCTCGAGATAAAATTCGTCGGATGGGATGCAAAGGGACGAAAGAATTCGCTGACCGGGGGATTCGGCATCGATTACCATACGGCGGCTTCACAGGCCTTTGTCGATTCCAATGGCCGCGCAAAGCGCGACGGAATGAGACTTTATCCAACACTCGACTGGCTCATCGAAAACGAAAGGAAGGGGACTTCGTTCGGGCTCGGCGCCTACTATTCGGCTGAACATAATTATTATCATTCCATTGGGCTCAACACCTCGTTCTCAAAAAAGAACCATTCCAATGGAGAGTTCAGCGCCAAGCTAACCGGCTATTTCGATCAGATAAAAATGATCAAACCTTCGGAATTCATTCCGATCGACTCCATCAAGAATGTGCCGTCCACGGACAGCATCATTTACATCACGACGGCGAGCGGCCGGACTGAAGCCCTGAGCTATGGCACCGGAGAGGTCGTAGACAAAGGATCCCGGCTGAATATCCCTTCCCGATCGAGGGATACGTATTCCGCGTCCTTCTCTTTCTCCCAGGTGATCAATCAACGGATGCAGGGCAGCATCACCACCGACCTGGTCTACCAGACCGGTTATCTCGGCCTGCCATTCCATCGGGTCTATTTAAATACGGGAAAGGACACGATTGAAAACCTGCCCTCCCGGCGGTTCAAGCTGCCGATCGGCCTGCGCCTGAACTATTTCCTTGGCGACCGGGTCATCCTACGCAGCTATTACCGTTTCTATATCGACGACTGGGGATTGATGTCGCACACGGCCATGCTCGAGGTGCCGGTCAAGATCACTCCTTTCTTTTCCGTGTCTCCGTTTTATAGATTCTACACCCAATCGGCGTCCACTTATTTTGCCCCATACCTGGGCCATTCCCCGACCGATACGTATTATACGAGCAACTATGCCCTCGCCGGATTCGACAGTCATTTTTTCGGCGCAGGCATCAGGTGGGCGCCGCCGAAGGGCGTCGGGGGCACCGCCCTGAAGATGGTTGAGATACGATATGGGCATTACACGCAAACCACCGATCTCATTTCGGATGTCGTCTCGCTGAACCTGCAGTTCAAATAACGCTAATCCACCAATTGCAAGGTGGCGAGTTTAGCGTTGATGCCGCGCAATTCTTCCGGGGTCAAGGTGATATCGATCGCCCTGGCATTTTGTTCTGCCTGCCTGGCGTCCCGCGCGCCGACCAATGCGATCGTGATGCCCGGTTGTTCAATCGTCCAGCGAATGACGAGCTGGGACAGGCCGGCCTTCTTTTCTTCCGCCAGGGGTCGCAGGCTTTCCAGGAAGGCGTTCACACGCCGGATATTCTCGTCTTTATAGAATTTGTTGCCCGCCCGGGTATCCCCTTCTCCGAACCGCTGCCCGGGCCTGATCTTGCCGGTCAGCAGGCCCCGTTGCAGAGGGCTGTAGGCGAGGATACTTTTGTTATGGTTGATGCACCAGGGAACCAGGTCTTTCCCGATCCCCTGGTTAAGCATGCTGAACGGCACCTGGTTGGAGGCCAGCCCGATCACGGCGTCGGCCTCCTTCATTTGCTCCACGTTGTAATTGCATACCCCCGCCGCGCGGATCTTGCCTTGCTTCAGCAGGCCGGCTACCGCCTCCATGGTCTCGTGGATCGGAGTCGTCCGGTCCGGCCAATGGATCTGGTACAGGTCAATGTAGTCGGTCCGCAGCCGGCGGAGGCTATCCTCGCATTCCCTGACGATGCTGTCGCGGCCGGCATATTTATAGATCTCCAGCGGATGTCCGGCATTATCCCGGCTGCTGAACGCAAAGTCTCCTTTCTTCTCATCCCAGCGCATGCCATATTTCGTCAGGATCTGCACCTTGTCACGGGGAATCCCCTGCAGGGCCTCGCCAACGATCTCTTCGCTCAGGCCCTGGCCATAAACAGGGGCCGTATCTATCGACGTTACACCCAACTGATGAGACACCCGGATCGCCTCCACCGCATCCCGCCTTTCCGACCCTCCCCACATCCAGCCACCGATGGCCCATGCGCCGAAGCTGATGGCGGAGACGGTTAAACCAGACCCACCTAATTGCCTGTACTCCATGCTTGCTAGTTTTTCGATGATGAATAGACCCGCCGGCCGCCCGAAAAAGTAGCGATCACCTTTGCCGACAATACCTCCTCTTCCGGAACCTTCATCAGATCCCTATCCAGGATGATGAAATCAGCGCGCTTGCCGGCTTCGAGACTGCCTACCTCTTTTTCCAGAAAATCCGCTTTGGCCGCCCAGATAGTCATCCCCATGATCGTTTCCTTCCGGCTCAATGCATTCTCTATCTGGAACCCTCCTCCGGGAGTCCCTCTTGCATCGACCCGGAATACCGCCGCGAAGAACGTTTTGAACGGGCTGATATCCTCCACCGGAAAATCCGTGCCCAGCGGAAGCCATCCGTTCTGCTCAAGCAGCCGCTTGCAGGCATACGCACCCTTTTCCCGTTCCGGGCCGAGCCGATTGCCCGCCCAATACATATCGCTCGTGGCATGTGTGGGCTGAACCGAAGGGATGATGGATGCATTACCAAATAAGTCGAAATCGCGGTCATTGATCACCTGGGCATGCTCGATGCGCCATCTCCTGTCATTCGTTCCCTTCAAATATTTATTATACAGCTTCAGGATGACGCGATTGGCCGAATCGCCGATCGCGTGCGTGCACATCTGGAAATCCGTTCCGGCCAGCAGCTTTGCCAGGGAATCATAGTGCGACAAGGGGCTCAGTAAAAATCCCTTCCATCCCGGTTCATCGGCATAGGGCTGCAAAAGGCAGGCCCCGCGGCTGCCCAATGCTCCATCCGCATATACTTTTACGGCCTTGACAAAGAGCCGGTCGGTCTTATAGGGTCCTCTGGCCAGCGCGCGCTTCAGGTTCTCCCTGGTGTCACTAAACATGATGTATAAACGCATCAGCAACCTTCCCTGCTGTTGCAGGCTGTCGATCCGGTCGATGTCGTTCGCATCCAATCCGCAATCCGTGACGGTCGTGAGCCCTTGCGCAAAGCATTCCTGCTGCGCCGCCAGCAGCCAGCGCGCATAGTCCGCCTGGGTGGGCACGGGCATTTTCGAATGCATCAGGCGTTGCGCGTTATCGATCAGGATGCCGGTCAGCCGTCCATTCTTTGTTTCGACAACTCCTCCGTCGACGTGTTGGCCCGGCCGGATCCCCGCAAGGTCCAGCGCCCGCGCATTGGCGATCAGGGCATGACCGTCCACGCGCCCCAGCACGACCGGCGTTAATGGAAAAGCCGCATTCAGCAGGCTATTCTCCGGAAACGTCTTGCCCGGGAATTTGTTTTGGTCCCAGCCCCGGCCTGTGATCCAGGGTTCGCCCGGACGGGCGGCCGCGAACTGTCGCACCCTGTCCACGACCTCCTCGAAACTTGCGGAACCCGCGAGGCGGACGCTGAACAAGGACTGACCATAACTGAGGAAATGGGCATGGGCGTCAATAAAGCCAGGAAAGACGGCATGGCCTCCGGCGTCTTCGAGACTATCTGCCTCATAGTGATCCATGATCTCCCGCTCGCTGCCCACAGCCAGGATCCTGCCGTCCCTGACGGCAAACGCTTCAGCGTCATGGAAGCCGCTGTCGACCGTATAGACCTGGCCGTTATGGAGGATCAGGTCTGCGTGCCGGCGGGAATGGCAAGCCGGAAGAAAAAGGCATAGCAGGTATGCCATGAACATTGTTCGGGATGCATTCATGTGTGGATGATTTATTCGGCCCAGCTCATGGTATAGCCCGGATCTTCGATCTCCAGGGCCTCCACGGTAAGCTTCAGAGGATGAAAAGTATCGACCATGACCGCCAGTTCCTTCGTCTCTTTGGCCCCGATGCTCTTGTCCACTGCGCCCGGATGCGGTCCATGGGGAATACCGCCGGGATGGAGGGTGAGCATACCCCGGGTGACATGCTTGCGGCTCATGAAATCTCCGTCCACATAATATAGCAGTTCGTCGCTGTCGATATTGCTATGATTGTAGGGAGCGGGAATGGCCTGGGGGTGGTAGTCGAAAAGCCGCGGGCAGAAGGAGCACACGACATAATTGTTGCCTTCAAAGGTCAGGTGGACCGGCGGAGGCTGATGGACCCTGCCCGTTATCGGCTCAAAATCATGGATGCTGAAGGCAAAGGGGTAACAACAGCCGTCCCATCCGATCACGTCAAAGGGATGGTGCCCGTAATGAATGCCATACATGGATCCCCTTTTTTTCGTCCGGATCAGGAAATCTCCTTTTTCGTCCTTTGTCGTCAGGTTTTGCGGAACGCGGATGTCGCGCTCGCAATACGGAGCATGCTCCAGCAGTTGCCCGTAACGGCTCAGGTATTTCTTTGGATAGCGGATCGGGCTGAAGGATTCGACAATGAACAGCCGGTTATCCGGGCCGGAAAATTCGATCTGGCAGATGGTGCCCCTCGGGATAACCAGGTAATCGCCGTAGCCGAACCCGAGGTTGCCATAAAGGGTCCGCAGCACTCCCGTTCCCTCGTGTACGAAGATCAATTCGTCTGCGTCCGCATTCTTGTAAAAATAGTCTTTCATGCTCTCCTGAGGAGCGGCCAGGACGATATGACAATCATTGTTCACCAGGATGGGCTTGCGGCTTTGCAGGTAATCCTTCTCCGGCCGGATACGAAAGCCTCCGAAACTACGATGCTTCAGCATTTTATCTTCCGCGATGCGCGGTGACACATCATAGGGCTCGTCGGTCCGGACGATCTCCGTGGGAGGGTGACAATGATAAAGCAGGGAAGAGTCACTGGAAAAACCCTCTGTAGAGAACAATTGTTCCGAATACAGCTTGCCGTCGGGCTTGCGGAATTGGGTGTGGCGTTTATGGGGAATGGTCCCCAGGGTATGATAGTGCGGCATAATGCGCTCGTTCGGATAAAGTTAATAAATTGTAATTTACCCGGATGAAAAGAATCGGCCTACTATCCGATACGCATCATTTCCTGGACGAATCTGTCTTCAGGCATTTTGAATCCTGTGACGAGATCTGGCATGCCGGCGATTTCGGATCGGCGGAGGTCGCCGCCCGGTTACAGGCCTTCCGCCCGTTGCGCGGAGTGTTCGGTAATATCGATGGCGGCGACGTCCGGGGCAGCTATCCCGAAAAATTAAGGTGGACATGCGAGGAGGTCAGGGTATTCATGACGCATATCGGCGGCTATCCGCCAAAGTACAATCCCGCCGTAAAAAAGGAATTGTCCGCGGATCCTGCGCAATTATTTATCTGCGGCCATTCCCATATCCTGAAGATCATGTATGACGAGCGTCTGCAATGCCTGCACATTAATCCCGGCGCTGCGGGCAATCAGGGCTGGCATAAGGTACGAACCCTTGTCCGGCTCGTGATCGATGGATCCGCGATGAGGGATTGCGAAGTGATCGAGTTGGGAAAAAGGGGCTAAGCGCTGAGGGCATCCGGCGTCGCCAGGAATTCCAGGATCTTGCTGCGCAGTTCGTTCGGTTTGAAAGGCTTGCTAACGAAGTCGTTCATGCCGCATGCCATGATCTCCCCGATGATCTCATTTTTCGGCGAGGCCGTCACGGCAATGATCGGGATGTCCGGCAGATGTTTCCGGATCGCCCGGCTGCAGGCAAACCCATCGAGGACCGGCATCTGCATGTCCATCAGGATCAGGTCATATTTTTTTCGCAAAGCAAACTCAAGCGCCTGCTGTCCGTCCAATACGACATCCATCTCGGCGCCCCAGCCGGTAATGAACCGGCGCGCAATATTTGCATTAAATGCATTGTCCTCCGCCAGAAGGATCCGCTTGTTGCGGAAAGCCTCGTTATCCTTGACTGCGATGCGCGGCACGGATGACTGCAGTTCCACGGCTTGCGCCTTGTGCAGTTGCACTGTAAAATGAAAATTCGAGCCGATCCCGGGATCGCTCTCTACACAAATGGCGCTGTCCATCAATTCCACCAGCATGGCTGAAATGGAGAGCCCCAGGCCGGTGCCGCCGTAGAGCCTGGTCGTATCGCTGTCGGCCTGCGTGAATTGCTCGAAGATCTTGTCTTTTTTATCCGCCGGTATCCCGATGCCGGTATCCACTACCGCAAAGCGGGTGATGATCGACTGCCCATTGTTCTCCTCCATCTGCACTTTCAGCTTAACGGAGCCCTCCTGAGTGAACTTGATCGCGTTACTGATCAGGTTATTCAGGACCTGGGAAAGGCGGAAGCTGTCTCCTCTGACCATGAATGGCATTTTTTCGTCGTATTCCACGTCAAACACGATGTTCTTCTCCTTGGCCTTGTAGCTGAATGATTGATATAGGCCCTGCACGAGCTCGCGCAGGTTGAAATCGATGGCCGACAGTTCGATCTTGCCCGAATCCAGTTTGGTGAAGTCGAGAATGCCATTGATGATCTGGAGGAGGCTCTCTCCGGAGAACTGCAAGGCACGGAGATCTTCCTGCTGATCTTCCCTGGGCTGGGCTTGCAGCAATAAGTGGGTGATACCGATCACTGCATTGAGCGGCGTCCTGAGTTCATGGCTCATGACGCTGAGGAATTGGGACTTCGCCTTGGCGGCCGCTTCCGCTTTTTCTTTCATTTGCACAAGTTCTTCCTCGCGCTGCCTGCGCGTGGAGATGTCCCGGATAAACCCGTTGAAATAGGTCTCTTCTTCGTGTTGGATGGCCGTAACGGTCAATTCCATCGGAAACTCGGACCCATTCTTTCGCAATCCGGTCAACTCCATCCGCCGGTTGAGGATATTGCTGTTGCCGCCTGCAAGGAACCGCCGGTAGCCGGCGCCATGCGATTGCATGAAGGACGGCGGGATAATGGTGTCGGCCAGGGCAAGACCCTTCACCTCCTCTTCGGCATACCCGAAGATCCGCTGGGCGGCTTTGTTCCATCTGATGATATTCCCGTCGCGGTTGATCATCACGATCGCATCCAGGGCCGAAGCGATAACGCTGGACAGCATGACCTCGTTCTTACGCAGCAGCTTTTGGTTCAGTTCATTCTCCCTGATCTTCTGATCGAGGGCGATATTCAATTGTTCCGATTCAGCCAGCTTTTCCAGGAATACCTGCTCGATCTGGGCCTGGGTGAATATCCCGAGGTGACGTCTCCCGACGATATTCTTGGGCACCAGGGTTAGCAGGTGAGGGAAAAATTCCAGCTCTTTATACTTGACGGAGAACAGGTCGTAGGTACGTTCGAATATCTTTCCGGCCAGTACATCGCCGTAGTTTGCGCTGACGAATTGAAAAGCCTCAAAACTCAGGGACTGCAGGCGCTTGTAGGATCCCGGATCCTGTCTGAGTGCATAGAGTTCCTCCAGTTCCCTGGATTTTTTTTCAAAATAGCCTGCACCGGCGCGTCCGAATTTTTCGGCCGCGTTATCGAGAAAGGCCTGGATGAACTGGATGGCCAGGGTATTCTTTTGTTCGGCATCCGGGACGAAAAGCAGGAGGAAGATCGGTTCCTGTAAAATGGCCGGGAACCGCATACGGATGCCTTCGCGAAGGGTGATCCGGTCATAATACGTGTCCTGTTCGAAGGAGGTCAGGTATTTCTCGAACAACAAATAGGTGTGGAATACTTCTTCGATCGCCGCATGACAGGAATCGTGTCCGAGTTGGATCAGCTGTTCTGCTTCCCCGGGATCAGAGATCTGCCTGATCAGGAATTCGAACAGACCCTGGAACAACTGTCGGTTGGCTTCCTCCTTCTGTCGGACGGGGGCGGATTTTTTGAAAGGCAATAGATTTTTCACTTATTCTCCCTTGCTCGATTTGTAGATAGAATAGAATCCGAGGCCGGTCAGGCCCCAGGTAAGGATGAGGGCAAGGAACCAGGCGACCCTTCCGAACGTTTGGCCCAACAGCGATTGAAACAAATTATATCCATAAAAGTGTTCGATCTGCATATGCAGGTGGCCGACGGCCATGACCAGGAACCCCCATGCCATCAGCTTCATTCCCTTTCCGAATTTGCCGCCTTTGAGAGAGTTGGCGGTCAGGAAGGCGAAAAAAACGGATATGAACAGGAAGGGCAGTTCCATGAAGCCGAACCACGAGGTCGCGGACGACGCAGGAGTCATCGCCATTGGATTGGCTGCCTGAAGTAAACTGCATCTTGCCTGAGAATAAGCGGGGAAAGAGACCATTGCCGCAAACGCAATGAGAAGTAATGAAAAGGAGGTTGACTTTTTCATAACAAAATTGGATTTTAAACAATAATTGGACTCTTTTCTCGTATGGAATTACTAGTCAATTGCTCATACATCCAAAAGATGACGTAAAATATACATATAACCTATTAGTAACGTAGCTGTATTTTAAAAATTGCCCACTATGAAGGACTCCACGCCTGGCAAGTTTGTTTTCAACCAGCATTTGGATGCCCGCTTCCTGGATGAATTGTTCGATGGGGATGCCGTATATGCGCAGATCGTTTTTGAAGACTTCCTCAGGGACCTGCCCGACTACTGGAAGGATGTCGACACGGCCTATTTGAACCAGGACCTCCGCAACCTTAGAACGTCGATCCACAAGTGCAAGACCTTATTCGGATATGTGGGCTTCAGCGACATTCAGCAACTTTGTCAGGAGTTTGAAAATAGCTGCTCCGAAACGTCGTATTCCGGGCTCGAAGCCGGTTATCGCGTCCTGGTTCAGAAGAAGGAAGAGGCAAGGAATATCATAGAGACCGAATATGACCGCTTGAAATTGTTCAATGCCGCTGATTCATGAAGATCACTTGCATCATAGTGGAGGATATCCAGATCGCTGCTGATTTTCTGAAAAAATTCTGCGACAAAAGCGGTCTGATCGAAGTACGGGGACATTTTCTGAATGTCGAGGATGCCCTGGCGTACCTTGCACAGGACCAGGTCGACCTGCTCTTTCTCGACATCGAGATGCCCGGCGCCACGGGCTTTGAACTGCTGGACCGGCTGACCTATTCTCCCAGGATCATTCTGACCACGTCCAAGACGGAGTACGCCTTCGACGCCTTCCAATACCATGTCAGCGACTACCTGAAAAAGCCTTTTACCTACAACCGGTTCCTGGAAGCCCTGCAGAAGATAGCCAGGCCGGTGCCTACCGATCTTCCTATCGTGCATACGGCCACCACCACCTCTCCCCAGGTCCCTTCCCCCGACATGGAATTCCTGTTTATCAAGGCGGAGGACAAGCTGGTTAAACTGGTCAAGAATGACATATTTTTCATTGAAAGCATGCGGGACTACGTAAAATTCGTGACGGCGGGGAAGAATTACATGACCTATAGCACCCTGAAGAACCTGGAAGAAAAGCTGAATGGAGGGATCTTTCTTAAAGTACACAGATCCTTCATAGTAAATATAAATAAAATAGACGATATAAGAGGCAATACCATCTACCTCCAGGGTAACCAGATCCCCATCGGCAAGGGCCACAAGGATGAATTGGTCAAGCGTCTGAACATCCTCTGACCGTTCGTCGGGTAAATCGCGCTTTCGTCGGACGGATCGGCCTTTTAGTCGAAAAAGTTTCTAAACCAGGTGTTTGTTGACCATCTTTGTATCAGAAATCAGGCAATAATAATCATAGAGACCCAGATCCTGAAAACCAACCCAATCCTTAATATCCGAAAACCGACCCTATCCTAAGAAAGCCAATAAGTCCAGAAAAACCCTGACCCATCCTTGAAAAGCCAACGTAAGACCATCCTTTGAAAGACCAACCCAAGACCATCCTTTGAAAGACCAGTCCAGATCCAAAAAACCGTAGAAGCTGCGTGGAATCCGCAAATTTGCGGCGTGAGATCCAAAAATCCTAGAAAAGGCCAAAGATGCCAGGGGCTGTAACCCGGGAGTACGTATCCGACCAGTATTTATCCATGATCCTGAACAAACCTCGTTTATGATCGCCCTGACAAAAAAATTGAGCCGTCCCAGAACCGAAAACTTTCGGCAGGGACGGCCTTTATTTTCTTCCCCATCGTACGACTATATCGCCTACACGTGGATCCAAACGAGCTGGAGGCTCGTTGGCATGAAGTGCCAGACATTAGACGTTTTGCACCGGAAAATAAGTTCCACAGAAATTTGGAGGTGCAATACCACTACAACCATGGCCTTGCAATACCGGTCCGGAAAGGCCAGGGCACCGAAGCCAATATGATAATCAGCGCGACAAGGTAGAACCAAAAGGTTCGTTTATGTTTAGCGCCATCGGGCAGGGTCGTTTTCGAAACGCGCCTTCCCAGGGTGATGAGTACGATCGCCAGGATCATGCCCATGGTATGTTCGATGCCATAGAAGCGGGCCACATTATCTTTCATCATGGCGCCCCATCCCATATTTTCGATCGTCTTCCATCCCCAGGGACCCACGAACCACAGGTAGAGTCCGGCCACCAGCGTGGTATGAGCGGAGATCATCAGAAATAGTCCGACCTTTTTATCCCCCGCGGTAAAGGGCCTATGGCCAGACATGCCGGCGGCGCTTCTAAATATGGCGACCAGGGACAGGATGAGAATGACCCATCGCAGGATGCTATGCAGAACTGTTATGGCGGTATACATGCGGCAAAACTACGAACCCGGGGGTAAATGGGAAATTATTATGTTAGTTTTGTCGGATGAACAGACCAATATTCGGCGTCCTTTCGTGGCTCTGTGGCATCGGTTTATTGATGGGCAGCCTGTTTCCTTCGTGCACGGGCCATGGCAACGTCAGTCCGGGGGAAGACAGCGTGCTGCACCAGCCGCCCTATTCCGGGCTTACCGACAGTATCCGCCAGGCAAAGCCCTCCGGCCCCGGAGGCCCTGGCCGTCTTGCGGGTCTTTATTTCAGGCGCGGGGAACTGCTGTCACAGAACAATTTGCATGAAATGGCGGCTGAGGATTTTCGCAAATCCCTCGAACTGCGCAGGGACGAGGTCACGGCGCTCCGCTATGCGCAAGCCCTTTCGATCACGGGACATAGCGGCGAGGCCATCGGCGTCCTGCAGGAAGCAGTTGCCAAATTCCCCGGAAATGACAATTTTCCCCGACTGCTGGCGGATCTTTACCGTCAGTCGGGAAGGCCCGCGGAAGCGCGCGCGCTGTATGACAAGATGCTGAGAACGGATTCGCTGAACTTCGAAGCGTGGTACGAACGGGGACTGCTGCTGGAAAAGGCCGGCGATACCGCCGGCGCGATAGCGGACCTGAAAAGGGCCTATGGCCTCCAACCGGTGAATACCTATGCATTGGAACTCGCCCACCTTTACGCCGAAAAAGGGAATAGCCTCGCTCTCTCCTTGTGCGATGAAGTACTTCGCAAGGATTCGACCAGGGAATTGCTCGACCCCCTGTTCATCAAGGGCATTTATTATTCGAATACCCGGCAGGAAAATAAGGCGATCGCCCAATTCGATTCCTGTATCAGCCGGGACTGGAAGTTTACCGATGCCTATCTCGAAAAAGGCATCATCCTGTTCAGGCGAAAACAGATCGCGCAGGCCCTGGAGACATTCAAAATGACGGTCACCGTCTCGAATACGTACCCCGACGGATATTATTGGATCGGCCGTTGCCTGGAGGCCGAAGGAAAGGATCAGGAAGCGGTCATTTATTATCAGCAGGCCCTGGCTCTTGACAAGGAGTTCACCGAGGCGGCCGACCGGATAAAAAAATTGAAATGAACCCTGCCGATTTGCAGGATTGTGATCATGGGTTTACTTTTGCATCCAACCAACTCATTACCTACTCATGGCTTTAGTCGCTCCTTCCCTCCTGGCCTCCAATTTCCTCCGGCTGGAAGATGAATGCCGGATGTTGAACGAAAGCCAGGCGGACTGGTTCCATCTCGATGTCATGGACGGCCGGTTTGTTCCCAATATCAGCTTTGGCCTTCCCGTGATCGAACAGATACGAACGGCGACGACAAAGACCTGCGATGTGCACCTGATGATCGAGGAACCGGAGAAATTCGTGGAAGCGTTCAAGAAAGCCGGCGCCGACCGTATCAGCGTCCATTTCGAAGCCTGCCGCCACCTGCACCGGAACATTCAGCAGATACAGGCCCTTGGCATGAAGGCTGGGGTGGCGTTGAACCCTCATACCCCTGTGGAATCCCTTTGCGACATATTGCAGGACGTCGATCAGGTATTGATCATGAGCGTCAATCCCGGCTTTGGCGGACAGCACTTCATTCCGCACACCTACCACAAGATCCGCACATTAAAACGTATGCTGCACGAGCGGGGACTGAGCACGCTCATCGAGATCGACGGAGGAATTACCCTCGAGAATGCGAGCAGCATTCTGCGATCCGGGGCGGATGTGCTGGTAGCCGGCAATACGGTTTTCAAGTCGGCCGATCCCAAGGCCACGATCCGCGCGTTGAAGAACATGGACTAGATCATTTCAATTTCTCCGCCATCTGGTCAAGTACCTGCGCGGTCTCCTTGACCCAACTGGTCGGATGTTCGGGCCATTTCAGGACATGACTTTCCAGTATATCGCCAAGCATATCGTAGGCACGGAATGCCTGATCCCCTGAATAAAAACAGTCGATCCAGCCTTTCTCCAGGGAGGATTTGGGCTGCATTCCTATCCCGCCGTTGTACCATACAAAGCATTTGGGAAGTCCGTCAAAGTCGATGTCCTTATTGCTCTTCACGTACGTATCCCAGAAGAAGAGGGCAAAAAAATGGACAAACCCGCGTACACGCCGGCGCAATTCCCCGTCTGTCTCCACCTTCTTCGGTCTGATACGCCATTGCTGGTTGGTGGGATGAAAGGGATCCGAGGCGGGATGCATATAGACGAACTCTTCCTTACAGACGGCATCGATGTCCGCGACATCGCCGTGGGCTTTTTCCCAGCCCAGCGCGAGCGACTTCGGCGAAAATTTCCGGATGGAATAGGTCTTCGAAGAGCCATCCGAAAAGCTGAGCTGCAGCTTACGTGTATTCTTGTTCAGGCGCCATTTTCCCAAACGCAGGCGATCCGGCGGACATTTCGCATCCTGCGTCACCGCATGGTCGGTGAAGAGAGTTAACTGGGGTACAATATTCGTATCGGTCGTGGAATCCCGGAATATCTCGTCCCAATGCGCGCGATCGGCGTCTTCGAAGGTCCATGTCTGGCTTATGAATTCTTCAAAGCTTGTCAAGCCGCGCAGCCGGATGGAGACTAGCGCCATTTCCTCCGGATAATCGTCGTCTGTTTCCGTGGACGTCAGGGAATGGGTTACGGACAAGGTATCCGGTGAGGCGCCCGGAATCTGGCCATCGCGGCGTTTTGCCTGTTTGGTCAGACAGGACGAATGGAAAAGGAGTATAGCAGTCCAAAGAAAAAGAGAACCCTTCATTCTACTAAATAAACATAAAATCCCGGGAAATGCGTTTTTCTGTGCAGACAAATCTGTTTAATTTCGAATCCATTAAAAAAGCTTCTCCTTGAGAATCGTACTGCCCGGCTTACTTGCACTTTCCCTCCTCACCTTTCAATCCCTGACGGCGCAAAAGAGATCGGCCTTTGTATCAGGAAAGCTCCTGGACGAGAATGAGAATCCTCTGCCCCGAACTACCGTTACCATCCTGGGAAGGCAGTCCGGCGTTTTGACGAACGATTCCGGCGCCTTTCGCATCCGCGTGCCGGCCGACAAAGCGTTCGCACTCATCTTTTCGTATACTGGTTATCGTACGGAACAGCGGAATTTCCTGCTCAACGAAAATGAGGAGGAGCGCATTGTCGTACGGATGGAAAAGGGGACCAGGTCTCTCCAGGAGGTGATCATTACCGATCAGCGGGAGCGAACGGAAGCCGGGCTGGTAAAGATCAATCCCAAGAACGCCATCAATATTCCTGCGCCCATCGGGGGCATCGAGAGCCTCCTCAAGATCTTCGTCGGCTCCAACAATGAAATGACCTCGCAATATTCCGTGCGCGGCGGCAATTATGACGAGAACCTGATCTACGTAAATGACTTCGAGGTCTTTCGTCCCTATCTCGTGAATAATGCACAACAGGAGGGCCTGAGTTTTATCAACCCCGAAATGACCCGTAGCGTCAATTTTTATACGGGCGGCTTCCAGGCAAAATACGGCGATAAAATGTCCTCAGCCCTGGATATCCAATACAGGCGACCGCGGAGCTTCGGGGGATCGGCGTATTTCGGCCTGCTGGAACAGGGGCTGCATCTGGAGGGCGTCAGCGCCGACAAGCGATTCACCTACCTCCTGGGCGCACGCAATCGCACCAACAAGAACCTGGTGGGCAGTCAGGAGACCCGCGGGAATTATTCTCCGTCTTCAGCCGACCTGCAGGGGCTATTCACGTATCAATTGAGCGACAAGGATCAACTCGAGCTGATGGGTACGCTTTCCGGGACCCGATTCAACCTCGTGCCTCAATCCAGCCAGCTGACCACGTCGGTATTCTCCCCCTATTTTACGGCCAACCTGGGCCTGGATATTTTTTTCGACGGCCAGGAGGCGGACCGCTATCAAACCAATATGCTGGGATTATCCCTTACGCAGCAGGTCAACAGGCGCCTCCGGCTCAAGTGGATGGCCTCGCGGTTCGGGGATAATGAAAAGGAGCATTACGATATCACCGGCGCCTATTTGTTTGGCGAGCGCGATTTCGACAAGAGCAGCGCCAGTTTCGGATTGATCACCAATCCGCTCGGCGCGGGCGTGTATCAGAACTTTGCGCGTGATCAGCTGGACATCACCGTGTGGAATGCCACGCACAAGGGTTCCCTTGATATGGGCAGGCACTATATCCAATGGGGCGCTTCCGTCGAAAGGCAGGTTACCCGGGACAAGCTGGACGAATGGCAGTACCAGGACTCCGCGGGTTATTCGCTACCCTATAGGCCCGGTGTGCCGGTATTGAGCCATGTAGTGAAGTCGGCGGCCGACCTGAACCTTACACGAATTAGCGGCTTCCTGCAAGACAATATCCTGGTTGCCGATTCGGGATCATTTACCGTGCAGGCCGGTCTCAGGTACAATTACAATACCCTCAATCATGAATGGCTGCTGTCGCCGCGGATGGGATTATCCTGGAAGCCGCGGAGGTCGAAGGCCGACATCGTTTACCGGGCTGCCTTCGGCATCTACGACCAGCCTCCTTTCTTCCGGGAAATGCTCAGACCGGACGGTTCGATCAATACCGGCCTTAAAGCGCAGCGAAGCTGGCAGGCGGTGGCCGGCCTCGACCATAACTTCCACATGGGCGACCGTCCTTTCCGGTTCACGACGGAGGCCTACTATAAATCCATGTCGAGGATCGATCCCTATGATATGAATAATGTCCATATCCAATACTATGGCCAAAACGATGCGAAGGCCTATGCGACGGGCATGGAGTTCCGTCTTTTCGGGGAACTGGTGAAGGATGCCGAGAGCTGGGTCAGCGTGGGATTCATGAAGACCATGGAAAAGATCGATACGTTCTACTATAACTATACCCTGGATTCGCTGAATCGCCCCCTTGACAGTACGAAGACGCCGGCGGGGTGGGATCGCCGCCCTTCGGATCGCCTTTTTACTTTCGGCCTCTTCCTGCAGGACTATCTGCCCACCAATAAGAACCTGAAAGTATTCCTGAATCTGTTATATGGCAGCAACCTCCCCTTCAATATCCCGGGAAGCATAAAATACCGGAATGCCCTGATCATCGAACCCTATATCCGGATCGACCTCGGCTTTAGCGCCCTGCTGCTGGACAGCGAAAGGAGCAATCGAAGGAGCCATAGTCCCTTCCGCAACTTTGAGAATATCTGGGCCACGCTGGAAGTATTCAATCTCATCGACCGGTCCAATACGATCTCCTATCAGTTGATCAAGGACTTCTCCAATACCGTTTATGCTCTTCCCAATCGCCTCACCCCCCGGCTCCTGAACCTGAAACTGGTCGCCCGTTTCTGATTTCCCAAACACGTTTATTTATTCCCATATTGGGAATTGTCATTTCGCGAATTGCCGGATAATAAATTGATAATCAATTATTTGACTTCTGGCAAGGAAATCGCAAATACTTGATAAACCCGTATATTATGAAAACGCTCACTAACATCTATACCCACCTTATCACTTTGTTGTCATCCACTGCCCAAACGAAACAAGAGCCATTGCCCCAACTCATTCCGGTTAGGGTCATTACCAACAGGATTCATCGAGAGAGGAATCATTAATCCAATTACATGACTATTGAAGTTTCAGTTTACCCCAATCCGTTCGTAAATTCCATCAGCATTGAGGTTATCTGTGAAGAAGAGAAGAATTGCATTATTTTGCTCGCCGACATTCAAAACGAGCGCATTATCCGGATGATGGGCGCGGGATTGGGGAAGGGGCTGAACAAGATCCCGCTCCAGAACCTACAGGCTCTTCAGCTGGGCGCCTACCAACTCGACATCAAGGACCCCGAAGGGGACACCTTATATAAAACCAAACTCATTAAACAATAGTACGGGCCACCTTTCGACAGGATAAAGAAAAAGAGGGAAATGATCGCAAGGTCATTTCCCTCGTCTATTTTCGCCGGGCGCGGTTTACCTTTGCCCCATGACGAAACTTTCCGTGAACATCAATAAATTCGCCACGCTGCGGAACAGTCGCGGAGGCAATAACCCCGATGTGGTAAAGGCTGCGGTGGACGCCCAATTATTCGGCGCCGACGGGGTTACGGTGCATCCGCGCCCCGATGAGCGACATATCCGGTACAGCGACGTACACGAGATCAGCAAGATCATCACGACCGAGTTCAACATCGAGGGTAATCCGATGGAGCAGAAATTTGTGGACCTGGTCCTGGCGGTCCGTCCCACCCAGGTCACGCTGGTTCCGGATGCCCTGGGCCAGATCACCTCCAACCACGGCTGGGACACGGTGGCCAACAGGGATTATCTGATCCGCATCGTCGGTACCTTTCAAGCCGCAGGCATCCGTACTTCCCTTTTTGTCGACCCTGTCATTTCGATGGTGGAGGGAGCGTCGGCCACCGGCACGGACCGCATCGAATTATACACGGAAGCTTATGCGCACCAATACTCAGCCGGCAGGGAGGCAGCGATCGCGCCTTACCGTGCCGCCGCTGTCAGAGCCAGGCAGCTTGGGCTTGGCCTGAATGCGGGTCATGACCTCGACTTACAGAATCTCCGCTATTTCGCCGCCGGCATTCCCGGGCTGGAGGAAGTTTCCATCGGCCATGCGCTGATTTGCGACGCCCTCTACCTGGGCTATGAGAATACGGTGCAATTATATAAGCGCCAATTGGCGGGCAACTAAAAGGGCAGAGGATGTCCGCGCCTTACGTCCTGTTTTTCCGCCTTCAGTATAAAAACCTCCCCCCTCCGGTCAAGGAACTCTATATTTGATCAGTCACTACACTGTTCGCGGGAACAGGATTGACGCGTCAACTTGTTAATCTATAAAAACTTGCTTATGCTAAACGTATTACGCATGGCCGCGCTTGCGGCCATCGTCCAAACGACCCTTCTCCCCGTCAGCTATGCACAGCTGACCGCAGCGCCCGGCGGAGGCAACAAAAAAGCAGCCATCACCGAACGCATAGGGATCACCGATATCACCATCAACTATGACCGTCCGGGAGTGAAGGGCAGGGAGGGCCAGATCTGGGGCAAGCTCATCCCGGTCGGGTATGTCGACCAGGGTTTTGGAACCAGCAAGGCCGCGCCCTGGCGTGCGGGGGCCAACGAGAATACCACCATCGAATTCACTTCGGACGTCAAGATCGAAGGACAGGACCTTCCCGCAGGCAAGTATGGCTTCTTCGTCGCCTACGATCCTGCGGAATGTACCTTGATCTTTTCAAAGAACTCGTCATCGTGGGGCAGTTTTTTCTACGACCCGAAGGAGGACGCGCTACGCGTCAAGGTCAAGCCGGTAGCGCTGGACAAAAGTGTGGAATGGCTCAAATATGAATTTTTGGACGAAAAGGAAAATTCCGCCACTGTCGCGCTCGAGTGGGAAAAGACGATGATCCCCTTCAAGGTCGAAGTCGATTATGTCAAATTACAACTTGAGTCCTTCCGTCGCGAACTGCGCAGTTCGAAGGGCTTTACCTGGACGGCTTTTAACCAGGCCGCGCAATTCTGCATACAGCATAATATTGATCTGGACGAAGGTCTCGCCTGGGCTGACCAGGCCGTGAATGCCCAATTTATCGGCCAGAAGAATTTCACGACCCTGTCCACCAAAGCGCAGATCCTTACGATGCAGGGGAAAAAGGAAGAGGCGGATGCGGCCATGAAAGAGGCACTGCCATTGGCGCAGATGACTGAGGTGCATCAATATGCCCGTCAGCTGTTGGTTCAGAAGCGACCCAAAGATGCCTTTGATGCCTTTAAGATGAACTACGACAAGCATCCGGACCTATTCACAACCAATATGGGCATGGCCCGGGGTTATTCTGCGATGGGAGACTACAAGAAGGCGCTGACCTATGCACAAAAGGCGCTGCCGCAGGCGCCGGATCCGGTCAACAAGGCCAATGTGGAGAAGCTCGTGACGATGCTTCAGCAGGGAAAGGACATAAACTGACCGCGACGCGAATGGATCAGTTACATCCAAGCAGTTCGCAAAGCTTGTTCTGTAATTCGGCGCCACGCAGGTTGCGGCCGACGATCTTTCCATTCGGATCGATCAGGAAATTCGTGGGAATGCTTCGAACGTGATATTTGACCGCCACGTCATTGTCCCAGAACTTCAGGTCGCTCACCTGGGTCCAGGTCAGGCCATCATCTTTGATCGCTTTGATCCAGGGATCACGCGTCCGGTCCAGCGATACGCCGAGGATGGTGAAATTCTTATTCCGGAACTTCGAAAAGGTGGAGACGACGTTGGGATTTTCCATGCGGCAGGGACCACACCAGCTCGCCCAGAAATCCACAAGAACATATTTTCCCTTGAAAGAGGACAGGGCGACCGCATTCCCTGCGGTATCGGTTTGGGTAAATTCGATGGCATCCGTTCCAATGGCGCCTATCTTACCTTCCGTGATCTGATTTTGCAGGTATTTACCGTAGAAACCGTGTTGCACTTCGGGACTGAGCGAAGCAAACCTTTTTTCCAGCCTGACCACGTCATCTGATAACTGGCTCAGTACGATCAGGACGAAGGGCGAGACGTAGGAGGCCTTTTTATCCGCAATGAACCGGTCGAGATTCATCTGGACGGTATCGACGACGAGCTTATACATCCTTTCGAGGGAATCAGCGCGGACCCCATTCCCGGCGGAATTAGCCATTTTCAGCAACGTGTTCAAATGGGCGAAATAGGGATTGAATACCCGCTGGAATTCGACGAAATCGTCATTAGAAGGGGAACCTTTCACGGCCAGCGATTTGATATCCGCCACAGAGCCCGACACCTGGATCTTATCGTTGCCGATAAAGAGAGGAGCCTTTTTCTGGGCACTATTGAAATTCAATTCGTACATATTCGGTTCGCTCAGATGCCCTTTCAGGACGAACTCCCCTCCTGCCGCACGGGTTTGCGCCAGCGTATCGGAAGGGTTGTTCACGTCGGTCAGGAACACTTTGGAATGATCCGTCAGGCCAGCCATATGGCCGGAAATGACAAACCCCTCCCCTGTCCCCTGGCCGAGGCCGAACAATGGGAAGGAAAGGGCGAAGAGTGGGAGGAAAGCGGTACGTAACGCCATATAGGTAATTTATTTATTATGATGGGCCGGTCATTTGGTATGCCGGGCCTGTAAAACGTTAACAACATCCTGCAAATTATATCCCTTTGCATTAAGCAGGATCAGATAATGGAAAAGGAGGTCGGCGGCCTCATTGAGGAACAGATCTCCGTTTTGATCCTTTGACTCTATAACCAATTCAACGGCTTCCTCCCCCAGCTTTTGAGCGATCTTATTGATCCCTTTGGCAAACAGACCTGAAACGTAGGAGCTTTCCGGGGGAGCTTTCCGCCTTGACTGGATAACCTGCTCCAGGTAGAACAAAAAATCGTCCCGATAGTTCTTTTCATTCCAGCAGGTATCGGCGCCGGTATGACAGACGGGGCCGAGGGGCTCTGCTTTGATGAGCAGGGTATCCTGGTCACAATCCACGGCGAGGCCCTTTAACAGCAGGAAATGACCGCTTTCTTCTCCCTTGGTCCATAAACGGCCCTTCGACCGGCTGAAGAAACAGACCTTCCCCTCCTTTTGCGTCTTCTCCAGTGCGGCCGCATTCATGAACCCAAGCATCAAAACCTTGTTCGTTTCATGGTCCTGGACGATCGCCGGGACCAGTCCGTCTGCGTATTTTTGAAAATTCACCTCCATGCTGTCAAATTAATTCATATCCTGACCGGTATCCGGTGCGAATGCAAATATCCTTTTAATTCCGGAATCGTGATTTCCTTATAGTGGAATATGCTCGCCGCCAGGGCTGCATCTGCTTTTCCCTCCTCGAAGAGTTCCACAAAATGGGCCATCTTGCCGCCCCCGCCCGAAGCGATAATAGGCACCGGCAGCGACTCCGCCAGTTCCCGGGTAATGTCGATCGCAAAACCCTTTTTGGTGCCGTCATGATCCATCGACGTCAGCAGGATCTCACCTGCCCCCAGGTCGACGGCCCGCCTGGCCCATTCGGCGCATTTCGTCTCCGTTCTTACCCTTCCCCCGTTGAGGTAAACGACCCACTCGCCATTGGCCTCCCGGCGGGTATCGATCGCCAGGACGATACACTGGCTGCCAAATTCCTTTGACAATTCGGTAATGAGTGCGGGCCGCTTAAATGCGGAGGTATTCACCGATATTTTATCGGCCCCGTTCTGCAGCAGGACATTGACGTCATCGACGCTGCTGATGCCGCCGCCGACCGTAAAAGGAATATTGATATGACGTGCGATCCGGACGACCAGCTCTCTCAGGGTCTTTCGCTTTTCATTCGTCGCGGTAATGTCCAGGAATACCAACTCGTCCGCCCCTTGTTGTGCGTACAGTGCGCCCAATTCGACGGGATCGCCCGCATCGCGGATATTCTCGAAATTGACCCCCTTGACCGTCCGGCCATCTTTGATATCCAGACAGGGTATGATCCTCTTTGTAAGCAAGTTCCTAGTTTTTAGACGTGAGGGCGACCTTGATGCCCAATGCGAGCAATACGCCGCCGGTGATCTTTTCCTGGATCACGAACCAGCGCGGGTTATTCCTTAGCCAATGGCTCATTCTGCCGATCAATATCGCCACCAGGATATTCACCAGCGTTCCCCCCAGGTCGAACCATGCCCCGAGGAAGAGGATCCGCCATTGGGGATTCCCGTGGCCGATATCAACGAACTGGGGCAAGAAGGCCAGGAAGAACAAAGCCACCTTCGGATTCAATACGTTCGTCCAAACGCCCTGCCAGAATACCTTCCCGTAAGGTTGCCGCTCCGATCGGGTATCGGCCCCAAAAGAGGCGGGCTTGCGGTTCGTCAGGGCACGGACGCCCAGGTAGATCAGGTAGCCAGCACCAATATATTTGACAATGGAAAAGGCCAGTGCCGATCTGGCCATGATGGCCGACAGGCCGGCCACCGCAGCCAGGACATGTACCATGCAACCCGCCATGATGCCCAGGGCAGACATGATGCCCGCGCGCGTGCCCTGCCCCGCGCTTCGGGAGGCCACAAAGATCATGTCATTGCCCGGCGTGATGTTCAGCAACAGGCTGGCCATCGCGAAGACCCAGAAGTGGTGATTCATCGTTTATAGTTTAATCCAAAGGTTGTTAAATCGTCGAGTGCAATCCGTCCCTCATAGATGGCCTTTCCGATAATTGCGCCGCTGCAACCGATCTTCTGCAGAGAATCCAGATCCTCCATACTGCTTACCCCCCCACTGGCAATAAAATGCAGGCCCGGGAATTCGGCGATGATATCGCGGTACAGGTCAAGCGAAGGACCCTGCATCAGACCATCTTTGCTAACGTCGGTACAGAATACCTGCTCAATGCCCTTTTCCATATATTCCCGGATGAAGTCATAGATCCACCGGTCGGTCGTCTCCTGCCAGCCGGCAATGGCTATCTTTTCCTCCCTGACGTCAGCTCCCAGCAGGAACCTTGCAGCGCCATAGGTCTTGAGCCAGCCGACGAACAGTTCCGCGTCTTTTACGGCGACGCTTCCCACCGTCGCCAGCGCGGCTCCTGAATTGAATACGATATCGACGTCGGCGGCCGTCTTGATGCCGCCTCCGAAATCGATGACAAGACCGGTGCGGCCGGCGATCGTTTCCAATACTTTCCAGTTGCGTACCGTTCCCGCTTTTGCCCCGTCCAGGTCGACGAGGTGCAATCTTTTCAGGCCGGCATCCTCAAAAGCCGCGGCGACCTCCAACGGACGCTCGTTATATACTTTTTTTTGCGAATAATCGCCTTGCGTCAGGCGAACGCATTTCCCGTCAATGATGTCGATGGCCGGTATGATCTCCATGGTGTTATTCGATGCCGGTTATGAAATTCCTTAAGATCCTTTCCCCTGTCTGCGCCGATTTTTCCGGGTGGAATTGAACGCCGTAAAAATTCCCCTTATGCAAGGCCGAACTATAGGGCTGGACGTAATCGGTCGTCGCGATCGTATCGTCCCCCGCGGCGGCGTAGTACCCGTGAACAAAATAACAGTAGCTGTTTTCCGGCACCCCGTCGAACAGGCCGGTCTTGAGCGCATAAATGGTATTCCATCCGATCTGCGGCACTTTGCAACCGGCTTCGGAAGGCGTGAATTTCTTCACCTCTGCATCGAAGATGCCCAGGCAATCCGTGTCATTTTCCTCGCTGTACCGGCACATCAGCTGCATGCCCAGGCAAATGCCCAGCACCGGCTGTCGCAGATCCCGGATCAAGCGGTCAAGGCCCCGTTCCTTGAGGTAGCCCATGGCCGTACTTGCCTCGCCGACGCCGGGAAAGATCACTTTATCCGCCTTCCGGATCAATTCAGCATCGTCCGTCACGCAGCCCTGCAATCCGATCCGCTCCAGCGCATAGAGTACCGACTGGATGTTGCCTGCGTTATATTTTACAATGACTAATTCCATATTACGATCCGCTTTTGCGAGCTATTTTCGAGTGATCGAGTGAATGAATGTGCGTGTGGCCGCGGCGATATCCGGCCCGGCGTCCAGCGCTTTGATATAGGCCGTTCCGATGATCACTCCGTTCGTATGGCGGCAGGCATCCAGAAAGGTCTGCCTGTCCCTGATCCCGAAACCGACCAGCACAGGATTCTTCAGGCCCAACCCTTGCAGTCTCTTGAAATAAGCCTGCTGATCGCCCATATTTTTGTCCTTCCCCGTCGTCGATGAAGAGCTGACGGCATACAGGAAGCCGCTGCTCAGCGCATCGACCCTGCGCACCCGTTCGTCGGACGTTTCCGGCGTCACGAGGAAGACAAAGTCTAATCCATGCCTGCGGATGAGCGCGCCATATTCGGTCTCGAACTCATACATGGGCAGGTCGGGCAGGATCAATCCGTCGACCCCGGCCGCCGCCGCGTCGGCGCAGAATTTTTCAAAGCCATATTGCAGGACGGGGTTCATATAGCCCATGAGCAATACCGGTATCCTGATCGCGGGCCGCATTTTTTCAAGCTGTTCAAAAAGCTTTGCGAGGGTCATTCCGTTTTCCAGGGCCTTTGTGCCGCTGGCCTGAATGACCGGCCCGTCAGCCAGCGGGTCGCTATACGGCATCCCCAGTTCTATGAGATCGGCGCCGCCCTCTTGCAAGGCGGCCATTATTTCCAGGGTGCTGTCCAGCCGCGGGTAGCCGGCGGTGCAATACATATTCAGCACTTCTTTATTCTTACTTTCGAAGAGTTTGTTTATCCTGCTCATAACCCACCCTCCATGGCGTGCATATAGGTCGCCAGGTCCTTGTCGCCACGCCCGCTCAGGCAAATGACAACCCGGTCCTTTTCATTGAGGGAAAGTTGATCGAGGGCGGCCAGTGCGTGTGCAGACTCCAGAGCGGGGATGATCCCTTCCAGCTTGGCGAGCCCGAATGCGGCCCGGAGGGCCTCTTCGTCCGTGGCGTTGAGGAAGGTGGCCCGGCCGCTCTCGTACAGATGGGCGTGCAGGGGTCCGATGCCGGGGTAGTCCAGGCCCGCGGAAATACTGTGCGGCTCCACGACCTGGCCGTCAGCGGTCTGCATGACCAGGCTCTTGCTGCCATGCAATACGCCCGGCCTGCCCAGTTGCGTCGTGGCGGCGCTCATTCCGCTGGTCAGCCCATGGCCGGCGGCCTCCACGGCGATCAGTTCCACGCTCTCCTCGTCGAGGAAATGGTAAAACGCACCCGCGGCATTGCTGCCGCCCCCCACGCAGGCGATCACATGGGTGGGCAGTTCTTCCCCGGTCTCCCTTTTCAATTGCGTGCGGATCTCTTCACTGATCACGCTCTGAAAGCGGGCCACCATATCGGGATAAGGATGCGGACCCACCACGCTGCCGATTATATAATGCGTGTCGTTCGGATTATTGATCCAGTCCCGGATCGCCTCATTCGTCGCGTCCTTCAGGGTCTTGCTGCCGCTGGTGGCAGGTATCACTTTTGCGCCAAGCATCTTCATCCTGGCCACGTTGGGAGCCTGACGCGCGATATCCTTTTCGCCCATGAATACGATGCATTCCAGTCCTTTCAATGCACAAACGGTGGCGGTGGCCACTCCATGCTGGCCGGCGCCCGTTTCCGCGATGATCCGTCGCTTTCCCAACCGCTCCGCCAGCAGGATCTGCCCTACGGTGTTGTTGACCTTATGCGCGCCGGTATGACACAGGTCCTCGCGTTTCAGGAAGATCTCCGTGTGGTATTGCGCGCTCAATCGCCGCGCCAGATAGAGGGGTGTCGGCCTGCCGACATAATCCCTCAGCAGGTTTTGATATTCCTTCTTAAATGCGGGGGAATGCATGATCTCCAGGTATCGGGTGCGCAGTTCTTCCACGTTGCGATGGAGCATTTCGGGAATATAGGCGCCTCCAAACTTTCCATAATAACCCTGGGCGTCCGGAGTCCGGAAGCTTGGCTTCTGCGTCCCGGCGCTTGTTTTACTATCATTTATTGCTGACATAACCTTGTCTTACTGATTTCGTTTGAGTTCATCGATCATCGACCTGATCTTTTTCAGGTCCTTCACGCCCGCCGTCACCTCGAACTTGCTATTGATATCGATCGAGAAGAGCTTGGCGGCCGCGGGTTCACGGGCAAATGACCTCAACTTTTCCGCATCCCCCGGCTCGATCCCTCCGCTCAGGAAGTACAACTTGTCGATGCGTGCGGGCTTTAGCAGGTCCCAATTGAATTTTTTTCCTGTTCCGCCATAACCGGCGCCTTCCGTATCGAACATCAGCATGTCGCAGGAATCCTGATAAGGGCGGACGATCCAATCGATCGGATCATTATCGCCCAGGCGGAATACCTTGATGACCGTTATATAATTGGCCAGTTGCTCGCAAAAACGGGGCGTCTCGTCTCCATGCAGTTGTATCATGTCCAACCCATAGCTGTCCACCTGACGCATGACCTCGTCGTATTGAGCGTTCACGAAAACGCCTACCTTGCCGAGTCTCAGGCGGGCCTTCTTCAATTCTTCGCCAGACAGGTGCCTCACCACGTAGCGCGGAGATTTCGGATAGAAGATAAATCCGGCAAAATCCACTCCCATGGCGTCCAGCTGCCTGAGCTGCTCGATTTCCGTCATGCCGCAGACCTTTATTCTCATAAACTGTCCCCGTTCTTTAGTTCAGCCACAAATTTACCAAATGCAGCCCCGGGATCGGCCTCTTTCATGAAGTTCTCTCCGATGAGGAATCCGCTGAACCCGGCTTGCCGCAGACGCCTGATCGTTCCCGCATGGCTGATACCGCTCTCCGAAATCGCCAACTTGCCCGCCGGGATCTTTTCGCGCAAGGCGATCGAACGGTCCGTATCGACCGTAAAGGTCCTTAGATCGCGGTTATTCACGCCGACAATATCCGTCTCATCGGAGATATGCCCCAACTCCTGCTCCGAATAGATCTCCAGCAATACCTCCAGCCCCAGGGAGCGGGCAAAGAGAGCCAGTCTCCTGGTCTCGCCGGGACTGAGACAGGCTGCGATCAGGAGGATCACGTCGGCCCCCATTGCCCTGGCCTCCAGGACCTGGTATTCGTCGACCATAAAATCCTTGCGCAGGATCGGGATCGCGTTCACCCTTGCCTTTTCGAGGTCTGTGCGATGGCCGCCGAAGAAGTTTTCGTCAGTCAGTACCGACAGGCAGGCCGCTCCATGCGCGGTATAGGCCGTTGTCACGTCCACGACGTCTGAGCGGTCATTGATCACTCCCCTGGACGGCGAGCGACGTTTGAACTCGGCGATAATGCCTGTTCCGGCCGGATCGGTCAGCGACTCCCGAAGGGACAAGGTTTGCCTTGCGAACCAGCCGCTCTTTTCGAGCTCAGCCATTGGCTTGGCCGACCTGTTCTTCCGGACCTCCGTTCTTTTATATTCGACTATCGTATCGAGGATATTCATGGTCTAATCGTAAAGCATTCTTATTGCAAGGTGATCAATTTCTGCAGCGCTCCATACGCCCTTCCGCTCTCCAGGCTGTCCACCGCCGCCGCATAGGCATCATCATACCGGGCATAGTTGTCTGTGGACCAGAGGGCCAGGGCTGCATTGGCGAGTACTACCGCATTTTGCGCCCAGCTGCCCTCCCCTTTCAATATTTTCACGAATATTTTTACTGCTTCCTCTACCGTATTTCCGCCATAGATGTCCGCGGCCTGAACGGCCCGCTTGCCCAGTTGTTCCGGCGTCATTACTTTCTCTCCCGAGTTCGTAATGACCTTGGCGTCGCCCGTCAGCGAAATTTCATCGTAGCCGTCCAGGCTATGAATGATCATGAACCGCCCTTCCGTTTGTTGAAGGAGGTAATTATAGACCCTTGCCATCTCCAGGTTGTATACGCCAACCAGCTGGAATTTCGGGAAAGAGGGATTGACCATCGGCCCCAGCATATTAAAGAAGGTCCGCACGCCTAGGTTCTTGCGTATCCCTCCCACCGTTTTCAGTGCCGGGTGGAATATGGGCGCATGCAGGAAGCAAATATTAGCCGTCTCCACTTCCTGCCGCAACCTGACCGTATCGTTCTTGAATTTATATCCCAATTGCTCCATGACGTTCGAAGCGCCCGAGATCGAAGAGGCGCCATAGTTGCCATGCTTCGAGACTTTCTGTCCGGTACCCGCCACGATGAAACAGGCGAGTGTGGAGATATTGAACGTATTCTTGCCGTCCCCGCCCGTTCCGACGATGTCGATCGCCTCATAGCCATTCAGGTCCACCCGGACACACAGCTCCAACAGTGCGTCGCGGAAACCCTGCAGCTCCCCGATCGTAATGCTGCGCATCAGAAAGACGGTGATGAAGGCGGCAATCTCGCTATCGTTGCAGGCGCCCTGGGAAATGTTCACCAGGATCTCCCGCGCCTGCTGCCTGGACAGGGTCTTATGTTCGAACAGGTATTGCAGTATTTTTTTCATGACAGTCATTGATTTAGCCAATTGCGCATGATCCGGTCGCCTTCGGGCGTCAGGACGCTCTCCGGATGGAACTGGACTCCCTGCACGTCGAACCGTTTATGCTGCAGCCCCATGATATAGCCGTTCTCATCCCTAGCGGTCACTTCCAGTTCCTGATCCGGGAACCGTTCTTCGCTCACCACCCAGCTATGATAACGTCCGGCCTCGAAGGAGGAGGGCAGGCCTTCGAATAAGGGACTACGCGCTCCCAGGATGCGGATCGGCGTTGCCACGCCGTGGTAGACGGTACTCAGGTTCACCAGGGTGGCGCCGAATACCTCCCCGATTGCCTGGTGCCCGAGACATACGCCCAGGATCGGTTTTGATGCGGCATATTCCCTGATGAGGGGCAGAAGTAAACCGGCCTCCGAAGGAATGCCGGGCCCGGGCGACAGGATGATCTTGTCGAATTCCTTCACTTTTTCCAGTGGCAGTTGGTCATTCCGGTGCACTTCCACTTTCTGGTGCAGCAACTTCTCCACCAGGTGTACCAGGTTGTAGGTAAAAGAATCGTAGTTGTCGAAAACAAGGATCCGGGTCATAATATCAGTTTAGATCTCTTCTGCAAATTGAATGGCCTTCTTCAGCGCGCCGAGTTTATTGTTCACCTCCTGCAGTTCGCTCTCCGGTTTACTGGCCGCCACCACGCCCGCTCCCGCCTGGTAGATCAGGGTATTGCTCCGGCTCAGCAAGCTGCGTATCATAATGGCCTGGTTGCAACTGCCATCGAACCCTACGAAACCGATACATCCGCCATAATAACTCCTTGGCGTGGGCTCATAGGCATCGATCAGCTCCATGGCCTTGAATTTCGGAGCGCCGCTCAGTGTTCCTGCCGGAAAGGTGGTCGCGAGCAGGTCGAAGGGGTTGGATCCTTCGCGCATCTTGCCGCTGACTTCACTCACCAGGTGAATGACATGGGAATAATATTGCACCTGGCGGTAGTGCGTAACGGTCACCTCATCGCAGAGCCGGCTCAGGTCGTTCCTCGCGAGGTCAACGAGCATGACGTGTTCGGCATTCTCCTTGGCGTCCTTCAGGAGTTTTTCGGCCATTTGCTGATCCGTCTCCTCGTCGCCCGTCCTCCTGAATGTGCCGGCGATGGGGTGTACGATCACCTTCCCGTTACGGATGATCAGCTGAGATTCCGGCGACGAACCCATCAGCTTATAATCTCCGTAATCGAAGAAGAACAGGTACGGAGAGGGGTTGATGCTTCGCAATGCGCGATAGACGTTGAACTCGTCTCCTGTAAAATGTTGCCGGAAGCAGCGGCTCAGGACGATCTGGAATACGTCGCCGCGATAGCAGCTTTGGATCCCTTTCCCGACCATCGCGATATATTCCTCGTCCTTCAGGTTGGAGGTCTCCTCACCCTTCATCCGGAATGGATAGGCAGGCACGTCCTTGCTCCTGATCAGGGATTCCACCACCGATAGTTCGCTTTCAAGCCCTGCGACCTGGTTTTCGCAGATATATAATTCGTCTTTGAAATGGTTGATGGCGATCACGTACTGGTACAGGCGATAGCGCATGAGCGGAATGGGGGTTCCGCGATCGCGGAACCGGACGGAATCGAAAAACTGCACGGCGTCGAAGGTGGTGTAGCCGAACAATCCCTGCACCGCCCTTACCGGTTTTTCATCCGCAGGCGGGACATTGAACCGTTGCATGAATTCCCACATCAGGCGGGGCACATCGGAGGAATTCCGCACGGCCGCCTTTTCAGGGACCTGGCCGGGTAGTTTGAATTCGATGTTCTTCGTATCGCTGATCTCGATGCCGGCGATGGCATTGATACAAATGAATGAATAGCTGTTTTCCGCCACATGATAATCCGTACTTTCCATCAGGATGGTATCGCGAAATCGGTCCCGAAGGCGCAGGTAGATGCCTACGGGCGTATATACATCCGAAAGGAGCCGCTTGCAGGTCGTCCTGATCTCAATTTTTTTCATGGCTTGTTCTTAGATTTTGCGCCCGGACCCGTTCACCGGGGCCAAAAGAAAAGGCCCCGACAAGTCGGGGCCCAATATGGTAATACAATAGTAATAGCATTACTTGCCCCGCACGGAGTTCGCATGCCACCACCACAGTTTATTGATCAATTCATGTTTCATTGCATCGCAAATATGAAGCGGAAAAATGACTTCGCCAAATTTTTTTTCCTTTCTCCCAGCAGCCTAAGGACGTCTTCGGATGTGCCGGTAAACGGCCCCATCGAGCCGATCTTGAGCGTGGCCATCGCCGCGGCGAATTCGCCGGCCTCCTGAATGCCCGCTCCCCTGATGCGCTTGTACAGGTAGCCGGCCATATAGGTATCACCACATCCTGTCGTATCCTTATTTGTTTCCGGCGTATAGGCGGGGATGGTATGTAAGCGGTCATCGTGCAGGATCACCGAACCCTTACTGCCCAGGGTGATCACTACTTCCTTCACCCCCCATGAGGCGAGAAGCTTTGCCGATTTGCGCACCTCCTTATATCCCGTCAGCACGTGCATTTCGGATTCATTGGCTTTGAGGATATCCACGCAGGCGAGGGCTTCCCTTTTCGCAGGCCAATCAACGGCGCAGACCTGCTCATCCTTCACTTTGCGGAGATAGCCCTGCACATCGAGGGATACGATGCCTTTCACCGATAGCGCCCTGATCGATTCCAGGGGGATATCGCCGGCGAGGAGCGGCCCCAGGTGAAAGACCTTCGCCTTTATCGGCTGCAACTGACCGGCCGTGAAAGGATCCGCCTGCCGGGTCACGCGCTGCGTGCGATGGTCCAGGTTCCCGGTATAGATGTTCTCGAAACAGACCGTATGGGCGCTTGGCAGTGTCTGCACATCGATCCCCTTATCGCGCAGGTCATCGACGATCTGCATGTCGTCCTGTCCAAGGGCCGTGACCAGGAGATAGCTCAGGTCCATGTTCCGGATGGCATTGGAGAAGTAGACGGACGTTCCTCCCGGCATGTGCTTGACCGCCAGCGGAGTGACCACTTTATCCAGGGTGATATGCCCTATGCAGCAGATATCGTAAGTCTTGTCCGTCAAATGATCTATGTTCTCCATAAAGTTACCGCCAGAAGGCTTGTTATGACCGCCATGCCGAAGCTCAGCAGGGTGCCGATCAGGACATATTCCGTAAGCTTGGTATCCCGGGCGTCCTTCAGATCGCCGAACCGGAACACGGACTTGGCGGCAAGGAGGAAGCCCACGCCTTCCCATCTTCCGACAAAGATAAAGATCAGCACCAACACTCTTTCGATCATCCCGATGAGCTGGCCCGCATTTTCCAACGATCTGTATATGTTCGCGGTCGCGCCTGTCGGATGTTCGTTGCCGCCGGGCGCGCCGGGCGTCCACTTTGAGATGACCGTTTTGATGATGATGGAGGCCGGATTCAATAGGAACAGGACCGCCGTGATCAGGATCAGGTTGGTTCTGTTCCAGAGGGCGTGAAGATCCACGACGACCTTGTCCTGAACGATCCATACCGTCAGGAGTACTGCCAGATGCAATAGCTGGTCCGCAAAGAACCAGGCCCGGGATTCGCCTTCCTTCTGCGCCAACAGCTTTATCCCATCTATGACCAGGTGCGACAGGGAGATCAGCAGGGCTATTTTCCAGAGGCCGGTATCTCCCGTGACGAGCAGGATCAATAGGAAATGGATCACGACGTGTATATAGAGGTAGATCGACCGGAGCCTCTTTTGCGTTTTTTCCCTGACCCATTTATCGGGCTGCAGAAAAAAATCGCCCAGGATATGGGCCAGGAAAAGCTGAATGAGCAAGATCATATCTTTTTGAGCTGTTGCTCCATTTTGTTTCTGTAATAGTGCTCCAACTCCATTATTTCATCGTATAGCGCCCTTTTCTGTCTTTCGCTGATGGAGGATTGCGTCCTGCCCAATTTGTGTCCCAGTTCCTTTTGGGAGAACTCTTTGTTCTTCAGGGACAAGGCTACCAATTCAGCGGAGGACGGGCTCCATTTATCCATTGCGATGGATGCCAGGCTGATCATCAGGTTCAGTTCGGTATCGATCGCGGGCCAGGGGGACTTAATGGCCAGACTTTTCTTCATTTTTTTCAGGGTTTCGAATTTTTCACCGGAATGGATGAATGCTTCCCCGTTCGATTCCGTGATCCTGGCGGCGCTGTAATTCCTGGATCCGATGCCGATCGCCATCCGTACGTCCAATTCCTCCTCTCTGATCGATTTGATGCATGCCTTGATGCGTATGGCGGCCAGGAGAGAATCGGGCGGTTCTTTGACCTCCAGCTGGAAACTATCACCCCGATAGATCTCCCAGGTCTTTGGCGTTTTTCCGTAGATCGCGAATACTTTTTTGATAGGCGTCAGCCATTCCCCCTGGTTGGCTGCCCCCCTGGAATTCATGATGTCGCCGGTGATCACGCTGGTCATGACGCTGGTCATGAACCAAATATCGGCAAATTAACCGATATTTCAAAATATTGGCTAAATACCCGATAAATGTAAATATCGGCTGAATAGCCGATCCTATAGCACCCCCTTGGTGCTGGGCAGGTAATTACTAAAAGGATCCCGCTTCACCGCCATACGGATGGCCCTGGCGAAGGCCTTGAAAATGGCCTCGATCTTGTGGTGCTCATTTTCTCCACGGCATTCGATATTCAGGTTGCAGCGGGCCGCGTCCGAAAATGATTTGAAGAAATGGAAGAACATCTCGGTCGGCATCTCACCGATCTTTTCCCGTTTGAATTCGGCATTCCATACGATCCAGTTCCGCCCCCCGAAATCGATCAGTACTTTGGCATCGGCCTCATCCATGGGCAGGGCGAACCCATATCGTTCCATGCCTCGTTTGTCGGCGAGGGCCTTGCCAATGGCCTCACCCAGGGCCAGGCCGGTATCCTCGATCGTATGATGTTCGTCGATGTGCAGGTCCCCATGGACAAGTATCCTGAGATCCATTTTGCCATGCCGGGCGATCTGATCCAGCATGTGATCGAAGAAGCCCATGCCCGTTGCGATATCCGCCTTCCCGTCGCCATCCACGTTCAACTCAACCCGGATCTGCGTCTCATTGGTATTCCGCTCGTGGACGACGCGTCGGAGGCCCAGTTTCAGGAATTCATAAATGCTGCTCCATTGCGTGGTCTCCAGCGCCACGGACCCGTCCAGGCCCTCACCGCCCTTGTCCAGTTCCCCGCTGCCCAATGCAGGGTCATTGTTCAGCCAGATGGCCTTACAACCGAGATTCCTTGCCAGCTGTACGTCAGTGATACGGTCGCCGATCACATAGGAATTGGCAAGGTCGTAACCGGCATGGTTCAGATAGGCGGTCAGCATGCCCGTGCCGGGCTTTCGCGTCGGCTTATTGTCGCCGGGGAAGCTCCGGTCGATATATACGTCCCGGAAGAGGATACCTTCATTCTCCAGGCTCTTCATCACAAAATTTTGCACCGGCCAGAAATGGTCTTCAGGGAAGGAGGCGCTGCCCAACCCATCCTGGTTGGTCACCATCAGCAATTCATAATCGAATTCGCGGGCGATCCGTCCCATGTATTCGAACATGCCGGGATAAAATTCCAGCTTGTCGAATGAATCGATCTGGTAGGTCGGAGGCGCTTCCCTGATCAGGGTGCCGTCGCGGTCGATAAATAGGATCCTCTTCATCAATTCAGTTTGGTTTTTGCGCGGATCGCCTTTACTTCGGCCGCAGTGACGGCCTTCGCCTTATTGCCGAAGCTGTTCCGGACATAGGTCAGGACGTCGGCTATTTGCTGGTCGGTGAGATCGCTATGCGGCGCCATGACGTTGTGATAGGCGTCTCCGTCGATCTCCACCCCCTTCATGCCTGTCAGTACGATCCGGACGAGGACCGTCTTATCGCCCAGCACATATTTGGATTTAACCAGTGAGGGATTCATATTCTCCACGCCCAGGGCATCTGCCTGGTGACAGGCCAGGCACTGTTGGAGGTACACTTGTTTCCCCCTGGCCATCGATGCGGCAAATCCGCCCTGGGCGGTTGAGCCGGTCCGAGCAGTCCGGGCGGGCGTGGCCCGCGCAGGCGCCGCCGGTCTGGTCGTCTGCGACATCATCATCGCGGCAAGGATGATCAAGCCGCCACAAAACAGGATCCCCATGCTATAGGTCTTCATACGCTGCGGAAAATAGGTTACTATTTATTATACGTGATCTTCCAGATCGTACCTTTCGAATCGTCCGTGACATAGAGCGATCCATCGGGACCCTGCGCCAGGCCGCATGGACGATGCCTGGCCCGGCCAGAAGCCGTAAGTTCGGGGCTGCCGGAAAAATTGTCTGCAAAAACCTCCCAGGCACCGCTGGGCTTGCCATCCTTAAAGGGTTGGAAAACCACAAAATATCCTTTTTGCGGCTCGGGCGCGCGATTCCAGGACCCGTGGAAAGCGATGAATGCGCCGTTGCGATATCTTTCGGGGAACATCGTTCCGGTGTAGAACAGCAGACCATTCGGCGCCAGGTGTCCCGGATAGGCCGCCACGGGATCCTGGAATTTGGCATCCCCGTCCTTTTTTCCATCGCCGCCATATTCGGGAGCCAGCACTTTCTTATGCTGGATCTGATCATAATAGATATAGGGCCAGCCGCAATTCGATCCCATGTGTAATTCATACATGCATTCTGCGGGCAGTTCCGCGCTCTGCTTCGTATCAAAGTATTGGGGGAACAAGTCACTCAATTGGTCCCGGCCATGTTGCATGACGAACAGCGAGTTCGTGGACTTGTTCCAGTCGAGCCCGACCACATTCCGCAATCCCGTGGCGTAGCGTACCCCGTCCTTATAGGTTTGGTTGGGCTGGCCCGCCTTGAATTTCCATATCCCGCCCGCAGAATCCAGGATCGGGCACGGATTCATGGCGGGAGAACCCTTGGTACGGTCCTGCACCTGGCAGGCATTGGAGTATGCCCCGATATTCACATACAGGTTGCCGTCATAGTCCAGAGTGATGGCTTTCGCCTCATGCTCGCCGCGCTGCAGCAACCCGGTAACGATCTTCTCGGGATGTTCGGGGCTGATCACATTGCCATCCGCATCCAGTTTATAGCGGAAGACCTCCTCGTCGGAGGAAGCATAGAGGTACCCGTCGCGGATCGCCATGCCGGTGCCTCCGAAGTGGCCAAAGCCCATCACGTCGTCCATCGTCCCATGATGGCCGGAATCCTTCAGACGGACGATGCCTTTGCCATCCTTCAATCTTTCCAGCTTGACATAGATCATCCCATTATCCGTGACGGCCAGATGCCGCGTTCTGCCCAGGGACTGGGCCACGACGGTTGCTTTGAACCCGGATGGAACCTTGATGCCCGAGTCGGCGGGATCAGTCTTTTGCGGGCCGCCGCCTTTTCCGGGGCCATTGCCGCCATCGCCGGCGCAGGCCAGCAGGCCGGTCACGGACAGGCATAATGCAATGAACAAAGCCCTGTATGGCATCGTCTTTACGGTCGAACCTTTCATTCCTGATGAAAATAACGATCTCATGGTGATAAATTAAGAATGTAATTTAATTTAAAAAAAGGGTTCACCGGCCAATCCGGTCTTTCGCCAGATCTTATCCGCTCCACTCATTTTTGCCTTAGGCGTGCCGGGCATCTGCGTCGAGTCTTTGCATGGCCCGGATCAGTTCGTCATTCTCTCTTTCCGTGCCGACCGTGATCCGCAGGCAACCCGCACAGCGCTCTACCTTGCTGCGATCCCGGACGACGATACCCTCCTCCAGCAAGTGGGCATACACAGCGCCCGCATCCGCGACCCTGACCAATAGGAAATTAGCGTCGCTGGGAAAGACCTGGCGAACCACGGGCAGTTGCGTCAGCTTACCGGCCAGCTCTCCGCGCAGGGCGACGAGGGTACGGATCATGTCGTTCACCTGTTCGGTCTCTTCCAGGGCTTTTAGGGCGAGTTCCTGTGTGGCCTGACTAATATTGTATGGGGGCTTGACCTTATTATAGACCTCGATGATCGCCTCGCTGGCGAAGGCCATCCCTAAACGAAGGCCGGCGAGTCCCCAGGCTTTGCTCATCGTCTGCAGGACGACGAGATTGGGATAGTCGCTCAATTCCTGAATGAAAGAGCGATGGCGGGAAAAATTAATATAGGCCTCATCGATCACTACGAGTCCGGGAAAATTGTTCAGGACGATCTCGATATCCTGCCTGTTCATGGAATTGCCTGTCGGATTATTCGGGCTGCAAATCCAGATCAGTTTGCTGTTTTCGTCCACCAGGCGTTCAAGGTGGATCAGGTCCAGCTGGAAATCATCCATGAGTACGGCGCGCCTGACCTCGACATCGTTGATGTTCGCACTGACCTCGTACATGCCGTAGGTCGGCGGGTTGATGATGACATTGTCCTTTCCCGGGTTGCAGAAGGCGCGATACAGGATATCGATGCATTCGTCGCTGCCATTGCCCAGGAATAGGTGTTGCGGGCCAATCCCTTTGACTTTGCTGAGCGCCTCCTTTACCCTTACCTGGTGGGGATCGGGATACCGGTTGTACCAGCGCGTAAGCGGAGAACCCAGGCTGTTCTCGTTGGCATCAATAAAGATCTGCGCCGAACCATGGAATTCGTCCCTGGCCGAGGAATACGGCACGAGGCGCCGGATATTGTCCCGTAACAGGCTGTCTAATTGAAACATAGTATCATTGAATTGAATATCGTCCTCTATCAGGCCCGCGGAGCCTTGCCCTGCCGGCCCATCCTCACACGCACGGCATTGGCATGCGCATCCAGTCCTTCGGCCCTGGCCATCCGTTCCACGGTTTGTGCGATTCCCCGGATCCCTTCCTCGGTCAATTCCTGGAAGGTGATCTTTTTTACAAAGCTGTCCACACTCACTCCGCTGTACGCCTTCGCATAGCCGCTGGTCGGCAGGACGTGGTTGGTACCGGTGGCATAGTCCCCGGCACTTTCGGGAGAGAAGGCGCCAAGAAAGACCGATCCGGCATTGACGACCCGCTCTGCCAGAGCGCCGGGCTCCCGGCAGATCAGGATCAGGTGCTCCGGGGCGTATTCATTCAGCAGCTCCATGGCCTGCCATTCGTCCCTGACGATAAAGGCGCGGCTATTTGCCAGCGCTGCCGTGGCCAGGGCCTGCCTCGGAAGGTCCGGCAGCTGACCGGCCATCTCCATTTGCACCGCTTCGATAAGCAATTCCGAGGGGCTGACAAGAATGACCTGACTATCCGCGCCGTGCTCGGCCTGGGAAAGAAGATCTGCCGCCACGACCCGGGGATTTGCGTGGTCGTCCGCATAAACAGCCAGTTCACTGGGACCGGCAGGCATGTCGATGGCTACGCCATCCTTCTGTATCAGTTGCTTTGCGCAGGTTACGTATTGATTCCCGGGACCGAATATTTTGTGGACGCGGGGGATCATCGCGGTTCCGTATGCCATCGCCCCGACCGCCTGTACGCCTCCGACCTTGAATATCCTGGTGACCCCCACAAGCCCGGCGGTATACAATATAGCCGGGTGCAATCGTCCGTTCGGATCCGGGGGGGAGCAAAGTACGACCTCCCGACAACCTGCGATACGGGCGGGTATGCCCAGCATCAGCAGGGTGCTGAACAATGGAGCTGTCCCGCCGGGGATATAGAGCCCGACCCTTTCAATCCCCACCGACTTGCGCCAGCAGCGGACACCCGGCATCGTTTCCACCGCTTCTGGTTCCCGCCATTGTGGGCGGTGAAAGCGTTCAATATTTTCCCTGGCCTGGCTGATCGCCGTTTTTAATTCGTCACTGATCTCCGCAGCGGCCGCCTCCATTTCCATGCGGTTCGCCTCGATCGGGTCCGGCGCGACCTTATCATATTGCAGAGAGAACTTTTTGACCGCCGCATCGCCATGCAACCTGACCTGATCCAGGATGACCGCCACCCTTTGCTCGAGAGCGACGTTGTCGATCGAGGGTCTTGCCAGGAGGGCTTTCCAGTTCTCCGCGCTTTGTTCGCCGCGGGCGCCGTTGCCCTTTCGTATGTCAAACGTTTTCATCATCAGATCACCATTTTTTCTATCGGAACCACCAATATTCCCTGCGCACCGGCCGCCTTCAGGCGTTCGATGATATCCCAGAAATCATCTTCGTTCAGGACACTGTGCACGCTGCTCCAGCCAGCTTCGGCAAGAGGCAGTACCGTCGGGCTCTTCATGCCGGGCAGCAGGGCAATGATCTCCGACAACTTTTCATTGGGCGCATTCAACAGGATGTATTTATTATTCCTGGCCTTTTTTACGGATCGGACCCGGAAAAGGAACTTTTCCAGGATCATCCGTCGTGGGGAGTCCAGCGCAGGATTTTGCACCAGTACGGCCTGGGAGGACAATACCGTTTCCACCTCCTTCAGTCCGTTCATGAACAAGGTGCTGCCGCTGCTCACCAGGTCGACGATGGCGTGGGCCAGACCGATGCCCGGCGCGATCTCGACAGACCCGCTGATCTCATGGATCTCGGCATTCACGTTATTTTTTCTCAGAAATTCTCTAACCAGCGAGGGATAGGTCGTTGCGATACGCTTGCCATTCAGATAGCCGACCCCATCATAGTTCTCGCCGCGCCCGACGGCAACCGAGAGCCTGCACTTTCCGAAGCCGAGAACTTCCACGACTTCCACTTTCTTGTTTTTTTCAAATAAGACATTCTCGCCCACGATGCCGATGTCGGCGACGGCGTCCTCCACGTACTGCGGAATATCATCGTCACGCAGAAAATAGATCTCCATGGGGAAATTGTCGGCCTCCGTCTTGAGCTTATTGACACCGTTCTTCAAACCGATCCCGCAATCCTTCAGCAGCTTGACCGAATCGTCATACAGGCGGCCGGATTTCTGTATCGCTATCTTTAATTTGGTACTCATATAAAAAAATCAGGGCTTACCTCGCGGTAAGCCCTGTAAATGGTTTTATTGTTTTGACAAAACATCCCCGGCCTACCCCTGCGGTAAGAAAAAATGCTGGTGATGATGTTGTCTCTGACTATTCATGATGGTAGCGCAAAAGTAATGGCGAATAGGGGAATACCAAAATTTTATTTAGACGGATGGCGGCTCACAACCTTTTCCTCATCCATTGCAGGCTGTCGCGGAGCAGGTCATCGATATCGGCCACATCTTTGCCCATTAGCCTGGCGAGATCTTCTTTCCGCCTGCCGTTTACAAAAAGCTCCCGGAATACCCGTTGCTGCTCGGGCGAGGCATCCTGCAGCAATCCGGAATAGCAGGACCTGCAAGGCTCCGGCGCCTGATCGGGCGTATTCATAGAGCCGGACCCGAGGATGATCTTCCGGGCTTCCACCTGCAGCCAACAATAGACGCTCAGGGTCGAATTACACGCATCCTCCAACCGTGGACCGAGCGATGAAAAGATGGTAATCAAAAGGTTCTCTGCTTTTGGACGCTCAGGGGCGAACTGAAGGATATAGGCGTACAGCATGGAGCCGTAATGGGAAAACAGCAGCTCGATCGCGGCCCGCTCCCCCGCCTGAAGTTCATTTCTGAGGATTTCCCTGGTAATTGCTTGTTCCAAGATATTGAAACATTTATCTTAACGTGAGCAGGTCATCGGCTCATGATGAAAATAAATAATATTATTGGATACAAATACCCTAAGAGGATAATTTTCAGGTTTTTGGGCATTAATTCTTTTTAATCCTACACGAGGAGGTTCAATAGCAATACCCCGATCAGGCCTACCAGCGCCACGATGGTCTCCATGATGGACCAGGACCTTAACGTATCCCGGATCGACAGGTTGAAATACTCTTTGAAGAGCCAGAATCCGGCATCATTGACATGCGAGAACATGAGGCTGCCTGCCCCTACGGACAATACCATCAGATTGGGATTGACGTGCGACCGGGCCATAAGAGGAAGGATGATGCCCGCGGCGGTGAGGCCGGCCACGGTGGCCGATCCCAGGCAGACCCGGATGATCGCGGCGATCAGCCATCCCAGCACCAGGGGATGCACCGGCCAGGAATGTAAAGCCGTGGCGATCTGGCTGCTCACGCCGCTGTCGAGGAATACCTGTTTGAGCGCCCCCGCCCCGGCAATGATGAGGAGGATCATGGCAATATCCTTGACGGCATCGGCATAGCCGTTCATGATCCTTTTCATGGTCATGCCCGTGCGGATACCGAGCGTGAAGGTCGCGATGCTGATCGACAGCAACAGAATGATGCCGGAATCGCCGAAAAACCCGATCATGGCCCCCCACGCGCCCTTTGCGGGAATGATCAGGGGAAGCAAGGTAGACAGCATGAGCAGGATCACCGGCAATAGGGACGAGAGGAAGCTATTGGTCCTGCCGGGGAGGCGGTCGTCGGGGAGGCTGGCGGCAACCAACCCTTCCAGGGGCGAAGAAACGATATTCCTCAGCCGGCGGGCAAACAACGGCCCGGCAACAATGATGGCAGGGATCGCGACCAGGATGCCGTAGACCAGTGTCAGTCCCATGTTTGCGTGGAATTGGTTGACCAGGGCCGTAGGCGAGGGATGTGGCGGCAGGAAGCCATGCGTGACCGACAGCGAAGCCAGCATCGGGATGCCGATATAGACGGCGGGCAGTTTGTATTTGTAGACTACCGAAAAGATCAGCGGCACCATCAGCACGAAGCCCACGTTATAGAAAAGGGGGATCCCGATGATGAACCCGGTGACCATCAGGGCCCATTGGATATATTTCTCGCCGAATGCCGTCATCATCACGGTGGCGATCTGCTGTGCCGCTCCGCTCTCTGCGACCAGTTTCCCCAGCATCGCCCCAAGCACGATCACGATGGCGAGGGGGCCGAGCGTATCGCCGATGCCTTTATAGACCGACGTGGTGACCGTTTGAAACGGGATACCCAACAGCAAACCCGTGAGCAGGGAAACGACCAGGAATGCCAGGAATGCATTGACCTTACCCCAGGTGATCAGTAATACGAGAAGGACAATGCCCAGCAAAACGATAAGTATGTTCATAAGCGATACATGCGCAGATGGAAACGTTCAATCTAATTTATGGAACCCAGGGACTGACTGAAGTCCTTGTATGCCCTGACAAAGGACGAAAAATGTTCTTTCAATTCATCCCAACGACCGGCTTCGATCAATGACCTGGGAAATAAATGCCCTCCCATGCCTACTCCCACCGCTCCGGCCCGCAGGTAATCGATGAAATGATCGGGTTGCACGCCGCCCGTCGGTAACAGTTTGAGTCCGTTCAGCGGGGCGAGCAGTTCCCGGATATAGCCGGGTCCGAGTTCGGTGGCAGGAAAGACTTTTACCGCGGCCGCACCCAGGGACCAGGCTTTATAGATCTCGGTCGGCGTGTACGCCCCGGGGATCACGGGAACCTTTTGTTTCACACAGGCCCTCAGCACCGGTTTGGCCAGGATCGGCGTGACGATGAACTGGGCTCCCGCCTGCAGCGCCTGCTCCAACTGTCTTTTTGTGATGACCGTCCCCGCGCCGATATTGAGCACGTCCCCGAACTCCCGGACCAGTCCGGTTATGGTTTCCGCCGCTTCACTGGAATTCATGGTAATTTCGAGCGTGCCCAGGCCGGCGTCGGCATATTGACGAGCCAGCAACATCACCTGCTCCCGGGGAAAATGACGCAAAATCCCAATGATGGGAGCCGCGTTGAACTTCTCCCAGGAAAATGATCGGATCATGATTGATCAAGTTGATGAAATATCAGGGACTGCCCTCTAACTACCGCGGTATCCACCCAGCCGGATGGGAATATATGAACTCTTTCACAAAGATCGAGAACGGCCACCGCCTTTTCATAATAATCTTTTAACGCGGGGCCGCAGCACATATATCCTCTTAGTCCCGACGCCTTCGTCCGGACGGCAAGGTCCTGGAGTTCAGCGCCGATCAACAGACCGCTCAAATAATTATAATTCTCCTTTGCGGAAAGCTTGCCAAACAGATCATTCGTCCTTACCCGGAATGCGGCGCGGAGCAAATTGGCGCCGCCGGCGTCAAGCACGCCTTGCTGAAAGGGTCCGCTGCCGGTTTCCCCGCCTGGCCCTTCGCTCTTCTCAACCGATCCGCTGAGCAGGCTCATCTCCGACAATAATCCGAAGAACTCGCCCGTCATGTAGGTGCAAAAATCGACGATGGCGCCATCCTTAACCAATATGTGCTTGGAATGGGTGCCCGGAAAGATATACCATCCGTCGCCAGACCCGTTGCAGCCGATCAACTGGGTCTCCTCGCCGCGCATGACGTCGTCGGTGTTCCTGATGCCGGACACCAATAGCACCGGGTGCAAAAAAAGAGTCTCCAGATCCAGCCATTGGGCGATGACCGAGCGTCCGTCAGTGGCAAACGGAGTTTGCGCATAGGGTAACTCGACCAGGCCGGCGGAAGAAGACGCCATACCGGACAGGACGACCGGCGTACCGGCGAGGGACCCGCCCAACTGTTCCTCGATCCGGTAGATGGACTCCCGAAGGATGCCCAGGTAGAATGCCACCCTTCGGACGGGGTCTGCATCTTTTCGCTGCTTCCACCAATGAAAGGTCGTCCGGATACCGTTGTTGGAGTCTGAACCGGCGATCACGTTTTGCCCATCGATGCTGGCCAGCCGCACCCGGAGAAAGGAGGTTCCCCAATCCGCGCTAAGGAATAACGAAGGCTCTCCGGAGTGCATTTATTCCGATTTTATTTGCTTGAACTTGATCATGCTGTCATTGACGTATAACAGCATATCCACAGAACCCGCCGAACGGCAAAAGGCGTAGGTCGGCCGGTACAGGGTCATAAAGCGGGTCAGCGTGTCTCCCTCAAAGCGCGTGAGCTTCCCCACATATTCCCGCGAAAAACGGAAATCGACATAATGCTGTTCTTCCTCGTCGTCGAGGCGACGCCTGAGGCGCATGCGGTCCTTTTCTCCGGACGAATATATCCTGGGCGTGATACTGATCCCGACGCCGTCGCCGGTACGCACTTTATCCAGGTTGTCCAATAGCCTGGTATTTTGCCTGGGCTTCAACCATTCGTAATCCTTCCACCGATCGATGGAGTCCTGCTGGTAATTGCTCGACGAACCGACGCGGACGGCCGTCAGGGCGACGACATTGGGTTGCATGGTCACCTCGAATCCTTCGAAGAACATATATGAGCGAACGACCAGGGTATCGGGACGATACCCGGCTGATGTAAAGAGGATGCTGTCGCCCTCCCCTGCCGGTATCCTGAACGCGCCGCCGGCATCGGTAAGCGTATATTTTTTGCGGGTCTGATTCTGGACGCTGACCGATAGCAGCAATTCGGAGGTTCCTTTCTTCAGCACTTTTCCGGTCAGCATATCCTGTGTCAACCCCTCCTTGGATATCAACAGCAAGAGGACAACGCCATAGGTTGCAACACGCATGAACATAAGCCGACAAATTAACCCTATCGACCGGAATTTTTCCCGGCGACTGTTAAAGCTTTTGTTAAAACCGGAAGGCGCACCTATATTTATGTCATGAACAAGCCTCGTTTTTTCGCTCTGCTGCCGGTCTTCCTTTTTTTTGCCGGCGCGCCGGGATATGGCCGTGACAAGGCTCCGAAACAGGAGTACTATGCGATAAAAGTTTATCAGCTCAAGACCAGTGATCAGGAGGCCGTCGTAAGCGCCTGGCTGCAAAAGGCCTACCTGCCTGCTCTTCATCGCCTGGGCATCAGGCCGGTCGGGGTATTCCTCCCGGTCGGCAATGATACCGCCGCCATTCGGCGGATCTATGTGCTGATCCCCTTTCATACCCTGGAACAATTCGTGAACCTGCCGCTCCAACTTGAAAAAGACAGGCAGTTCCTTGAAGACGGGAAGGGATATCTTGACGCGAACTATAAAGAGCCACCGTATGCACGGATAGAGTCGATCCTTCTGCAGGCTTTTCCGGGCATGCCCACGCTGCAGACCTCCACTACCCTGAAGGATTCGGCAAGAGCGGAGCGGATCTATGAGCTGCGGAGTTATGAAGGGCCGACAGAACGGTATTTCGCCAACAAAGTACAAATGTTCAACCAGGGAGGCGAGATCGGCTTATTTCAGCGGCTTGGGTTCAATGCGGTCTTCTACGCCTCGGTGTTGTCGGGAGTGCATATGCCGAACCTCATGTACATGACGAGCTTTGCCAATATGGCTTCACGGGATGAGCACTGGAAGGCATTTGGAGCAGACCCGGTCTGGAAGCAGCTCTCCACCTCGCCGGAGTACCAGAACAACGTCTCGCATATCGACATCGTCTTCCTTCACCAGGCGGCGTTTTCCGATCTCTAGAGCAGCCTTTAATCCTATTTTAATAATTTGCGCCTCCCGCTGGCGTAACTTTGCGTGCCATGACGCAAAAAAATCGCATTCCGGTTTCCATTTCCCTGGACAATAATTTTCAGCCGACGGAAGAAAAGAGGTCGCCCTTAAGTTCGAGTCGCCGCATGCTGTACCTGGCCGCCCTGGGCGTGGCCATCGCCGCGGCTACGGGCGCGGTGGCCCGGCTGCTTGTGAGCCTGATCGATCTCTTCACCAACCTTTTCTTTTATGGGCGCGTGAGCCTTCTGCATAGCTCGCCGGAACAAAATCATCTGGGGCCGGTGGTCATTGCCATTCCCGTCATCGGCGGCCTGATCGTAGGATTCATGGCCAAATACGGCTCCAAGGCGATCCGGGGACACGGCATCCCGGAAGCAATGGAGCAGATCCTGACGAATCAAAGCCGGATCAAGCCCGTGATCACCTTCCTGAAGCCGGTCTCCTCGGCCATTTCCATTGGGACGGGCGGCCCGTTCGGCGCGGAAGGGCCCATCATTGCCACGGGGGGCGCGCTGGGTTCCACGATCGGGCAGTTCATGCGTATATCGCCTGATGAGCGGAAGATCCTTTTGACGGCAGGAGCCACGGCAGGCATGTCCGCCATTTTCGGCACGCCGATCGCCGCGATTTTCCTGGCCATCGAGCTGCTGCTTTTTGAATTCTCGCCCCGGTCCATCATTCCTATCGCATTGGCCTGCATTACCGGCGCCGCCATGCATAAATTGCTGTTCGGCAACGGGCCGGTCTTTCCGATGCCGGTGGAGGCCGCTCCTTCCAACCAGGCCCTGGCCATTTATAGTCTGATCGGCATCCTGATCGGATTGCTCGCCGCAGGAGTCACCAAGGCCGTCTACCTGATCGAAGATGGGTTCGAAAAACTGCCGATCCCCTGGTATTGGTGGCCTGCGCTGGGAGGCGTGGCAGTCGGGGTCATCGGGTTCGTTGCACCCAGGACGTTCGGAGTGGGGTATTCGAACATCGAGTTCCTGATCGGGAACCATCCTACCTGGACCGTCCTGCTGGTACTCAGCGTCTTAAAGTTCCTGTCATGGAGCATTTCCCTGGGCAGCGGAACATCCGGAGGCACCCTGGCCCCCCTTTTAACGATCGGCGGCGCCTGCGGCGCCATGACCGGGAGCGCCCTGCTTCATTATTTCCCGGCCTGCGGGATCACTATCCAAATGGCCGCGCTGGTGGGCATGTCGGCCATGTTTGCCGGCGCGTCCCGGGCCGTTTTGACCTCGATCATATTCGCCCTTGAATCTACCGGCCAGTCTTCCGCCATGTTGCCGCTTTTGGGCGCCTGTATCGCCTCCTATATCTTGTCGTATTTCCTGCTGGAAAATACTATCATGACCGAGAAGATCGCGCGACGCGGCGTGGCTACGCCTTCCTCTTTTGAGCCGGACATCCTGGGCTTGTATCCGGTCACTGCGCTCATGGAAACCGAAATACAGGTGCTCAGCGTAGACAATACCCTGGCCGATCTGCAGGATTGGATCCGCAAGGAGGAGCCGGGCAGCCTGCCGAACCACCTCATCGTCGTCGACGATACGGGGAAATACCTGGGGCTGCTGGCCTCGCAGGAGATCTATAATAGCCGGCATTCACCGGCCACTCCCATACAATCTTTGATCCAGGCCGGGCCAAACGTGTATGTCCGGGAGGATCAGTCATTGAAGGCGGCCGTCGAGGTCATGGCCGAGTCCTCGCTTGATATTGTGCCGGTCGTATCGGGCGGTGGCCATGAGGTGGTTGGCCTTCTCTCTTACAAGGACACCCTGGAAATCTACCGGCATAAGCTAAGAGATTCCACATACTTCGGAAAAGAGTATTCATTTAAGCGGCAGGCTATCCGGATGATCCTTAAGGGGAAAGGCATCTTACTCAAACATTAGGCGGCGATGGGGCCGTGCGGCAGGGCCGCGATCGTCCAGGCCGCGCCGCATGGCGCGTAGAAAATTTTCCCAGCTTTATAATTTTTGGAAGCAGGCTGCCGTTATCCTGGCGTATCCGGGCATGCCGGCAACGCCACCGGTTCCTGGCACAGTTTTTAACATCCACTACCCAACAAACCTAATATGAAAAACGCAGACAAACCCTTTATTGGCTTTTTGATCGTCTCCATCGGCTTATTGTACGGTCTCATCGCTTTGCTGAGCTAGGATTTCGGGCCTGATCCCTACCTTCGCCGGATGGACAAACTCCTGATCAGGACCATTCAGCCTGACGACAACAAGGCATTGGCGGCCATCGTCCGCAATTCACTCAGCGAATTCGGCGCCGCCAGACCGGGTACCGTTTATTTCGACCCGACCACCGACCATTTATTTGAGCTTTTCCAGACGGCGGGCAGCCGCTACTACACCGCACTTACGGGGAATGAGATTGCCGGAGGGGCCGGGATCTTCCCGTCGCCCGGATTACCGTCCGGGACCTGCGAGCTCGTAAAAATGTATCTCCGCCCGGAAGACCGCGGAAAGGGCCTGGGCCGGCTCCTGATCGAAAAATGCCTGGCATTCGCTCTTGAGGCCGGCTACCGTCATGTATATATCGAGACCCTTCCTGAATTGAGAAAGGCCATGTCTGTTTATGAAAAATTCGGATTCCGCTACCTGGACGGCCCCATGGGAAATACAGGGCATTTCGGATGTGATATATGGATGTTGAAGGATCTGTAAACCAGGTACATGATTAAAAACGGGCTCAGCGAAAGGCGGGAAGAAGAGGGGGACCCTTTACTAGTCACCTGATCTGCCCGCGCTGCTGCATGTGTGGAAAATTTATACTGGTTTCCCGGCAGAGGCAGGCGCCGGTTCGACCTCATAGATCGGGCTGAAAAGATACAGCCGGCCCGTCGACAGTTCGATGCATTGAAATCTCTTGCGCAATTTTTTCCCTTTCCGGAAGACGTTGCCGCCTTCGATACTGAACGTGTCCCCCTCCGCCAGTTGCTCCACCATGACCCTTTTTCCGGGATTACGGTCATATCGTTTGAGGATACGCATGAGGCCCTCGTCGGCGCAACTGCTTGCCGGGAGATTATGCAGATTCTTTTTCAGAGCGCCCAGGATGTCCTCCGGGAAGATCGACAGGGGAAGAAAGTCTTCCAATATCCGCCGGTAGACGCGCTTCCACTCTTTGCCGTGCGATTGTACCTCGTTGCCGAACTCCATGAAGGTGACGAGGTGGGCCATTTCGTGGATCAGGGTGATGAGAAAGGAATAGGCGTTCAGGCTGCCGTTGACGCTGATGCGGTGATTGCTCGACCGGGTGGCGTGCCGGTAATCACCCAGAACGCTCTTTCTATCACGGGTGATCGTCAGATGGACATGGTAATGGTTCAGGTATTCGAGCGCCAGGGCTGTGGCTCCCTCAGGGATAAATTGGCGGAGGTATTCGAGTGGGGCTTCTTTCTTAGGCATTTTTATGCAGCTTGCTCATTCGCATAAGGACTTTCACTTCGAGGACGCTATAGAGAATATACAATCCAAAACAGCAAAAGATCACCTTCGTATCCAGCTCTTTTCCGGCCAGCAGCCCATAGAGCAGGGCCCCGCCCAGGCAAATGACCATTTTGACGAGCAGGCTGCTGTACATCATGCGAAGGAAGAATTGCGTATTCCTGTTTGCCAGGGCGCGGCTATATAGGTAGAAGGAAAGGGAGGTAGACAGGAAGAGCAGGGCATTGCCGGCCAGGAGTACCGGAAAGGCACCTTCCCAGGTCCGGTCGACCCTCCAGTAACCGGCCGCGGCCAGGATCAGGGTAATGATGATGAATGCCCATAAAAGGGGCCGAAAAGAGCCGCGGGAGACCTTGTTATTTTCCATTTTTTCGTCCGGATGATCCTTTGATTAGCTTATACAGCAAGACCACGATGACGAGCAAAGGTAAGGCCCAGGAGAATATGGGAAAAGAAAGCCTGGCCCATTTGTCGGCTTTGAGGCCAACAAAAACGGATAACCCTACGGAGATGACGACCTCCGTAGACAGACCTGCGTAGCGTAACAATTCCCGGCGATTATCCCGCGGTGGCGACGACATCGGCATGTTTCATCTGGCTCCTGGCCTCCTGTATGGCCCTGGCGGCGACAGATGCTCCGGAACCATTGGTGCTTGCGGCCGTCATGTGGCACTCCCCGTTAAAATTTGCGGCTGGCTCGATCTGTAATTTGGCGGCCTGGATATTGCCATTCATGTGGCTGCCCCCTTTCAATTGCAGGAGATCTTTGACCTTGATCGTACCCGTGACCTTACCCATGATATCGGCTTGCTGTCCATTGATATCTCCCTGGACCACGCCGTTGGCGCCGATGACCACTTTAGCAGAACAATTGATGTTGCCTACCAGGGTGCCATCGATGCGCAGATCGCCATTGCTGGTGATATCCCCTTTCATTGACGTACCGGCGCCGATCAGGCTGGTACTGGCGCCCACGGGAGCTTCCCCAAGGACATCCGATTTGGATTTTCCATTGAACATAGTATCAGATTTTAGTAACTGTTTGTGACTTTAAGGTAAAATATTGAAAATCAATCGTTAATCTTCTCGGCTTTGGGGATGTTCAGCATCGTCGTATCCAGTTTCACAGTCGAATTCCCCTGCAGAACGGTCCGGATGTCTTGCAAATACTTGTCTTTGTACCGTACTTCCTGCTCTAACGAATCGGTCCGCATTTTTAGTTCACGGAGGTCCTTGGTATTATTGACATCCCCGTAACCCGGAATATATAATTTCAGGGGAGTAAAAACGATCAGGGCTACTGTCAAACCCGTCAGGAGCACAAAAATCGTGCAGAGAACGGTATAAACGCTCAAACGGGACAATTTGAAGGTCACTACCTCTTCGTACGTATCGTCATTCATGACCACCAGGCGATAGCGGTTCTGCAGGCGCTTCAACGTAGAATTGGCATCGAATTTGGCCATAGAGACTGATTGCGGATAAAGATAATAAAGTTAGGATAATAAATTCCCTGAAAATCAGTTAATAATTAGCTTGCGGTGCAAACCCAATCGGACATTGTGACTCGTATCAACATCTTGTTTTTCCCTGTCCTTATTTCGTGCTCTCTGTCCGCCGTCGGGCAGGTAGGCGTTGCCTATGATTTGGTCAAGCCGCCGAAGTACGAGAACCGCACGCTCGCCTCCGAAAAATCCACCGAAGGAAAATTCAGGATCCCCCGGCATTTCATCCAGAATACGGTCACCCATTACAATTTCTATTTCAACGCCAACAACAAGCTCAATGAGGTGATTGCCCGTGCAAAAGCCCAGACGCGCGACGACTATACGCGATTGCTGCCTTTTTACAATTTCAACCTGGAGGCGACAGCCCTTCAAAAACGCGATCTCGACTCGGTCATCTTCAAATGTACTACCGGCATTTTGGTACATGATACGCGCAATGACTGGATCGACAACCTGTACCTGCTCATCGGCAAGGCTTATTATTTCCGCAGGACCTTCGACTCGGCCTATATTACGTTCCAGTTCCTCAACTATGCCTTTGCCCCGAAGGAAAGTGATGGCTATGACAAGCCCATCGGCAGCAATGCCAACCGCGACGAAGGCGGCAACGCCAATATCGTATCCACGAAGGAGAAACCGAACATCGCTCAAAAGATCTTCTCCCTGCCTCCATCGCGCAATGACGCGTTGGTCTGGCAGGTCAGGACCTTCCTTGAGCAGAATAAGTATCCTGAGGCTGCAGCCCTGATCGCGGTGCTGAAGAACGATCCGCAGTTCCCTGGCCGGCTCGGGCCTTCCCTGGAAGAGGTGCAAGCCCTGTGGTTCTATAAACAATCCATTTACGACAGCGCAGCTTATCATTTGACCCGCGCCCTGCCCGTTGCGGCCAGCGACGAAGAGCGTGCCCGCTGGGAATACCTGATCGGGCAACTCTATGAACGCGCAAACGACCATTACCTGGCGAAAACCTTTTACGAACGGACGGTCAAGCACACCTACAACCCGGTACTGGACGTCTATGCCCGGCTAAATGCCATCCGGCAGAGCAGGGACAGTTCGGCCGATTACATTCAGAAGAATATCGACGCCCTGGTAAAAATGGCCAGGAAGGATCGTTATGAATCCTACCGGGACATCATCTATTACATGGCCGCCCAGATCGAACTCGAACGGAATAACAGGCCCGGCGCGGAAACCGACCTGCTGAAATGCGTGCATTCGGCGGAAGGAGAAGGTTCCGGCAGCCAGCGCAACAAGGCCTTCCTGCAACTCGCCAATTTATCTTTCGAGGACAGGAAATACAAGTCGGCAAAGAGTTACTACGACAGCGTCAACACGATCGATCAATCGCTGGGCGACCTGAATTGGCTGCACGACCGAAAGATCGCGCTCTCCAACATCGTTTCCGAACTAGCGGTCATCGAACGGCAGGACAGTCTTCAGCGAATCGCCGGAATGCCTCCCAATGAACGGGATGCCTATATTAAACGGCTGGTCCGCGCCCTGCGCAGGCAGCGGGGCTTACGGGACGACGAACAACAAGAGGAGAACAACAATGTCCCGGCCTTCGCGAACAACGGAAAGACGCCGCCGCCCGATTTGTTCAGTTCGTCTGCGAGCGGCAGCGGCGAGTGGTATTTTTACAATCCTTCGCTGAAATCCAAGGGGTATTCCGATTTTAAGACCAAATGGGGCAATCGTCCGAATGTGGATAACTGGCAACTGACCTCTCTCATTTCCCAGCAAAAGGTCGCGAGGCCCGGAGAACGCACCGCGGCTTCCCTGACGGACCCCGGCAATAAAGGCGCCGCGCCGCCGGCCATCGACTTCAAAACGCTGATGGATAACCTGCCGCTGACCCCGGAAAAAATGAAGAAATCGCAGGATTCGGTAGAACGTGCGATGTTCTCTCTGGGCAAGGCCCTGCAGGAAGGACTCTCGGATTATCATTCCGCGATCAATGCCTATGACAGTCTGCTGGTACGGATCCCGAATACCTCGTTGCGGGAAGAGACGCTATTTAATCTTTATTATTGCTATACCAAGGTCGGCGATCAGGCGAACGCCGATCGCGTCCTTCAGGAGATGAAAGCCGCATTCCCTTCGGGCAAGTTTACGGCGACCGCCATCAATCCCGACTCCGCCGCCCGGGCCTCCGTCAGGGTACGGACGAATGCCACCCTGCAATATGAAAAGATCTATAGTTCCTTTATTGAAGGGCGGTTCGATGAGGCCCTTTTGGAAAAGCGCCAGGCGGACAGTCTTTACGGTTCGGCCTATTGGACGCCGCAACTCCTCTATATCGAGGCCGTTTATTTTATCCATAGCCGTCAGGATGAGGAGGCAAAGCGGGTGCTCAACAATATCGTGACCAAATTCCCCAGTGATCCGATGGCCACGAAGGCGGCCAGGCTGATCGACGTCGTGAGCCGCCGCAGACAGATCGAGAACTATCTGACCAACCTGAAGATCGAACGGGCCGGCGATTCCGTCGATCTGGCCGCCAGTGTCGATTCGGTCAACAAACATCCGCAGCCCGGCCCGAGGACCGTTGTCGCCCCGCCCAGGTACCTGATCCCGCGCGATTCGACGCAAAAGAACCTGCCGCCAAGGGTCAATCCGTCCGACTCCGGTCAACTGGCGAGAGGAGGCCGCAACCGGCTGGATAGCATCCAATCTTTGGGTAAGCGGAAGGCGGACTCGTTGCAGGCTATCACTAAACTGGCTTATACCTACACGCCGGAAAAGCAGCATGCCGTGATGATGATCATGACGAAGGTCGACCCGGTGTATGTGAACGAGGCGAAGAATGCGTTCACCCGTTACAATATGGAAAACTTCTACGGGCTGCAGCTTCGGATCGAGAATCTGTCATTGAACGACTCCGTGAAGATGATGGTCGTCGATAGTTTTGCGAATGCGGCGGCGGCCCTTGACTATATGAACAAGGCCAGGGCCCTTGCGCCAAGGCAGATCCTGCCCTGGCTGCCCCCCGCCACCTATGTATTCGTGGTGATATCGGAGACCAATCTCGATCTCCTGTTGAGGAACAAGGATGCGGAGGCCTATAAGAAGTTCCTGGTTACCGTCTATCCTGTTAAATTTTAACATCTCAGCCGCCTGCCGTATGAACATTTCGATTTTCAAGTACGATCTTTGCGGATGATTTGACCGGTATAGTGCCTCACCCTTAATATGTCCATTTATGTCTAAAGTGGTTCGGATTTTCTGGAAGGTCTTTTTTTACAGCCTGGGCGCGTTCGTCCTCTTCCTGGTCCTGATCAACCTGGGAGCTTTCGGTTCGCTGCCTTCCCTGAAAGAGCTGGAGAACCCGACCATAACGCAGGCTACCGAGGTCTTTGCCGAGGACGGTACGCCGATGGGCAAGTATTACAAGGACAAGGGCAACCGCAGCAGTGTCGAATACCATGATATTTCGCCGAATGTCGTCAATGCCCTGGTGGCCACGGAAGACGAGCGGTTTTATGAACATTCCGGCATCGACGGTTTCGCCGTGCTCCGCGCCGTATTGAAATTCGGTCGCGATGGGGGCGGCAGCACGATCACCCAGCAGCTGGCGAAGAATATGCTGGAGCAGGGATCGAAGAACTTCGTGAGACGGGGCATCGAAAAATTGAAGGAATGGATCATTGCGATCAAGCTGGAGCGCAATTTCACCAAGCAAGAGATCATTGCCCTATATCTCAATGAGGTTCCATTCGGCGACAATGTGTACGGGATCCGCAATGCCTCCCGGACCTTCTTCCAGAAGGAGCCCGATCGCCTGACGGTGGACGAGGCCGCGGTGCTGATCGGCATGCTGAAAGGCAATACCTTGTATAACCCCCGGAAGAACCCCAAGGCGTCCATAGAGCGGCGTAATATCGTGCTCAACCAGATGGTGAAGAACAATTACCTGCCGGAGGCCGAGGCGGCGGCGCTGAAGGCGAAACCCATCGACATGAGCCATTACCGGAAGCTCGATGAGAACAATGGGTTGGCGCCCTATTTTCGGGACGTGCTGCGCGAGGAGCTGAAAAGATGGTGCAAGGAAAATAAAAATGCGGCGACGGGCGAGCCCTATAACCTCTATGAGGATGGCCTCCGGATCTATACGACGATCAATCCGCGCATGCAGCTCTATGCCGACGAGGCCGTAGCCAAACAGATGCCCATTTTGCAGAGGGCGCTCAGCGCGCAGTATGATATCCGCAAGGGCGTGGTCTGGAAGGAACACCAGAATGTCCTGGAGGCGGCTATGCATAACAGTGACCGGTGGAGGAACCTGGAAGACGAAGGCCTGACCGATGCAGAGATCAAGAAGAGCTTCTATCAGCCCGTCGCGATGAAGGTATTTGCCTGGAATTCCCGGCGTGAAAAGGATACGGTCATGACGCCGATGGACTCGATCAAGTATAACCAGTCCATGCTGCAAACCGGGTTCATGGTCATGGATCCCATTACCGGCGCCGTCAAAGCCTGGGTAGGCGGCATCGACTTCAAGACCTATAAGTTCGACCACGTCAATATCAATACCAAGCGGCAGGTGGGCTCATCCATCAAGCCATTTCTGTACAGCCTGGCTATCGAGGACTTCAACTTCACTCCCGAAACGGAATGCGAGGCGACGCAGCAATATTTCCCGAAGTACCGGGGGTATGTCCCTGCCAAGAACAGCGGCCGCTCGGGTACCCGGACGATGGCGACGGGGCTGGCCTGGTCCATTAACGAAGTGGCCGCCTACATCATGAAATCATTTGGAGACGACGGCCCTCAGCGCTTCTCCGATTTTATCAAGGAGATCAATATCCCCACAAAGGTCACGCCCTACCCTTCGCTGGCCTTGGGCGCCTGCGAGCTTTCGCTGTATGAAATGCTTTGGGGTTATACCATGTTCCCATCGGGAGGCTTCAGTACCAAGCCTTATTATATTTCAAGGATCGAAGACAAGAACGGCAAGGTGCTGGCACGTTTCGACACGGAACGCAAGGAAGTGATCAGCCAGGCTACAGCCTATACCATGGTGCGCATGATGCAGGGGCCCGTGGACTTCGGCACGGCAGCGGGCTTAAGGGATCGCCTGGGCATTTCGGAAATGGGCGGCAAGACCGGCACCACCAATGATAACTCCGACGCCTGGTTCATGGGCTATACGCCTCAACTGATGGCAGGCGCGTGGATCGGCTGCGACGACCGGTTCATACACCTGGAGGGAGGGCTCGGGTATGGCGCCCAGGCTGCGCGACCCATCTGGGAATACTTCTTCGCCAAGGTGATGGCTGATAAGACCCTTGGGATCAGCCAGAATGCAAAATTCATTCAACCGGAGAACATGCGCCAGGACCGCATGTTCGATTATCAGAACCTGATCGATAAGACCGCGCCTCCCGGCGCTGAAGGAGCCAATGAAGGCAATGGCAGGGCCAACCAATATCTCGATACCAGCGCGCCCACGGTGCCACTGGATTCAAAGTTATCTCCCGATGAACAAAAAGTGCTGAAGGAGGCCAATTTGCAGAAGACCGACAAGCAAGGGTCCGTCCGGATCACGGTGACGGATGCCGATAAAAGGCAGGAACCGCCTAAGAAAAAAGGCTTCTTCAAGCGGCTGTTCGGAACCAAGGATCATTGAGGGTACCTTATTCCTCCCGGGCCGCAGCCATTCCCTTGCTGCGGGGCTTTTTCCTGCCGAGCACATCCACGCGACCCCGGGTCAGGCCTTTGCCGGCAAAGCCAAGTTTTTCCGCAGCGGCGAAGCTGAGATCGATCAGTCGCTTGTTCCGCGGGTGCATCTTGTCATTGATGCGCAGGACTACCGTACGATGATTGCGCAGATTGGTCACGCGCACCCAGGTGTGCATGGGCAGGGTGTTGCTTGCGGCCGTCAGTTTCTTTTGCGAGAAGATCTCGTCGGTGTAGGTCTTGCGCCCTTCGAACTTGTCGGCATAATAGCTGGCTACCCCGAATTGCACTTTTACCGGTTTGGTCCGGACCTTGGGCCGGGGCCGGTGATGGATCCCGCCGGTATCCCGATGCTGGCCGGCGGCTGCCAGGGGCGCCAGGCAACAAGCGATTATTCCCGCTTTGAATTTTAGCTGCATGGGGCGACATTAATAAATCGGCTTATCCGCAAAATAGCGGTCCCTGAGCGTACGATCTTCCCCGTAAATATCTTCATAGAAGACCAGTTTCCCTTTCTTGCCCTCACAGGTAAAATACCGAAGGAAAATGGGCACTCTGGCAAAGCCATATATGGTATGCTTCTCTTTTCTGGCGATCCAGGCGCGAACGCTGTCGGGGTGATATTTGACCGTGTCGTTCCGGATGAGGAAGTCCGCCATCTTCTGCCATTCCTTGAGGCGCACACAGCCGTGACTCAGTGCGCGGAAAGACTTTCCAAACATCCATCGCACGTTCGTATCGTGCATGTAGACATCATATTTGTTACGGAAGTTGAACTTGATGACCCCAAGGGAATTGTCGTCTCCTTCGCGCTGCTTCAGTTGAAAAGGGAAATTCGTTTTGCTGAGTCTTGCCCATTTGATCTTTTGTGGGTCGCGCACGCTGTCATTGTCGTCTACCACGATCAGGTTCTGCTTGCGGAGGTAGTCGATATTCTTCTTGATCTGCGGCAACATTTCCTTGAAAATGATGCTATTGGGGACCGTCCATTGCGGAAGGGTAATGTAGTTCGAGATCTCGCTGCTGAGCAGGGGCGTCCTGGTCTTCGGAGCTCCCACGATGACCTTTGATTCAAATACGGTCGTATCCGAATCGATGACCTTGAGACTGAAGGAAGGCAGGTTGACCCATACATAGGTGGTCGGCAGGGTATCGGGCAGCAATTTATACCTGTCCATGGTAATGGCGATCCGCTTGAACTTTTCCCAATCCGTATTGTCCATCATATTGACCATCGCGTCGGAAACTTTGCCATTCGGCGTCAGGCCATTGGTTCGCTGATAGCCTTTGATCGCATGAACCAGGGATACCGTGTCGATCTGACTGATCGTCACGGTGGAATCGATATAGCCGACCTCCTGGAGTCGCCTGGCGAGGGAATGATAGAAGACGGTGGAGTCTTTGTACGGCCAGTCGAGCCAGGTGAGGGGCCTGAAATGAGCGGTGGATAACCATCCCTTCAGATAGGTTTTCAGCGAATCATAACCCTTGTACCGGGGCTCCATCGACTGTAATACGTTGACGAGGTTATTGGGCTGCAGGGCGCTCGCGAGGGCCCGGGTATATACGGTATCTGAAAGTACCGAGTCCTTGCGCAGGGTGACGCTGTCATATTTCAGTCTTCCCTGCTTAAGATTTTGCACCAGCGTGAAAAAAGCGTCCGTCAACAACAGGTCCGCCCTCGCCCATAGCGCCGCGTTCTTTCGGGCCAGGCTGTCCTCGAGCATGATCCGATGTGTGAAGGCCAGCGAAGTAAAGTGATAGTCGGAGGGGAAGAGCCCGTATGATTTAGAGCCTTCGATAAATGCGTACAGGGAGTCCGCGGGGGCCAGCCAATGATCCTTATCGCTCCAGATCGGAGCGTAGTCGCCGTGCCCGTATAAACTATCCAGTAATTTTCCGTAATTCAGTGAAATGGAGTCATTAAGCTTGCCGTGATTGTCCGCTGCGAACTGCAGCATCTTTTTCAGGTCTCCGCTCACATGCTCTTCCATTTTGGCGGGTCGTTTCACGATGTCCTTTTCCAGGGATTTCGGCTGATCCTTGCATGAGAACAGAAGCCCTAACTGCCATACCCAAACCAACACAAAAAGAAAACGCTTTCGATAACTCATTTGTCCTCCAATATAATACAAGGTTCTAATATTTGCTAAGTCGAAGGGTGATTTTTTTCAACCTTCTGCACGTCAATGACCGCGTCCAGGTTGATGGGTCCATAGACATGAGGGAACGTGTCTTCGATCGATGGAGACCAGTCATAATAAAGGGGACTGGTCAGTCGCTCGGTTGCTATGACGAGCTTGACCAGATCCGATTTACCTTTGAAATATCGCTCGACCACTCCGGGTATTTGTCTTTCTTCGCTACAATGAATAAACCCTTCCTCGGCGAGAGAGGGTGTCTCGTAGCGGCCTCTGGCCGTTGCCTCCTCCCACTGGGTTTTGGTCGTCAAATGATAAATAATGGACATGAGCAGGTCGATTAGGTGAATATTATCCGGCGGCCGGGACGATCCGCCGCTCGAGCAGCATAAGATCGGCCAGAACGATGGCAGTAACGGCCTCGAGCACCACGGGCACCCGCAAAGCGATGCAGAGATCATGACGGCCCTTTACGGAGAATGCCTCGATCTTGCCCGACTCCCAATTCAGCGTCTGTTGCTCTCTGGGAGTGGATGAAGTCGGCTTGATCGCTATCCGGAAAACGAGCTCGTTGCCATTGGTGATCCCCCCGACCACGCCGCCGGCATGATTGGTTCGGGTCTCCCCTTCGTCATTTACGATGGCGTCGTTATGGTCGCTGCCGAACATGGATGCCGCAGCGAAGCCCGTGCCGAATTCGATCGCCCTGACTGCGGGTATGGAGAACACAGCATGGCTCAATACGGATTCCACCGAGTCGAAGAACGGCTCGCCGAGGCCGGCAGGCAGTCCGCTTACACGGCATTCCACGATGCCACCTACCGAATCCTTCGCTTCGATGGCCTTTTGCAGTCCCTTCTCCGTATCCTTTTCGCCGCCGATCTCCGTTATGGCAGCCCTCACCGCGATCCCGCCGGGTTCCGAACCCGCGCTCACTGCGGCTGACAGCAGCTTTTTCGCCACCGCTCCCGCAGCCACCAGCGCCACTGTCAGGCGGCCGGAAAAATGACCGCCACCCCGGTAATCTTCGAATCCACGAAATTTCTTATGGGCCACAAAATCCGCGTGGCCGGGCCTGGGCACCGCCCGCTGCTTTTCATAGTCGGCCGATCTCGTATTGTTATTTTCGAACAGGATCGTCATGGGCGCGCCGGTGGCATGGCCATTGAACAATCCGCTCTTGAACAAAGGCAGGTCATCCTCTTTGCGAGGCGTCGTGCCTTTCTGCATGCCGCCTTTACGCCGTTCGAGGTCGGGCAGCAGGTCTTCCGCGCTTAACGGGAGACCCGCGGGGCATCCATCGATGCTCACGCCCACGCTATCCCCATGGGATTCGCCGAAGATGGTCACCCTGAATAAGCGGCCGAATGAGTTCATATTGTGCCCGGTTTATCGTTCATGTGTCATCATTCATGATTGATCTCTCCCCATATCCGCACCCTGGCCCCCAGCTGGCGCAGATGCGTATAAAAATCCGGAGAGGATTTATCGATAGCCTGCGCTTCTTCGATCATGGTTTCTCTTTCCGCCCGCAGGCCCGCCACCGCACAGGCCATCGCGATCCGGTGATCATGATGGGAATGTACGGCCATCCCTCCCAGGACCCGCTCCGTATCCGGGCCTTCCCCTCCTCTCACCAGCATCCGGTTTCCCTCGAGCCTGATGTCCACGCCCATTTTAGCAAATTCCTCCTGCAACGTAAGGGCCCGGTTGCTCTCTTTATGCGCCAGCCGGCCTACGCCTTCGATCACGCTCGTCCCTTCGCAGTAGGAGGCAAGCGCAACCAGGGGCGGGAACAGGTCGGGACAATCGGTCGCGTCGAAATGAAAGCCCTGCAAAGGGTCGCTGCCCGGGCCGATCTCGATATGATCGGGCCTCAGCAACATCCGGGCGCCGCAACTCCGAAGCGCCTGCAAGATCTCCTTATCCGCCTGCGCTGAATCGGGGTCCAGCCCGACTATCGTGATACGTCCGGCGATGGCGCCGGCCACGAGCAGGAAAGCCGCCCCGCTCCAATCGCCTTCGACGGTATAGGAAATGGGCGCCCGCCGGCCAGTTGATCCCTGATGCGCTGCCGAAGATCCGGGGAAATAAAATTCCTCATAATCCCGGTTGCCTACCTCCCAACCGAAATGTTCCATGACCTCCAGGGTTAGATCGATATAGGGTTTGCTTTTGAGATCCTTTACCCTGATGGAGACGTCCCTGGCCTCCGCGCCGGCATAGGCGAACAGGAGGCCTGTAAGAAACTGTGAGCTAAGTGATCCGTCGATGTCGATCGTCCTTGGCTGAAGGGGGCCCTGGATCTTCAATGGGAGCCTACCCTTATTCGAACCGACCCTGATCCCCAACTGCGGAAAGACCTCATCGAAGAAATCCATCGGCCTGCTTAGCAAACTGCCTTCGCCGTTCACGGTAATCTCCTGCCCGCTTAGGGCCATGATGGGTGCGAACATCCTGATCCCCAGGCCGCTCTCCCCGCAGTTCACGGAGAGCGGTTTGCCACCCCATTTCGAGGCGGGCGGGATCACGTGCAGGGGCTCGTCTCCGGAGCCGGTTACCCTGGCGCCCAGGGCGCGGATGAGTTCAATGGCCGCTTTGTCGTCATTCGAGTAGCCGGGATCGTTAATGATCGTTTCCCCCGCATTCAGCAAGGCAGCGGCACAGGCCCGCTGCATCGAACTTTTCGAGCGGGGAGCGCGTACGACTCCATGAATCCCGGATGGTTGAATAAGCGTTAACATCAGCGCGCTGTAATTATGGATTGCAACAACTTTTCCAATTCTGAGACCGGGATCACTCTGACGACGCCCTGCCCGATCTTTTTCAACAGTACATAGTTCATGTCATCCCTGACCTTCTTCTTGTCCATCCGGAGGACTTTCATCACCTGTTGCGTATCAAAGTCGGCTTGCGTGGGCAGCCCGTATTTCTTCAGCGTGGTGATCACCCTGTTGCTTTCGGTGAAACCGGCCAACTCCTCGGAGATCATGCAGGCCGCGGCCATCCCGATAGAAATGGCCTGCCCGTGCGACAGTTCATAGAGGTTTTCAATAGCATGTCCGAGCGTATGTCCAAAATTAAGGAGACGGCGGTCGCCCTGCTCGAACTCGTCCTTTTTGACGATGGTTGCTTTGATCAGCACATTGCGCCGGATCAGGCGAAGCAGCATGGCCTTATCCTGCCGGTATGTGCGGAGCGAGTTCTTTTCCAATGCGCGGAAAAGGGAGGCATCACGGATACTCGCATGTTTGATGATCTCTGCGAACCCATTGATCCATTCTTCTTTGGGCAGTGACTTCAGCATGGCTGTATCGTATAAGAGGAAATCCGGTTGACGGATCGTACCGATCAGGTTCTTATACAGCCCCGCATCGATCCCGTTCTTGCCTCCGACGGATGCATCCACCATGGCCAGCAAGGAAGTGGGTACGAAACCGAAGGGTATCCCCCGCATGTAAATTGCCGCCACATATCCGCTGATATCGGTCACCACGCCGCCGCCGACCCCAATGAGGCAGGTCTTCCGGTCCGCTCCGCGGGCAATCAGCTGATCGATGATCGAGTCCACCGTCGCCTGAACTTTGAACTCCTCTCCGGCCCTGATCACGATCGTGTTCCAGCCGGCGAATTTCTTACCCTGCTCGCGGAATACATTTTCATCGGTGATGATGACCGCGCGACCCTTTTCTACCAGCTTCTCCAGGTAGGAAAGTCCTGCATCGAAATAGAAGGTCGTCGGTTTGCCCGAAAAGGTATATTGTACTTTGTTCATTTCCTGATCACCCTAGGAATTCATGATCTTATTCTGATGATTGATGGATTCCATGTGCACGGCGTCATAATATTTCGTTACAAAATCCTTGCTCAGTCCCAGCTTCTCACCCTTTACAAAGGCGCGTTCCAATATGGTGTTCCAACGGTTCGTCTGCAGGATGGTGATATTATTGTCCTTTTTGTAGGTTCCGATCTTGTCGGCGATCTTCATGCGCTGTCCAAGCAACTGCATGAGCTCATCGTCGATATGGTTGATCTGTTCGCGCAATTTCTCCAGGGCGGTAATGAATTCCTTTGCCGTGGTCGTCTCATGACGCCATTTGATGCCATCGAGCATTTCGGCGAGGCGTTCCGGGGTGATCTGCTGTTTGGCGTCGCTCCAGGCCTTGTCGGGATCGATATGACTTTCGATGATCAATCCGTCGTAGTCGAGGTCGATCGCTTTCTGGGCGACATCGGCCAGGATGTCCCGGCGACCGCAGATATGGGAAGGATCATTGATCATCATCATGTCCGGATTACGAAGCTTCATTTCAATGGCCAGGTGCCACATAGGCGCATTCCGGTATTCGGTATTGCCATAGGAGCTGAAGCCGCGATGGATCAGGCCGATCTGCCGGATCCCTGCCTTGGCTACCCGTTCCACTGCGCCAGTCCATAGTTCCAGGTCCGGATTGATCGGGTTCTTGATCAGCACCGGTACATCCACTCCGCGCAGCGCGTCGGCGACTTCCTGTACACTGAATGGGTTTACGGTGGTCCGCGCGCCGATCCACAATACGTCTACCCCGAAGTGCAGGGCGTCTTCCACCTGCTTGCCCGTGGCCACTTCGACCGTAATGGGCAGACCCGTCAGCTTCTTTGCCTGCTGCAGCCAGGGCAAACCCTTGGTCCCGATGCCCTCGAAACTCCCCGGGCGCGTGCGGGGCTTCCAAATCCCGGCGCGAACCATATCGACTTTGCCGGTCTTGGCGAGGCGCGTTGCGGTTTCCAGTACCTGCTCTTCGGTCTCTGCACTGCAGGGCCCGGAAATGATCAGGGGCCGCTTATTCCAGACCGCCTGGAGATTGTCCTTTGTATTCTTGATCCCGGTTGCTTCCATAACAATATAGTTTCACGATTATTAGTTGTTCATTAGCGGCTGTTGGCATCGTTCATCCTGATCCTCCGGCCTTTATAATTTTTTCCGTCGATGGCGCGGATCATCTGCGGCGCCGAACGTTTGTCGATCTCGATCCAGCTATTCATCTCCTTCATATCGATCCGCCCCAACACCTCCTTTCTCAGGTCGCTCATATCGAGAATGAATTGCAGGAAGCTGGCCTTGTAGAATCCATCCTTGGTCCCGAGATTGACGAATAACTTCGCATAATCTCCGCCTCCATTAAAATCCCTGGTCCTTGACCGGCCGTCCACGGCTTCGCGCCTTCCCAATTCCCTGCGTTCGCCTCCTTTTTGTTCCCTGTCGCGTCCGTATTCCCGGACCCGCTCGCGGACGTTGAGGTCCTCGGCATTCTCATAATATTTCAGAAAACGGTCGAATTCCATCGCCGCCACCCGCTTCAAGACTTCCTCCTTGCTAACCTCCGCAAATTTTTCGGCCAGCATCGGCACATAGGATTCGTAATTGCCATGGCTGATGTCCGCCTGTAACAATTTATCCATGAAATGAAAGAACTGCTTCCTGCACACATCCTTGCCGCCCGGTATCTCGAGCTTGTGGAAGGGGACCTGCACCATCCTTTCGATCAGTTTCAACTTGCCGATCTCACGGCTGTGAACGATCGACAGGCAGATGCCCGTATTCCCGGCACGGCCCGTACGTCCGCTTCGGTGGGTATAGACCTCCACGTCGTCGGGCAGCTCATAATTGATGACGTGCGTGATCCCCTGCACGTCGATCCCGCGGGCCGCCACGTCGGTGGCGATCAGCAATTGCAGCGTTTTTTCCCGGAACTCACCCATAACTTTGTCGCGCTGCTGTTGGGTCAGGTCCCCGTGGAGGGCGTCGATATCATATCCCTCGCGGGTCAGCTTTTCAGCAATGTTCTGCGCATCGGCCTTGGTCCTGGTGAAGATGATCCCATAAATGCCGGGATTGAAATCGATGATCCGTTTCAGGGTTTCATACCGGTGGTGCGCCGATGCAACATAGTATTGGTGATCTACATTCTTGTTGGCCGTATTCATCTTGCCCACTGTGATCTCCGTGGGCTGCTGCATGTACTTCTTGCTCACCCGGCGTATTTCCGGCGGCATCGTGGCGCTGAAAAGCCAGGTCGCTCCGCGTTGCGGCGTATTTTGGAGGATGAATTCGATATCGTCCTGGAATCCCATGTTCAGCATCTCGTCCGCCTCATCCAGCACGACGTATTTTATTTGCCCGAGGTCGATGGCCTTGCGTTCGATGAGGTCGATCAGGCGTCCCGGCGTGGCGACCACGATCTGCACCCCCCTACGGATATCCCGTATCTGCAGCCCGATGGAAGTGCCTCCGTAGACGGCGACCACGTGCATGCCGGGCATGAATTTCTTAAATAGTTCCACCTCGCCTACGATCTGCAGGCACAATTCCCGTGTCGGGCATACCACCAGGGCCTGGGGATATTTCAGGTCACTGTCGATCAATTGGAGGAGCGGCAGACCGAATGCAGCCGTCTTGCCGGTCCCGGTTTGGGCCAGTCCGACCAGATCCTTGGTCCCGCTGAGCAATACCGGGATTGCCTGCTCCTGTATGGGGGTTGGCGTCTTATATCCCAGGGCGTCCGTTGCCTGTACCAGCCTGGCGTCTAAACCCAACCCTTCGAATGTCGTCATATACTTTAAAAATTTGCCGCAAAGGTACGATTTTCGCGCCTGAACGGCTATTTCAATATCCTGCTGATCTCATTTGCGTGTTCCATCAGTTCCCGCAAGTAGTCATAATTCTCCTTCTCCAGGCAGCTTTTGAACTTCCTCAGCTGGGCGATATGCTCGTTGAGGACATCCAACACGTGGTCCCGGTTCTGCTTGAAGATAGGCAGCCACATCGCCGGATTGCTCTTTGCCAATCTGACGGTACTTTCGAAACCGCCGCCGGCGAGTTCGAAGATCGTATTCTCCTCCTTTTCCTTTTCCAGGACGGTATTGGCCAGGGCAAAGGAAGTGATGTGGGAGATATGGCTGATATAGGCAGCATGCATATCATGACTGTGGGCGTCCATATACACGATGTGCATGCCCAACTGCTTGTAGATCCCCTCCATGATGGCGACCGCACCGGCGTCGCTTTTCTCTTTTTCGCAGATCACGCAGGCGCGACCGGCGAAGGCGCCCCTTACGGCGGCTTCCGGACCGCTGTATTCGGTCCCCCACATCGGGTGGGTCGCTACGAAACGGCTACGCATCGGATGGCCGGCCAGCGACTCGCACAACACGTGCTTGGTGGATCCGGCGTCGGCCACGATCTGTCTGGCGGTGACACGGTCCATGATCTGTTGCATAACCGGGACCGTCGCATCGACGGGGATGGCCACATAGACCAGGTCGCTCTTATCCACAGCGGCATCCAGTGGCAGCGCCTCGTCGATCAATCCCAATTCCAGCGCTTTCCCGATGCTGGCGGCCGTGCGGCTTACGCCGATCACATGGCGGACGAGTCCGCGCTCCTTTAATGCGAGGCTAAAGCTGCCGCTGATCAGGCCTACTCCAACGATCGTCATCGTGTCAAACATGAATACGGGTTTTTATTTTTTGTCGTATGCGGTCGATGCCCTCCTGCAATTTTTCCTCCGGGCTGCAGAGGCTCACCCGGATATATCCGTCACCGGCCGATCCGAAGATGCCGCCGGGGGTAATAAAAACATCCGCCTCGTAGAGTACCCTGTCGCTCAGGTCAAAACCGTTGCCCGAACCGGGAGGCACTTTTGCCCAGACGAACATGCCGGCCTGACCCTCGTTGAAAGGACAACCCAATAACTGCAACAACTCGAAGACCTTTGTGCGGCGCCGGCGATAGACCGCATTCACACCGTCATACCAGTCCTTGTCAAGGGAAAGGGCCTTCGCCGCGGCCAGTTGAATGGGCAGGAACATGCCGCTGTCCATATTGCTTTTGAACCGCAGTACCTCGTCGATCCGATCCTTCGCTCCCGTCAGGACGCCTACCCGCCATCCCGCCATATTTTGCGATTTGCTCAATGAATTCAATTCCACCACGACCTCCCTGCTGCCGGGTACCGAAAGGAGACTCATCGGCTCTTCGTTCAATATAAAGCTGTACGGGTTGTCATGGCAGATCAGGATCTGATGACGTTTGCCGAATGCCACCAACTGTTCGAAAAGGGCCCTATCCGGGAGTTGTCCCGTAGGCATATGCGGGTAATTGACCCACATCAACCTGATCCCGCCGGCGGACGCCTGGCGCTCCAGTTCCTGCATGTCCGGATACCAGCGGTTCTCCTCCTTCAGTTCATAGTCTACGCAAATCCCGCCGGCCAGCTTCACCGCGCTGCGGTAGGTGGGATAGCCGGGGTTCGGCACGAGGACTTTATCTCCCTGATCGAGATAGGTCATGCAAATATGCATGATGCCCTCCTTGGAGCCGATCAGGGGCAGGATCTCCGATTCGGGATCCAGTCCGACCCCGTACCAGCGGGCATACCATTCGGCGATCGACTTGCGCAGCACGGGGGATCCTTTATAGGACTGATAGGCGTGCACGTTGGGTTTCGCGCTCTCCTCCTGAAGGGTCCGGATCACCTCGGGATGAGGGGGAAGGTCCGGGCTGCCGATGCCCAGGTTGATGATATTCTTGCCTTGTTTGTTCAGGCCGTCGATCTCCCGCAGCTTTTGCGAGAAATAATATTCGCCGATGCCTTCAAGACGTGTAGCTGTCTTCATACTGTTTTGCCTTTTTTATAGATACCGTATACCTTCAACTCCGCCGTGATCGGCCCGATCGATCCGATCACCCGGTGGAACTGTTCCAGGGAATCGAATTCCATGTCCGCATGGAAGGAATATTCCCAGTCGCTGCCCGGGATGGGGAAGGATTGCAATTTGCTGAGGTTGATGCCTCCTTCCGCGATCCTGGTCAATACCCTGGCCAGGCTTCCCCGGGAATGATCGGTATGGAAATTGACCGAAGCCTTGTCCGCGCTTTCATCCGGGACAGCCGTCGCTTCTCTTTGCAAGACCAAAAAACGGGTATAATTATTCTTCATCGTCTGTATATCCGGGGCGAGCACGTTCAGTCCGAATAATTCTGCGGCCAGCCGGCTGGCGATGGCCGCCACATGCTTGCTTCGGTGCTGGTGCAGATGTTTTGCGCTGAGGGCGGTGTCTTCGGTCTCGACCAACTTCCAATGCGGATGTTTTTCGAGGAAGTCGATGCACTGGAGCAGTGCCATATGGTGTGAATGGACCTCCCGGATATCTTCCAGCTTCACTCCGGGATTGACCAGCAGGTTCTGGCCGATCTGCAGGTAGATCTCGCCCACGATCCGCAGGTCGCTCTTTTGCAGCAGGTTGTAATTCGGCAGGATGCTCCCCGCGATGGAGTTTTCAATCGCCATGATGCCGCCGTCGCTCTCCTTTTTACTGGAAGCCACCCGCACCACTTCCCGAAACGTCGAACAGGTGATCACTTCGACGTCCTTGCCGAAGAATTCCTGTGCAGCCACCTGGTGGAAGCTGCCTTCGTATCCTTGTATGCTTATCCTTGCCATAATTCCTTTTTTCGTGCGACTGCCTCCTCGCCTGCGACCGCGCCGCACCGGCGACCGTGAAGGGGGCTAAAAGCAAAAGTCCCGGCTTTTGACCGGGACTCTTTATGTTAATTTTCTGGTTATTCAGTTACTTCTTAACAAAAGCATTCCCGGTCTGCTGGTAAAGTAGAAATAATAAAAGCTAAAAAACCGGTATGCCCTCGTGTTGTTCATAATAACGCACCAAATTTACAGACTTATCCGGAAAAATAAAATAAATTTTTCAGGACAGCCGTTGCATGATCTGCCCGTCTATCAGCTTGAAAAGATGGAAGGGTTTGTAGACGCGCCAGTTCTCCAATTCGATAAGCTCGATGAACCGGTTCAGTTTCGCCTTGCGGAAGTCGTATTGGGTTTGCTCGGGCATATTGATACACGCGATCCATCCGCCTTCGTCCGTCACTTCTTCGAACCATTCTTCATAGTAATCTTTATCCCCGCTGTGGAAGTTCAGCACGTTCTCTGCAATGAGGATGAATTTGATGATGCCGAATTGAAAGAACTTATCGATCACCTCGCGTTTCATATTCATAATATCGTTCTCGATGGCATCATTCCATTCGCCGAACAGCTCAATTACCACATAATGTTCGTCGTAATCCGCCAGCAGCACCTTCATATACAGGGTACGGGATCCGAACTCGTCCCATTGCGGATGGATGTAATAATTGTAGATGGTTTGAGAAAAGACGAATTCGGAATAGGCCCGGCCATAAAAGGGCGATCGCTCGTCCTCTTCACTCACATAGATGTGGCGCCAGTTGTAAAAGGGCTCTATTTCATGCATGAATCCACCGCTTTTTTCACGCTGCCGGAACGCAGCAGCAACTCCCTGGCTTTTTCATAATCGGTCAGTCCGGCCCGTTCCATGACCATTTTGGTGCCCCGGTCGACCAGCTTATTATTCGTTAGTTGCATGTTGACCATTTTATTGTCTTCCACCCTACCGATCTGGATCATCACCGCCGTGGAGATCATATTGAGCACCAGTTTCTGCGCTGTTCCGCTCTTCATGCGGGTGCTGCCTGTAACGAATTCGGGACCAACGATCACCTCGATGGGATGATCGGCATGTTCCGCCACGGGTGAACCGGGGTTGCAGACGATGCAACCCGTAACGATACCGAGCCTTCTGCTCTCCTCCATTGCGCCGATCACGTAAGGCGTCGTTCCGCTTGCCGCGATGCCAACCACCACGTCCTTGTCATTGATCTTGTATTGCTGCAGGTCGAGCCAGCCTTGTCCGGCATTGTCCTCGGCATTTTCGATCGGTTTGCGGATGGCATCCTCGCCGCCGGCGATAAGGCCGATGATCAGATCAAAAGGCATACCATAGGTGGGCGGTATCTCGCTGGCATCCAGGATCCCCAATCTTCCGCTGGTTCCGGCGCCGATATAGAACAGGCGGCCTCCGGCCAGCATCTTGTCCGTAATGACGGCGGCCAGCCTTTCGATCTGCGGGATCGCCTTGGCCACGGCCTCAGGCACGGTACGGTCCTCCCGGTTGATGCAGGTAAGGATCTCATGAATGCTCATCTTCTCCAAATAATGATATCGGCTTGGTTCCTCGGTGATCTTCTCAAATGACATACCTCGTATGTATTTAGCTATGATAAGTGATAAGTCCGTCCATTGGTTTCTTCAATATCTTCCCCAGTTCGAATTCATACACGCCGCATAATTCTTTGACTACGTCCCGGAAACCGTGAGCCACGCTGCCTACAAAATGCAGCGGGAATTTCCAGCTTTCCCGGTACTTGCATAAATGACTGAAGAAAAAATCGTTGAGGCCGTCCTCGATAATGTTCTCGATCATATAATGTCCGCGGTTCTCAGCCAGGAACAAGGTAAAGGACGCGAGATAGCGGTTGGCCAGCGGCCTCTTGTACACATTGTCCAGGATCTCCTTTCCCGTCGTGGCATATTTCGCGTCGAATTTATAGCGTAATTCCTCGTCAAAAGTATTGTATAAGTAATATTGGATGACTTTTTTGCCGAGGTAAGCTCCGCTGCCTTCGTCTCCGAGGATGTAACCCAGGCCCGGACTGTTCCTGCCGATCCTCCGCCCGTCGAAAAAGCAGGAATTACTCCCGGTGCCCAGAATACAGCATACGCCCCCGGAATTTCCGCAAAGGGCCAGCGCGGCGCCCATCAGATCATGGGTTACGGCGATCGCGGCGTCCGGGAAACGGCTGCGGAGGGCTGATTCGACGATCCGCCGGTTCTTCGGCTCTTTGCATCCCGTCCCATAATAATGAACCTGGTCGATCCTGGCCTTTTTCAAGGCGGGCATGAGTTCGCTGGCCAGGACCTCGCCGATCTCCCCGGCATCCAGGAAATAGGGGCTGATACCCTGGGTATAAATCGTCTTCTTCCTACCCTCCCGGAGCAGGCACCATTCGCATTTGGTAGCGCCGCTGTCGGCAATTAAAATATTCATGTAAGCCGTTTGATCTTCAGGCTGCAAGCTACAAATTTAGCAACAAGCGACAAGCGAACTGGGGCGGGTGAAATATTAGTTAATAACCTCATAAAAAAGGATCGCCGGGGCCTTGAAGGATGGAGCTTGTGGCTTAAATTGCAGCCTTCTTAACCGCTACGAATGAAAAAACTCCAGGTTTGGCTCCCGTTCCTTTTTGCAGTCATTATGATCCTGGGTATGCTTATCGGGTTCAGACTGCGCGGGAACGTCGGCGCGACGGGGTTTTTTAAGGCCCGCAAGGCGGCGCCGGTGGAAGAGGTCATGGACCTGATCCGTTCGCGATATGTGGATTCGGTGGCCATGGACTCCCTGGGCGACGATGCGATCGACGGCATGCTCGGACACCTGGATCCCCATTCCGTATATATCCCCGCCGTCGATCTTCCGGAAATGAATGAGGACCTGCAAGGCAACTTCGAGGGCATCGGGATCGAATTCCAGATCTTCGACGATACGGTAAATGTGATCAGCGTGCTGGCGGATGGGCCGAGCGATAAGGCAGGGCTACGGGTCGGGGATAAATTCCTCAAGGTCGATGACTCCGTTGTGGCCGGCAATGGGATCAATTCCGACCGGATCCGCAAATTTTTGCGGGGGCCGGGAGCCAGTAAGATAGATATCACCTTATTGCGGAAAGGGACCATCATGACAGTACCTGTCGCCAGGGGAACGATCCCGTTGCCTGCAGTCGACGTGGCCTATATGCTGAGTAAGGACGCCGGATATATCCGGATCAATAAATTCTCGGAAACGACCCATGCCGAATTCGTCCATGCCCTCCAGAAATTGCAGGCCGCGGGACTCAAGAGCCTGATCATCGACCTGCGTGGAAATGGTGGCGGCATCGTGCAGGAAGCGACTGAAATTGCGGACGAGCTATTGGACGGAGATAAATTGATCGCCTATACGGTAGGAGCCAAATCACCCCGGGTCGAATATCATTGCCGACGCGAAGGGCTTTTCGAGAAAGGGAACCTGGCGGTACTCACCGACGAAGGAACCGCGTCTGCCAGCGAGATCCTGACCGGCGCCTTGCAGGACTGGGACCGGGCAACCATCATCGGCAGAAGGACCTTCGGCAAAGGCCTCGTTCAGGAACCTTACCAACTCAGCAACGGCGCCTCCTTACGACTTACCGTCGCGCGCTATTATACGCCCACGGGACGAAGCATTCAAAAACCGTATAATAAAGGCCATGACGACTACAATGAGGAGGTGATGAAACGATTCCATAACGGGGAAGTACTACATGGAGATACGGCGATCCATGCCGGCCCGGTGTACCGGACGCTGGGAGGCCAGCACCGCATCGTGTACGGCGGGGGCGGGATCACGCCGGACCTCTTCGTCGGCTTCGACACCAGCACGTTGGAAAAGAACATCACCGCGCTGTATGTCGACGGCACCTTGTCCAGATTCATTTATACCTACTATATCCAGCATGAGGACGCATTCGCCGGTTTTGCGAACGCGTCCCAATTTGTGAGTGACTTCCATGACGACGAAAAATTATGGAATAGTCTGGCCGCTTATGCCGCCCGTGATTCGATCAATATCCGGAACATTCCTTCCAGGGATAAGGAATTGATGGAGCATCGCGTCAGGGCCCTGATGGCCCGGCAGATCTGGCGGACGGAAGGATACTTCGAAGTCGTCAATGCGTATGATCCGGTAGTCGCCAGGGCTAAGAGCGTTGTGGACGCGGGAAGATAGCTTGCCGCTACTCGGGCTTGTCCAGCAATTCCCTTTTCTCGATCCGGTAGGAGTAGATAAGTCCCGTTCCGCCTCCGATGGCGATCATCGCGAAATAAATGATCACGTTCGCGCCATTATAATCGTCATAGCCCCCGGCATGGATGGTATGACCGATCCTGTATAGCAAGGAGTTGTCGAGAATGTAGGCCAGGAACAATCCCAGGCCGGCGCCTACGGACAGAAGGCCCCACTTCAGGTTGCGAAAAGGCGCGGGACGCGGCCTCAGGGCCTTGAGTTTGGGGTCCATGCCTTTTTCGATCATGGCGATGTTCTCCTTATTATGCAAGTAGCGAATGCCGAATATCGTTACGAAAAGCGTCACGCAGCTGATGATCAGCCATAAAAAAACCAATTGATCGGGTCCCATTGTATTTGCATTTTAATTTTATTGATAAATGGATCACGCAACCTTTGACTACGACCCGTCGTGCCAGGTTACATGAAAAATTGTACCTTTTACTGTAACCTGGCCGGAAGGCCGGTGGTCTTATTATGGTGATACATACCGGACTCACTGATTCAGAGATCATTAGAAAGGTCCTGCTAGGAGAGCAAAGCCAGTTTGCCCACCTCGTGGACCGCTACCGGAACTATGTATTTACCCTCGTGCTGCGATTTACCGACAACCGCGAGGATGCCGAAGAGGTGGCCCAGGACATATTCGTAAAGGCCTATCGCTCACTGGCTGACTTTCGCGGCGAATCCAAATTCAGCACCTGGCTATATACGATCGTGCGCACCAGCTGCATTACTTTTTTGAGAAAGCGAAAGCTGGAAACGATATCCCTGGAGAATGACCGGTCGGCCGGCGAATGGCAGGACCAGGAATCGGCGCTGAGGGCCAACAGGGTCGAACAGAAGTCCAGGCATGGGATGTTGAATGATGCGATCCGGCTCCTTGGGAAAGATGATCAACAGGTCATCACCCTCTTTTACCAGGCCGAGCAGAGCCTCGAGGAGATTGGAAGGATCATGGGCCTGGATCCGAACACGGTCAAGGTCAAACTGCATCGTGCCAGGCAGCGCCTGAGAGAAAAAATGGAAAAACATTTCAGCCGGGAAGTACGTGAAATGCAAGGAGAATAACGCAATACAGTAATATGAACAATCAGCAACAAATGGACGAACGTCTTTGGAACCTGATCGACGGGGCCTGCCTGCCCGAAGAGAGATCGGCGATCGAAGGTCTGATCGCGGGCCATAGAGATTGGCAGCAGAGGTATAAGGAGCTGCTGGAAGTCCACGAGACCCTATCGGGATCGGAGCTGGAAGAACCTTCCCTGCGTTTTACCCGGAATGTCATGGACGAGATCGCCCGATACCAGGTGGCGCCCGCCACAAAAAGTTATATCAATAAAAATGTGGTGCGGGGGATTGCCGCTTTCTTCCTGGTCCTGATCGGCGGATTGTTGATCTGGTGTTTTGGACAGTTCCATTGGGGTGGGACCGGGACGTCGTCGCCGCTTATTGCGCAATATACCCAGGGATTGCAGGAGCACCTGGACAAATTTGATTGGGGAAAGGTCTTCAATAATTCCTATCTGCTACTATTCCTCATGGTCAATGTGATCGTCGGACTGATCTTTTTGGATACGGTGTTGCAGAGGCGTCGCCGGCAGCATACGAATAAAGACCTCGGGGCCTGAGTGTTCAGTTCTTGAATTTCTTTTTCAATTCCGATAACTTTTGCTGGAATGCGCGGGCGCTGTCCTGCTGTTCCGGCGCTTGCCGCGGCGCTTGTGGAGATTGTCGCGGCGCACTATGTGGCGCCTGCCGGGTTGCCTGACGCTTTTCGGCGGTCTTCATGGTCAGTCCGATCCGTTTGCGGGCCACGTCCACTTCCGTTATGGTGACAGTCACCCGTTGTTGCAGTTTGACGACCTGATTGGGGTCCGAAATATAGGTATTGCTCAGCTGCGATATATGCACAAGCCCATCCTGTTTAACGCCGATATCCACGAATGCCCCGAAATTCGTGACATTGGTCACGATACCCGGTACGATCATGCCGGGCTTCAGGTCTTCGATGCTCCTGATCGACTCATCAAAGCGAAACTCCTCTATGGGCGCGCGTGGATCGCGTCCGGGCTTGTCGAGCTCTTTGAGGATATCCCTGATGGTGAATTCGCCCACCGTGTCCGATAAATAATTCTTTACCGACACTTTTTTCCGCAGGTCCGGCTCCCGGATCATGTCGGCAACGGTGCAACGGAGGTCCTTCGCCATGGCTTCCACCACCGGATAGGTTTCCGGATGCACTGCGCTGTTATCAAGCGGGTTAACCGCTTGCGGAATGCGGAGGAAGCCTGCACACTGTTCGAAACTCCTGGGCCCCATCAGGTTGACCTTTTTCAATTCCTCACGTGACCGGAAGGCGCCGTTCTTTGCCCGGAACTCCACGATATTCCTGGCCAGGCCGGCGCTCAGGCCCGACACATAGGTCAGCAGATGTTTGCTGGCCGTGTTCACATCCACGCCTACGTGGTTCACGCAACTGGCCACGACAAGGTCCAGCTGCTCCTTCAGTTTCGTCTGGTTCACATCATGCTGGTACTGCCCTACGCCGATCGACTTCGCATCGATCTTCACCAGTTCGCTGAGCGGATCGAGCAGGCGCCGCCCGATGCTTATGGCTCCGCGCACCGTGATGTCCTGATCGGGGAACTCCTCTCTTGCCACCTCGGAGGCCGAATAGATCGAGGCGCCGCTTTCGTTGACCATGAAGACGCTGACCTTTTTCCCGAAGTCGATCCCGCGAACCAGCTGCTCGGTCTCGCGACCGGCCGTACCATTGCCGATCCCGATGGCTTCGATGTCATAAAGGCTCACCAGCCTGATGATCTCCGCGATGCTTTCCCCGGCTTGTTGTTGGGGAGGGTGCGGATAGATCGTGCTGTTATGCAGGAAATTGCCCTGCGCGTCGAGACAGACCAGTTTGCACCCTGTACGGAACCCCGGATCCAGGGCGAGGATCCGCCTGGATCCCAGCGGAGAGGCCAGTAGCAGCTGGCGGAGATTTTCCGCGAACACCCGGATCGCTTCTTCGTCCGCCCTGTTCTTGGCGATCAGCCGGAACTCATTCTCTATCGAGGGTTTCAGCAGACGGTCGAAGGAATCGTCAATGGCTTTTCTTACTTCGGCCGCATTCCGGTTGCTGCCCTTGACAAGGATCTGGTCCAGGGCGCCGATGGCTTGCTGCTTTTCAATATCGATATCCATGAGCAGGCAGCCTTCTTTTTCTCCCCGGCGGATCGCCAGGATACGATGTGAAGGACAGGCAGCCAGCGGTTCGTTGAAATCAAAATAATCGAGAAACTTTTGAGCCGCTTCCTCGCTCTTTTTGGCAGGAACCACCTTCGAACTGATCCTGGCCCCTGCGGCAAATAATTTCCGGACCGCATTCCGCGCCTGCTCGTGTTCGGCCACCCATTCTGCGATGATATCCCGGGCCCCCTGCAATGCTTCAGCGGCATCCTTCACTGGTCCGACGACATATTTGGCTGCCTCCCCGGAAGGATCACCCCCGCCCTGTTCAAAGATAAAGGCAGCAAGGGGCTCCAATCCCTTTTCCATGGCCATGACGGCCCTGGTCTTGCGCTTGGGTTTATAGGGGAGGTAAATATCTTCCAATTCCGTCGCGTCATAGCAATGTTCGATCCGTTGCCTCAGATCAGGCGACAGCTTCCCCAGTCCATCGATGGTCTTCAGCACCGTTTCCTTCCTTTTGTCCAGCTCCGAAAAATAATGGATCTGCCCGACGACGTCGCCGATCTTCACTTCATCCAGGTTGCCTGTAGCCTCCTTCCTATACCGCGCCATGAAGGGGATGGTGGCGCCGCCGCTGTGCAGTTCGTAAATATTTTGGACCTGCCTGATGCCAAGGTTCGTTCTTTCTGCGATCTTTACCAGCGTACCTGTTTCCATGTCTCGATAATTTCCTGAAATCGGGGAGCAAATGTAAACAAACTTCTACCTTTACCAGGAATTAAATGCAGATATGGACATTAAGAACAACATTCTCGAGACGATCGGGAACACCCCATTGATCAGGCTCAATAAGATCACCCGGGAACTTCCCTGCGCCGTGCTGGCGAAGACGGAGTATTTCAATCCCGGCAATTCCATCAAGGATCGCATGGCATTGAAGATGGTCGAGGTGGCTGAGCAGGATGGTCGCCTGAAGCCCGGCGGCACGATCATCGAATGTACTTCGGGGAATACGGGAATGGGGTTGGCGCTGGCTGCGGTCGTGAAGGGGTATAAATGTATTTTTACGACGACCGACAAGCAATCCAAGGAAAAGATCGATATCCTCAAGGCATTGGGGGCGGAAGTGATCGTATGTCCGACCAATGTGGAACCCGATGATCCCCGCTCCTACTATTCGATCGCGCGACGACTCGCCAGGGAGATCCCGAATTCCTTCCATGCCAACCAATACGATAACCTCGCTAACCGGCAGGCCCACTATGAAACGACGGGCCCGGAGATCTGGAGGCAAACCGATGGCCAGGTAACCCATTTGGTCGTGGCGACCGGAACGGGCGGAACGGTGACGGGGACGGCCAGGTACCTGAAAGAAAAGAACCCGTCGATCCAGGTTTGGGCGATGGATCCATTCGGCTCGCTTTTGACAAAATACTTCCGGACAGGCGAAGTCGACATGCATGAGGTGCATCCGTATATCAGCGAAGGCATTGGGGAGGACTTTGTGCCTCAGAACTATGACATGCAGTATGTTGACGTTTTCGAACAGGTCACAGACAAGGATGCCGCGATCATGGCCCGGCGAATTGCCAAGGAGGAGGGCCTCTTCTGCGGTTATAGTGCGGGTACCGCCCTGCAAGGGATGATGCAGCTGAAGGATCTATTGAAGAAAGGCGACCTGGTGGTCGTGATCCTGCATGATCATGGCAGCCGTTATGTCGGTAAGATCTATAATGACCAGTGGATGATGGAGCGTGGTTTCCTGGACCTGAAGACCTTCCGGGACATCGTCAGCGGGCGCGGAACCAAGCGCCTGATCACGGCCTCCCCGGAACAGACCGTCGGCGAAGCGTTCGAGCTGATGCAGAAATACAACGTGGACAATATTCCCGTGCTCGAGGGAGGAGAGGTACGGGGCGCCATCAGCGAAAGCGGTCTTTTCGGCCGGATCATGAATAATGGCATGGACGTCAAAAGCAAGAAAATTGCCGAGGTACTGGAAAAACCGTATCCCATCGTCCCCTTTGACACTCCCCTGGAAAGACTGAGCAGCCTGATCACGCGCGAAAACGGCGCCGTACTGGGCAAGGACGACAGCGGCAATTATCATATCGTCACCAAATATGACATCATTCATGCCCTTGGAGGGTAGGGATCCCGATTTATCGTATTCTTACGATGGCGGCGCTCGCAATATTTCGAACCAGCGATGCGGTGATTACGATGAAGTTAGTAAATCCTGCCACCGGAAAATAAAGCAAAACCTCTATTGTCCCTGCCGATTTAACAAATTATTTTTGAATTATCCAATAGCCAGAAACCCTAGTCCATTTTAGCTAGTACGCCCATAATCCTATAATAAACCGTTTTTCAAAATCCAACGTCCAAAGTAAAAACCATTGAAGCAGTATCCTATGCGTAAAACCGCTGCTTTAATTCCGGTACCCTCCTGCTAAACTCTGATTAGAGCAAGAATTTAGCAGGAGGAAGTTACCATTCCAGTCGATCCTGCGGCTAACGAGCAAATAATTTGCGACCTTTGGGCCATGCAATTTACGGACGCGCCGGGCCTTTCCCCATCGAACGATACGAATAAACCGTCCCGGAAGAAGCCGATCTTTCCCATCGCCGACCCCCTGCGGAGTTATCTCAAACATCATGGCAGGGAAGTAAAATTGCCCGTGTCGTATCGTGATCTCCTGCAACATATCACCTCTTCGGTGCCGCTTAAGGACAAACACGGAAAAGATACCCTTTGGGAGACTGCGCTCTATGATATGCGGCATTGGGACTTTATTCGTTCCGGGTTGGTGCAGATGTATGCTACCCTGAAGACCGAAGGGGACTTTCGGTTCATCAATCACCTCGACGTCGCCCGTGTGGATTATTGCAGCTTCGCCAATTCCTGTCCTTTTCGCATCCGCATTGTCAACAAGTTCAATGACAATTACGACCATTTCTATATCAAGCAGGCGGATGCCTCGCGGGTCTATGGACTGGAGCTCGAACATCTCCTTTCGCCAAACCGCATCATTTTTTTCACGCAGGGGCAAACGTTGCTGGAAGAGCATATTCCCGGCATTCCGGGGGACCTGTTCGTTCAAAACTACCTGCAGGACCCGCTGACCAACAAGATCAGGCTGTCCAAGGAATTCGTAAAGTTCAACGAAAGATGCTTCGTACGCCTGTTGGGCGACATGCGTTCTTACAACTTCGTGGTGGACATCACGCCGGACATCGAAGAATATCAATACCGAATCCGGGCCATCGACTTCGATCAGCAATCCTATGAAGGCCGGAAGAGCCTTTACATTCCCCAGTTCTTTAAAGAGAACCTGCCTTATGTAGAACTTTGCATGTTGCATCTGAATAAGGACTCCATCGAGCAGTATCAGGCAGAAGAACGCACCCTGATGGCCTTCCGGGTCGCCTCCTCGCGCTTTCGCCTGATGGAGTTGCTGAATATCATGTCCCGGGACGAAATCTCCGCTCCCGAGAAATTGCTCGAACTCAAAACTGGCCTGGCCGGCCACTTTTCCAATCCCGCCTTCCTCAAGTGCCATTCGATGGGCCAGCTGGTTAAACGTCAACTCAAGCAGACCTTGCAGAAGAACCTGGTTTTGATCCAAAAAAACCTCAGCAAATTTGAAGATTGAGCCGGATTGAGCGATTGAAACCGTATATTTGCGGCTTGTTTAAAAAAAAATGAAGAAATACAAACCCGGCGTATTATTCGGTAAAGAGCTCGAAGCCCTGTACAAGGATGCCAAGGACAACCAGTTCGCCCTGCCCGCCGTAAATACCATCGGCACCAACACGATCAATGCCGTTCTCGAAACAGCGGCCAAGGTAAATTCGCCCGTGATCATCCAGTTCTCCAATGGCGGGGCCCAGTTCATTGCCGGGAAGGGGATGCCCAATGACAAGCTGCAGGGGAATATTTCGGGTGGCGTCTCGGGCGCCCTGCACATTCATAATGTAGCCAAATACTATGGCGTCCCGGTCGTCCTCCATACGGACCACGCCTCGAAGAAATGGCTTCCCTGGATCAGTGGTCTGATCGACGCCGGGGAACAGTTCTTCAAGGAGAAAAAGCAACCTTTGTTCAGCTCGCATATGCTCGACCTGTCGGAGGAGCCCCTTGAGGAGAACATCCATACTTCCGTGGAATTCTTCAAGCGCATGCAGCCGCTGGGCATGGCCATCGAGATCGAGTTGGGGGTGACGGGAGGCGAAGAGGACGGCGTGGACAACAGCGGCGTGGAGAATGAAAAACTGTACACACAGCCCCAGCACGTGGCGTATTCGTATACATCGCTCAGCAAGGTAGGCAGCTTATTCAGCGTGGCCGCCGCTTTTGGCAATGTGCATGGCGTCTACAGCCCGGGCAACGTGGAATTGCGGCCCATCATCCTGAAGAACAGCCAGGACTATATCGAGAAGGAGCTCGGCACCGGCCCGAAGCCCGTGTATTTCGTTTTCCACGGCGGGAGCGGCAGCCCCCAGCACCAGATCCGGGAGGCGATCGGGTATGGAGCGATCAAAATGAACATAGACACCGATCTGCAGTGGGCTTTTTGGGAAGGCGTGCAGCAGTTCTATAAAAAGAATGAAGCCTACCTGCAAGGGCAACTGGGCAATCCCGATGGCCCGGACAAACCGAATAAGAAGCACTACGATCCCCGCGTGTGGTTGCGTAAGGCGGAAGAAAGTTTTTCCAAAAGGCTTGAGGTCGCTTTCGAAGACCTGAATTGCATCAACCGGAACGCATAAGACCCGCATAATACGAAATTCGCCCCGCCTGCCGGCGGGGTTTTTTGTTTCGTATCTTTGTCCGCCATCAACAAAAACGAATCCTTATGCCATCTAAGAAAATCCTCGACCTGCTCGGCGACAAAGCCCGTTTTCTCTTAGAACATAAACCCGTCATCGACAAATCCACCCTTACCCTACCGTCCCCGAGGCATGTGGAGGAGATCTGGGTCCATTCCAACCGCAGCAACCAGGTGCTGAGAAGCCTCCAGGTTCTGCATAGCCATGGCCGTCTGGCCGATACCGGCTATATGTCGATCTTTCCCGTGGACCAGGGCATCGAGCACAGTGCGGGAGCCTCTTTTGCGCCAAACCCCATCTATTTCGATCCGGAAAATATCATCAGGCTGGCACTGGAAGGAGGTTGCAATGCCGTGGCCTCCACCTTTGGGGTACTGGGCATCATGAGCCGCAAATATGCGCACCGGATCCCCTTCGTCGTCAAGATCAACCATAATGAATTTCTGAGCCTGCCTAACCGCTATGACCAGACCTTGTTCGGGACGGTGAAGAGCGCCTGGAACATGGGGGCTGTCGCTGTCGGCGCCACGATCTATTGGGGCAGCGCGGAGAGCACGCGCCAACTGAAGGAGGTCGCCGAAGCCTTCGAACTCGCGCATGAGCTGGGTATGGCCACGATATTGTGGTGCTACACGCGCAACAGCGGCTTTGTAGTCGGGGGGGTGGACTATCATACGGCTGCCGACTTTACGGGCCAGGCCAATCACCTGGGCGTCACGATCCAGGCCGACATTATCAAGCAGAAATTGCCAACCAATAACGGAGGCTACCTGGCCACCAGGCATGGGAAAACCTCTCCTCTTGTTTATTCAAAATTGACGACCCCCGAGAATCATCCTATCGACCTCGCGCGTTACCAGGTGTTGAACTGTTATAGCGGCCGGGTGGGGCTGATCAATAGCGGCGGAGAGAGCAAGGGCGCCTCCGACCTGGCAGACGCCGTGTATACGGCGGTCATCAATAAACGCGCCGGCGGGATGGGGCTGATCCTGGGACGGAAGGCTTTTCAGCGGCCTTTCAGCGAGGGCATCGACATGCTGCATGCGATCCAGGATGTGTACCTCGATCAGGGGATCACGATTGCTTAGGGTATAATACCAGGAGGGCCAACAATGCCGCTGGATCAGAACGCCTCGCCGAGATTGATCGAGATGGTATTATAATCCTTGCTGAAAGCGAAATCGATCCCCAGGTTGGAACCGGAATGCTTATTGAACTTGATGCGAAGGCCCGTGCCGGCAGCCGTGTGAACACGTGCAAAATTCCCATTTACCGGTTCGGTGGCCGTTACCAGCTCCGAGAATACGACAAAACCGAAAAGGCCATCATACGTAATATCCCTGCGGTATTCGGCTTCGGCATAGTACAAGGATTTTCCGTTAAAGCGTCCGGGATAGAAGCCTCTTCCCGACCGCTGGTTCGGATCCCAGCCGATCGATGGAAGGTTGAGGTATGGGGGATAGCTTCCTAGCGTAGTCCAAAAATAACTCCAAAGGGCCAGGACATTTTGGCCCATATCGCTCAGGGGAATGTATTTACGCGCATCCAGATAGAGGGAATGCCAATTCGTATTGCTGCCCAGCAACTGCGGACTCACACGGTATATGACATTAAAGAATGAACCCGGCAGGGGATTTATCGAGTTATTCCGCGTGTCATATAAGAGGTTTAGGGAAATCCCCGAAGAGAAGGAGTTTGAGTGATTCGTCGTACCGTAGGCATAGCCGGTGAACTGGTGCAAGTTCGCCGTATCGCTGTCCGTATGAATGTGAATGTAGTAGTCCATGTCATAACCGACGCCCGCGAAAAGATAGGGCTTGATCCTCTTCAGGCGATTTTGGTAAAATCGAATGTAAGAGTACCGGATGGTGATCTTGTGGTCGTCCGGCTGGCTCGCGCCGAGGCCCCAGGTATATTGGGGGTAGATCGAAAACCGGGCATCTCCCTGGTAGTTCCAGGCATTGTTTGCCGACCAGATATTCGAATGGAAGGGCAGGTTGAACTGTCCCCGCGTATTGATGCTGGGTGAGAAGGTGATATTGGACAAATAGGTTGTTTTTCTTGGTCCGAGGTAGAAGCCTGCCTGTGTGGAGGTCACGAGGGCATTGCCTCCACCCGGAACCGACGTACTGAGTGGCAGCAGGGAAAAATAAACGCGCCGGCCGTCGACATGGGGTGTGCCTTTGGGATGTATATGGAAAAGATGAACACCGATGCCGATCAGGTCGCGTTGACCCAGGGTATCTTGTACCGTCGCGGAGCCAGGCAAGATCATTCCCGCGGGATTCTGGGCCTGGGCATAAATAGAGACCAGGCAACTTAAAACGAAAAGGGTTCCCCGCATAAGCCTTAGGTAACCAATATTATGCTAATTTTTTGTGAACGGCAACAGCCCGCAATTGTACTATTTTTGCCCCATGCGTGGTCAACCATTTGCCCGAATTACGGCGTTGCTCTTGCTAATCTGCCTGAGGCAGGGCCTGATGGCCCAGGGAGGGAGCCAAAAGGCGGCCCCGGACGGGCCGCCGAAGGCCAGGATCCTGTCGCTTGCAGCGGGTGTGCATACCTCGCTTCGGGGGCTGAGCGCGGTCGACGACAAGATCGTCTGGGTCAGCGGAAGTAACGGAACCGTCGGCCGTTCCCTCGACGGGGGGAAGACCTGGGATTGGATAACGGTCAAGGGCTATGAAAAAAGGGATTTTCGTGATATCGAGGCCTTTGACGGCAAGACGGCGCTGATCATGGGGATCGCCGAACCCGCGATCATCCTGAAGACCCTTGATGGCGGCCATACCTGGAAGGAGGTCTATCGTAATGATACGCCCGGCATGTTCCTCGACGCCATGGAATTCTGGAATAAAGACAGCGGCATCGTGCTCGGCGATCCGGTCAATGGAAGATTCTTCGTGGCGCGGAGTTTCGACGGTGGTGACAGCTGGCACGAGATCCCGACGAAAGAACTGCCCGAGGCGGATTCGGGGGAAGCCTGCTTTGCCTCCAGCGGCACGAATGTCAGGAAGCTGGACCGGGAAGGGGCTTGTTTCGTCAGCGGCGGTTTACGTTCCCGGCTGTTCATTCGCGACAAGACGATCGATCTGCCCATCTTGCAGGGCAGGGCAACCACCGGCGCCAATTCGGTGGCCATCAGGGACAATACGAAGCTGCATGGCGGTACCTTTCTTATCGTTGTCGGAGGTGACTTCAGCAAGGATACCAGCCGGGAAAAGAATTGCGTGATCACCGGGGACGGCGGCAAGACCTGGTCTTCTCCAATCGTCCCTCCGCATGGCTATCGCAGTTGCGTAGAATTCATCGGACAAAAAGGGTTCTTGTGCTGCGGCACGAGCGGAGTGGATATCTCGTTAGACGGCGGCATGGATTGGGAGCTTATCTCCACGGAGGGATTTCATGTCTGCCGAAAAGCCAAAAAAGGATCGGCCGTATTTCTTGCCGGAAGCGGAGGACGCGTTGCGCGCCTCGCGCCATGAGGGGCCTCTCCGGGTACCTCAGTTCAATCCCCTGAAGTCCACCGGAACCAGCTTGCTGACGCCCGGTTCCTGCATAGTCACCCCGTAGATCACGTCCACCGTACTCATGGTCATCTTATTGTGGGTTACGATGATGAACTGCGAGTTCTCGCTGAATTGGCGGATCATGTTGGTGAACTTGCCGACGTTCGCGTCATCGAGCGGTGCATCGACCTCATCGAGGATACAAAACGGGGCGGGCTTGATCAGGTAAATGGAGAAAAGCAGCGCGGTAGCGGTCAACGTTTTTTCTCCGCCGCTCAATTGAGTAATGGAAGAGGGCCGCTTTCCTTTTGGCTTGGCGACGATGTCGATCCCCGTTTCGGCGAGATTTTCCGGATTTTCCAACACCAGGTCGGCCGTATCTTCTTCTGTGAACAGCGCCTGGAATACACGCTTGAAATTTTCACGGACCCGGTTGAAGGTATCCAGGAATTGTTGATTGGCAGTGGCCTCCACCTCCTGAATGGTCTGCATCAGGCTGTCCTTAGCCGCCACCAGGTCGTTCTTCTGCTCCAGGATGAACTCGTAACGCTTCTTCATTTCCTGGTAGGCTTCGATGGCGGTGGGGTTCACTTCGCCCAGGTTCTCGAGGCGCCGTTTCATCTTGTCCGCCTTCTCCTGCAAATCTTCCACGGGCGCCTCTCCTGAACGCGGCTGGTCAAGGATGTCGTCCAGATTGATACGAAACTCTACGCTCAGCCGCTCCTTCATCCCGGCCAGTTGCAATTTCAATTCGTTCAGCCGGTCCTTGATCTCTCCGAGCAGATGCTCGATCTGCTCTTTTTCTTTTACGGTATGACGCAGTTCGCTCTCTTTTGCCGACAAGGCGTTGCGCAGGTTATAATAGGCCTGATCGGCTTCGTTCAATTTTTTCTCTTCCTCTTCCTTTTTCCGGATCAGCCCGATCAGCAATTCCTCCGCCTGTCCAAGCAGCTCTTCGCTCTCTGAAATGCTTTCGAAGGTTTGTTTCAACTGCGAGACATTCATTTCGATCTGATTCAGCAGGTCACTCAGCTGGTTACTCTTGAATTCCAACTCCTGTTTCTCCGCATTGATCCGGCTTTGCTGACGGGTGACCTGCAAGTTCAATTCGTTATACGCGGCAGAGAGCCTGTCGTAATTCATTTCCGCGGCGCGGTATTCTTCTTCCGCCATGCCCGTCCGCTCCTTCAGGTCCGATACCACCTTCACCAGATCCACCCATTCGCGACGCGTATCCTCGATGCCCGCGATCGTCTCCTCCAGGTTCAACTGCAGCTCTTCGAGCCTTCCTCTCGAGGACTGCTGTTGCGCATGCAGGTTTTCTATTTTATTCTGCAGGGAGAACACGAAATTGGTGAGCCGGTTAATGTCCTCCTGCGTCTGGCGGATGGCCTGCTCTTTAAGTTGTTCGTTATACCCTATCACTTCATTGTGTTTCTCCTGGATGGCTGCCTTCAGGCTGCTAACCACCGCACCCAGGGCGATCACTTCTTCATTCAGTTTGACCAGGTTCTTCGCGCGGCCGATCTTCTTCCCTTCGAACAATCCGACGCTTCCGCCGGTGATCGAATACTTCCCTTTTACGTATTTCCCGGTTTTTTCCAGAACGATCGCTCCATTACTATTTGCCATGGCCTCTTCGTTCTCGGCAATAAAGACATTGCCCAGGAGATGTTCCGCCAGGCCGCGATACGCGCTGTCCACTTCGATCACCTCCATCGCGGGGATCATTCCTCCGGGTACATGGGTGTCCGCTATGGATGGATGGGCGGCGATCCGGTCAAGAAGGAAGAAATTTGCCTTCCCTTTCTTGTGCTGGTCGAGAAGGTGAACGGCCTGCATGCCCTCCTGCAGATCGTTGACGACGTAATAATTCAAATACGGTTCGAGCACGTTTTCCACCGCCGCGCGAAACTCCTCTTTCACATAAATGATATCGGAGAGGATCGGCGCCATGTGGTTCCAGGCCGGGTTCTTATGCAGAAATTTAATGCTTTCGGGGTACCCCTCCATGGAATCGATCAGGCTTTTGAGGAGATCGTGCTCATTCTTCTTCGAATCGAGGGTGCGGCTTTCGTCCGCCAGTTCCTGCCGTAAGCGTTCCAGCTGTCCCTGAGTCTGCAGGATATTCTCTTTGGTCCTTTCCTGGTGGTCCTGCAGTTGGCGAAGATCTGTTTTCCGGGATTCCAATTCCTGCTCCTTCAAGTGGCGCTCTTCATCCAGCTGTTTGAGCTGGCTTTCCCGGACGGTCCTCTCCTCCTCCAGCTGACGTATCCCCCGCTGGAGGTTCTGAATGGAGGTATCCGCCACAGCCACTTTCTTTTCGGCGTCGAATTGTTCCCGCTGCATGCGGGCGTTCTCTTTGCGTAATTCGTCCACGAAGCCGCGTTTATCGTCGAATATCTTCCTGGCCTCTTCGACCGATGATTTTTCAGTTTCGAGTTGTTCCTGAAGACCGGAAAGGGTATTCTCCTCCTCGCCTACCTGACCACGGGTAAATTCGATGCTTTCCTCCAGGCCCTTCAGCTGGCCCTCTCCTTTCATCAGGAATTCCCGGAGGCTGCCCTCCTTTTCCTTCAGGAAATTGAGTCGCTGGGAAGCCAGGTTCTTCTCATTCTCCTTGATGCGAAGATGATCGACCAGGCTGTTGAACTCCTGCTGCATGGATTGCAGCGCCCGTTCCTTCTCGATGAAGCCCAGTTTCTCCTGTTCGAGAGCGGCCTCTTCCTGCGCGATCACGGCCTCGAGCCGCAGGCGCTTGTCGGTTTCCGTTTCAGATTGTTCGTTCAGCTCCTTATACGTGATGTTGAACCCCTCCAGGGCCGCTTTGGCCAGCTCGATGCTCAGCTCGCGGTATTCCTTCTTGATCTCATAATATTTCTCCGCCTTTTTAGCCTGGTTCTCGAGGCTTTTCAGCTGGTTATTGATCTCGAACAGCAAATCCTCGATACGGGCCAGGTCCTGTTCGGTAGCATCCAGTTTCTGCCGGGCTTCTTTCTTCCTGGTCTTGTATATGGTGACTCCGGCAGCCTGCTCGAGCATACGGCGGCGGCTGTTGTCCTTATCCTTGATAATGTCGTCCACCATGCCGAGTTCGATAATCGCGTAGCTGTCCGTGCTCACGCCGGTATCCATGAACAGGTTCTGGATATCTTTTAAACGGCAGGAAACATCATTAAGCCGGTATTCACTTTCCCCGCTCTTGTAGAACTTACGGGTAATGGTTACCGTATTGAATTCCATCGGCAGCAGATTGCGGGTATTCTCGAAGGTAAGGCTCACTTCGGCGAGCCCGGAAGCAGAGCGGGTCCTGCTGCCATTGAATACCAGACTTTCCAGATTCTCCGACCGCAGGTGACTGATCTTTTGTTCTCCGATCACCCAGCGAATGCTGTCGATGATATTGCTTTTTCCGCAGCCATTGGGCCCGATGATCCCCGTGATCCCTTCATCGAAACTGATCTGGGTCTTGTCGGCAAAACTCTTAAAACCCTTGATTTCTAAGCTCTTTAATCGCACAATTCAAATATTTATTTATGAGCATCGGAGAAGGTGCGCAGACTATGGGTTCCCATGCGCACCCGATCGGCAAACCTACATTAAAATGCTTGAATAGGCGAGAAAATGAGCGCCCCTGAAGGCTCTTGTTGAAAATTGGTGAATAACGATCCAAATACCTATTTTCGCCTATCAAATCATTCACACTTATGCCTAAGTTCATTGTTCCCGTCGACTTTTCCGAGACTTCCAAGAATGCAGCCAGGTATGCGGCGCATATTTCCTCCCTGGTGCCCGACGCGCAGGTCATCCTGTACAATGTATTCGATACCCTGGAATATGGCTCGGACAGTAGTCCCTTGAGCACGGAGGGCGAAGAGGACACGAGCAGGTTTACGCTCATGGAGCTTGCCTTGCAGAGTGTAAAGACGGAGCTGTCGGGCATCACCAGCGCGCCGATCGTCTGCGTGGCTGAAGAAAGCCACCGCTTTCTGGACGCCCTGGAGCGTTATGTCCGGGAAAATGACATCCAACTGATCGTGATGGGCATTACGGGCGCAACCCGGCTGGGCCAGATGCTCATGGGGAGCAATACCCTGAATATTGTCAAGCGGGGGATCGTCCCGGTGATCATCGTGCCTCCCGATACACGGAGTGTGTCGGCAAAGAACGTGATGATGCTGACCGATTTCAAGGACGTGGAGGGTACCATACCCATGGCCTCCGTGAAGACCGTCCTCAACTTATTCAATCCCCGTTTGCATATTGTGAATGTGGATCATGAGCACTACGTGGAATTGACGGACGATTACAAGGCCGAAAGGGCCAAACTGGAAAGGGAATTGAGGTCATACAGCCCCGAATTCTATTTTATCCGCATGTTCGATTTCATGGAAGCCACCAATCAATTCGTCGAGGACAAGAAGATCGACCTGATCCTGAGCTTTCCCCGGCGGCATTCGTTCTTAAGCCATATGTTCAAGACGACCAACACGAAGAAGCTGGCTTATCACAGTCATGTTCCGATCGTGGCGATCAGCTTGTAAGGCCGGGTCGTCCGGTGTTTATTTCCCGGGATGAACGACGACCCGCTTTTCCCAGATATTATAACGAAGGTAGAGGTTGAACGAACTGTTGCGGTCCTTGCCCTGCGACCCTTCCACTGGCGTACGGAGGTAATTGCCCAGCGACTCCTGATATTGCAGGCCGAGGGTGATCCGCCGCCAGTAATAGTTCAATTCCAGCAAGCCCCTCCAATCGCTCTTCCTCAGGTTGCCATACGCCGGGGCGTAATCCTTCAGTGTGACAAATTTGGTGAACTGGACCGAGTCCCGTTGACCCCCTCCTGAACCGTTATAATGAAGCACATTATTCTGAAGAGCCACCCCGTTGCGGAGATTGGAATATTGTATTCCCGCGCCAAGGTAAAGATTGCGGACCGGGCTGTAATACGCGATCAGCGGGAAATTGAAATAATATAATTTTCTGACCACAAGTACCGTATCCTGCGTGAAGGCGCTGCCCACGCCGATCGGAGGCCCGGACTTCCTGTAGATCGCCACATTCTCGGTGTATTGCGGGCTATTGAATTGGATGCCCGTCTGCAAGGCAACCCGCCTGCCCGGGTGATATTGAAAATATGGAGTGGGCAGGTAATCGAACCAGAGGTCCTTTTTCAGGTTGGCATTATAGTCCACCGCTTGCTGGGCGCCGACAGGAAAGCTTTTATTCGCGGCAAGTCCGGCGGCAAACACGATCCTGGTCTCTTCTTTCACCGGTTTTGCCTGTTTATCCGCCCTCTGGCCACCAGCTGCATTGCGCCGGACATTCCCTGTTTCCGGCGCCGGCAGATCCATCGCGACCCGGCTGGCTGTCGTCGCGAGTTCCGCACGGATCTCCGACCTGGTCAGATCGGCCGGCCCGGCCGGCGATCGACGCCGCGGTTTATAGGCCGGTCGTGCGAAGGTTTCCTGAATGGCTTGGTGGCCGGCAGGCTCGCCGTGAAGGACCGATGCCTTTCCGTTTGATGGCGGGTTATAGGGGAGCGGCAAGAAAGCTATGTGGCGCGTCGCGGCCGGGGAATTTCCGGATGCGTGGGTTCCGGGGGTTCCGGATGCGTGGTTTCCCGATGCGGATGTGCCGGATGCGGATGTGCCGGATGCCACGGCAGGCGTCGTTTGCCCGGACCCTCTCCCCTGCCCTCTTTCCATCCACCACCACAGGAGCAATGGCAGGAGCAGGAAGAAGAGCCAAAATGCCCTTCTGCGTTTACGCCGGACCGGCATCTCCCTATCCAGCCGCTTGCGCATGGCGATCCAGGCATCCTCTACCGGCGGTATCGGAACCGGGCTACTCCCGCCGGGGCTATGCGGATCGATGGGCTCTGTTGGTCTCACGGTCGAGTATTAAATTGTTTTTCAAAAATGTCTTTAAGCTTCCGTCTGCTCTCGCTCAAATGCCATTTGACAGTTCCCGGCGAAATGTCAAGCCGGGAAACGATATCCTTGATGGCATAGCCATCGATGTAAAATAAGCTGCAGACCAAACGGGTGGCGGGGTTCAGGTGATCCAGCAAGCTGTAGAGATCTTTCGCCTCCAGGGCCCGGAGGGGATCTTCCCCGTTGCCGGATTCGGCAGCTCCGGACAGGGTTTCGACCTGTTGGGTGAGCGGAACGGTCAGCTTGAGCTTATCCAGGGCCGTATTGCGAACGATCGTATAGACCCAATTGAATAGCGCTCCTTTTGCGGGCTGGTACGAATTAATATTTTTATAAACCTTCAACATACCGTCATTCACGGACTCGATGGCCTCATGGTCGTTCCGGAAATATCTCCTGCAGAGACAAAACAAGGCCGGGAACAATTGCTTATACAATTTTTCCTGGCTTCGTCTGTCATTCCTGATGCAACCGTCTATGACCTTTTGTTCAATAATCTCATTCAAGCCATCTATTTGTGAAATAGACCTCCGGGGCTCGCCCCGGAGGTCTGGTTACTTATCCGGATCAGTTCTTTGACACGTTGTTTACCGTCCAACTCACTCTGGATGCATCCGGCCAGGCGATCCCATAATTTTGATCGCTAACCGTCAATGTACCGGCGAAGGCATGGCCGTCCATATGGATCGTCAGCGGGTGGTTGCCGTTTGCGGGCGGATACAAATATATATAAGCCGTTGCGGGCATGCTGGACGAGCCGGCGCAATGGTTGGTCTGATTCGTCACGCTGAAAAAATAGAGATCTATTGCCCCGGAGCCGGATTGATTGACCGACCAGTTCAGGTGCGGGTAGCAGCTAAACCAGGTGTTCGTGGAGACGACAAGGTACAATCCGCCGGTGTCATGGGCTGTCACGGGCATTACGGAGAGGTTGACTCCGGTGAGGGGGGTGGAATCATACCCTGTGACCGGCGGAACGGCATAGACGGAGTCCGTGACGGTGATCGGGGAGGAACTGCTATCGATGGGAGCCCCCGAACCGGCGGAATCCGGATAATATTGTGCGGTCACATGGTAAGTGCCTGCATTGCTGAACAGGGCGACGACGTCATTCTTATTCGGAAAGAGGATCGAACCCGATGAGGGGCTGACGGTCCATTTGACCGCATGCACACCGGTTATTTGCGCTGCGGTGACGGAAAGGGGTTCCCCGCGAGCCACTTTGCTCTTGGACACCGTAAGCGTGGACTGGGTGGTCCCGGAATGATTTCCCTCCTTGCTACAGGCAAGGATCAGCAGGGTGAAAATGGCCGGGAAAGCGATGATCTTAAACAGGCTTTTCATAAACTCCTTTTTCCATACTATACGGTCAGGAGCCTAAAAAAGGTTGGGTACGGACGCAGCAAGCGGGCTCAGACAGCCGGTTCCTGCTGGCTCAGGCAATGAAAGCTGCCCAGGCCCCAGATGATATCCGTGGAGTCGATGCCTACCACCTGACGCCCGGGAAAACAATCTGCTATGATCCTGAGGGCGCGCTCATCCTTATCGCAGCGGAAGACCGGCACGATGACGGATTGATTTGCGATATAGAAGTTGGCGTAGGAGGCAGGGAGGCGCTGATCCTCGTAGATGACGGCGTCGGGCATGGGCAGCTCGACGATGTTCAGGGCCCTGCCGTCAGGCAGACGCATTTTCTTCAGGTCGGACAGGTTCCGTTGCAGCAAGGCATAATTTTCCTCTTTTTTGTTCTCTTCGATGGCGGCCAGCACCGTGTCGTCGTTGACCCAGCGGACCGTATCATCGATATGCCCATCTGTGTCGTCGCCGACGATGCCTTCTTCTACCCAAAGGACCTGCTGCACTCCATAATAATTCATCAGGCAGGACTCTATGTCGTCCCTGTCGAGTTGAGGATTTCTATTCTTATTCAGCAGGCAGCAGGTCGAGGTGATCAGGGTGCCCGCGCCGTTAAAGTCAACCGAGCCCCCTTCCATGATGATGCCCGGATGATAGACGGGAATCCCCAGGGCCTCGCCTATCCGGGTCGGGATCACGTCGTCCAGGTCGTAGGGTGGATATTTGTTACCCCAGGCATTGTAGTTCCAGTCCACGATGACCTTTTTTTGCGCCGCATCGGGATTAACGAGGAAGGCGGGACCATGATCCCTGCACCATGCGTCATTGGTAGGATGAAGGAAGAATTCCACATTCAACATGTTCACTCCGGCTGCAGCCAGATGTTTCCCGGCAGCAGCTTGCATGACCCGGTCATTGACATTGATACGCACCTTTTCACCCGCGGCGAGTTCCTTTACAAAGCGGCTGTAGTTCGGATAGATGGATTGGATCTTTCCCGGCCAGGAGGCCTCCTTGTGGGGCCAGCTCAGCCAGGTGGCCTCATGTCTGGCGAATTCTGCGGGAAAGCGGTAGCCGAGAGCGGCGGGGGTGGGTTGAGCATTCATGAGCTGGGCGTCTGGCATGTCTTAATCTTCGTCGAGGAAGCGTCTGGTAATCGGTTGATAGCTGTCGATGCGCCTGTCACGAAGAAAAGGCCAGTGTGTCCGGTAACGATCCGTTGCCGCTGTGTCGATCTCTACCACGGCGACCTCCTCCGAAACGTGGTCAGCCTGGTAAACCACCGAACCAAATGGATTCGAGACGAAGGATCCGCCCCAGAACTTCATCGCCCCGCCCTGCTCCAGTCCGACCCGGTTCACGCTCACGACATGCACCCCGTTGGCCACGGCATGGCTGCGTTGGATCGTTTGCCAGGCATCATATTGCTCTTTATTGGTGGCCTCATCCTGACTGGTAGCCCAGCCGATCGCGGTGGGATAGAAAAGGACCTCGGCGCCCATGAGGGACGTGATGCGAGCTGCTTCGGGGTACCATTGATCCCAACAGATCAGCACCCCAAGAACGCCATGGCGCGTCTTAAAGACCTTGTATCCCAGATCGCCGGGAGTAAAATAGAATTTTTCGTAATAGGCCGGATCGTCGGGGATATGCATTTTGCGATACTTTCCCAGATACGTACCGTCGGCGTCAAGGACGGCCGTCGTATTGTGATAAATGCCTTGCGTCCTTTTTTCGAACAGGGAAGCCACGATCACGATCTGCAATTCAGCAGCCAGTTTGGCCAGGATATCCGTTGTAGGTCCCGGCATGGGCTCTGCAAGCTGAAAATGAGCATAGTCCTCCACGTCGCAGAAATAGAGCGAACGGAACAGTTCCTGCAGGCAGACGACCTGCGCTCCTTTCGCCGCGGCCTCCCGCAGTCCCCGGAGGGCCTTTTGCATATTCTGCCCGGTATCGGCCGTGCAGCTCATTTGCACGAGCCCTACTTTTATTTTATTCATGATTTGCCGGTTCGAAATAAAGCGCAAATTTATGCAAATTATCCTGAACCGGATGCGGGGGAGACACTACTTCCTGCCCATCTGTCTCAAATAAGCGACATGCGAGGCAACGGCATAGCGAACGCGGGGGTATTCGATGTATACCAGGCCGTAATCCATGCAGGCCTGGCGGATGATCTTGCTGATCGCCGGATAATGTATGTGGGATATCTTGGGGAAAAGATGATGCTCTATCTGGAAGTTCAGACCGCCCACCAGCCAGGAAACGACCGGATTATTGGTGGCGAAATTGGCGGTTGTCTTGACCTGATGTACGGCCCATTCGTCGTCGAGCCTGCCGGTCTCGATATTGGCAACGGGAAAGGCCGTATGTTCGACCGTGTGGGCCAGTTGAAAGACCAGGCTGAGGACAAACCCCGCCACGCAGGTAAAGACCACAAAGCCGATCAGCCAGGAGGCAAATCCGGTCATATAGATCGGCAACCCGATGAACAGGAAGGCATGTACGAGTTTGAATCCCCAGAAAACCAGGTGATCGGGAACGGCCATTTTTTTCAGCGGCATGTTGCCTACCCTCGCCTTGAAATACTTCTGATAGTCCAGCACGAAGATCCAGAAAAGGTAGAACAGGGAATAAAGGAACCAAAAGTACAGGTGCTGGTATTTGTGCAAACGAAGCTTCTTCTGCGTGGCGCTCATTCTCAACCAGGGCTGGGCGTCGATATCGTCATCCAGCCCGTCGACATTTGTATAGGCATGGTGGATCACGTTGTGCTTCATATTCCACATGAAACTGTTGCCGCCCAGGATATTCAGGGAAAATGCGGCGAAATGGTTCAGCCATTTGTATTTTGAGAAGCTTCCGTGCGCCCCGTCATGCATGACGTTAAACCCGATGGCCGCCACGACGCAACCGAGCAGCACGCTTTCCAATATGGCCCAAACGGGAGCCGGGGTAAAGAATACAAGGTGAATATAGATGAACGCAAATACAACCATCAGGATGACGGCTTTAAGGAATAGCTGGTAATTGCCGGTCGTGGATTTACCCACCTTCTCGAAATACTCGCTGATCCTCTTCTTCAATTCAGCGTGAAAGGATTGAGTGGAGCTCGAGAATTTGGGTATCGCGATCATGATAAGCCTGTTATGAAATGTTAAAGATGGTGCAAAGTTAACCCTTTTACAAGGTAGAAAGTGTTAAAGGGCACACAATATAATAAACGCTTAATCAGTGCATTTGTTTTGTGATCAGGTATCAAACCTGACCAGGGAATCAAAATCGCCAATTCCGAGGGTCTTTTCGGTTACAAAGCCCTCCGCATACGGCACCCCGATCATCTTTCCGAACATTTGGTGTCTGCCGATGATGGATTCCAGGAACCCGGGAGTGGAAATATAGGTTTGCGGCTCCTCCTTGTCATAGGCGTTCGAATGGAACTGGGAAGAATAGGCCCGGATCGACTCGAGTTTCCGGTCGAAAACCTCCGAGACGTCATAAACGAAGGAAGGGTGGGTATAGCGGTCCTGGATGAAATGGAAGACATATTTCGGTCGCCAGAAGGACTGCGCCGTCCCGTCGACGTCCACGGTTTCTATTTTCCTCAGCCCGCTGAGAAAGCAGGCGTCGGCGATCAGGTTCCCCGCCCTTCCATGATCGGGATGCCGGTCTGCAAGCGCATTGGCCAGGACGATCTCCGGCCGGTATTTGCGGATAACACGGATCAGCGACCGTTGGTGTTCCTCATCATTGCGGAAGAACCCATCCGCCATGTCGAGGTTTTCCCGGACGTCCAACTGGAGGATGGCCGCAGCGGCGGCGGCTTCCTTGGCCCGCAGTTCGGCCGAGCCCCGGGTACCCAGTTCTCCCCTGGTGAGATCGACCACGCCGGTCCTCTTTCCATGCATCTTTTCCATCAACAACGTACCGGAACATCCCAGTTCAACATCATCGGGATGGACCGCAATGGCCAGAATATCCAATTTCATCGGTTAGTGATTTTCGGTTTGCGCGCTCATCGTTTGCGCGGGCAAAAATACCGCTTTTCGCCCATCCCGGTGGTAGTCCAGTTCCAATCCCGCTGGTAATCCGGTTGCCATCCCGGGACCATCCCTCTCACCCGCGCCAGGCCCGCGACAGGCCATCCGGGTATTTGGCTATATGGGCTTTGTGAAGTAGTTTCGCACGTCTTATTTTGCATTCATCATCAAAAACAGGTTGACATGGCATACGACGTAGTCGTTCTCGGCAGCGGTCCGGGGGGTTATGTAGCAGCGATCCGCGCATCGCAATTGGGATTTAAGACGGCGATCATCGAAAAGGAGAGCCTGGGAGGGATTTGCCTGAACTGGGGTTGCATTCCGACCAAGGCCTTGCTGAAGAGCGCGCAGGTGTATGAAGACATCAAGCACGCCAGGGACTATGGGATCGAAGCGAGCGGTCAGCCGGATTTTCCCGCCGTCATCAAGCGAAGCCGCGGAGTTGCCGACAAAATGAGCAGAGGCGTCCAGTTCCTGATGAAAAAGAACAAGATTGATGTGATCATGGGCTATGGCAAACTGAAAGCAAAGGGCCAGCTCGAGGTCGCGGGCGCGGACGGCAAGACCCAGGTAGTAGAAGGCAAACATATCATCGTCGCCACAGGGGCCCGCAGCCGTGAATTGCCGAATCTCAAGCAGGACGGGAAAAAGGTGATCGGCTATCGCGAGGCCATGGCGCTCCCCCAAATGCCTAAGAGCCTGATCGTCGTCGGAAGTGGCGCGATCGGCGTCGAATTCGCTTATTTCTACCACAGTATGGGCGCGAAGGTCACCATCGTGGAATTCCTCCCCCGGATCGTGCCCGTAGAGGACGAAGACATTTCAAAGGAGCTGGAAAAAATATACAAGAAGAATGGCATCGAGATCCTGACCAACAGCGAGGTGACCAGCGTAGATACCGGCGGCCAGGGGGTAAAGGCGAAAATAAAGACGCCCACCGGGGAGGTCACCCTGGAGGCGGAAATCGTGCTCAGTGCAATCGGCATCTCGGCCAATATCGAGAATATCGGCCTCGAAACCCTTGGCGTGAAAACGGAAAAAGGGAAGATCTCCGTAGATAAATATTATCAAACCAATGTGCCCGGCGTCTATTCTATCGGGGATTGCGCTCCCGGGCAGGCCCTGGCTCACGTGGCGTCAAAGGAAGGGATCATCTGCGTGGAGAATATCGCCTATAACGAAAAGAAATATGCCCACCAGCCGGAGCCCATCGATTACGGCAATGTGCCGGGCTGTACCTATTGCAGCCCGGAGATCGCTTCGGTAGGCCTGACGGAAAAACAGGCCAGGGACGCGGGGTATGACGTGAAGGTGGGGAAATTCCCGCTCAGCGCGTCCGGCAAGGCGTCGGCGGCGGGTCACACGGAAGGCTTCATCAAAGTGGTCTTTGATGCGAAGTACGGCGAATGGCTGGGCACTCATATGATCGGATACAATGTGACTGAAATAATCATCGAAACCGTGGTAGGCCGGAAACTGGAGACTACCTATCAGGAAGTGCTGGACAGCATTCATCCCCACCCGACCATCAGCGAAAGCGTCAAGGATGCGATCGAAGTGGCCTACGGGGAAGCGATCCATATATGAGAACGCTGCTGTTCATCGGGCTGTTGATGGCGGGCGCGCAAATACAGGCTGCCCCGTCCGTCCGCCCGGCCCGCGACAGCCTCCCCTATTTCCTGGTTCTTTCGGATATTCATCTGGATCAGGATCTGAAAGGTCCCGATACGGACAGTTCGGACAATACCAGCCCGTTGCTTTGGGATGTATTCAAGGGCCGGATAGATACCTTGCTGAGAAGCGGACATTCGGCGCCGGCATTTATCGTCATCCCGGGCGACCTCCCCGGCCATGCGCATGACACCGCCCTGGTGCACCGAAATATCCGGACCGCGCTGCGGGATCTGAAACAACTTGGGGATGCGCATCATATCCCGATCTTCTTTGTCCCGGGCAATAACGACTCCTGGGACGGCGATTATTCCTTCTTTTCGGACAGTATCTATGCCGATCCTTCGCTGCACATCCATTCTCCCTTGCTGAACGCGGAGGACGCCCGCGGAAAGGCGGCGATCCGTGACCTTTCGAAATGGAAGGAACTAGGATGCTATACTGCCGACCCGCTGGGCAAGCCGGCACATTTCAGGCTGATCGGTTTGAATACCGTCATGTTCGTCCGCGAGAAAAAGCATCCCTACGGAAGACCTGCCGGCACACAGGAGGAAAATATCTTTGACCAGTTAGCCTGGCTCGCGAAGCAATTGCAAACCGCTCAGGAGGATGGCGCCCATTGCCTGATCGTCATGCATGTTCCGCCGGGCGCGGATGGCTACTCGGGGAATGAACTGTGGTCCTTCCATAGTGCGGAAATGCCGGATGCGACGGAACCCTTTTTAAGCCTGTTGAAAAAATACCAGGATCAAATCGTCGGACTGGTGGCCGGGCACTCGCATTGCGATGGCGTCAGGCTGTTGGTCGATCAGACCGGGAAGAACCTGATCACCTGCCTCATCTCGGCGCCGGGCGTTACCCCGGGCCATGGGAATAACCCGGCCTTCAAACTCATCTACTACAGGTCGCCAGGTTATATCCTGGACGATTTCGTGACCTGGTACACGACGCCTGATGCAAGCCCCGGCCATGCGAACTGGAAAAACTTCGACTTCAGGCAGGAATGCCATGAGAGGACACCGCTGTCCATCGCCCAACTCCTGGGCAGGATGGACCCGGGAGCGCTGAGGAAGGTCGTTGAAAGGATCTACTTTGCCTATCGCCCGGCGGAGACCATCTCCTCTCCCGGAAAAGCTATCGATCAAACCATCGAGGTGAGGGAAAAATGACGGGAAAAAGGATTATCTTCAGGCTAAATGGTTTTATATGAATTACAGGCACACAAGCATCCTTTATCTGCTCCTGGGCTTATATTCCATCATGGTGAGCTGGTATTATAACCATTCGATCCTGCTGCTCATCATCCATTACATTTTTTGGCCTATCTACCTGTTGTATGAGTTACTGACAGGGCATCTTTCCCATGACATGTGGAAGACGATCCCGGAGTCCTATTTCAAGTGACTTGTCGTTTGCGGCTCTTCGTCGGGAGGACGGTGATGCCACCAACTGGCCAGCGATGAGCCCGTGGTATTCATCAATGGACCAAAGATGGCCGGCGCAAGGCCGATCGTCGCCAGCCTGCCCATGGTCTGGGCCAGGGCGGAGGCCAGACCGGCATTCTGCATGCCCACTTCGAGCGCGATCGTACGACAATCTTTTTCCCGGAATTTGAAGAGACGCGCGGCCCAATAGCCTAGCGTATAGCCGGTAACGTTATGCAGCAGGGTCGCCAGCACCAGCAAGCCTCCCACCTTCAGCAGGCTTTCCCTGCCAGACGCCGTGATAACGGCGATGATCAGCGCGATGCCGGCCATCGAAACAACCGGCATGAGTTTGTCCAGCCATTTGAACCGGCCTCGCACCAGGTAATGAAAGAGGAGACCTGCCAGCACGGGAAAGACCACCATCTTCGTAATATCCCAGATCATCGCATCGAGATTCACTTCGATGAAACGCCCCGCCAGCATGCGCATCAGGAACGGTGTCAGAAAGGGCGCCAATAAAGTGGACACCGTGGTCACCGACACGGACAACGCGAGGTTAGCCTTTGCCAGAAAGGACATGACATTCGAGGCCAGGCCGCTTGGGCAGCAACCGACCAGGATGATACCTGCCGCGATCTCGGGCGGGAAACGGAACAAATTGGCCAGCGCAAATCCCACGAGCGGCATGATGGTGTAATGGCAGATGACCCCGAGGACCACGCCCTTCGGCATGCGCAAGACCTGCGCGAAATCCTTCAGGCTCAGCTCCGTCCCCATGCCGAACATGATCACCTGCAATAAGGGCACGATCAGCCTGGACAGCTTGAAGTCGCCTACCCTGACAAAATAGGCGGGATAGTAAAGGGCCAGGCTCACCATGGCCAGGATGATCACGGTATAGGAAAACCCTTTCAACAGGGAATGTCCGCGGAACGCGATGGCCAGAGAGAAAAAACAGAGCATCAGCAGCCATCCTCCCAGCATCCACCGGGGACCGACGGTCACCAGGATAAAGGACAACAAGAACAGGATCGCAAGGACGTAAAAAAATGAAAAAAGGCGGCTCTTTGAAAATGCCATACCGGTAATTGGGTTGCGGTGACAATAATAGCGTGTCGGGTACTACATAGGTGGTTCAGCTCCAAAGTCTGTCCCAGCTGCGGACATTATCCCACTCGGGCGTCGGGCCGAAATAATTCTTATTCTCCGGATCGAGGTGCCGCCTGATCATGTCTTCATTCAACTCCACCCCCAGGCCGGGCGAATCCGGAACATGCGCAAAGCCTTTCTCAAAGAGCGGCTTGCCGTCAACCGTTTTGGCAAAATCACTCCAATAGGGCAGGTCCAGGGAATGGTGTTCCAGGGCAACAAAGTTCTGCGTGGCTGCCGCACAGTGGACATTGGCCATAAAGGATATCGGCAGGCCGGCAAAATGCATCGCCATGGCAATACCTTTCTCTTCGGCATAATCGCCGATCTTTTTGGTCTCCATGATCCCGCCCGCAGTGGCCAGGTCGGGGTGGATGAGATCAGTGGCATGCGCATCGATATGCCTGATGAAGCTTTCTTTGCCGAAGATATCCTCGCCCGTATTGGTAGGCGTTTCGATCGCGCGGGTGATCTCCTTCCAATCGTCGGTGAATTGCCAGGGTATCAGGTCCTCCAGCCAGGCGAGCCGGTATGGGTCGAGCGCCTTGCCCAGGCGGATCGCATTGTTCATATCGAAATGGCCGTAGTGATCGGAAGCCAATGGCACTTCATAACCGATCACGTCCCTGACCTTCACTACGTACTTCGCCATTTCTTCGAGCCCTTTGGGGGTAATCTGTACCTGTGTGAAGGGATGCTGTGTGGCCCCGTAGGTCATCGGAGCCATATTCCATTGCCGTCCGACGTCCCAGAAATTGGAATTGACGATCGTACCGGGGATCTTGCGGATCATCTCGATGCCGAGGTCCATCTTGAGGAAGGTGAACCCCTTGCCTTCGAGACGGTCCTTGAGCTTGGCGACAAAGACATTCGGGTCCTCCTCCTCCGGCGTGTCGGCGTATAGGCGCACACTGTCACGGTACTTTCCTCCGAGCAGCTGATAAACCGGGACGTGATACGCCTTTCCGGTCAGGTCCCAAAGGGCCATCTCGACTCCGCTGACGCCGCCGCCCTGCCGGCCATTGCCTCCGAATTGTTTGATCCGTTTGAATATCTGCTCCACGCTGCATGGGTTCATGCCCACGATGCGGCTCTTCAGGAACAACGCATAGCGCCAGTCGGCGCCATCCCGCACCTCCCCGTAGCCATAGATGCCCTGGTTGGTATCGAGGCGGATGATGGTACACCGGCCGGTGGTATTCATTACCGTCGCATAGCGCATATCCGTGATCTTTAGGTCGGAAGGGCCCGAGTAACGATTCACCTTTGAGGTGCAGTGCGCGAGGGTATCTTCGATCGGGGCAAATAGAAGGCCGCCCAGGGCAAGGCCTCCAAGGCCCGCGGTTCTCAGGAACGACCGGCGGCTGTTCGGGCGCTCTTCTTTGGCGTCCGGCGGCGCAGATTGCCCCTCCGTCAATCCCATCTTTGCCAGGAATTTTTGCGAAGCTGTCATAAAATAGACGTTAAGTTTTAAAAATGTGCAGGAACCAGGACGAGAATATACTTATTTTTCAGACATGACCTTCATCCCCGGGAATCTTAATTACCGCAGTCTTCGCAATCAAGGCGGCAAAAAGAAAAGCGCGCGGGGATTACGGCGGAGCTGTCCACAAAACCCTTCAGCGCGATCAAGCCAAGGTATCTGGGCTTCATTGCGAAATCCCGGGAAGCTATTTCCCTGAATGAAGTGGTTTCAAACAGGCCGTTGGAGTAGAGGAACCTGAACCTGGCGCCATGCTTCTCTATCCGAAGGGCCGAATTTTCGAGGTTGCCGGCCAGGATGGGATTCTGATCCAGGCTATCCACATTGAACAACGGGATGTGAGCGATCTCTTCCGGTTTGGCGAAACGGTTGCCCAGGGAAGTGATGGCCTGGATGATGATCTGCCTGGATTTGGGCAGTCCCCCGGTATAATCATTATAGGCCACCGAAATACGGATGCTTTTTTGCATGAAGGCGGTGTCTTCGAGCAGGAG